>JAOADT010000002.1:22051-130980 GCA_026417175.1 Deltaproteobacteria bacterium | reverse complement strand
ATATGCAGCAGCCGGTATAGCAAAAAGCGATCCAATGACGACAGGATGGACAGCATGTAGGATAGGGCTTGCAGCATTTATCATTCCTTATATGTTTGTTTTCAACCCTTCTCTCCTTATGCAAGGTAAAATATATGAGATACTCTGGATTGCACTCACAGCTTTTGTTGGAACATCTCTTCTTGCCTGTTCTACAATAGGATGGTTTATAACTAACCTTAGCAGTTGGGAACGGTTTTTGATATTTGCAAGCTCCGTATCTCTCATAGAACCACGCCTCAAAACTGATGTTCTCGCCCTGATTTTTTTTGCACCTGTTCTTATAAATCAAATCAGAATTCGTAAAAAAATAAGGGACTAAGTTTTTTTTCCATGCTTTTGTGTCCTTCCATGTAGTACCGATAATCTGAGAGTTTTTTAGCAGAATATAGCATTTTCATAAGTTGAGAGAGTTTAAAGTCACGCGTAATATAAGCACAGATTCCTTCCCACACGAGCTTTAGACTAGAGTAAGGGAGTCGATAAAGCCCGCAGAATTCTTTGTAGAATTCCTCGAGGGGTAGCCTTGTGGGGAGAACCGAATGAGCTATGTCGAAAAGATCAAAATCGAAGCTTATTATCTTTTCTTTCAGTTCTTCATAAAGTTTGGTTCCAGGAAGGGGAGTAAGAACTGAAAACGTGGGTGTTTTTATGCCACGAGAAATAACATAATCACATATTCTTTTAAAATCCTCCCTACCGTAAGAAGGATCGACTATGAAAGATGCCCAGACCTCAATTTTTAAATCTTTCAATATGGAAAGCGCTAAATCATTAAATCTCACCTTTGTCTTTTTGTTCAAAACATCCAGTTCCTCGTCGTCTATCTTTTCGAAACCTATAAATACGCCTTTTAAACCCACTTCCTTCCATAATTTTAGAAGGTCAGCATGTTTCGATATAGTATCGCTTCTTGCCTGAAAAGTGTATTTCTTCTTTATGCGTGATTCTCTGATCATTAACGCTATTTTTTCTGCTCTAATTGTATCCATTAGGAAGTTATCATCTACAAAAAGAACATAAGGTTCCTTCACTTTTTCAAGCTCCTCGATGACTCTTTCTGGAGATTTGGATCTAACCTTCTTTCCGTAGAACTGCCAAACACAGCAAAACGAACATTGATGAACACAACCCCTTGAAGTTTCAACAAGGGCAAGGGGTTTCTGGAATCCCAAATGGTAATAATTACGTTCTAAAAGGTCCCTTTTTGGTAAGGGCAGAGTATCCATTTGGCCTTCAGGCTCTCTAGTCTGGGTCAAAAAGAACTTTCCGTCCTTTTTTATGGCAAGACCTTTTACTCCCTCAAGATCTCTCTGTCCCAGCAAAGCTTCTACCAATTCTACAAGGGTTTTTTCTCCCTCACCAATCACGATGGCATCGATATACTTTGGTGAGAGACTATGAACGTTCAAAGATGCATGTTGTCCTCCCACAACAACAAAGGTTTCAGGCGAAAACTTTTTTATCTTCTTCGCTAATTCTGTTACTTGATTATGATCAATTGTGTATGAAAGATTTATTCCGCAAATCTCGGGTTTGAGAAGTAATAACTCAGATTCAATTCCTTTTTTCAACCTTAGATCGACTATTTTTACATCATGGTCTTCAATACCTGCAGCTAAAGTTTCAAGTCCAAGAGGTTCGGCAAGTATCATGTCCGTGAATCCTATAGCGTTACTTTTTGGCTGAATCAACAAGATTCTCATTGAGTATAAATGAATTATATCTCTCGAGATGGAAGTAAACAAGAACAATATATTTATGTGGTTAAGGTCTTTCAAAAAAAAATTCTGGACGGGCATTTATAAATATGCAAGTTTAGGTAAGATTGTGACAAATTCTGGAAAATTATCTCCTTATGAATGAAATACATGAGCTACAAAAAAATTCTGATTTTCTATCTATATCTTCCACATAAGTGGAAGAATTCATGACACATCCGGGAGTGGTACAGTGAACAAGTCCATAGGTGTGACCCAATTCGTGGATAGCTTCTTTTATAAGTCTTTTTCTTAGAAGTTCCTCGTTTTCTGGTAAACCGTAAAATTTGTTATTAAGTCTGTGAACCGAAACTACTCCGGCTAAACCATTAAGTTGAGCTTCTCCAAATACAAAAGTAAGAATTGGTATAAAGAGATCTACATCTGTTACTCCTAGGATCCTGAAAGCGTCCTTAGGATGATTATTTAAAAGTTGGATTAAAAACTGCGACGAATTGTACTGCTTTCTCGAAGGACTATATATGGCTTCAAGGTTTATTTTTTTGTCCTCGTATATGATCGTTTTTTTTCTGAAAACCTCTTCGATTCTTACTTTAAGAAACTCTAAGCTATACTTTTCTATATGCCATGCAGGGACGATATAAATAGAGGGCATTTAAGATCTAACACTTTGGTTACTATGATCCATTTTTCGATCGGTTGTTTTTTTCATCTCTAACATGGCTATAAGCATCTCAATAAAGTTTCACTCAAGACCCCAGCAATAATTACCATTTAGCATTTTTCCATATTCCTGGAACTCATTCGTCTCTTTGCGCGTTGGTTAATTAAAGCTACTTCCCCAATGAAACCCTTATAAATGTAATAACAGTTTAAAGTTATTTTTAACCTCGCAATTAAGAAGTTAAGAAAACGCAGAAATAATGAAGAATTTAATATCCTGGGTGTTTTGTAAGTTAAACTCTTTTTTTTTCTATTCAATTTCATCAGTTATTATAACATTTATTCGTCTCACGGTTTTATACTACGATGAATTAGAATCTATCACGCCTCCCCCAACAAGTATGTCCCCATCGTAAAAGACAACAGATTGGCCAGGCGCAATTCCTTCTTGAGGTGAAAGAAATTCAACTAAAACCCCGTTTTCCCTTTGGCTAACCTTACATTCCGCAGGCTTTGTTTTGTAACGAATCTGAGCATACAGTCTCTTTTCTTTTATTTCTTCTATTGGGACGATCCAATTTAAATCTTTTGCCAGGAGAAACCTTTTTAAAAGGTATCTTTTAGGTCCGGCAACAATCTCATTTTTTTCTGCGTTTATCTTGATCACATAAAACGGTTCTTTCAGGCCTGCTAAATTGAGATACCTTCTTTGGCCTATTGTATAGTGGCATATCCCTTTGTGTGTACCTATAACTTTCCCGTCCAGATCTAAAATATTGCCAGGTTTTACCTGGTCCTTGAGGATGATGGAATAGTCCGAACAAAAAAAATCCTGACTCTCGGGCCTTTTAGCTATATCGTGAAAACCCTTTGCCATTGCCAATGTTTTTAACTCTTTCTTACAGAAGCGACCCAGTGGAAAGAGGATTTGTTTGAGTTGATCCTGAGTAAGTCTGTAAAGGAAATAGGATTGATCTTTGTGAATATCCAGTCCTCTTTTTAGTAAATATCTACCTTTTTCTGAATCGTATTCAATTCTAGCATAGTGCCCGGTAGCAAAATAGTCAAAATGGATACCCAGAGATCTGATTCTTTCTAAAAGAAACCCGAACTTTATCTTTGAATTACACACCACACAAGGGTTTGGAGTTTTTCCAGATGCGTATTCCATGATGAAGTATCTCAACACATATTCTTTGTATTCCTTACTTAGATCGATTACATGGTGAGGTATAGAGAGCATTTCTGTGATTTTTTTCGCGTGTTCTATGTCTTCCTCATCCGGACCATAGCAAGCATTTTTCTTTGTTTTACAAGATAAATCTCCATCCCACAATTTCATGGTAACACCTGTGACGTCGTGACCCTTCGTAACGAGGATGTAACACGCCATAAATGAGTCAAACCCACCACTCAATCCAACTACGATCTTCATGTTGTGCTCTCCTCATTATTTTATTCTATTTTAACTTTTCTTAAAACTTACTGCCAAGTTCTTAAGAGGTAGGCCGCATTATTGACAGCTATGGACTGATTTTATATGATTTCCTTGTGATGAGATATTTTTTGTGTTTTCTAATTTCTATCTGGTCGGTTTTATGCTTTTATGAGGGTCGGGCCGAGGAAGCGTACGAGGCTCAAAGATTAGTGGATATGTCAGCTCTTGCATTTGAAAGGTTTATCAAGGAAAGAAGGGAAGAGTATTTCATAAAGCTAGTAAGAGACTCTAAAGGTATTTTTGTTTGTCCACAGATGCTAAAAGGTGCGTTTATCTTCGGGCTCTCAGGAGGAAATGGTATTTTTCTGGTCTGGGATGAAAAAGAAAGGTCGTTTACTGGTCCGGTTTTTTATACTTTAGGCGGGATAAGTTTCGGTCTTCAGGCAGGAGGAAATAGTTCCGAACTTCTTCTCCTTTTCATGACGGAAAGGGGTGTAACTAATATGCTTACAAATAGTTTGAAACTTGGAGTTGATGTAGGTATTGCTGTGGGTCCGGTAGGAATGGGAGCCAAAGCGGAGACTGCAAATTTGAGCGCAGATATAGTAGCCTATTATACATCTAAAGGACTCTTCGGCGGTTTTTCCCTGGAAGGCGGAATTATCAAAGTTAGAAAGGATTTAAACAAGGCATATTATGGCAGAGATGTTACACCAATCGATATCTTGATTGTAAAAAATGTGAAAAAAGACGACACCAAGAGATTTACTAAATTGTTGAGAGATCATAAGAAAGTAGATTGAAAAAAATGGAGTTTGTGGGCCATTCGCTGGAGAAAATAAAAAGCCTTATTAGCAAAGGAGTTAAAATCCTAAATCCATTTAGCGTGGATATTGGGGAAGAAGTTAACATAGATTTGATATCTTCATCTGGCGTCATCATTTATCCTGGTTGTAGGATATACGGAAGTAAAACTGTCATATCAAGCAATACAAAACTAGGAACCGAGGGTCCGGTTACAGTAGTTGACTGTCGAATTGGAAAATCAGTTGAATTAAAAGGTGGATTCTTTTTCAATTCTGTTTTTTTAGAAAAAGCTGTCGCTGGTTATGGATCGCATGTGAGAGAAGGTTGTATCTTTGAAGAAGAAGCCTCATGTGCTCATTGTTGCGGACTTAAACACACTATCCTTTTCCCGTTTGTGACGCTTGGGAGTCTCATAAATTTCTGTGATTGTCTAATTGCTGGAGGCACGTCGAGAAGAAATCATAGTGAGGTTGGAAGCTCCTATGTGCATTTTAACTTTACTCCTCATGGAGATAAGGCAACTCCATCTCTTTTCGGTGATGTACCTAGAGGGGTGATGCTTAGTGAGCCTCCAATATTTTTGGGAGGACAGGGAGGAGCTGTGGGACCTGTAAGAGTCGGATATGGTAATGTAATTGCAGCTGGTTCAATAATTAGAAATGATTACATTGAAGAGAATAAACTTATAATCGGTAAAGGACATTCAGGAAAAGTAATTGAATTCAAAAGAAATTCATATTCTGATCTGAGAAGGATAGTTGCAAATAACCTCATATATCTTTCGAATCTTGTGGCACTTAGAGAATGGTATCGTCATATAAGAAGAGAATTCGTATTTAGAGAAGAGTTTGGAGAATATATCTATAATGGTCTTTTAGAGATAGTTGAGTTGGCTCTGAAAGAGAGATTGACCAGGTTACGCCAGCTATCCGAAAATCTTCGAGCTGAAAAGAAAGAGGAGCTTGAGTTAAAGGACGGTGTTTCAAAGCTGGAAGATTACTTAGATCCGACTGATGATGATTCACAACCATTGAGGGAAGAATTTAAAAGAGAGGTTATTTCTTTTCTCCAGAGTGGTTTTTCGTACATTGATACCATAAAAAGATTGCCAGAAAAGGTAAAAAGGACTGGCACTTTATGGCTTCAAGGGGTTATGATGCATTATCTTTCAAAAGTACAAGAACATCTGCCTTCTTTCAATTTTATGGCAAAGGTTAAATTTTAATTCATCAAAAGGGAGGTCCCAGAATGGGGGTTCTTTTCGGTACAGACGGGATAAGAGGAGAAGCTAACAAATATCCAGTAAATGCTGAGATCGCTTTTCTAGTTGGCCAAGCGGTTACTTATCTTTTCAAAAGAGAAGGACACCGGACAAGAATAATAATTGGTAAAGATACGAGGATTTCTGGTTATATGCTCGAGAGTTCCCTTGAGGCTGGGATCACATCCATGGGTGGAAATCCGTACTTGGTTGGTGTTTTGCCCACCCCTGGAATAGCCTTTATAACCCAAAGTATGAGGGCCGATGCTGGCATTGTAGTTTCTGCGTCTCACAACCCATACGAAGATAACGGAATTAAAATATTCGGTAAAGATGGTCTTAAATTGTCGGACAGGGAAGAGGAAGAGATCGAAGATTTAGTTTTGCATCGGAAGCTGTTAGATAAGCTTCCAAAGCCAAAAGATATGGGTCAAGCGTTTAGATTGGAAGATGCCCATGGAAGATATATAGTCTTTTTGAAGAATACATTTCCCAAAGAGCTTTCCATGGAGGGTATGAAAATTGTTCTGGATACTGCAAATGGAGCAACTTATAAGGTGGCTCCCGAGGTTTTTTTTGAACTAGGAGCGGACATAAAAGTCATAAATAACTCACCAAATGGACTTAATATAAACGACGGGTGTGGATCACTTTATCCTGAAGGTTTAAGTCAAAAAGTAATAGAAATGGGTGCAGATTGTGGTTTCGCTTTTGATGGTGATGGGGATCGTTTGATAGCTGTAGACGAACTGGGTAATGTTTTAACAGGGGACCACGTGTTGATCCTGTGCGGTAAGATGTTAAAGGATGAGAATAGACTTAAAAACAGACCTGATAGTGGGAACCGTAATGAGTAATTACGGCTTTTGTCAAGCCTGCAAAAGATACGGTATTGAGTATCATCTTTCCCAAGTGGGAGACAGGTATGTAATTGAAGACATGTTAAGACTTGGAGCAGTACTTGGAGGAGAAGAGTCGGGACACACTATATTTTTAGATTACCATACAACCGGAGATGGAATAATTACTGCGATCCAGGTCGTATCAACCATGCTAAAGACTAATAAAAGACTCTCAGAACTGTCAAAGTTAATGGAAGTCTATCCACAAAAAGTGTTAAGTATAGAGGTTAGAGAAAAAAAAGACTTAAATACGATTCCTGAAATCACATGTGAAATAGAGCGCGTAAAAAAAGAGCTTAAAGAGGATGGTAGAGTACTCGTGAGATATTCTGGCACACAGAACTTGTTGAGGATAATGGTCGAAGGTCCTGAT
Organism: Deltaproteobacteria bacterium; assembly: GCA_026417175.1. Taxonomy (GTDB): domain Bacteria; phylum Desulfobacterota; class Syntrophorhabdia; order Syntrophorhabdales; family JANXAF01; genus JAOADT01. Next base: position 123,776 of record JAOADT010000002.1, on the reverse strand, counting down.
AGCAAAAAAGTGGAAGAGTTTTGTCAGTCTATAGCAGAAGTAGCAAAAAAGCACTTAACGTAAAAATATTTATTGACCGGTCTTAGGTAGAAAAATTAGAATAGGACACAAAATTAAGCAGGAGAGGTGAGTTATGGAGAAAAATTGGAATTCTATGTCAAAAGAGGAAAGACTCGATGAAAGATTGAAAAAATGGCATATGGCAGAACACATCCAATTCAAAAGTAAAGAGGCAGAAGAGCGCTACAGAGCAGCCACTCAAAGGTTCATAGATTGTTTAAAAATGGACAAGCTTCCAGATAGAGTGCCCGTACTTGTAAGAGGAACCTTCCTTGTGGCATCCCTTTATGGGTTAACACCTTATGATGCTATGTATGAGTACGAAAAGATAGTAGATGCGCACATCAGATTTCACAAGGATTATAACCCGGATTATGCATTGACTCCAACGTCAATTGGGTCGGGAAGGGTTTTAGAGACTCTTGATTACAAACAATACAGATGGCCAGGTAAAGGTGTTTCTAAAAATGTGGGGTATCAGTACGTTGAGGGAGAGTACATGAAGGAAGACGAATATAAAGCATTGATAGATGATCCTTCAGATTTTTGGATTCGCAAACTTTTGCCTAGGATGTTTGGGGCCTTTGAAGGATTAAAGGATATTCCACCCTTTACTGATCTATGGGAGATAGTAATAGTTTCGCCCCATTTCATTCCCTTCTCAAGCCCACAAGTGGAAGAGGGGCTCAAAAGACTCATAGAAGCGGGAAAGTTAGCTCTCGAATGGATCCAAAAGATGAGATCATGCAGTATAGAGATTATTAGCATGGGGTATCCATCTGTTGTAGGAGGGACTACCAAAGCACCTTTTGACATTCTAGGAGATACATTGAGAGGAACAAGAAAAATAATGATAGATCTTTACAGAAAACCCGACCTTATACTTAAAGCTGTGGAAAGATTAACTCCTTTGGCAATTGAACAAGGTGTACGTGGTGTAAACGCAACGGGTGTACCTTTTGTCTTCATTCCTCTGCACAAGGGTGCAGATGGATTTATGTCTGATGAACAATTTAGAAAATTCTATTGGCCATCCTTACTTGAGACCGTATGTGGACTCGTACAGGAAGGTTGTGTGCCTTATCTATTTGTGGAAGGTGCGTACAACACAAGACTTGAGTACTTGAAAGACCTGCCGGAAAAGGCATGTTTTTGCCACTTTGATAGAACTGACATGGTAAAGGCTAGAGAAATTTTAAAGGGAAAAGTATGTATAGGAGGAAATATACCTGCAGGACTTTTACATACTGGCACTCCTGAAGAGGTCAAAACTTACTGTAAGGATTTAATTGATAAAATCGGAAGAGACGGTGGCTTCGTTTTGACAAGTGGAAGCTCGCTTGATGAGGGTAAACCGGACAACATCCGTGCCATGATAGAAGTGGCTAAAGAATACGGAACGTTATGAGATATCTTCTTTTAGTATTTTTTCCAGTTCTTCAGAGGAATCGCATCTGTGCGGGATGTACAAGGCATCCAAGAACTCTTTTTGAAATTCTGAAGTGGCGGAGAGTTCCACGTACTTAACTTTTTTTGCGAACTCCTCCGCCTCCTCTCTTTTTTTTCTGTCCGCTAAGGCGAGACAAGCACCTATACCTGCGAGATTACCCTTTGAGATAATATTATTTAAGCCTGAAAACGGAAACATACCCAAAATGTAAGCATTCTTTATATTGATGTGAGATCCAAAAGATCCTGCTAAGTAAATTGTTTCTGGTTTTTTATCTCCGTATCTGTTTATCAGTATCTTTGAGCCCGCGTAGATTGCAGCTTTTGCGAGCTGAACAGATCTTATGTCCCTTTGAGTTATGGTTATTTCTTTTTTTGTGGCGGTTTCGTTGCTCCATGCTAATACAAATTCATAGGAGTCTCCATTCTTTTTTAATCTCTCGCAAGATTTGTTTTCAATGAATCTTCCTGAGCTATCTACTAACCCACTTGTGAAGAGCTCGCTTATGGCATCTATGATGCCCGAACCACATATACCCCTTGGTTTCATATTTCCTATGACTTTGTATGTTACATCTAGTGTCTTCTTATCTATCTTTACCTTTTCTATTGCTCCCAAGTGTGCTCTCATACCGTGTTTTATATTTGCCCCTTCAAATGCTGGCCCGGTGGCACAGGAAGCAGAAAGCAATCTATTGATATTTCCAAAAACGATCTCTCCGTTTGTCCCAATGTCCACTATTAAGTATGGTCCGTTCACAAGATGGGGTAAAAGCGAAAGAATTACAGCAACATTATCCGCGCCAACGAATCCCGCTTCAATGGGAAGCGTATGTACATAGGCAGTTTTAGCTACCTCAAGACCTAACTCTCTAGCCTTAATATAAAAAGAATTGGCAAGGTGTGGCACAAAAGGAGAAGACCCCAAAGACAGAGGATAGATATTGAGAAATGTATGGTGCATTACTGTGTTTCCGACGGCAACAACGTCTAGTATTTCGTCCCGAGAGACATTACTTTCACTGGTGAGCTTTCGTATGAGTCCATTAAGACCATCTATAAGCACTTTATTCAGCTCCCTCAGGCCTTTCTTTCCCTTTTTCAATATGTAGTTTAGTCTGGTTATCACATCTTCACCAAACTTAACCTGTGGATTCAATATAGATCCAGAAGTTACCACTTCTCCTTGTTTTAAGTCTACCATGTACATTCCTATTGTCGTTGTCCCGATGTCAATTGCCAACCCGTACATTTCATCGTTATCTTTGGGTTTGAAACCAATGATTTCTTTATCCATCCACACGTACACATTTACATTCCAGCCTTTTTCTCTTAGGAATTTGGAAGCATAAGACATACATAAAGGATCTATCGAGTTTACAGCCACTCCGTGAAAAAATTTAAGCCCGTCATTAACCCTTTCTAAATCAGATCTCATGTCATCCAAGGATGGTAAAGGAAGACTGAGCTTATAACATTTAACAGCAGGAAAAAGAGGTAGTTTCACCTCTAAAGTTTCCTTTCCTTTAATCGTTTCCTGTTGCAAACTTTCTAATGGTACAAAGATACTCGCGTCTTTGAATAAACTTACCTTACAAGAAAGTCTATGACCGGATTTCAACTCCTTTTCAGGGATCAATCTTTCTTCTTCCTCGGTGATTTTTGAAGTTCTCCCGTTTTCTAATATCCTAACCTTGCATTTACCGCATATTCCTTGACCACCGCAGTATGAAGCAATAGGGATATTGGCTCCCCTTAAGGCCTCCAAAAGATTGCTGCCACTCTTTATGTGGATTTTTTTCCCAAATGGGAAAAGATTTATAGTTATTTTTTTCATTTCATATTATTGAGTATCTTAGGGTAAAGTATCGCAAGTTTTTCGACAGGGATATCTTCCGATAGTCCACAAGAGGACCCAAGAATGAGACCTCCTTTTGAGAATTCTTTTTCTGCCCTTTCTATCTCAAGTTCTATCTTTTTTTTATCCGAACCCATTAAATCTATTGTCCCCATGAAAGATACATTACCACTTAAAAGGTTTTTTACTCGGTATACATCCATTTTTGCTACAGGATCCCATGTATATAAGCAGTCTACACCACATAGGACAATGTCGTTAAGGAGTTCTTCCACATACCCGTCAGAGTGAAAAAATACGTACAAATCTTGCGATTTTGCCTTTTCTATTATTTTTAGTAGAAAAGGTCTAAAAAGTTTATCAAATATACGTTTAGAAAAAAATGGCCCGGTGGTTCCTGCTACGTCGTCTACTATAGCTATGCCATCAAATCCGTATTCCTTTATCACAGAGAGGCATTTAAGCACCTCTTGCGTGTATCTTTCTGATAAAGAGTAAAGCTTTTCTGAATCTCTTGCTATAATTCTAAGAGTCTCAATAAAACCAAAGTGTTTAAGCCACGTGGAAAAAATTCCTTGGATATTTACAACCACGAAAAACGCGGAGATAAAGCTAAATGACCCCTTTTTTAGCGACTGCAATTTTTCGTACGGGATAGCTACCATGTCTAAATCTAAAAGATAAGAAATTTCTGTAAGTTTTTGAAGAAAGTCCAAATTCCCAGTTAAAAAACGATCCATAAATGACTCGTAAATGAAGAGCTCCCCTTTAGGTAAACGAGTGAGAGGGATACTGCCAGGACGAAGTGCCTTCCTGACAATTTCCCTCTTTGGAGTTTCCATTATTTTGTCTTTAGGCTTTTCATGTATGAGGTGTATCTTCTTGCCAGGTTGTCTTTCCCTGCAATTAAATCTGCTGCCATTATGTAAGGTTTTAAAATTTTCGCATTTGTTATTACACAGGTAAGGCCATTTAGAACCGCGGCAGAGAGAAAAACTACATTTATAAAATTTCTCATAGGTAAACCAAAAGAGATATTACTTGCTCCAAGAATGAGGTTGAGATCCCATTGAGATTTTATTGCCCTCATAGTTTTAAACGTGTTTTCCGCAGCCTTTGTGCTCAAGGCGATTGATTCAACGATAGAGTCAACTATTATGTCTTCTTTCTTTATACCGTACTTACTTGCCTCCTCTAAGATATTTCCCACTATAGAGATCCTTCTTTCCGGTTCTTTTGGAATCCCTTTGCCATCTGATGCGATAATTACGAATACTGCGTTGTACTCTTTGGCCAGCGGAAAGAGGGACTCCATTACATGGAACTCGCCAGAGACTGAATTTATAATTGGCTTTCCCAAGCCTATGTCAAGGGTCCTTCTTAGCGCCTCCTTATTTCTACTCTCTAAACAAAGGGGGACGTCAAATCTTTTCGCTAAGTTTTCAACCACGAACGGTAAAAGTTCAGCTTCATCCACACCAAATGCAGCTACATTTACGTTTAGAATGTCAGCACCTTCCGATATTTGCTCCTCCGCTATCTTCAATATGGGTTCAATATCTTTTCTTTCCAGCGCCTCTTTGATCCCTGATTTCCCGAAAGGATTTATTCTTTCACCGATGATAACAGTAGGATAAGAATCCCCTATTTTTACCTCTTTCCCTTTTGGACTTATAACTTTCGTTTCCATGTTCCTACCTCATATCCATTTTCTACAGAGATTTACCGCTGCAACTGCATCTTTTCCATAGGCGTCCGCCCCTACGTATTCTCTGACTTTCTCGTCTATCTGTCCGCCGCCTATCATTATTTTCACGCTATCTCTTAAGCCTGCCTTCTTTATCTCTTCTACTGTTTTCTTCATGGCGTCAAATGCGAGCGTTAGAAAACCACTCAGTCCTACAACCTGGGGTTTCACCTCTTTTATCTTGTCCACAATAACAGACGCTGGAACATCCACTCCAAGATCATAAACTTCATAACCATTTACATCTAGCATGAATACCACTATATCTTTTCCTATGTCATGAATATCACCTTCCACGGTGGCAATCACAACTTTACCCATCTTTTCTTTTCCACTTTCGTACTTTATATGGGGTTTTACTATCTCTGAGACGCCCCTTAATATCTCGCCTGCCATTATAAGGTCGGGGAGGAAGTATTCACCACTTTCAAATCTTTTTCCTACGATCTCCATAGCGGCACGCGCAGAATCGAGAATGACGAAAGGATCTGTCCCTTTTTCGATCTCTGCTTTTGTCATCTCAAGTACTTCCTCTTCTTTTAAATCAGCCATTTTTTGGACGAAATCCTGATTCATGTCCCCTCCCGTTTTTTATTAAATTTTGGAATTTTAATATAAAAGACGGGTTCACGATTGTCAAAGAAATTTTGCTCAAAAATTATAAAAAAATCTGTAATAATACTTTTCATCCTGCAAAAAGGAGGAAATATGGATATCGTCAAATTTGAAGATTTTCAAAGATTAGACTTGAGGGTCGGTCAGATAAAAAATTGCGAGGAAATTGAGGGAGCAGAAAGACTGTACAAAATCACTGTTGACATCGGAGAGGAGAGGATAATCGTTGCTGGCATAAAACCTTACTATAAAAAAGAGGAACTTATAGGAAAAAAAATCGTAGTGATTGCGAATCTTGAACCAAGAAAAATAAAAGGAATCCTTTCTAGAGGAATGCTCCTTGCCGCAGTTGACAAAAAGACAAATGAAGTAGTACTACTGACTATCGACAAAAACGTAGAGGTGGGAAGTAAGATCTCATAGTTGCGAGACTCATGTCCTTTGAATTTCTGTCATTATTCACTGGAGGTACTGTTCTTTTTCTTTTTAGCATTTTCCGTCTAAATAGTGTTATCCAGCTTTCTATTGCAAACAGGATTAAGGATTCCCTAAAGTTCGCAGTCAAAAATAAATTAAATGGTCTTATATTTGGGATCGGAATAACCGTATTTTTTCAAAGTAGCTCAGCCACAACAGTCATGATAGTGAGTATGGTAAGTGCCGGTCTTGTCACTCTTTCAGAATCACTCCCAATTATCCTAGGAGCTGATATCGGCACAACGCTTATTGCACAGCTTGTAGTCTGGAAGTTTACAGATTTTTCTCCGTTTGTCTTGATACTGGGTCTTATACTTTATTTCTCCCCGGAAGAAAGGTGGAAAAAAACAGGAGAGACCGTTTTCTATTTTGGGCTTCTTCTATTCGGATTCCTGTTACTCTCTAAGGCAGCAGAACATCTAAAAGAAAGTAAACTATTTACTGAGTTCATTTCATCTCGAAGAGATCCTCTACCCCTTTTTATCTTTAGTCTATTTTTCACCATTGTGGTTCAATCTTCCTCAATCCCAATCGGTATCTCCATAATTTTGGCTCAAAAGGAGATTATAGATCTGTACGTGGCGGTCCCTGTAGTTTTAGGGGCAAATCTTGGAACAACATTTACCGCGGTACTCGGCAGTCTCGTTTCAGGCCCTGATGGAAAAAAGTGTGCAATAGCTCATGTCATATTCAAATTAGTGGGCGTACTGGTTATTTTACCATTCTTTTCCTTTTTCTGTGATATACTAGACAGCTTATCTGTGAGTCTTCCGCAAAAAATAGCAATTTCTCACTTCTTATTTAACTTATTCATAACCCTTTTATTTTACCCTCTCATAAATCATGTCACTGAGCTTTTGGAAAGACTGATCCCAAAAAAAGGAAGACAGTTGCCTCTTTTTCCAGAGTACCTAGATAAAAGATGTTTAATAAATCCTGATCTCTCTCTCCATTGTGTAAAAATGGAACTTGAGAGGCAAATGAGACTGTCCAAAAGTATGGTTGAAGATGCATTCGGCCTACTTTACCGCTTTGAAAAGGGGATAGGGAGAAATCTTCGTTACGTTGAGTTTGTAGTGGATAATCTCGAATCCGAAATAATGAAATACCTGTGGGAAGTATCCTCGTTTGAGATGACTGAAGAACAGACTAGAAGGCTTTTTGCTTACACAGTAGTGGTACACAGCATAGAACGCATAGGAGACCATGCATTGAACATCTCGGAAATTGCTGAAATCAAAAAGGAAAGAAGAACGTTTTTCTCCGATGCAGCAATACGAGAGCTAAAAGATATTGAATACGGAGTAAAAAAATTGCTTGCAATGGCATCAACGGTTATTGAGAACCCAAAAAATGTAGCGATAAATGAAATAAGGAAAGAAATCCTCCTCACTGAAACCAAGATAAGGTCTGCCCTAGGAAACCACCTTGAACGGTTTTACTGCAAGATATGCCGCAAAGAAGCTGGCCCCCTTTTTGTCGATGTCCTTACAAACACTGAGGGCATCATAAGACACATTCGATTTATAAGTGAAAATCTCAGTGAACAAATTAGAACTCCTAAGCAGCTTTCTGAAATATAACTTCACCAGATGGTGAAGCATCAACGAGTATTTTATCTCCTTCCTTCACATCACCTTTTAATATTTTTAGGGCCAGTTCGTTCTGAATTTTTTTCTGAATGAGTCTTTTAAGAGGCCGTGCTCCGTATGCAGGATCGTAGCCTTCTTTAGCAAGCATATCTTTTAGCCTGTCTGAATAAGTAAGTTCAATTCCTTTTTCTTTTGCTCTTCTGTTTAAAGCTTCCAGTTGAAGTTTAACGATGGCTTTTATATCTTCTGGGGTAAGATTCCTAAAAATTATTATTTCATCGATCCTGTTTAGGAACTCAGGCTTAAAGTGGAGTTTTAGAGCTTCCTGAACTCTCCTTTTCATTTCGTCATAATTTTTAGCTCCAATTTCGGTTATCCATTGACTTCCTATGTTTGATGTCATGATGATAACCGTGTTTTTGAAGTCAACTGTTCTTCCCTGTCCATCTGTCAATCTTCCATCATCTAAAACTTGTAAAAGTACATTGAATACTTCGGGATGTGCCTTTTCCACCTCATCGAGTAATACTATAGAGTATGGTCTTCTCCTGATAGCTTCTGTTAAATAACCACCTTCCTCGTAGCCCACGTATCCTGGAGGTGCTCCAATCAACCTAGCAACTGAGTGTTTTTCCATATACTCACTCATATCAATTCTTACTATTGCCTGCTCATCATCAAAGAGAAATTCTGCAAGTGCCTTTGCCAGTTCGGTTTTTCCGACTCCTGTAGGACCAAGGAAAAGAAATGACCCTAAAGGCCTGTTCGGATCCTGCAGTCCAGCCCTTGCTCTCCTAATCGTGTTAGAAACGGCAATTACAGCCTCTTCCTGACCGATGATCCTTTTGTGAAGTCTTTCTTCCATTTTGACTAATTTCTCCATCTCTCCTTCTAGCATCTTGTGTACGGGTATACCTGTCCACTTAGAAACCACCTTTGCTATATCTTCCTCATCCACTTCCTCTTTAAGCATCCTTCTCTTTTTTTGTAATTTTTGGAGTTCTTCATTTTTTTCCTTTAGTTCCTTCTCCAGACTTACTATCCTTCCATACCTTATTTCAGCCACTTTTTCAAAGTCGCCTTTTCTTTCAAACTGATCCGCTTCGTACTTTGCGGCTTCTATTTTTTCCTTAATCTCACGTATGGCAGTTATCAGAGCCTTCTCTCTTTCCCAATGTTTTCTTTTTTCTTCCACATCTTTTTTGAGCTCTAGAAGTTCTCTTTCTAGTTTTTCCCTTCGCTCTTTAGAAGCATCATCTTTTTCTTTTTTCAGAGCCTCTATCTCTATCTGAATCTGCATCATTTTTCTTTCGATTTCGTCCACTTCTGTTGGAACACTATCTATCTCCATTCTAAGCCTGGAGGCTGCCTCATCTATTAAGTCTATGGCTTTGTCAGGCAAAAACCTATCAGTTATGTATCTGTGAGACAGGGTAGCTGCCGCTATTATAGCAGAGTCTTTTATTCTAACTCCGTGGTGGATCTCATATCTTTCTTTTAAACCTCGGAGTATTGCAATAGTTTCTTCTACATTTGGTTCCCCCACGTACACTGGCTGAAACCGCCTCTCAAGGGCCGCATCTTTCTCTATGTATTTCCTATATTCGTCAAGGGTTGTGGCACCTATACACCGCAATTCACCCCTTGCTAAAGCTGGTTTAAGCATGTTAGACGCGTCTATAGCCCCCTGAGCGCTGCCTGCTCCGACGATTGTGTGTAATTCATCTATAAATAAAATTATTGAACCTTCAGCTTCTTCGATTTCTTTAAGCACAGCCTTTAGTCGATCTTCAAATTCGCCCCTATATTTTGCTCCGGCAAGGAGTGCTCCCATATCGAGAGCTAAGACTCTTTTATTTTTCAAAGTCTCCGGAACATCACCCTTTACTATTCTCTGAGCTAAACCTTCAACTATTGCAGTTTTTCCCACTCCAGGTTCTCCAATGAGCACAGGATTGTTTTTTGTCCTTCTGGACAAAACCTGCATGACTCTTCTTATCTCTTCATCCCGCCCTATGACCGGGTCCAGTTTACCTTTTCTCGCTTCCTCTGTTAAATCTCTACAATACCGTTCTAAAGCTCTATACTTATCCTCTGGTGACTGGTCTGTAACTCTCTGGCTTCCCCTTATTTCTTTAAGCACTGAGTAAATAGATTCCTTTGTTACACCCTGATCTTTTAAAATTCTATGTGAAGGGCTTTCCTTAGATTCTGAGATCCCAATGAGAAGATGTTCTGTGCTTACATATTCATCTTTCAATCTTTCTGCCTCATCGAATGCTACTGTTAGTGCTTCCCTTAATCTCGGAGATATGTAAACCTGGGTAAGTCCTTCAACAGAAGGTATCTTTTTTAGCTCTTTTTCAATCTCGCTGAGGATTAAGGCAGAATTTGCGCCAAGTTTGTCCAGTATAGGTTTTACTACCCCGTCTCTTTGTGAAATTAATGTAAAAAGCAGATGCTCATTTTCTAGCATCTGATGTCGCAAAGAATCCGCCTTTCTCTGAGCCGCACTTATTGCCTCTTGAGCTTTTATCGTAAGCTTATCCCAATTCATTTTCTCTCTCCTTTTTTGTTAATACCTTTGTATTTCTAATTATAATCACTATCTGAACAAATGCAACTTGAGCTTATATTGGGACTTCTAATCTTTTTTCAAAACTTTTTTCGTTGTCTACAAGGTAGACCCTTTTGGGAATAACCCTGTAAAACCTATTCTCGGACGACGGGGAAAAAGCTGGGAGTATCTTAAGTCTCATGAGCAGTTTTTCTGTGAAAGTGTATTCTGATATGTCGAAGAGTCTTTTAAGATAAAATGAAGTAAAGGGATACTTCTTTATGTAGATTCTTACAGCTTTCAAAACGTCTTCCCTTTTTTCAAGGATCTCTGCGTGAGCCTCCATCTGTATACCCTTAATCTTTCTCCAATCCTTCATACTTTTCAATCTGTAGTCCTCACTTATAGCAACAGATATACGTGGATTCAAAGCTAGATTTTTACAGTGAATGCACACACTAGGGTTGGATATAAAATAAAGGGTAAAACCCTCGCTCGCATAAAACACGTCAGTTGCCCAAGGGACATCATTTAAACAGGTAGCTATAGTCATAGTATTGTGGGTTTTTATGTATTTGAGGGCTATTTTCCTTAATTCTTTTTCCTTATACATAATCATTTCGAAAGGCTGAAGGTATCTTATTTAGCATGCTTTTAACAGATTATCACAAGTCGCATTCAAGAGGAAATCTAACTTTTTTAGCACATTAGACTTCAAATGTATTGATGATTCTTTAAATTCAAGAAAACACATCTAAACCTAGGCACTGGTAACCTCTAAAACAACTTTTTTGGAACTATACTCTGTACTGGTAATTTAAAAAGATTACTGATGATATTACACTCTATCCTCGATCCCATCGGGCAAGAATCCTTGAAGCTAAAATTCCTTGATACCAGGCTTAAAATACCTTGGCTCTTTTGAAAGTATTTTTATCTTTTTTATACAGTGGACTTTATATGTATTTCTTTTTACTTCTTAGGCCAAATTTTCGTCTAGTCCGCTTATAATCTTCAGAAGATGTGGTTTGACTCTTCCAGACTTGGCTAACCTCTTTTTTTGGAAGAGTCTTTTTTAATATGAATAGTGATGAAGTAACATTCTGAGTCCATAACGATTGACTAAAATTCTGATCAAATGGGAGATGGGAGTACCTTTATGTCTGCCAAACCTGGAAATAGGGGTAGTAAAAATGTTACATAAAAAAGTAAATCTGATTTCCGCTGTGGTTAGCGAGTTTTCTTTAAATGCTTCCAAATGTCAAAAGTGGCATCTCTTATAATGAGCGTTTTTTTGACCATTCTTGTGTTTCTCCCATATACATGCTGGGATGAATCGACGAGGATAATCTTGAACAAGATATGCGACATTTTTTTATATTTTTAGTCTAACCATTAGTCTACTTTTTTTGTAAAATGACCTATAAAAATAAAACTGTCCTAAATTTTGGTTTGTATGGAAATAAAAACTATCATCCCGGACTATCATACTATAAGATTTTTCCCAAGCTTTTTAGCTTTTCTTCCTTATATGAAAATTTCGTAAGTGGTATTATAAGACCAATGTATTTTATGCGGATAAACCTTTGGTTCATTGAATGACCTATTATTTTTTTGAATGCCTATTTTTCTGTTCTCAATATGAATCTATGATTGTAAGGTACTTAAGAAAAGGAAATTTCTGCGATATCCAAGGTTAAAAAAAAGTCTCTTTCGATTCAATGGAACGCAAATAAACTCTTCCATCAATGTCAAAATTATACTCGATTTTTCCTTCCTTTTTTAAGAAATTGGCATGGGCTAGTGCCTCGCCCATAGCAAATATCTTATGTCTTATGGGGAGCCCGTGAAAATCAAATTTATGGATATCCCATTCCATAAGAGAAGCAAGTTCATATATGGTTCTTTGTTTCTTTTTTAGAAGGCGAATAATTTCCTTAAGCCTTTTTTCATGATGAAGAAAAAGTTCTTCTATCCTTCTTTTTGCGTTAAAAAACGGTTCCCCATGGGATGGAAGCACCAGATTGATTGGTAATCTTGAGACCCTATTCAGACTTGCCAAATAATCCCTTAACGGATCATCATGTATAGCTCTTGCCTGCACTGTAGGGGATATTTCATTCAGTAAGTGATCACCAGATATGTAAATTTGTGTGGTTGGTTCATATAGTGTGACATGACCGGGGGTGTGTCCCGGTGTTAAAATAGAAATGAACTTGTACTGACCTACCTCTATTATGTCGCCTTCTGACAAAAAAGAGATATGGTCCGTCTCTTCAATTTCGTAAACTTGATCTACTTCATCGAAAAAAGAAAAGTTTTCTCTGTTCAGGGGACACCCGCACATCCAAAGAAAAGAAAAAGCCTCTTCTTTTAAGGATGCACTCCTTATCTTTTTTGCTTTTTCCCAATCGGTTATGCTCAATAGAAGCTCGCATCCGGTTTGAAGCATTTTCTTTGCGAAACCAATATGATCTATGTGAAAGTGGGTTACCACTACCTTGGTTTCCTCAGGTTCAATTCCCACATGACTTAAAATATGAAGGATCTTTAAAAAAATCTCGTTATCACCCATACCTGTATCTACGATAAGTCCATTTTTTTCACCCTTAACAACATACACATTCACTGATTTTAGAGATTCTAAGTTAAGAGGAATGACGACTCGGTAAAAATTATCTCTTAACTTTTCGAAGAACATCACTATATGCTTTTATTATACCATTTATAACATTTAAAGATGGTCTAAAAAACTGCTTTGTTGACACAAGATGATAAAAAGATTACCTTTTTCGAAACAGCTCTCCGGAGGTAGACATGCATACTAAGGAGGTGAAAGAGATCCTTTCTATTTTACGTTCGTCACACGGAAAAAAGCCCGTTGACCTTTTACTTATGGGAGGTAAACTTGTTAATGTGTACACCGGTGAAATATTAGAGGGATATTCAGTTGCAATTAAAGGAAAATGGATAGTTAGAGTAGATAAAGATCTTGAATGGATGGCTGGTCCAAAAACTGAATTTTTGGATTTGAAAGGAAAGTATATAATTCCCGGTCTTATAGACGGTCATGCCCATATTCTTGCCTATTGTCACCCCCATGAAATTCTAAAATATGCAGTAAAAAGGGGCGTAACAAGCGTGATTACTGAGCTTCTTGATATCTCGTTCAAAACAGATGTCGATGGAATGATAACCTATTTGAAGGCAACAAAAGGAGAGCCAGTAAAAGTATTCGCTACAGTTCCCCCCTTTATAACCCTATGCGAGGGTGCAAAACGAAAGATTCCAGATTTTAAAGCGATTGTTAGACTTCTTAAACTCGATGCAGTTGTTGGCATTGGAGAGGCCTTTTGGCAGGAGGTGCTGAGAGGACATGAAATATTCTTCAAACTTGTTCCCTATGCTTTTAAAATGAGAAAGACTTTAGAAGGACACTCTGCGGGGTGCAAGGGAGAAAAACTGCAAGATTACGTATTAACAGGGGTAAGCTCATGTCATGAACCGATAACGTATGACGAGGTTCTTGAAAGATTGAGATTGGGACTTTATGTAATGATAAGAGAAGGGAGTGTACGTAGCGATGTGAACTGTCTCTTAGGACTAAGTGGGTCAAATCTGGACACCAGAAGAATAGTTCTCGTGAGTGATTTCATGTCTCCAGAAGACATTCTTGATAAAGGTTATATGGACTATGTCGTCAACAGGGCAATTGAAAAAGGGATAAACCCTGTGGTGGCCATACAAATGGCAACTTTAAATCCTGCCACGCATTTTGGATTGGACGGAAAGATAGGAGGAATTTCACCGGGCAGATATGCTGACATAGTTGTTACACCTGAAATAAAAAAGATAGATCCGGAAATAGTAATATCCAATGGAAAAATAGTAGTTAGGGATGGTTATCTTTACAGTCAAGGCAACAAAAAGTCACTCCAAATCCAGGGATTGAAATTACGGAAAGTAACACCTGAAGATTTTTTAATCAAAACTGCAAAAAGGGGTAAGGTAAAAGTCAGATTGATACAACAGGTTACAGAGCTCGTAACGAAAGAGATTATTGAGGAGGTATATCCAATTGACGGGGAAATAAGGGCGGATCCAAAGAATGATATAGCACAGATATCCTATATTACAGACGATGGTTGTTACAACTATCTAGTTCGAGGTACAGGTATAAAATTCGGAGCATGTGCTACAAGTAGTGTGTGGGAGACATACGGAATTTTGGCTATTGGTATAGAACCAAGGGATATGGCAAAGGCTGTAAACAGGATTCTAGAGATGGGGGGTGGGATGGTCATTGTTGAGAAAGAGTGCATTGTTGAAGAGCTTCCTTTACCAATTGGTTCACTCATATCGAATCTTTCTTACGAGGAAGTTGTTAAACGTATAGGAATTTTAAATGAAAAAGCAAAGAAAATGGGGATTAGATGGGAAAAGCCTTTGCTTTCCCTCGAGACGTTCACTACCCCGGCAATTCCATTTTTTCGTATTTCTGATAGGGGACTCGTTGATTTAAAAACGGGACAAGTCATGGGACTTTTTGTTGATTGACATAACTTAGGACTTAGAAGTAAAAATATCTATTCAGTTTTAGGGAGGCAAGTATGGGAAAAGGAGATAGAAAAACAAGGAGAGGAAAAATATGGAAGGGTACATTCGGAAAGTTTAGACCGAAAAAAAAGAAAAAGAAGGAGTCATAGCTGACGATATCTAGGTGCTGCTCTAATTTCAAACTGAGGTATCGCAAACTTAAACATTAGAAAAGCTGAAACTAAACAAAGTAAAGAAAGGGCCAAGTATACACTGCCCACAGGTGTGGTATCTAGCAGGTGCCCCAACATGTATGAACTAACACCAATTCCAAGGTCATATGATAGGAAATAAGTTGAATTAGCTGAGCCTCGCTTTTGTGGTTCTGCTATCACATTTATTGCAGCTTGACAAGTAGGCATAAGTATACCAAATCCTGAACCGCACAAAATTCCAGAAAGAAAGAAATGACAATCAGTCATTGAAAAACCAAGACCGAGCGTACCAAAAAATATTAGAACAATCCCAGTAAATAAAAGAGTCCTTATCTTGCCCCTGTCAAACAATTTGCCGGTGAAAAAACGAGCAAGTAATAAGAATATGGAAAAAAGCAGAAAAAACACTTCTACTGAGCGAAGGCCCGTCTGCTTTGCATGGATACTTACAAATGTATTGACTGCTCCGTATATTACCATGGGAAAAATCATGGATAGGGAAAAAGGGATAGCGTCTTTAAGTAGGAGATCGCTTATAACAGATTTGTGTTTTTTCTCTTTTAATGGATAAAAACTGCCTAAAAAAATTGTGAAAAATAACGAAAGTAACGAAACAAAAAGAGTCACTTGAAACATAACCTGAGCACCCAAGTGTTTAAGGAGCGTAAGTCCGGTAACTGATCCAATTATCATGCCAAGGGGTATTGTAAGAGAGTAAAGGGATATGGCCTGACCAATCTTAGAAAGGGAAGCAGAGTCAGCTGCGATGGCGGAGAGGGCTGATGAACTTATCCCAAACAGGATACCGTGAAGGATTCTCAAGATTATCAGTTCTTCTTTCTTATCTAGACTGGGATAAATGGCGTATATTAAAGACACAGCTGCCAAGGTAATTTTCAGCAATTTTGTTCTTGGAATTCTATCGACTATGTATCCTGCAAAAGGGCGGAATAGTATCACAGATATGGAAAAAGATGAGATTACAAGACCTATCTCGGAAAAACTCAAGCCGAGAGTTTCAAAAAGATATAAAGGAAGGGTGGGAACTAACGAGTAAAATGCCCAGGCGTTAAAAGTACTTGCCAATATCAGACTTACAAATGGCCTTGATCTAAGTTCCCCCTCCATTCCATTAACTACCGGAGTTTAAATCGTTGAATTTTCCCGGTAGTGCTTTTTGGTAATTCTTTTACAAACTCCACCCAACGTGGGTATTTGTACTTTGCAAGTCTATCAAGAACCCATTGCTTTATCTCAGCTTCTAGTGCTTCGGACGGATCATATCCATCTTTAAGCACTACATACGCTTTCGGTTTTACTAAGCCGTTTTCATCCTCTTTTCCAACAACAGCCACCTCAGAGACCGATGGATGTTGTCTAATGCAATTTTCTACCTCGATTGGAGAGACCCATATTCCGCCAACTTTGAGCATATCATCGGATCTTCCGGCGTACCAGTAATAGCCGTCCTCGTCAACGAAAAACTTATCTCCAGTGTTTATCCATTCGCCCTGCATAGTAAGCCTAGTTTTTTCCCTTTTTTTCCAGTATTGCTGGGCAATGCTCTCGCCTTTCACAAGAAGCGTACCAATTTGACCCTGCGGCACTTCTCTTCCTTCCTCATCAACAATTTTTAGTTCATAGCCTGGAACGGGCTTACCCGCTGAGCCTGGTTTTATTTCGCCCGGTCTGTTCGAACAAAATATATGTAGCACCTCGGTAGATCCGATCCCATCTATTATTTCGATACCGAACCTCTCTTTCCACCTATAGAATATATCTGGAGGTAGCGCCTCCCCCGATGAGACGCACACTCTGACTGACGCAAATTCATGATCCGCATTAGGATCAGGTGGTGTCCCTTTCATCTTATCTTCTTTCTCTTTATATTCCAGCATCTGAGCGTAAAGTGTGGGAATTCCAAAGAAGACTGTTGGACGAAACCTTCTGAGCAATGAGAATATATGCTCAGGAGTTGGTCTTTTTGGACTCAACACAGCTGATGCTCCAACGGAAAGAGGAAAGTACATACCTCCACCTAGCCCATATGCAAAGAAAAGTCGGGATGCAGAAAGACAAATATCGTTTTCATTTAGATTCAAAATACCCTGGGCATACGCTTTGGAAGTAACTACCATGTCATATTGTGAGTGAATCGCCCCTTTTGGAGATCCTGTCGATCCCGAACTATAAAGCCAGAAACCTACGTCATCCCTTGTTGTAAATTCTGGTTTTAACTCAGAAGGAGCATGTTTGTATTTTTGCTTAAAGGGCGCATGTGCACCTTCTGTCTCAGAGATTATTATGAGGTCTCTTAAGTAAGGTAGATCACCTTTTATGCCTTTTATTAAAGGATAGAGTTCCTCCGAGACCACAAGCACTTTTGCCCTACTATCATTTAGGTAATACTCGTAGTCGTCAGGTGTAAGCATGGTATTAAGAGGAATCGGAACCGCTCCAATTTTTATTGCTCCAAAAAATACCGCATAAAAAACGGGTGAATCCAATATGAGCATAGCTATTCTATCATCTATCCGTACACCTAGCTCTCTGAAACCGTTTCCGGTTTTGTTCACCATTTTTTGGACATCATTATACGTGTAGTTTCTGTGTTCCGTATAAATTGCTATCTTGTGGCCTCTGCCCTGCCTGATATTCCTATCTATAAAGTAGTCAGCTGCATTAAAAAACTCTCCCTGATCGCCGTGAATCATGGATCCTCCTGTCTTTTTTCTAAATATTACAATTTCTAGAGATTTTGGTCAATCGTTTGGTTTATTTTTTGTTTCATTCTCGAGCCAAAGTTCGTAATCTCTGGATACCATCTCGGCCTTTATTCCGATAATTTCCGGTACCTCATAAGGGTGGAGGTCTTTTATCATGTCTTTAACCGCATCAAAAAGTTCCGCCTTTGTCTTCATGAAGCAGAGGAACTCTTCCTCTTCTACAATTTTACCCTCCCACCAATAAATGCTTTTCACAGGACCAATGATCTGGGCGCATCCAATCAGTCTTTCTTCCAAAAGTTTTTTTGCAATCTCCTCAAGAACCTGCTTCTTGTCGGCCGTAGTAGTTATTTGGATTGTCATTTGAACCTCCTCTAGTAGTTTGTCTTTAGAATTTTATCTTGAATTTGTCCCAATTTTTATATAATTTAACAGATCTATGTTCCAGCTGAAAAATGGTCATTCTATTATACTGGCGAGTGAGTCTCCAAGGAGGGTAGACCTTCTTAGGACTCTAGGCATACCATTTTCGATAGTGCCTCCGTCTATAAAAGAGGAGAGAAAGAAAGGGGAGTCGCCGAAAAGTTACGTACTTAGGATCTCTTTGGAGAAAGCTTTAACAATAGGAAACTACTTCCCTGATAAGTGGGTAATTGGTGCTGACACAGTAGTGGTCTATAAAAACAAACTTATTGGAAAGCCGAAAAATGAAGAGCACGCTTTTATGACACTCAAAACGCTAAAAGGCAAATGGCACAAGGTTATAACAGGATTCAGCATAGTGAATTTACAAAGGAACATTTACTATACCCATGCAGTAGAGACAAAAGTCTTTATAAAAGACCTCACAGATGAGGAAATCATAAAATATATTAAAACGTCAGAACCCTTTGGAAAAGCCGGATCATATGCGATACAAGGAAAAGGGGGTTACATGATAAAAGAGATAAAGGGGTCTTACGCAAACGTGATAGGGTTACCCATCTGCGAGGTTACAGAGGCTCTCCAAAACTTGGGCATCCTTTCGTGATATCCGTAAGAGAATCACTAAGAATCGTAAGAAGTAGAATCGAAAAGGCATGTGAAAGATCAGGAAGGGACCCAGCAAACATAAAATTGATAGGGGTTACAAAAGGTGTCAGTGTAGAAAAAATCCTAGAGGCTTTAGATGAAGGCTTAGTAGATATAGGAGAGAATTACGTTCAGGAAGCGAAAAAAAAGTGGGAGTTTCTCAGGGAGAGAAATGTAATCTGGCATATGATAGGTCACATTCAAACGAACAAGGCAAAATACGTACCTCATATCTTTTCATACGTTCATTCAATAGACAGACTTAGAATTTTGGAATTACTCAATGTTCCTAATAAGCCATTAAAAGTCCTCTTTCAAATGAATTTAGCTGGAGAGGAAACTAAATCTGGGATAAGGTCAGAGGAGGAACTTTTCGATATTTTGAAGAAAGCAAAGGACATGAAAAATATAGAGCCTATAGGACTTATGATAATACCTCCCTATTCTCCTGAGCCAGAGAATTCTAGACCTCACTTCAGAAAGCTTAGGGAAATTCTATATATTGCCAATGAGAGACTCGCTATGAACATGACCGAATTGTCGATGGGAATGTCTCAGGATTTTGAAGTTGCCATAGAGGAAGGCGCCACAATGTTAAGGATTGGAACTGCCATCTTTGGAGAGAGAAGATGAAACCCTGGGACGGAAGATTTTCGGAAGTCACACACGATTTAGTGGAAAGGTTTACGGCGTCTATCCATATAGATAAGAGACTTTATCTTTACGACATAATCGGTAGTATAGCTCACGCTGAAATGTTGGAAAAACAGGGACTGATTTCAGAAGAGGAAAAAAGAAAAATCGTAAAGGCCTTAGAAGAAATAAAAGAAGAAATAGAAGGTGGGGTTTTTAATTTCTCAGAAAAGCTGGAAGATATACATATGCATATTGAGGCAAGATTAGTAGAAAAGATTGGGGAACCTGGAAGGAAGCTACATACAGGCAGAAGCCGAAATGATCAAGTCTCTTTAGATACGAGATTGTTTTTGAGACACGAACTAAAACAGGTTGAAGAAGAACTTTTAGAACTTATGAGATGCATCATAAGAAAAGCAGAAACTGAAAAGGACGCTATCATGCCTGGTTTCACTCATTTGCAAAAAGCTCAGATTGTTCCCTTCTCGCACTATATCCTGTCCTATTACTTTATGTTTAAAAGAGACAGGGAGCGATTAAAAAATGCTTTAAGAGCAGTTGATGCTATGCCACTCGGTTCAGGCGCTCTTGCCGGGTCCACTTTGCCACTCGACAGGGAATATTTAAGAGAAAGGCTTGGTTTCTCTAGAATCACGGAAAACAGTATGGATACCGTCTCTGACAGAGATTTTATACTAGATACCCTATATGCTTTCTCAATGATAATGATTCACCTTTCAAGATTGTGTGAGGATCTTATCATATTCTCTAGCGATGAATTTTCCTTTTTTAAGTTGCCTGAAAGATTACTTACTGGAAGTAGCATAATGCCTCACAAGAGGAATCCTGACGTTCTAGAGCTAATAAGAGGAAAGACATCTCGGGTTATAGGTGATCTTCTTAGCCTTTTGATTTTATTTAAAGGCCTTTCTTCAACGTATAACAGGGATTTACAGGAGGACAAAGAAGCGCTCTTTCATGCACTGGACATAACAAAAGCCTCACTTTCTATAATGGTCTTGTGTATTAAAGAAATGCAGTTGAACAGAAAAGGTATGGAAGACGCAATTCAGAGTAGCTACATAGAAGCTACTGAAATAGCAGAGTATCTTGTCGCTAAAGGTATGCCTTTTAGAGATGCCCATAAAACCGTGGGTAGAATGGTGAAAGAATGCGAAAGACGTGGAATAAAACTAAAAGATCTTAAAATAGAAGAGCTAAAGAGTTTCTGTCAGTTATTTGAAGAGGACATTTACGAACTTATGGATCCCTATAAAATAATAACAATGAGGAAAACAACTGGTGGGGCATCCTTCCGGGAGGTGGAGATTCAGATTGAAAGGGAAAAGGCTTATCTTGATTCTTAGCCTGATCGTTTCGCTTACTACTTGTGGGAAAAAGGCTTCGCCTATCCCCAAATCTATTTCACCTACATATGTTATAAGTGACCTGAAAGGAGATGTAAAAGACGGTATTCTTTTTCTTTCTTTTTCAATTCCAAAAGATCGATCGTCACAGATAGAACTTGACGGATTCAAAATTATACGGGAAGAAAAAAAGGAAGGGAGAAAGATAGGTGAAAAAGAAAGGGATCTAAAAATAAAGTCTTCCGAATTTGTAACGCGCTATAAAGATCGAATATACTTTTTTGACGAAGAGCTAATCCCAAATTTGACTTACGTTTACAGAGTTTATCCTTACACAAAGGATGGTTTAAATATTGGTCCGTCAAATCCGTTTTCTATAACATGGAAAAAACCGCCCGGGACTGTAAAAGGGGTTGAAATTAGAAATGTGGGAGGAATAATTGAAATCAAGTGGGAAAAGGAGGAGGGTTATTTTTACAATGTTTACAGATATGATAAAGGTAGCTACTCTTTTTTTCCGTTAAATGAAAAACCGATCGATTTATCTTTTTATAGGGACAGTACGATAAAAAAAGAAGGAACCTATGTTTATGAAGTACGGAAATTAAGAAAGGAAGAGAATCTAATTTTAGAAGGAGAGGGTAAGAGGATTGAGATCGTCTATAAACCTGATAAGTTTGTGTTGCCACCTTTTAACGTAATTGCTGAAAAAAAGGAAGACGCTATAAACATTTCTTGGCAGATTGAGAAAAAAGATGTTATAAAAGCGTTTCGAATTTATAGGAGCGCCCAAAATAAACTCGAAAGGATAGGAGAGGTGACCGCTGAACATACTATTTTTGTAGACCGTGAGTATCCGAAAGGAAGGTACGTCTACTACATCGTGAGATCTGTTAGTTACGGTGGAGATGAAAGTGAAGATTCTAATTACGCCATAGTCCATATAGGAGAAGAGTGATGCACTTTTTTACGTATAAGCAAAATGAGCTTTATTGCGAGGATGTTCCATTAAAGGATATTAGTGAGAGGTTTGGAACGCCTGTATATGTTTATAGTGCAAAAACCTTAAAAAGACATTATGCAGTTTTTGATTCGTCCTTCGGCGAGATACCTCACCTAGTTTGTTATTCAGTTAAAGCCAATTCAAATCTTGCGATACTCAGTCTTCTTAAAACTTTTGGAAGTGGTGCAGATGTTGTATCAGGGGGAGAATTGCAGAAAGCTTTAAAAGCTGGAATCTCTCCCAAAAAGATCGTTTTTTCAGGCGTTGGGAAAACAGATGAAGAGATTGAAAGAGCTGTAAAGAAGAAGATTCTCCTTATTAACGTGGAGTCGGAAAGTGAATTAAACAGACTAAGAGAGATTGCGCACAGAAGTAAGAAACAGACAAATGTCTCTATAAGAGTCAATCCAGACATAGATCCCAAAACTCACCCGTATATAACTACAGGATTGAGAAAGAATAAATTTGGACTGGCGATTTCGGACGCTGAAAGACTCTATTTAACAATTAAGGATGATAAATATCTCAAACCTGTGGGTGTCTCTTCGCATATAGGATCGCAGATACTTGAAATTTCTCCATTCCTCGAGGCACTTGTTTCACTTATGAATTTGGGAGAGAGACTTAGAAATTCTGGAGTTGATATAAAATACTTGGATATTGGAGGGGGACTGGGTATACCATACAAAGATGAGATACCTCCACATCCTGAAGAATATGGTAGAGAAATACAGGCTCTCCTTAAAGGGAAAGATTACACTCTTATTCTTGAACCTGGGAGGGTGATAGTCGGTAATAGCGGAGTTCTTCTCACAAGAATCATATACGTGAAAAGGACCAAAGACAAAACCTTTTACATTGTGGATGCCGCTATGAATGATCTTTTAAGACCGGCGTTTTATAATGCCCATCACGAGATTTTACCTGTAAGTAGTAAAGGATCTGAGCAAATTAAAGTAGATGTTGTGGGTCCCATATGTGAATCGAGCGATTTTTTTGCAAAGGATAGGCTTATTCCAAATCAGAACGAAGGAGATCTTCTTGCCATTATGAGTGCTGGTGCCTATGGATTTTCTATGTCTTCAAACTATAATGAAAGGAGAAGGCCAGCGGAAGTCCTCGTTTCTGGTAAGGATGCCTACTTGATAAGAAAAAGGGAGACTTTCAGAGATTTAGTAAAGAACGAGATTGTACCTGGAGTGTTAAAAGAGGGGATTTTATGATGCACGTAAAATTTTTCAAAATGAGTGCAAGTGGAAACGATTTTATAATAATAGACAACAGGGATGGAGTTATAGACAAAAATTTTCCAGACATTCAGGAATTCGTTAAAAAAATCTGTAGAAGACACTTATCCGTTGGAGCCGATGGGGTGATCCTAGTAGAATGTTCACAGATCACGGATTTTAAGTGGAGATTTTTCAACTCTGATGGATCAGAGGCCGAGATGTGTGGAAACGGCGGAAGGTGTGTTGCACGCTTTGCCTATGAAACGGGAATTGCCCCCAAAAAGATGAGTTTCGAAACACTATCGGGAGTCATAAAAGCAGAGGTGGAAGGTAGAAGAGTTAAAGTGCAGTTGACTGAGCCTCATTCACTAAAGCTTGACTATGAGATAAAACTGAATGATAGAGAGATCTTTGTAAGTAGTGTAAACACAGGTGTACCACACGTGGTCCTCCTTTATGAGAATATTGATAATGCTCCCGTAGAAGAATTAGGTCGGGAGATACGATTCCATTCAGCCTTTAGTCCTTCAGGGACTAACGTGAATTTTGTAAAGATTAACAAAAACGACGAAATTATAGTGCGTACATATGAAAGAGGGGTTGAGGGAGAGACCTACGCATGTGGAACAGGCGCTGTTGCCTCTGTTGTGGTTTTAAAGGAGAAGGGACTTATAAACACACCAACTAAAATTATAACAAAGGGTGGTGAGATACTTTATGTTTATATCGAAGATGGGGTTTTTCTCGAAGGTGAAGTAAGGTTCATATTCGAGGGGAGACTCCATCGGGAAGCAGTCATTTAAGGGAGGGAAGCTATGATATTGAAAGGCGTATTCACGGCTATTGTAACGCCTTTTAAGGATAACAAAATAGATGAGGATTCCTTAAAAAGGCTTATAAGCTTTCAGATCGAAAATGGGGTGGACGGGCTTGTACCTTGTGGCACAACAGGCGAGGCACCAACCTTAACTTACGAGGAGCACGAGAGGGTTATAGAATTAACTGTAAAATTTGTGGAAAAGAAGGTTCCTGTCATCGCGGGCACAGGATCGAATAGTACCCATGAGGCAATAGAGTTGACAGAGGCAGCAAAGAAGCTTGGAGCTGATATGTGCCTTCTTACGACACCATACTACAACAAGCCGACTCAAGAGGGTTTATACAGACATTTCAAAAGAGTGGCCGAAGAGGTAGATATCCCTATTATTCTTTACAATATACCAGGAAGAACAGGTGTCAACATGTCTCCAGAAACTGTAGCACGTCTTGCAGAAATACCAAATATAGTGGGTATAAAGGAGGCATCAGGCTCAGTGGTTCAGGCTGCGGAAATTTATAGACTTACCGAGGGAAAATTTGCGATTCTTTCAGGCGATGATAATCTTTTCCTACCTCTTATGAGTGTGGGAGCTACTGGGGTCATATCAGTTGCCTCTAACGCAATACCGAAAATGATGAAGGAGTTGTTTGAGGCCTTTATGATAGAAAAAAATGTGGAAAAAGCTGTAAGAATCAATACCTATTTACTTCCTTTTTTCCAAGCAATATTTGTGGAGACAAACCCTATCCCTATCAAAGAGATATTGTACTTTATGGGATTGACGGAAAGAGAACTCAGGCTGCCTTTGTGTTCTCCTTCGGAAAAAACGAGTAAGTATCTCGAAGAAATATCGAAGAAATACGGTCTTTACAGGAGATAAAGGCATGATTAAACTCATTGTTACAGGCGCGCTTGGTAAGATGGGAAGGACGATTCTCAGTCTTTCTCAAAAAATGGAAGGATTTGAAATAGTGGGGGCAGTAGAAAAAAGGGAGCATCCGGCAGTAGGAAGGACACTTAAGGATTTAGGGATTGTTGAAAAGGAGTTAGCCGTAGTGGATGATCTAATGAGTGTAGTCGATGCATGTGATGTAGTAATCGATTTCACCGAACCATCTTCAGCCTTACAGCATTTTAGGATCGCCAAAGATAAAAATAAGGCAATAGTAATAGGCACAACTGGTTTCAAAGATAAGGAGGCAGAGGAAATATTAAGGGCAAAAAACGTAAGGGTTGTCATTTCACCTAACATGAGCGTGGGTGTGAATGTGATGTTTAACATAGTAAGAACGGTTTCTAAACTCCTCGGAAAGGATTATGACGTGGAAATACTTGAAGTACATCATAGGATGAAAAAGGATGCTCCCAGTGGGACAGCACTCAGGCTAAGAGATATTATTGTGAGCACGAATCTAGAGATAAACTGGCAATCAGTTTACGGGAGAAGTGGAATTGTGGGGGAAAGGAAAAACGAAGAACTTGGCGTATTTAGCATAAGGGGTGGAGATGTGGTTGGTGAGCATACCGTTATGTTCCTTGGCATAGGAGAGAGACTTGAAATAACTCATAAAGCTACATCCAGAGAAAATTTTGCAAAAGGGGCTCTTCTTGCAGCAAAATGGATAATGGGGAAACCTGAAGGTATATACTCGATGGAAGATGTGCTTGGGCTACGGAGTTGATTTTGTTAAAAGCTTGAGAAATTTTTCTCTTGATTTTTTTTATCCATAACTGATAGTAAAATAGTACGTTGAAAAATCCAAAGAGCCTTTTAAATGGGGTGGTCGATTGGCTAAGTACTCTAAGATCCCAGAAGCAACAGTAAGAAGATTATCCAATTATTTAAAGTGTCTGGATGAACTGGAATCGAAAAACGAGAAAGTGGTGTCAAGTGCAACGCTGGCGGCAATGTGTAATGTAAATCCGGCGCAGGTAAGGAAAGATTTTGCATATTTCGGAGAATTTGGCGTCAGAGGAATGGGATACAGAATAAAAGATCTCAAAAACCACATTAAAGATATACTGGGGATCAATAGGGAATGGAGGATAGCAGTTGTGGGTATAGGGAACCTAGGGAGTGCGATTCTGGTCTACAAAGATTTTCTAAAACAAAATTACAAAATAGTTGCAGCCTTTGATATAGATCCGGTAGGAGTTACGGGAAGGATATCCGAGAGGCTCGGAAAACCAGTGGAAATACTTCACGTTGATAGCTTAAAAGAGGTGGTAAAACAAAGAAACATAGAGATAGGCATAATAACCGTACCTCCTCAAGAAGCTCAAAAAGTAGCAGATTTATTGGTGGAAGCTGAGGTAAAGGGAATTTTGAACCTTTCTCCTGTTCCGGTTAGGGCACCAGAACATGTGAAAATACGGAATCTCTTTTTTACCTCTGCTTTAGACAGTCTAGTCTATTATCTTTCAAAGTAAGAAGAGGAAGAGATGCTTGGCAATCTTTTAGAGGTATTTGTTTATTCAGTAATTTACGTTTTAATCCTGGTATTAGGGACAAAGGTTGTCGGGGCCGTGTTTTCTCCTGATTTTGAAAAAAAGATCGTCGAAAGTGGGAATTTAGGGTTATCTATTGTCATTGCTTCTTTCTTCATAGGTGTAGCTTTAATATTTTTTTCTGTAATCGAATAGTGAAATCGATATTTGTAACAGGGACAGGAACTGGAGTTGGTAAAACAGTAGTCGCTTGCGCTCTTAGTGCATATTTTTCTATCAGAAGAGGGTTAAATGTTGGCGTGATGAAACCTGTGGAGACAGGATGGGATCCAGATTTTTCAGACGGGCTTATGCTAAAGAAAGCATCTGGATCAGAGGATGTGATAGATGATATTGTACCTTACAGGTTTCGTCTTCCGGCCGCACCGGAAGTTGCGGCAACTTACGAGCTTAGAGAAATCGATTTGGGAATATTGACTAACGTTTATCAAAAGCTTCTTTCGAGACATGATCTCCTTATAGTAGAAGGAGCGGGTGGCATTCTCGTTCCAATAAAAGACGGTTTTTTCTTTTCTGATTTGGCAAGAATTTGGAATATGTACACGCTTGTGATTTCTGAAAACAAACTTGGCACCATAAATCATACGTTATTGACGTGCCACTATCTTTTATCTCAAAACATAAAGGTCTTAGGCGTTATACTTAACAACAAAGAGCAGAATCCTGACCCATCTTCCGAATCAAATCCTTCTATACTCAAAAAGTATCTTCCCGTACCTCTTCTTGGCGTGTTTCCTTCTGTACGTTTATTTTACGAAGACCCCTCTTTTAGAGAGAGTCTTGCTGAGGTTCTTGAGAAAAGTATAGACTCAGGTTTTTTCTCTCTAGATCTTTTCGTTTCTTAAGGATTTTACTGCTTCTATAAAGTAGGGCCTCGACCTTTCTATAACGTCATATTCAACGCAGTATGCAAGTCTAAAATGGCCTTTTTTTCCGAAACCGGATCCCGGCACAGCGAGTATATGATGTTTTTGAAGGTGTTTCACAAATTCTATGTCGTCTGGAATAGGTGATTTAGGAAAGATGTAAAATGCTCCATTTGGCTTAATTGTTTCTATGCCTGCCTCAACCAGTATTTCATATATGGTATCCCTTTTTCTTTGATAGTCCATAATGTCCACACTGTTCTTCTGAAATTTCTTTATCACCCGCTGCATAAGAGCCGGAGCGTTAATGAACCCGAGTGTCCTATTTGCAAAGACGGCGGCTCCAATCAAAGCCTCTACGCCATCTATCAAAGGAGATATGGCCACATAACCAATTCTTTCTCCTGGAAGTGCCAGATCTTTAGAGTGAGAAATAACCACCACAGTGTCTTCATAGATTCTGAATAAATCAGGAAACTCTATGTTATCGTAAATTAGCTTTTTGTATGCCTCATCCGAAATTATGAAGATCCTCTGATTTTTCTTACGTCTCTCTCTAAGAAGGCTAGCAAGTTCTTCAAGTTCACCTTTGGTGTAAACTACACCGGTAGGATTGTGAGGAGAGTTTATTATTATTGCTTTAGTCCTTTCACTTATCGCTGCTTCGATAGCTTCTAGGTTGAGATGGAAATCGTCTTTAGTATCCACCAATCTCATTATGCCGTTGTGATTGTCGATATAGAATTTAAACTCTATGAAAAATGGAGAAGGAACTATCACTTCGTCCCCAGGATCAAGTAAAGATTTAAGCGCTACATTCATTCCGCCGGCAGCACCAACTGTCATTATAATGTGGTTCTCCGTAAAGGGAAGGCCCGTATTTTCCCTATAAAACTCAGCTATTTCCCTTCTTACATCTTCATAACCATTATTTGGCATATATCTATGCAGTCCCTTGACTCCAGAAGTCACTATTTTCACAAGCTCATGTTTTAATTCCTCTGGAGGCTCTGTTATTGGGTTTCCCAAAGTGAAATCAAAGACGTTTTCCTCTCCGTATTTTTCTTTAAGCCTCATTCCTTCCTCGAACATTGCTCTTATCCATGAGGAGTCCTTCATTAGTTCTGCGATCCTTTTAGAAATGACCATCTTTACCTCCTTTCACGTATTTTTTTCCGATTCTTCTAAAACCATCTATGGAGGCTAAGATTGTTTCCTTAGGTACACAGTATGCGATCCTAAAATAACCTTTTTTTCCAAATCCCCTTCCGGGAACAACCAGGATTCTCTCTTCCTGAAGCTTCCTAACAAACTTAAGTTCGTCTTTTATAGGTGATTTTGGAAACATGTAAAATGCACCCATAGGTTTTACACACTCAAAGCCAGATTCCACAAGAACCTTATAAAGAATGTCCCTTTTTTCTTGGTAGTCCTTTATGTCCACCGAATTACTTTGAAATTTGCTTACCACTCTCTGGAAGAGAGCGGGAGCATTAACAAACCCTAGCGCTCGGGAAGATATCATGAACGCTGAAACCAGTAGATCTACCCACTCTATACGTGGAGATATGGCAATATATCCTATTCTTTCTCCCGGGAGTGCCAGATCTTTTGAGTGGGAAGTTACAGAAATGACTAGATCATACAACAAAAAAAGATTAGGCAGCTCGAGATCATCATAGACAATCTTTTTATAAGCATCATCCGAAATTATGTATATCTTCTGCCCCTCTTTTCTTCTGGAGTAAAGAAGAGAGGCTAGTTCTTTTAGTACTTCTTCCCGATAGACCACACCAGTTGGATTGTTTGGACTATTTATGAGGATCGCTTTGGTTCTCTTTGTTATGATAGCCTCTATAGCATTTACATTAAGTTGAAAATCGTCATTTGTGGGAGCGAATTTTACTTTTCCACCAAAGTTCTCCACGTAATTTTTGAACTCCCAAAAAAACGGTGTGGGGATTATGACCTCATCACCTCTGTTTAAAAGGCTCTTTAAAACTACATTAAGACCTCCCGCACAGCCGACAGACATAAAAATATGCTTGGCGGTGAAAGGAAGACTATATTTTTCAGATAGGTATTGTGCGATTTCTTCTCTAACGTATTCATAACCATTGTTTTCCATATATCGGTGCATTCCTTTTTTATCCTCTCTTAGAAGTTGAATAAGAGTCTCTTTGACTTCTACTGGAGGCTCTACATCTGGATTACCGAGCGAAAAGTCATAGACATTTTTTTCTCCATACATCTTTTTTAACTTTATTCCCTCTTCAAACATTTTTCTTGTCCAGCCTTCCTGGGCCATGATCAGCTGCTTTAGCTTTTTTGATATTTCCATTTTTTCCTCCCTAAACAAAAAGGCCATGGGTTTTATTTGCCCATGGCCCCAAAATAAAAGAGCCATGGGTTTCGCACCCATGGCTCAGTGCCCGAAGGCACATGAATCATGGGTGCCCAATTCTAAAATAAAAGTAAAAATAATTCAGAGCTTTCATTGTAGTTCCTGTCATGTTAAGGGTTGTATATTTATTAAAACATTTTTACATATCTTGTCAAGGATAACAACCAACTATTCAAACATTGTGGTTTTTTGAGTTAGAAAAACCTTCTTATCTCACTTTTGTGCGCAGTTGAGGGTTTGTTTTAAATCTTCTTGCCCTTTTTTCTTACCAAAAAAAAGTCTCTGCTCAAGAAATTATGAGAGATCAGAGTAAAGCCATTTTTAAAGACACTATTTATCCATCAAAACTTACATAAGGAAAGTGGTTGACAGTAAGATTTATCTGATGTAGCATAATCTCGATTCTTGTAGCCACGGATTTCAAGGGAAGAGGGGTGAAAATCCCCCGCTGTCCCGCAACTGTGATGGATGAAAGACCGGGTAGGGGCATCCCCAACCACTGTCCTTCATGAATAGGATGGGAAGGTGCCCGGTGTCTCCTAAGCCAGGAAACCTTGATCCGTGTCTGCCAGGAAGTAACTCCTTACGAGGCATAAGGAGACTGGCATGTCGATAGCAAGATCATCCAACCAATTAAGGTCAAAAAATTCGCGTTCTAGGTGCTATAAATTAACCCCTTTTCAAAAGATCAATACGTTTTTTAACCAAGTGTATATGAAAAACTGATGATTTCAATTGTCGCTAACAGTCTTCGGAAACAAATGAATTCAGAAAGTTTTTGTACCGGGTTGGGGAATCTTACGGTGCTAAAGGAGGTAAAAGTTCAAAAATTTTATTACCAAAGAAGACTTTTCTTTAGGAAATAAAGAGATATTGTTTTGGGGCTAAAGCAATGGTGATAGTATATGTTAACAATAAGGGATGAATTAAATCATAACTTTTTAATTTTTCAAAAACATCGAGACCTCTTAAGGTTCTCTATTTGGCGGAGGGACGATTGGAAAAAATAATATTGGTTGCCCATGGCAGCAGAAAAGCGGAATCAATAAATATGAATGTTATTGCAAATTCAGTTCATAGACTCTTACATCCCACATGTACCCGTTCTTGTGTAAAATTTGCATTTCTTCAGTTTACTCGTCCGGACCTATCATCAACAATTGAAGAATGCATAATTGAAGGTGCTAAGACTATTATAATTCATCCGTTCTTCCTTTCATTTGGAAGACATGTTACGGAAGACATACCGGAAATAGTGGAGACATTCGAAAAAAAGTTTCCTCAGATAAAGTTTTTAATCACCCAACCTATCGGGACTCATGAGTATGTTTTGAAAGCTATATGGGCCAGGATAAAGGAAACAAAAATTGTAACAGGTTTAGATATCGAAAAACAAAGCATGAACATGATAGATATGGAATCAAGTCTGGATCTCTTCTCTCAAAATGAGAAGACGGTGGTTAAAAGGGTAATTCACGCAACCGCTGACATCGAGCTGGGAAACTCTATGCTTTTTCATCCAGACGCAGTAATGGCTGGGGTTGAAGCCATAAGACAAGCAGCTCCTATACTTACTGACGCCATGATGGTAAAAGCTGGCTTCAATAAAGAAAAAATCAGAAAGTTTGGATTAAAAGTTGTATGTGCTATGGAGTTTTTAAAGGATTCGGAGGCTCCACAAGAGGGTACAAGATCTGAATTGGCCATAAAAAAAGCTGCTAAGCAGCACCCTTCTTGGGGCATAATTGTAGTGGGGAATTCACCGACCGCACTTCTCAAGGTAATGGAACTTATGGATAGAGGATATCTCCATTGTCGGTTGCTGGTAGGTGTTCCTGTAGGATTTGTTAAAGCATTCGAATCGAAGAGTCTTTTATTTAAAAAACCGTATCCTTATATAACCAACTTGCATAATAAAGGTGGATCATCTATGGCTGTGGCTATAATCAATGCTCTTTTCGCTTTAGCTGAGAAAGATGGTTAATCCGTGGGAGGAAAGAATGCGTAAAACAATATTTTTTGGTTTTTCCAGCTTAGGAATTTTAGTTATCTTTTTTTTGGATGAGGCTTACGGTATGCATATTTCTGATGGGATTCTGCCCTTAGAATGGGCTTTTTTTTGGTACCTTGTTTTGATCCCGTTTATCGTGTACGGCATAAAGCAAATCCGCGTTAAAACAAAGGAGCTTTTGTGGAAACCCCTTTTGGGTCTTTCAGCTGCATTGGTTTTCGCCATCTCATGTATGCCTTTACCTGTACCCATTGTTGGTACCTGTTCTCATCCATGCGGTACTTCTATATCTGCTATTTTCCTTGGTCCTTTCGTAAGTGTGGTCGTAGCGTTTTGTGCTCTATTACTACAAGCGCTTTTTCTTGCACATGGAGGACTATCTACCCTGGGCGCGAATACTGTATCAATGGGCGTTATTGGATCTTTTCTTGCCTACTTTACTTATCGAATTATGAGAGAAATTGGAATTAGAATACCCATTGCAGGTTTTTTTTCCGGACTTGTTGCAGACTGGGCAACATATGCTACTACATCTATGCAGATAGCACTTGGTATAAGGGGTGAAAATGAGTTTTTCCCTCTCTTTTGGAAAGTCGCAATAGCTTTTATTCCCACACAATTACCGATAGGAATAGCTGAGGGAGCAATGACCGCAACGGTGCTGACTCTCATTTACCAGAGAAGGCCAGAGATTCTATTGCTTAAAAACTTAGTTCATGAGAAGGGGGAAAAGCCATGACAAAGATATTGAGTCTCATAGGCTGTTTGGTGCTAATCTTTAGTGTAAATTCCATTGCCGCACAAGAAAAGGAAAAATGGTCTGGGGTAGATGAACAGATTTTAGAAAAATTTGCAACTGAATATGGTAGAAAGCCGTTAGGGCCCATTATTAACACTGACCAAGGGGATCTTCTTTTGTTTCTGTTTTTGCTTGCTGGTCTCTTATCTGGTTTTGTTGCGGGTTATAACTGGAGAATATTAATGGAAGGGTATGAAAAAAGGAGGAAAACTCTTTGAGATTTAGGATCCCTATGAAGAGCCGGTTGAGGGAGAGGCTTCAACGATTTAAAAAGTTAGACCCGAGAATGAAAATTTTTTCCGCTTTTACATGTATATGCTTTTTGCTTGTTTCAAAAGACTTCTTTTTTCCAGCAGTAATATTTGTTTTTTTCCTCATTTGTCTTTTTATTCTCGTCCAAAGACCAGAAACGGTGCTAAACCAATTACGAGAACCTATTTTTGTAATCATGGTTTTAATTTTTATTAAATCTTTGAGCGGAAAAGAAGAGATCTTCTCAATGACCTTTCCTTTCCTAAAAATGAGTTTCACATTCTACTCGGATGGCTTTATTGAAGGTATGACAATAGCTGCCCGGGCTATGGCATCAGTCGCAGTTGTTTTCTTCTTCAAAGAAATGACATCTTTTTTTGAGTTTTTAAGTGCTCTTTCCTGGTACAAGGTTCCAAGAGAGATTGTAGAGATTTTGATCTTTGCAGACAGATTCATTTTTCAACTCACGGAAAAGGCAACTAAAATTTATATTTCACAGAGAAACAGATTGGGCTATAGCGGTGTTAAAAAAGGATTTATCTCTTTTGGTATTTTATTTGGCACTCTATTTATGAGAATCTTAGAGCAGAGTGAAAAGGTGGCTCTCTCCATGTCTCTTAGGGGTTACGATGGAAAACTACCGCTTGAGTCTTTAGGAAAGCTTTCAAAAAGGGACATTATTTTCACAGCAGTCTTTATATTAATCATTGTCTGGTTTTATAAGCTATGAGACCCCTCTACAGTGTTGAGCTTTTTGGATTTAGCTATCCCGATGGAACCCAGGCTTTAAAAAGGATGAGCTTTGAAATAATGCCAAAGGAGTGCATAGGAGTGCTGGGAGCCAATGGATCAGGGAAGACCACTCTTTTGAAGATCCTTGATGGTATTTTAAAAAACTACAAGGGGAAAGTAGAGTTAGACGGGATCGACATAAGGAAACTTTCGCCCAAAGAAATATATAAAAGAGTGGGACTTCTATTTCAAGATCCCGATGATCAACTGTTTGCAAACACGGTGTTTGAGGATGTTGCGTTTGGACCAATGAACATGGGATACACGAGAATGGAAACCATAGAAAAAGTGAAACTTGCATTGAAGGATGTGGAACTTGAAGGCTTTGAAGACAAAAAAATTCAAGATTTGAGTTTTGGGCAGAAAAAAAGGGTTTGCATTGCAGGGCTTCTAGCTATGGGCCAAGATGTATTACTTTTAGATGAACCTCTTTCGGGATTAGACCCGATGGGTGAGCAAAAAATGCTTGAACTTTTAAAATTCCTTAACAAACATAAAGGCGTAACAATGGTAATAGCAAGTCATAATGTTGATATGGCACCTTTATTGTTCGATAGGGTTTTTGTTTTAAGGGATGGTGAAATTGTTTGTTCAGGAAGTCCCAAAGAAGTGTTCCAGGATATAAATCTCATAAGAAGCCTAAAACTTAGACTTCCATATGTTGGTGAGCTTTTCTGGAAGGTAAGAGACTTGGGGAATCTGTCCATACCAGTACTTCCTTTAACTGTGGAAGATGGACATAAGACTCTACTTAGACTTTTGAGGAAAGAATGAAAGAAAAAAAAACGCTTCGATTGGGTTTTACTACAGGAGCATGCGCGGCGGCAGCAGCCAAAGCGGCCTGTATTCAGTGGCTTTATTCGTTTAATTTCATATCATTCGAAGTAGCTCGAAACTTACTTGAGAATAAGAGGGTAGAAATTTATTTTCCAGATGGACAAACGCGGGAACTTTTCATAAATGATCTATACTTCAATAGTAAAGACAGGATTTCCAGGGCGGGTATAATTAAAGATGCAGGCGATGATCCAGACGTTACCCACGGGGCATTAATAGCGGCAGAGGTTGTATTGTCGGAGGATGAGAAAGAAGAGGTTCAAATAAAAGGGGGCGAAGGAGTAGGGATCGTAACAAGACCGGGTCTACCTATAGGGGTGGGGGATCACGCCATAAATCCAGTTCCGAGGCTCATGATAGAGAAAGCTGTTAGGGAAGCGATGAGTGTCTCAGGGTTTAAGGGAAAAGCATTTGTGACTATACACGTGCCCGAAGGTAAGTATCTCTCAAAAAAGACTCTTAATCCCCGACTGGGAATTGTAAATGGCATATCTATTCTGGGAACTACAGGCATAGTAAAACCTCTTTCTTCTGAGGCATATGCAGAATCCATTGCCTTACAGTTGAAAGTAGCACGGGCTACGAATGTCCAGGAGGTTGTGATTTCTACCGGTAGGTCCTCTGAAAAGGCCCACATGAACCTCTTTAATTATCCTGAACAATCCTATATTCTTGGTGGGAATTTAATAGACTATAGTGTGTATGAAGCAAAAAGAATCGGATTTACTAAAATCGTAATAGCAACTCAGTTTGTTAAGTTATTAAAAATGTCAGAAGGGTTTTCAAGTACCCATTCCAGCTATGTGGGGTTTGATCCATGTAGATGGGCTTCCCTTGTGGGTACTTCTATACCTTATGAGTTTAATACAGGAAGAGAGCTTTTTTTTCATATACTCAGCATGGGTACAAACGGGAAAAAATTCCTGGAGGATTTATGTAGAAAAGTTGCAAAAATCTTTTCAGAAAGATACGGGATTTTGGTATCGGTAAAACTGTTTGACTATAAGGGACCGCTTGTGGCTGAAGGGGGTTCTGAAGATGAATGAGCTTAAACCCAAAATTTTCATCCTGGGCTTAGGATTCACCCCTTTATCCGAAAAAGCACAAAAAATACTTTTTTTTGCAAAAAAGATTGTGACATTTCCTAAGTTTATGCATGTTTTGGAAAAATGTGACACGATAAAGGATAGAATAGTAGTATTAGAGAGTGCAGATAAAGTGAAGGAATACTTAAGAAAGTGCATAAACTCTCATATTATTCCCGTAGCAGTTTTATCTTCCGGAGACCCTCTGTTCCACGGTGTGGGAAAACTCATAGTCGAAGAGTTTGGCAGAGAGAACGTAGATATAATTCCAGATGTAAGTTCTTTTCAGATCGCATTCTCTAAGATAAAAGAGTCTTGGGAGGATGCTTATATTATGACAGTTCATGGTAGCCCCAAGTTAGGCAGAAATAGGTACAGAGTCGATGATGTGCCTTATTTTTTAAACCTTTACGGAAAGATCTGCATTTTCACTGATAAAATAAACAATCCCAAGCTCATTGCCAACACACTATTTGATTACTTTGGTGCAGATGAGAACTTGCGGATGTTTGTGGCGGAACGTATTGGCTATGAGGACGAAAGAATATTAGAAGGTAATCCCTATTCTTTTACGGAGATGGACTTTAAAGAACCTAACCTAGTGGTACTAATTTGGGATAAATTTCGGCCCCAGAAAAGAATGGGATTTTCTGTTTCTGAGATAGAGCATAAAGAAGGACAAATTACAAAAGACGAAATCAGAGCTGTAATACTTCATAAGTTGTGCCCAGAAAGAAGATGTGTAATATGGGATATAGGAGCGGGATCTGGTTCTATATCTTTAGAGCTCTCCCTTCTTTTTCCTGAAGTGGAAGTATTTGCCATTGAGAGAGACGAGATGATGTTATCACTTCTTGAGAGAAATCGTAAAAAGTTTAAGGCCAGATATAAGATAGTTCCAGGAGAGGCACCAGAGGTACTTTCGGGGCTTCCCATACCTGATAGGGTTTTTGTAGGTGGCTCCGGTGGAAAGTTAAAGGAGATACTCAATTACCTTATAAAACACGATATTGGTCACATAGTATTTGCTCTTACCGTTTTTGATAACTTAAGTACGGTGCTCAATTACATACCTGGGGACAAGTACAGAACTGAAATTTCTCAGATTTTGTCATTTTCGTCTCGAGAACTCGCTTCATCCTGGTACTTTGTGCCCAACAACCCAGTATACATAGTCTTAGCGAGGCATAGATAATGGCAAAGCTTTACGTGATAGGTATTGGTCCAGGGGATCCTCAGCTTATCACTGTCAAGGCAAAAAATGTTTTGGAGCAGGTAAGATATCTTTTTTTCCCGAAAGGAAGCGAAGAAGGTGCGAGTCTTGCTAAAACGATAGTCGGAAAAATAGTAGATTTAAGTGACAAAAATATAGAGGAACTACATTTTCCAATGGCAAAGGCAAAAGATGAGGATACTAAAAGTAAAATGCATAAAAAATGGAGGTTTGCTGCGGAAAGGATAGTAACGAAACTGAATGAAGGTTTTGATACCGCCTTTTTAACTTTGGGCGATCCGGCGTTGTATGGTACCTTTTTCTATTTGATGCCTTTCATTTCAGAATATCTTCCAGAGCCCGACATAGAGATTATCCCAGGTATAAGCTCCATAAGTCTTGCTTTTTCAAAACTCAAACTCCCAATCGCACAGTCGGACGAAAGGATAATTATACTTCCAGCTGATTCATTTCGGGAGACTGTAGAGGTTTTACATCTTTTTGGAACTGTAGTTATTCTCAAATTGGCAGGACCGGATACTGTTAAAATGGTGCTGGATAATAGATTAGATTTTGAGACCCACTATTTATCAAGACTTGGAATGGACAAGGAACGTATATTAAAAATAGAAAATGTTGAAAATTTAAAAGAGTTAGGTAGCGACTACTTTTCCATCCTAGTTCTAAAGAGGAGAAAAAAATGAATAAGGTATATTTTGTGGGTGCAGGACCTGGAGATCCCGACCTAATAACTTTAAAAGGTATCAAGCTCATAAAAGAGGCGGATGTTATTATTTACGCTGGTAGTCTTGTAAATAAACAACTACTGGTAGGCACCAAGGCCCAACTTTATGACTCATCTCAAATGGAGTTAGAAGAAATTGTAAGAATAATGGTAGATTCATCCAGAAAAGGCAAAAAAGTTGTTAGACTCCATTCTGGCGATCCTACTATTTACAGTGCCATAGGAGAGCAGATCGAACGATTAAGGGAAGAAAGGATAGATTACGAGATAGTACCAGGTGTTTCTTCGGTTTTTGCAGGATCTGCGAAAATTGGAATCGAGCTAACCTTACCGGAAATTTCCCAAACAGTGATACTTACTAGAGCTAAAGGAAAAACCATTGTTCCAGAAAAAGAAAGTCTATCACAATTAGGTCAACACAACGCAACGATGGTTATATTTCTAAGTGCAAGTCTTGCCGAGAAAGTTCAGGAAGAGCTTTTGGTTTCTTATAGTCCCCATACGCCAGTTGCGATAGTTGAAAAGGTTAGTTGGCCAGAAGAAAGGATAATTTTCTGTGACCTTAAAGATTTGGCTCACGTTATAAAGCAGAAAGGGATAAAAAAAACGACCTTAATCTATGTAGGTAAAGTTCTGGAGGCAAAGACAAGAAAGATAAACAAAAGGTCGAAGCTTTATGGAAAAAAAGAAGAATAAAGGAATAGCAGTCTTTTATGTTACCGAACGGGGAAAAAACCTGGCACATGAAATTTGTAAACTTGTTGAAGGGGAAAGCGTATTATATAGACTCTCTAAAAATACGATTCGATCTTGTTGGAATTCGGTAAAGCAAATCGTGATAATTTCTGCGTTAGGAGTAGCGGTAAGGTTTATAGCACCGTTTTTGAAAGACAAGAGTGAAGACCCTGGTGTAATTGTGGTAGATGAACTGGGAAAATATTGCATAAGTTTGCTTTCGGGTCATTCGGGAGAAGCAAATAGGCTTGCTTTAAGATTAAGTCGTAAGATAAATGCTAAAGCAGTGATTACCACATCCAGTGATCTTTCAGGTTATTTTTCGCCTGATTTATGGGCAAAAGATTTAGAACTTGTAGTTGAGGACAAACACAGCTTGACTAAAGCTGTACAAAAGTTACTACAGGTTGGTTACATAAACGTATACCTAGATAACATTGAACTTCCCACACCTTCAAATTATATCCAGGTTAAAGATCCAGACTCAGCAGACCTAATAGTGAGTTACAGAAGGCTTACAAATTTTTCTAATGCTTCCGTTCTCAGACCAAAGGTTCTATGTGTCGGTATTGGATTTAATACAGGAACAAAATCAGAAAGGATTTTTTCATGCCTTAATGAGGTCTTTGAAAGGTCTAAACTTTCGCTTAGTTCTATTTATGCTATCGGTACCATTAATAAGAAGGAAACTGACAAAGAGTTTTTGAAGTTTATGAGAAAAGTGAATGTACCTGTAAAGTATTTTACTTCTTCTGAACTAAATAGCGTACCCCTAAGAGAACCGTCTATTAACGTTTTTAACTCTGTGGGGGCATACGGCGTGGCCGAGCCCGCCTCTTTATTGCTTTCAGAAACAGGAACGCTTATAGTACAGAAAACAGGTTTTGGAGATGTTACAATCGCCGTAGCATTGAGAAAATCTTACAAAAAGAGAAAGTTTTTAAAAATCGTAGGTATTGGACCGGGAGCCCAGGACTACATAATCCCTTTAGCAAAAAAATCTATTCTAGAAGCGGATGTGGTAGTAGGTTACGAAAAATACTTGAATCAGATTGACACACTCCTTATAGGAAAGGAGATCTATTCGACCGGTATGACCTTTGAAGTTGAAAGGTGTAGAAAAGCGATAGAATTAGCCTCTCAAGGGAAAAATGTTGTGCTTATAAGTGGAGGTGATCCAAATGTATATGGGATGGCTGGATTAGTTCTTGAATTGATATCGAGAGAGTTTAATGAGAGTTTTGAGGATTTGGAAGTTTCTGTAATACCTGGAATTTCTGCCCTGAATGTAGCCTCTGCCCTACTAGGTGGGCCCCTCGTCCACGATTTTGCCTGTATAAGTCTTTCTGATAGACTTACGCCGTGGGAAAAAATCGAAAAAAGGTTGGAAAACAGTGCCCAAGCGGATATGGTAATAGTTTTATACAACCCAAGAAGTACAGGAAGAAAAGATAACTTAAAAAGGGCGATTGAGATTATATCACGTTATAGAAGTCTTAACACGCCTGTAGGAGTTGTGAAGGCGGCAACAAGAGAGAATCAGTTGGTCAAAATATGTGAACTGGGAAATGTAAGGACTGAAGACGTGGATATGGAGACTACACTCATAATAGGCAATAGCAGTACATATACCTTTAAGAACTTTATTATCACACCACGGGGATATAGACTTTGAGTCTACCCGCTTTTTTGTGGGACGATTCCCTACTATGGGGTGTAATGGCATACTATGCCCTTTGTAAGGCACGTCTCTCTTTTCAATTGGTAAGGGCTAATGAAATAAAAAAAGGAGGCCTCGAGGGCAGACCATTTTTATTCGTACCTGGGGGATGGGCATCCAACAAACTCGCTTCCCTCGGAGAAGAAGGAAAAAAAGCTATTATGGATTTTATAAGAAAAGGGGGCAGATACTTTGGAATTTGTGGAGGCGCAGGTCTTGCAACTCAAGAAGGACTGAATCTAGTGAGTATAAAGAGAAAGTCTTCGACCGATAGAATTCCTAGTTTCAGCGGAAAAATAAACCTCAAATTGTACCCACACCCGTTATGGGAAGGCATTAAGAAACCTTACAGCTTTTATGCATGGTACCCTTCACAGCTATCCACAGATAGAGGGGTGATCGCAAGGTTTTTAAAACCAGATCCTTTTTCTTTTACGTCTGATGTATGTATAGGAGACTACCACGGAGCAGATTTTTTTGATTGGGGAGGATGGGAGAAAAATTACGGGATCAATTTAGATCCGAAAAGACTTTACATGGAGCCGGCCGTTGTAGAAGAGGAGTACGAGAATGGAAAGATTTTACTATCTCTAGTCCATTTGGATACACCATTTGATTCAAAAGGATTAATGGTGCTCACAAACGTATGGAAGTATCTTAATGGTCAGGTTGGGGACCATGTATATTTATCTAAAAGGGATTTCAACTATAATCGTAAAACGAAAAAGCTTTATCGAATGGCTAAAGATTTATTCGAGTTTGGAAGAAGAAACTTTTTATGGTACTGGAGGAACCATTTTCTACTCATGTGGAGAAGAGGTATAAGGGGTCTAGAGTATTCCACCCTGTATGTACTTTTAAGAGAAATCTATATGAAGGTAGATGAAAAAGAGCTTGAATATTTCGGATTCCAAAGATTTAAAGTTCTAGAAGAAATGGTTGAAGAGTTCATGTCCAAATCAAAAAAACTTCTAATAATGGAACGAGAACTTTTAAGTAAGGGGCCAATCAGTTGGAAAAATACCGAAAATCATGCGGCTAATTTATTGAGGGAAGAGCTTTTCGGAACGCAAAAGCACCACGGAGGGCTTTTTCGAAAAATTGCAAAAGAATTAGAAGATCTTTTATATATAACTTACACCGGTCATTTGGAAAAAAGGCATCACAGTTGATGAAATTTTCTTATTTGTCACTTTTTCAATTTAACTGTCGTTGCATATTCTCTAAACTTAGGTGTGCAAAAATAATCACCCAGTGTATAAAGACATAAGTAATTTGAAAAGAAACGAGGGGTCGGGTTTAAATTAGACTACAAAAGATGGCTTTTGTTTTCAGCGCGAAAAGGTTTTAACTTGACTTCTTTTTAGTTTGCTGGGTTAAATATCTGAGTGCAAATTGAAAAAGATAAGAAAAACCTGATCACTTATTCAGAAAAACTATCTGAGGTTCTCTACGACGAAACACATCCTTTTAAACCCAGAAGGGCTCGTGTATTTACGGAACTTCTCAGACGATACAGCCTCTTTGACGAAAGATTTGACAAAATAGTTGAACCTCTTGAGATAGACGAAAATATACTTTATCTGTTCCATGAAAAAGAATATATACAGGCGCTCAAAAGGGCCGATTCAGCCTTCGATCTTGAAGTATTTTGGAGAGGGATAGGCACTGACGACAATCCGATATTCAAGGGAATGTTTGATTTTTCTCTTGGTTGTGTAGCATGTACTTTTACATGCTTCCGCGAGATTGTCTTGGGAAATGCAAGTTTTGCATTTAATCCTTTAGGTGGCTTCCATCACGCTCTTAAGGGACATGCTATGGGTTTCTGCTATCTTAACGACGTGGCAGTTGTTGGAAAGTATTTTCAGAAATTGGGAAAGAGATTCGCTATTCTTGATATGGATGCTCATCACGGAAACGGAATTCAGGAGGCTTTCTATGAAGATAAAGATGTCCTTACTATCTCAATCCATGAGTCTGGTGTAACTTTATTTCCGGGAACAGGTTCTGAGAGCGAAATAGGTAACGGTGAAGGATATGGATATAATGTAAATATTCCATTGGCTTACGGAACTGATGACGAGACGTATCTTTACGCTTTTGAATCTATTGTGCCTCCATTGATTAAGACTTTTTCTCCGGACTTTCTTGTAGTTCTTGTGGGTGCAGATCTCCATAAGGATGACCCCATGTCTCATCTTTCTATTACAGCCCGTGGCTTCAAAAATGCATTAGAGAAGCTTGACGGACTAGCCGATAAATTAGTTGCATTAGGGGCTGGGGGTTACAGCATAAGTAAATCACCGGCACTCTGGGCTGTCGCCTATTCTGTCTTTACTAAGAGAAAAATAGTGGATCAATTTGCAGGAGTGGTAGGTGGAATGATGTATGGACCAGAAGTAGACTTGCCATTCTTTCTAAGAGAGGAAAACGTAGAAAATAATGCTAGCAATAAAAGCATGCGCCTAAAGGCCGCAGAAGATGTTGTGAATTTTATAAGAAAAAACGTCTTTCCAATTTTCGGTATAAGTTAAAACATGAGTTAGATGGACTGGTACCGTCTGACACCTCATGAGATTTACAATACGCTAAATACCACCGATTATGGTCTTACATCCGATGAGGTAAGATATAGACTTCATCTCTATGGTCCAAATCGACTGCCGGAAGAAAAAAAGGTAAGTCACATAAAAATATTTATTCATCAATTCGCAAGTCCACTGATATACGTCTTGCTTATAGCCGGAAGTATAGCAGTACTTTTGGGAGAGTATATAGATAGTTTTGTCATACTCGCAGTTGTCACTTTAAATGCAATTATTGGTTACTTTCAGGAGTACAAGGCAGAACAAAGCGTAAGAGCATTAAAAAAGATGATCATTCCTCGAGCAAAGGTGTTGAGGGATGGACTCGAAAAGGAAATTACTAGCGAAGAACTTGTTCCGGGGGATATAATTCTTCTTTACTCCGGAATCAGGGTTCCTGCTGATGTAAGACTCATAAGTACGGTTGAATTAAAAATAGATGAATCAATCCTGACAGGAGAATCAATTCCTGTTGAAAAACATAGTCACAGGATAGAAGAAGAAAATCTTACATATGGCGATCAAAAAAACATGGCTTTTATGGGAACCATAGTTGTAAGTGGAAGGGCGAAGGGAGTTGTTGTTGAAACTGGAAAAAACACTGTACTTGGCAGAATTGCCAAACAAATTGAAGAGGCTGAAAGAATAGAGGCTCCTCTTCAAGAAAAGATCAAAAGATTTGCTAACGGAATTGGGTTTTTGGTTTTAGGTGCCTCTTTAGGACTTTTTGCTGCCGGGCTAGTTACAGGAGAAAAGGTTCAAGCCATGTTTATGGTAGCAGTAGCAGCTGCTGTGGCCGCAATACCGGAAGGGTTACCAGTCGTGGTCACAATTGCACTAGCAGTTGGGGTTGCGAGAATGGCAAAGAATAATGCAATTGTCAGAAAACTACACGCTGTTGAGACCTTAGGTAGTACCACTGTCATTGGTTCAGATAAAACAGGGACTCTAACAAAAAATGAGATGACAGTTAAGAGCATCTTCGACGGAAGAAACATGTACTTTGTAGACGGTACAGGTTACAAACCTTTAGGTGACATTCTATACGAAGGTAAGAAAGTTTTAGCTAAAGATAGAATCGAACTCCTCTTACCTTTAAGAATAGGC
Organism: Deltaproteobacteria bacterium; assembly: GCA_026417175.1. Classification (GTDB taxonomy): domain Bacteria; phylum Desulfobacterota; class Syntrophorhabdia; order Syntrophorhabdales; family JANXAF01; genus JAOADT01. The sequence goes on along the minus strand of JAOADT010000002.1, from coordinate 80,156 downwards.
TTACTCTGTAATGAATCATCCTTAGACCTTGAGGATGGAAATTACGTAGTCAGAGGAGATCCTACGGAAGGGGCTCTAATTGTGGCAGCCATAAAAGGGGGTCTCAATCCGGATGAAGAAAAAAACACATATAAGCAGATATCTGTCATACCTTTCGAATCTGAAAGAGGCTATATGGCATCCCTTCATGAACACAACGGAAAAAAGTACATATTTGTGAAAGGGGCTCCGGAAAAAGTCCTAGAAATGTGCGTTCGTGATAGTTTCAACAATCTGTTGGATCGACAGATCATATCTGATGTTGCACATGAATTGGCAAAGAATGGGCAAAGGGTTTTGGCCTTCGCGTACCGGGAGGTGCAAGAGGAGATAAGAGAGTTTCGATGTAAAGAAGTTGAAAAGTGTGACGAAATCAATGGACTTATTTTTGTTGGACTTCAAGGAATGATAGATCCGCCGAGACCTGAAGCGCGGGAGGCTATAAAAGGCTGTAAGGAGGCTGGAATTAGGGTAATCATGATTACTGGAGATCATGCTGCTACTGCCAGAGCCGTAGGCGAGATGTTGGGAATTGGGGATAGAGATTCAGAAGTAATTACCGGGAGAGATATGGAGAAGATGAGTGACGAAGAGTTATTTGAAAAGGTAAGAAATGTACAGATTTACGCAAGGGTGTCTCCTGAACACAAGTTGAGAATTGTGGAACAGCTGAAAAGGCGTGGAGAAATAGTCGCAATTACAGGCGATGGCGTAAACGACGCCCCTGCTTTAAAATCAGCCCATATCGGTGTCGCAATGGGGAAAAGTGGAACAGACGTGGCAAAGGAGGCTTCGGACATGATACTCACTGACGACAATTTTGTCAGTATATTTATGGCCGTAAAGGAAGGGAGAATAGTTTTTGACAACATTAGAAAGGTCACCTTTTTTTTAATACCAACGGGGCTTGCATCTATCATTTCCATAGGTATGGCGATGATTATGGGTTTACCCATTCCCTATGTAGCAGCTCAACTTCTCTGGGTTAATCTTGTGACCAATGGATTACAAGACGTGGCTCTTGCATTTGAGCCTGGTGAGGCATATGTGCTTAAAAGACCTCCGAGACATCCCAAGGAAGGAATAATGTCCAGACTTTTAATCCAAAGAACGATTATTGTTGGGATGCTCATATCAGTTGGAGTTATTTTCAATTATGTCTTGGCACTCAAGACCGGGGGGTCGCTTGAAAAAGCAAGAACAGTTGCAGTCACCACTATGGTTTTTTTTCAGTTCTTCCAGGCTTGGAACAGTAGGTCAGAGCACGAATCAATTTTTAAAATTAATCCGTTTACCAACCCTTTTCTTTTTTTCAGTCTAATCGCCTCTTTTTTTGCCCAACTTGCTTTTATATATTCTTCCGCTTTTCAATGGGTATTCAGAACTAAACCAATTGCCATAAATGATTGGGTTCAAATAGTAATTGTGTCCTTATCCGTTGTCATAGTCGTTGAAATTGATAAATATTTAAGAAAGAGATTAAAAAGGGGGAAGATCACATGAAGTTTGGATTTGCAGTAGTAATCCTCATACTTTGTTATTCTTTTCTGGAGGCAAAAGATTGGACTGACGAGACTCTGAAAGCTTGTCTTGAATGTCACGGGATAATAACACCTGGAATAGTTAATGATTGGAGGATATCAAAGCATTTCACAGTAGCTCGAGTTGGTTGTACTGACTGTCACACGGGAAAAGAAAGGTCTGACACCTTCTCTCACAACGGTTTTAGGATTCACAGTATTCCGACGCCCGAAAATTGTAAAAGATGCCATCCAGAAGAGGTAAAAGAGTATGAGGGTAACATAATGTCCTATGCTTATGGAAACCTAATTTACAATAGTCTTTTTAAAGAACTTATAAAAAATGTAAACCACTTTGAAGGACGTCCTTTAACTGAAGAAGACTCTTGTCTTTCATGTCATGGTACGAAGCTCGAAGTGAAAGGCGTAAAAAAGAGAGAAACACCTTTTGGAATTATGGAATTTTTGTGGATAGATGGATGGCCAAACACAGGTGTTGGTCGACTGAATCCTGACGGTTCCAAAGGATCATGCTCAGCCTGTCACCCTAGACATAGCTTCTCAGTAGAGATAGCTAGAAAGCCTGAAACCTGCTCAAGATGCCATAAAGGCCCTGATGTACCAGCATATAAAATTTACACGGTGAGTAAGCACGGGATTATATATTCATCCAAAAAGAATGATTGGAATTTCTGTTCCAGAACATGGACCCCTGGGAAAGACTATTATGCTCCTACGTGCGCTACTTGCCATATGAGTGAAGTGAGAAAAAATGGTGAAATTGTAGCAAAAAGGACCCATATGGTGGCTGACAGGTTGAGTCATCGTCTCTTTGGAATTCCTTACGCAACGGCATATCCAAAGTCTCCCGAGACGTATAGAGTAAAGAATAGGGCAGATCTACCGCTTCTTTCCGAGCTTAGTGGCGAGCCTGTTCAAGAATATTTGATTAGCAAGGAAGAGCAAACCCAAAGAAGAAACACCATGAAATCTATATGCTCTGTATGCCATGCAACTTCCTTTATAGAGAGACACTTTTTAAAATTAGATGAGGCTATCACAACTACTAACGAAATTACGAGAAAATCAACAGAGATACTCCTGTCCTCATGGGATAGCGGACAGGCAAAAATGGCGGACGGGATTTTTAACGAGCTACTGGAAAGACTATGGGTTGAGCAATGGCTCTTTTATGCCAATTCTGTTAGACTGGCATCCGCCATGGGTGGAGCAGACTATGGGGTATTCGATGGAGGAAGGTGGGATCTCACAAAAACATTGCAAAAGATGAAGGAGTGGCTCAAAGTTTTATTTTCCTTGACTGATATAAAAAAAACTGGTAAGTAAAAGGGCGTCAATTGGGTTTTGCTTTCAAGGGAAGAGGGGTGAAAATCCCCCGCTGTCCCGCAACTGTGATGGGTTTAAGGCCTTCACACATGTGCCACTGTATAGGGTAACACCTATATGGGAAGGCGTGAAGGTTAAATCCCTAAGCCAGGAAACCTTGGGCAGAACCTTCAATTGGCACTGATCCTTACGCGGATAAGGAGGTGTCTAATGATCTACTTCTCGGTAATTCTAATTTTTATTTTTGCCTTTTTGCCCCAATTGCTTTTTTCGCAAGAGATTCACAAGCTTGAAACAATAATTATAAGTGCAGAGAAAGTAACAGTCCCAGCCTCTTTGACTCAGGGCTCAGTAAATGTGATAACAAGTGAAGAGATTGAATTAAGGCATTTAGATTACGCGAAGGACGCATTAGGTACATTGCCAGGGTTGAATTTGACGCGATCCGGTGGAAAAGGCGCTTTAACAGGTCTTTTTATTAGAGGTATGAATAGTGAGCATACTCTGGTGCTTCTAGATGGGATGGAATTAAACGATCCGACTTCATCGAATAGGTCGTTCGATTTTGGACACTTTTTGCTTGAAAATGTAGAAAGGATAGAAATTCTAAAAGGCGCTCAAAGTCTCTCCTATGGATCTGACGCTATAGCCGGTGTGGTCAATATTGTAACAAAAACAGGAAAGGGCAAACCCACTTTTTCTCTTACTTCTTCGGCAGCGAGTCATTCGACTTTCCGAGAATCTGGTTCGCTGTCAGGTGGTACGGAGAAAATTAACTATTTTCTGTCTTTTACACGCGAGGACTCAAAGGGCATCTCTTCTGCAGATAAAAGATTTGGAAATGATGAAAAGGACAGTTACAGGAATTCCACTCTTTTCTCGAAGATTCAAGTTAAGCCGAATGAAAACATTGGGATACACTTTCTCTTGAACCACATAAATTCTTATAAGGAGCTAGATTACGGGGCAGGCCCAAAAGGAGATGATCCTAATTACGATTCCAGGCTTAAAAATCTAGTGCTAAAAGGAAGCTTAGATATCAAACTATTCGATGGTAAGTGGACTCAAAAATTATCGTATGGAGTTAACGATATGTATCGGAACTACGAAAACGATCCAGATCCTGTAAGAACATTTTGGTCCCGTTATTCGTATGAGGGAGCCATCGAGAAAATAGAGTGGCAAAATAACATGGTGATTCGATCTGACAATGAAATTGTTTTCGGTATAGAATACGAAAGAGAGAACGCTAAATACGAATCTTTAAGTTCATGGGGAAAAGATATCATGCCGAAAAAAAGCACGCACACTATATCTTTGTATGTCCAAGATAGGTTTGATATTAAAGATAGGGTTCAGGGAATAATAGGTATAAGAACCGATGATCATTCAAGATTTGGGACGGAAACAACATTCAGAATTGCGCCAAGTCTATCTATTAGCGAGACAAGAACTAGGCTTAAAGGGTCTTATTCTACCGGCTTTAAGGCACCGACTGTATATCAGCTATTTGCCCCTGCTGACCCGTTTATGGGACCTGTTGGAAACAAAGATTTAAAACCAGAGAAAACTAAATCTTACGAGATCGGGTTAGAGCAAATGTTTTTTAAAGACCGAATGTCGCTAGGTGTGACATATTTCGAGAACTACGTAAAGGATCTTATAATATTCGACTACGATCCGGTTTTATGGGTCTACTACGGATTCAAAAACGTAGGCAAAGCAGAGACGAAAGGTTTTGAATTTACCTTGAGTGGGACGCTTACAGAGTCTTTAAATTTTACTCTCGGATACACTCTTTGTCATGCGAGAGACAAAGAAGCCGATGAACCTTTGCCAAGAAGACCAAAACACAAATTTGATGCAGCCTTTCAATATCGTGTTCTTGACAGAGCTTCCTTTGGGTTAGAATGCCAGTACATAGGAGAAAGATACAACAATACCGGAAGAGGAAGAAAGATGGGCGGATACACAGTATTTGGAGGTTCAGTAGACTACAGGATTAATAAAAATTTATTAGTTTTTGGAAGGGTCGAGAACATGTTTGACAAGCATTACTACGAGGTATGGGGATACGGTACTGAAGGAAGGGTTTTAAAAGGAGGGATAAAGTTAACATTCTAGTACCATACATTCTGGACCTTCTTCTTGGTGATCCAAGGTGGATCCCCCATCCAGTTAAGATAATGGGGAAACTCATATCTTTTCTGGACAAAAGAATGAATAGAGGCGGGAAGGAGATTACGCTTCGAATAAAAGGTGGATTTATGGCAATTTCTATTATTTTTTTTGCTATGGGATCTACTTCCTTTATCCTTTACGTTTCTGAAAAACTAGGTGAATACGTAAGAGTACCTTTATTTATGCTTCTTTCATATTTTACTTTGTCTACGAGAGATCTTTATGACCATGGAATGGCAATTTACAAAAAACTAGAGCTACAAGATTTGGATGGTGCAAAAAAGGCTCTTTCAATGATCGTTGGCAGAGATGTGGAACACATGGATGAGAAAGAGATTATAAAATCTACAGTAGAAAGTATCTCTGAAAATACAAATGACGGGGTAGTTGCCCCACTTTTCTACCTAATAATAGGTGGTCCTGTGCTAGCGATGCTTTATAAAGCCGTAAACACGCTTGACTCGATGGTTGGGTATAAAAATGAAAAATACTTACACTTTGGTTTTTTTTCTGCAAAACTTGATGATGTTTTTGGATATGTCCCTGCAAGGCTTGCTGCATTTCTCATTTCGCTTTCCTCGCTTATATATTATAGATCCCTTTCAGTTTTTCTAATGTCGCTTAAGACTTTTTTTAAGCAAGGTTCGTGGCATCCTTCTCCAAATAGCGGATATCCCGAAGCGGCCATGGCAGGAGCTTTAGGGATCAGAATATCTGGTCCCCAGTATTACGGTGGAAAGTTAAGTTTTAAGCCCTATATAGGAGAAGAGAAAAAAGACATAAAATTGGGTCTTATAAAAGAGTCACTTTATTTGATGTTATTATCGTCCATTTTCATGGTTGTAGGAGGTATCATACTACATGGAATTTGATCATGGGGGCTATGCAGGTAATCACAGAATATTGCTTGACTTTAGCTCAAATGTTAATCCGCTACCCTTTCCCCCAAAAGTAAAAAGACTTTTTAAAGGATCGATTCTTGAGGAATTAAGGGTCTATCCTGACCCTTTTTGCAGCGAATTGACAAAAATTGTTTCAAAAAGACTAAACGTTAAAGAAACCGAGATCCTATTTGGGAATGGATCAACAGAACTCATCTACTTAATTACTAAGGTTGTAAAACCAAAAAAGGTGCTTATTTTCGAACCCACGTTTTCCGAATACAACAAGGCGAGTATCATTGAGGGGGCAAGTGTTACGCGTCTTTACATGGGATTCAAACCAGATTTCTCGATTCCTTCTTACAAAACGGATGAAGATATAGACCTGGTTTTTCTTTGTCACCCAAACAATCCTACTGGAAATTTCCTGATAGAGGAAAGAAATAGAATTTTTGAATTACCATCACGATACTATGTGATAGATGAAGCTTTCATCGATTTTGCTGAGGATATAGAAGACAGGTCCTTTATTCCTTTTTTGATAAAAGAGAAAAGATTGATAGTGCTTCGCACGTTCACTAAATTCTTTCCTCTTGCGGGCTGTCGAATAGGTTATCTAGTTGCAAACGAAGAGTTAATAGAAAGGCTAAAAAAGGCTCAACCACCATGGACGGTAAATACTATTGCTATGGTTCTTGCAAAATTGTTCATTGATGACGAAGAATTTGCAAGAAACACCCTACAACTAATAAGAAAGGAAAGAAAATATCTTGAACGTGAACTTTCAAAACTTGGATTTACAGTTTTTCCTTCGACTACCAATTTTCTTCTTATTAAGCTTAAAGACGGACAATCATCTAAGGAGCTGAAATGGAAACTCTTAAATAAAGGGATTCTCATTCGGGATTGCTCTAACTTTTTTGGTCTTGGCGAGAACTTTATAAGGGTCTGTGTAAAAAGAAGAAAGGAAAACAAAAGACTCATAGAGGCGTTAAGAGGTATATGATAAAAAAATTAAGAGTAATTCTAGAGGATTCCGTTAGAAGAAACGTTTCAGAGTCACTTCTGCTTTCGGGAGGATTAGACACTTCTATCCTAGCACTTATCCTTAAGGATCTTGGGGTAAGGTTTTTACCAGTGTCGGTTTTCCTTGAGGGTAAGGGAAAAGATTTAGAATACGTGACGCAACTTTCAAAGATCCTTAAGATAGATCCTATAATTGTAAACGTAAAAATAGAGGAAGCTGAGTCTGCCATACCTCAAGTGATAAAGATTTTAAAAAGTTTTGATCCTGCGATACCAAACGATCTTGTTGTATATTTTGGAATGAAAAGACTAAAGGAAGAAAAAGTTACATCTGTAATCACTGGTGACGGAGCGGATGAACTTTTTGCTGGCTACGAGTACATGAAGAAAATAAAAGATCTAGAAGGGTATATTGAAAGGATTTCTAAGAATCTATTTTTCAACTCAGACCCCATAGGAGAGGCTTTTGGAATAATTGTAAAGAGACCTTATGTTGACGAAATGGTGAAGACCTATGCAAAGGAGATCCCTAAATCGATGAAAATAAGAAAAGGATGGGGCAAATGGATTTTAAGAAAGGCATACGAGAAATTTCTTCCTAAGGCTTTAATTTTCCAAGATAAGAGACCCTTAGAAATAGGATCGGGTATGACTTTCTTAAGGGATTATCTTGCGTCTAAAATAGAAGATAAAGAGTTTGAGGAGAAAAAAAGGCTCTATGGGATGAAATTTTATGGGAAGGATCATCTATACTACTTTGAGATCTACAAGAGTATTTTCAAAGAGATACCTCAAGCTAAAATAGGCGAGATTATATGTCCCAACTGCAAAGGAGGGAAAAAATCGAATCATTGCCGTATATGCGGCTATGTGGAGGTCTTATGAAGGCATTTTGTTCTTGGAGTGGCGGTAAAGACAGTGCCCTTGCCTTCTTTTTTGCAAAAAGGCAAGGGATTGATCCAATCTTTTTGCTTAACATGATAGAAGAGACAGGTAAATACACAAGATCTCATAGGCTGCCAAAGGAAGTAATTTTAAGACAGGCCTCTGAGATGGAGGTAAAGATTATACAAGTTCCAACATCCTGGGAGAGATACGAAGAGAATTTCAAAGAAGCTATTAATCAGATGAAGGGATCTGGAATCGAGGCTGGTGTATTTGGTGACATCGACCTTGAGGAGCATAGAGTCTGGGTTGAAAGGGTGTGCAAAGAACTAGGTGTTGTCCCGATTCTTCCCTTATGGAAAATGGAAAGGCCTAAAGTAATAGAGGCATTTCTAAATGAGGGCTTTAAAGGTTTTATGTGCTCCACGAAATTTGATCAATTGGCAGACTTTCTCGGTAAAGATATAGATATAGATTTTGTTCAAGAGATGGAAAAAAGATCCGTAGATCCGTGTGGTGAGAATGGAGAATTTCACACATTCGTTTATGAGGGCCCAATATTTAAAAATCCACTCCGGGTTATGAGAAAAGGAATTGTCAAAAAGGACGGGATTTACTCCTTGACCTTCGAGGTAGAGGGCTGATGGAGTGATTCGTATATTTATAGTCCACTATATAGTCTTTTTTTTCTTAACACTTTCAATCTCCTTCGCTTCCCAGCCAAGGATCATCTCTCTTTCTCCCCCCATAACCGAAGAGTTGTATCTTTTGGGTATGAGAAATAATATAGTAGCGAACACAATTTATTGCACAAGGCCAGAAGATGCAAAAACAAAAGAAAAGGTAGGCTCCGTCATTAATGTGAATTTAGAGAGAGTTATAAGGCTGAAACCTGACATAGTATTTACTTCTCCCCTCATGGATAGAAGATTGGTGCAAAAAATGGAGAAACTTGGTATTACGGTATACACTTTCCCTCATCCAAAAAATTTTGAAGAAATATGCCATCGTTTTTTACGTGTCTCAGAAATATTTGGTAAAAAGGAAATGGCATCTGAGATGGTTTTACATTTTACCGGTCGCTACAAAACCCTAAAAGAAAATATCCCCCCAGGGGCAAAGAAACATCGTGTTTTCATTCAATTGGGAAAGAATCCGTTATTCACAGCTACAAAAGACTCTATTCTTAACAGTTTTATAGAAGATGCAGGCGGGGAAAATATTGCCAAAGATACGAAAACAGGGCTTTTTTCTAAAGAAGAACTCTTTATTAAAGATCCAAATTACATAATCATAGTAAGCATGGGGATTGAGGGAGAGCAACAAATAAAGGAATGGAAAAAAAATAAAGAATTAAAGGCAGTAAGGGAAGGTAACATTTACCTTGTAGATTCCCACACTTACTGCAGTCCAACAATCAAGAGTTATTTGGAAGGGGTAGAAACACTAAGGGATATATTTTTAGGAAGGAGAAAAAAACAATGAAAAAAAAAATCGTAAGAAAAGGATACGTACAGATCTACACTGGTAATGGCAAAGGTAAGACAACAGCGGCTCTGGGTCTAGCATTGAGGGCCTGTGGTCACGGTATAAAAACGTACATTGGACAGTTTATGAAGAGCAGGAGTTACGGGGAATTTAGGGCAATTAAATTATTGAAGCCTTACATCAGGATTGAAAGATACGGAAAGAAAGGCTTCATACATGTAAAAAAGGAGCCAGATCAATTGGACATTGAATTTGCAAAAAAGGGGTTCGAAAAAGCAAAAAAGGCTCTACTTTCCAAAAATTATGGAATTGTAGTCTTAGATGAGATAATAACCGCCGTTTTTTTTGGACTTATATCTGAGGCAGAGGTGTTGGAATTGATAAAGAATAAACCAGATAACGTAGAATTGGTGCTTACTGGTAGGTACGCACCCCAAAGATTGATTGACGCGTCGGATTTGGTGACCGAGATGAAAGAAGTCAAGCATTACTATTCTAAGGGAGTATTAGCCAGGAAGGGGATAGAGTATTGAAAGAGAAGAAAAAAAAACTACTGATTTCCTTGGTGGGCTCTTTTCTCATTCTTTTAATTTGCGTTTTTTCTTCAATTATAGTCGGTCCGGCAGGGATGGTTCTTTTGCCCAAAGATATTTACGAAGAGGCCATACTTTTTGACTTGAGACTTCCTAGGGTACTTCTGGGATTTGCTGCGGGAGGCAGTCTGTCACTCTCTGGACTTTTGCTTCAGGGCATATTCAGAAACGCGCTCGTTGAACCGTACACGCTGGGAATTTCTGGCGGAGCGGCCATCTTTGTGGCTATAAGTATCATTACCCGTCTAGATGAGATTTTTGGCTCATTTTTTCTCTCTGTTGCTGGTTTTGTTGGTTCATTTGTAGTTCTCCTCATAATCCTTTTTCTCTCATCGAGAAAACACTTAAAAAAAGAGGAACTTCTCCTCTCGGGTGTTATGATAAGTTTTGTATGCTCTTCATTTATAATGCTTTTATTCGCAATTGTTAGGTCCGAAGACGTGCACAGGATAATATTTTGGATGATGGGAACTCTTCAGGAGGATAAAAGAGGGATGATCCTTTTTCTCTCTCTAGTGTCTGTTTTTTTCCTTCTTATGTCATATCTTTTTTCGGTAGATCTCAATGCGCTTCAGCTAGGTGAAGAAGAGGCATCTCACCTTGGTGTTGACGTCTTTAGAATTAAAAGAATACTTTTAATTTTGTCATCGGTTCTTACAGGAATTACTGTCTCTATTACGGGAATAATAGGATTTGTGGGACTTCTTGTACCCCACGTGATGCGCCTTTTTTTTGGTTCTGACCACAGGTTTCTCGTTTTTTCCTCTTTTTTCTTTGGAAGCTCATTTCTGATAGTCTGCGACACTATTTCTAGGATATTAATAAGGCCAGCCGAACTCCCAGTTGGAGTTATAACCGGAATATTTGGAGGAAGCCTTTTCTTGTATCTTCTTTTACGGAGAAAGGAATGAGTCTTTTGCTGGAAGTGATAGACGTTTCCTGTGGCTACGGAGAAAAGATGGTTCTTAAAAACATAAATCTATCTGTTAATGAAGGTGAAGTTTTAGGAATAATAGGACCTAATGGTTCTGGCAAGACAACGCTATTTAGAGTGATAACCAAGATTCTCACTCCTTTCTATGGCAAGGTGAGATTTGAAGGGAAAGACTTGAAATCCATCTCTCGGAAAGAACTTGCAAAAAAGGTGGCCTTGGTATCGCAGGATTCGATTTTCGATCTAACAATGTCAGTGATGGATTTCGTCCTATTAGGAAGAATCCCTTACCGAAGTACGTTTAAGTTTTTTGAGGATGATGAGGATATGCGTATAGCGTGTGATTCCTTGAGTCAAACTGGGCTTTTACAGCTTAAGGATGAACCAATGTCAAACCTAAGCGGAGGAGAAAGACAGCTTGTAAGTATAAGCAAAGCCATAGCTCAAAATCCTAAACTACTTTTATTGGACGAACCAACCTCCCATCTTGATATCGGTCACCAAGTGAGAATATTGAATCTCTTGAGAAAACTAAACAAAGAGAAAAAAGTTACTGAGATTGTTGTTTTTCACGATCTTAACATGGCAAGTGAGTTTTGTGACAGACTTTTACTTCTTTCAGGCGGCCAAATAGTCATAGACGGACCGCCTAAGCAAGTTTTAACTTTTGAAAATGTGGAAACCGTATATGAAACGATGGTTATAGTAAAGGAGAACCCCATTTCATCAAAACCATACATTTTTCCTGTTTTTGAGGAATGGGTGAAAAAATGAAAAAGCTAATTCTGGTTTTAGGAGGGGAAAAAAGCGGGAAAAGTCATTATGCGTTGATGGAAGGAGAAAGTGCTACCGGACCAAAGGCTTTTGTTGCTACTGCTGTTGCGATCGATGAAGAGATGAAACAAAGGATAGAAAGACATAAAAAAGAAAGATCTTCTACATGGCAAACCTTCGAAGAGCCGTTAAGGATAGCAGAACTCATTGAAAGCGTAGCAGAAAACTTCGAAATCATCCTTGTTGATTGTCTGACAATTTGGATATCTAATCTCTTTTATCATGGAAAAGAAGTGGATTTAGAGGTGGAAAAACTTTTGGATGTTATTTCAAAAAAAAGGACAAATATAATAATCGTTTCTAATGAGGTAGGCTTAGGTATTGTGCCTGAAACTGAGGTTGGGAGAAATTTTAGGACTGTTCTTGGAACTCTTAATCAAAAGGTCGCAAAAATAGCGGATAAAGTCGTTTTTATGATTGCAGGGATTTCTCTTGTAATAAAAAATAAAATTGAGGAGGCAGAGTATGAAATTCGAAATTCCCAAAATTGATGAGAAGCTCTTTGTCTTAGCAGAAGAAAGACTCGGAAATCTTACAAAACCAAAAGGCTCTTTAGGGAGATTAGAAGACTTTGCGAAAAGACTTGCGGTTCAGAAAAATGTGCACTTTCCGGAAATAAAAAGAAAGGCTGTCTTTGTATTCGCAGGTGATCATGGAGTAACAGAGGAAGGAGTTTCTGCCTACCCTAAAGAAGTAACATATCAGATGGTATATAACTTTTTGAATGGAGGTGCGGCAATTAACGTTCTATGTAGATTTGCAGGATGTGACTGTATAGTAGTTGACGTAGGTGTTGACTATGACTTCGAAGAACAAAAAGGACTACTTGTGAAGAAGGTGCTACGAGGAACGAGGAATTTTACAAAAGGACCCGCCATGGATCGGAAAGAGGCAGAAAGGTGTATAGAAATAGGGAGGGAACTTGCTCACGGTTGCGCAGAGCAAGGATACGATATACTTGTGCCAGGAGATATGGGCATTGGAAATACTACTGCATCTTCTGCGGTAATCTCTGCCCTTCTTAAAAAACCGGTCAAAGAGGTGGTTGGTAAAGGAACAGGTATAGATGATGAGACACTCAAAAGAAAGATTGAAGTAATAGAAAAAGGAATAAAGATAAATAGGCCGGACCCAGAAGACGCTGTCGACGTTTTAGCTAAAGTAGGGGGTGCGGAGATAGGAGCTATAGCGGGTTTTGTAATTGGCGCAGCAGAAAAAAGAATACCTGTTATTCTGGACGGGCTTATATCCTGTGCAGGTGCTCTTGTTGCAGCAAAACTTGAATCTAAGATCTTGGATTTTTTATTCGCAGGACATAAATCGGAAGAAAAAGGTCAGTGGGCGGTCTTGTCTTATCTTAAACTTGAACCCATATTAGATTTGGGAATGAGATTAGGAGAGGGAACTGGTGGGGTACTTGCCACGCTTATAGTTGAGGCTTCGCTTAAGCTTTATAGAGAAATGGCTACTTTTGATGAGGCATCTGTATCTAAGAAACTGGAATGAAGGTAATTAGCGCCATATGTGGTTCTTTCTCAATTCTGACTATCCTCCCCATATCGAGATGGATATGGGTGGATAAGGATGATCTTGTACATTCGTCGAGCTTTTTCCCCCTCGTCGGTTTTTTTGTCGGCGGGTTGTCCATTATACCACCGTTAGTCCTTAAGGATACTTTCTCTATGGAGATCTGTGGCCTGTTTTACCTCATTTCTACTATATTGCTTACAGGCGGGTTTCACATTGATGGGCTTTCCGATACTTTTGATGGATTCTCAGTTAAGTCAACTGGAGAAAGAGATGAGGTAATAAAGAAGAGACTTACCGTTATGTCATCTGGTACCCAGGGCCCCATAGGATCTCTGTCTGTAATTTTGGTTATCCTTTTGAAATTCTTTTTCCTTAGAGATCTCATTACTCACGGACATTGGGTTACATTCTTAATCCTGCTTCCAGTTTTCTCAAGATCGTCTGTGGTGCTTGGAATGTACCACGGGAAGAGTGCGAAAAAAGAAGGGTTGGGTAGTATCTTTGTGGGGAAGATAAAAAAAGGACATCTTTTTTTATCTAGTTTTCTGACGATATTTTTAATCTTTATTTGTACTTTAGATCTAAAATTTTTTGTGTATTTAACCGCGGCTCTATTTGTCCTTTATCTTTTTACTATAACTATTACCTTTCTCTTTCAAAGAAGATTTGGAGGTCATACTGGAGATACACTTGGCGCAACAAACGAATTAGCAGAGGTTTTTTTCTTGGGATCCTCGGTCATTATTCAAAAATTTTTCGTTTAAGAAAAGAAAGGAATGTGCGATAATAATAACAGAAACGCGTAACCGGAGGAACCATGAAGATCGACAACAATAAGGTAAACGATTTGCTTACGGCGATCGTCAGGAAGACAGATGTGCATGCCCCGAAGGTAGATGCGCAGACAAAAAATGGGCAGGAAGCCATAAGGGACAAAGTGGAGATCTCAACAAAAAATGAATTAGTATCTAATCTTGTCGATAAGGTAAAAAAGGTTCCGGATGTTCGACAAGAGAAAGTCCAAATGATCAAAGAGGCAGTCCTAAAAGGTGAGTATAAAACGGACGCTCAAAATGTAGCGAGAAATCTTTTACGAGAGGGGATAATAAACGAGATAGTCTAATGATTTCCGTATAGGGTTTTATTTTTGCTTTTTAGTTCTTCTGCAGCTTTCTTCACCCTTTGAGCCATTGAAATCTCTGCCATAGCCATATAAGTTCTTGGATCGTATGCTTTTTTTACACCCACTTCACCGTCCACTTTGAGAACTCCATCATAATTTTTAAATATGTGATCTACTATTGCCCTTGTGAAAGCGTACTGGGTATCAGTGTCTATGTTCATTTTTACTACGCCGTACTCTATCGCCTCGTGGATATCCTTCAAGGATGATCCAGAACCTCCATGAAAAACAAGATAAAATCTCGCTTCCTTTCCGTATTCTCTCTCCACCATCTCCTGGCACTCTTTAAGTATTTCTGGCTTAAGTTTTACATTTCCAGGTTTATACACCCCATGAACGTTGCCAAATGTAGCCGCAAGAAGATATCTTGCTCCAGTTAACGTATTTAGTTTTTTAGCTACTTCTAACGTCTCTTCCGGATTGGTATATAGTCTTGCATTTTCTCTTGCTTTTATTCCATCCTCTTCTCCTCCTACTACCCCCACTTCTATTTCCAGTATAAGCTCACTTTTATGCATTCTTTCGAGTAACGTGTAGGCAACTTCAAGGTTTTTGTCCAGCGGTAAAGCACTTCCATCGAACATGTGACCGTTAAAAAGGTTAGGAAGCCCATTTTTGCGTCTTCTCTCTGTTTCTTCAACCAGAGGTATAATAAATTTTTCAATTAATTCCAGGGGACAGTGATCTGTGTGGAGAGCAACGTATATAGGGTATCGGTCTGCGACTCTGTGTACATATTCGGCGATCGCTATAGCACCTAGAGACATATCATTGAGATAAGTACCTGATATATGAGCTGCTCCACTTGTTGAAACTTGAATAATCCCGTCCGATCTACTTTCTGCAAGTCCTCTGAGGACTGCGTTTGCCGTCTGAATGGATGTGACATTTATGGCAGGATATGCAAATTTCATTTCTCTAGCTCTGTCTAACATTTCACAAAAAATCTTATAATCGGCAACAGGCATGATTTACCTCCGTTCCTTTCTGGATTGGTATTTTAGCAAAATTTTATTAAAGATCAAAAGCAAAAGGTTTGAATTTATCAAAATCATATTATAAAAATGTTCGTATGGATGTAAAGGGCTACGTTGTAGATATTTTCAAAAAGAGAGTTTTCAAGGGCTCAATTACCATTCAAAACTCTAAAATTCTTGCAATAAGGGAAGAGAATACCGTGCCTAATGTTTTTATCATTCCGGGATTTGTGGATGCCCACATACATATTGAAAGTTCTCTTTTGCCTCCGTCAGAATTTGCAAAAATTGCTGTCAGAAAAGGATGCATTGCCTGTATATGTGATCCACATGAGATTGCAAATGTGGTCGGAATGGAAGGGGTAGATTTCATGATAAACAATGCAAAAAATGTAAATTTCAAGTTCTACTTTGGAGCACCACCTTGCGTGCCTGCAACGGACTTGGAAGATTCAGGTGGAAAGATAGGAGTACAGGACATTGAAACTCTTTTAAAAAGGAAAGAAATTAAATTTCTAGCAGAGGTTATGGATTTTGAATCCGTTATTCAGAGAAGGGAAGATATTATGAGAAAGATATCCTTTGCTAAAACTTTAAACAAACCTATAGACGGACATGCACCTGGACTGAGAGGAGAAATGCTCGAAAGATACATATCAGCAGGTATCTCTACTGACCACGAAGTGACAGACGTTGAAGAGGCTGAGGAAAAAATAAAAAAAGGGATGAAAGTAATAATAAGGTACGGTTCTGTATCAAGAGATTTTGATGCACTTTCTACTCTGGTAGAAAGATATCCAAAATCGTGCATGATTGGAAGCGATGATAAAGCCCCTGATGATCTGGAAGAGAACTATATAGACTCTGCTGTAAAAGAGGGTGTCAGAAGAAAACTTAGCATCTTCGATTTTCTTTGGGTGACATCTGTGACCCCTAGGCTTCATTATGGTATAGATATAGGTCTCTTAAGGGTTGGAGATCCTGCAGACTTTGTAATAGTTGAAAATCTTGAAGATTTAAGAGTCATAGCTACATACATTGACGGTATCCCTGTTTTTTACGAAGGTTGTGTAAAACTTGATACTGCCAGATCAAAAATTATAAATAATTTTCAAGCATCGAAGCTAACAGTAGACGATATAAAAGTAATTAGTATGGGTCAAAAAATCAGAGTGATAGAGACAAGAGAAAAATCTTTATTTACCGGAGCGAGTGTGGAGACACCACGAGTACAAGGCGACTTAGTAGTATCTGATAAAGAAAGAGATATCCTGAAGGTTGTTCTAATTAACCGATACAAAAAGAATACCAAGCCAGTAGTAGGTTTCTTGAGAGGTTTTGGATTGAAAAAAGGTTCTATGGCTTCATCGATATTGCATGACTCCCATCATATCATAGGTCTGGGATGTGACGATATATCCTTAGTTGAAGCCATAAATGAGGTAATAGAAAATGAAGGGGGGATGGTTTTCGTTTCAAGTGAAAGAAAGGAAGTACTCCCTTTGCCAATAGGTGGTCTTATGAGCGATCTTTGTTATGAGGAAATTGTAAGGAAATATAGAGAGTTGAATCGGGTCGTCAAAGAAAGCGGTATTTTGTTTTCGTACCCTTTTGTAAATCTTTCTTTTGTTGGCCTTCCTGTTATCCCAAAACTGAAAATTACGAGTAGGGGCCTATTTGACGTAAACGAACAGAAGCTTGTGGAACTTTTTCTATAGACCCCAAAAACCACCTAAATCCTTGGATATCCAAATTTGTAAGGCCCAGTTTTTTTGCCTTTTCCACAACCCTTTCATATTCTTCTTTTGTTATTCTTCTCGATATTTCCGGATAGTCAAATGCCTTATATAAGGGGGTGTATTGGGCCATTATATTAACATAGGTGTTTTTGGGTAAGTTCTGCGCTATCCACTCCATTATTCTTTCTGACCCAGATACGTTGTTAGGCATAACTAGATGTCTTATTATGAGTCCTCTTCTTAAAATACCGTCACTTTCTGGTTTAGCCACACCAACCTGTCTATGCATTTCAAGGATTGCTCTTTTAGTGATATCTGGATAATTCCAAGCACCCGAAGAGTACTTTGCTGCTTTTTCACCTTCCCAGTACTTAAAGTCAGGAAGATATATATCAACTATCCCATCGAGTAGTTTCAAAATTTCTATCCTTTCCCAACCACTCGTGTTGTACACTATTGGAAGTCTGAGCCCTTTTTTTGCTGCGATTTCCAATGCTTTTACAAGATGAGGCGAGTAGTGAGTAGGAGTTACTATGTTTATATTGTGACATCCCACCTCCTGTAAGGCTAGCATCATTAGTGCAAGTTCTTCGATTGTAGTTTTGGTGCCCCTTCCTAGATGACTTATTTCCCAATTTTGACAAAAAACACACCTTAGGTTGCAGTGTGTAAAAAAGATAGTACCTGAGCCACCGTATCCTACAAGAGGCCTTTCCTCTCCGAAATGGGGATGAAACGCAGATACCACAAGTGTTGCACCGGGCGCCTGACAAAATCCTCTTTTACCTTTAAGTCTGTTTACTCCGCACTTCCTGGGACAAAGTTCGCAAGAAACCATTATCTCCCATAGAGCTTCTGATCTTGTTTTCAGTTCAGAAGAGGTCAAAAGTTTCAAATAAGAAGGCTCAAAGACTTTTTCTTGGCCAGCTCTAGTAAAACCTGTACGAAGCGTTAAAAGATATGGAAAAAACAACACGCCTAGGGTTTTGGTGCACCATTTAGACACATTTTTAATAAACTGGCGTCTGCTTAGCTCACAGTCATTATTTTTCATTTGATTTCGGTTTTATAAAAAATTCAACCATGAATATGGTGAGACTTGCAAGTTTTATGAGGGCAAGAATGTAACTTGTTTGCATAACTCCGAAGACAGGAATGAGCCAAAATCCGGTTACAAGTCCGGCAATGAATCCCCCTCCAAGATCAGAGGCGTACAAAAAAGCTGCTACTTTTTCAGGATCCATCTCATCGCCGAGATAAATAAAATTAGCAAGTGGAAACTGAATCCCCACAAGGAAACCCGCTATGACCGACAGGAATAGAAAATGAACCCGAAGAAGAAAAGATGGGCCATATGAATTTGTAACCCAAATAAATACTGGACAAAAAAGAGAGAAAAGAACAAGGGATACCTCCGAGTAGAGAAAGAATCTCAAGCATGAGGTTGAATCGAGTCTTTTTAAACTGGCGATATAGGCTCCAAACGCCGATCCCCCCATATATGCAGACAGAAGAACCCCAAGCCAGGAAAAAACATACCCAAATATTGATTGAAAAGAAAAAAGGATAATCAGTCCTATAACCATTCCGCAAAATCCGGTACATAAAATTGGTATTCCTATGGAACGGGCATCCTTTTTTTCGCTTTGCCTCTTCTTTAAAACGAAATATGCTAACACCAACGAAATAAGTGTCAAAACGACAATCTCTAATCCAATCCTAGACAAACCTTCTAGTATATGGCCCACGAATGGTGAAATTAAAGATTGAACATACGCTACTGTATAAAAGACTGCAATAGGTTTAAAGTCAGAATTAATGTGGCCAATCTTTTTTTCTACAAAACTTTCAAACCAAGTTTTCCACCCCTCGTGTAGTTTCTGCTCAATGTACCACGGGAGTTCAGTAGTGAAAATCAATTTCCTTTCCCTAACTCTCTCGGCAACCAAAGTCTTACTAAGTCTAAGGATAGAATCAGAATCAGAACAGAGAAAAAGACACGAACCATCGCCTGGAAATGCTCTTACGTATTTGAAGACGCTCTCTAATGTAAGATAAATAGTTCTGGTCATGTTTTTTAATTCTTTGCTGGTATATCTGAACGAGAATGGGATGCCAATGACCAGCATCCCATTCTGGTTTAACCTTGTTCTAGCAAGATGGAAAAATTCTTTAGTGAACAGTCTATTAGATTCTAGTGTTAAAGGACTTTGTATGCCTATAAGTATAATATCGTAAAAATATTGAGCTTCTTTTAAATAAAGTCTTCCGTCTTTATAAATTACTCTTAGTTTAGGGCTGGAAAATTCTTTTTCCGTTAAGGGTGTGATAAATTTTTTAAAGAGCTTTATAATCAGAGGATCCAACTCTACATACTGGACCCTTTCCACTGATGGATGTTTGATTATTTCATTTATCACACCACCTCCTCCAGAACCGATAAGTAGAATATTTTTAGGGGCTTCGTGGGCAAGAAGTGCAAGATGAACAAACTCCTCTATGGTTACCATATCTGGATAGGGTATAAATATCTCTGGTATCCCTTGCTGGAAAAAGATGTACTGTCCCTCATTTTCCACTACACAAATGTTCCCATATTTTGAATTTTCATAGTGTACCACGTTTTGACCTGGCCACTGTTTTTTTATCGACCACCAGTGAACTTGATTTGCGCAAAAGATCAAAAATCCGAAAAAACATGAAATTGCTAAGCATAGAAGGAAGGTGGTTTTATTTTTGTCTGTTTTAAACGAAAGTAAAGCGCATAACGAGATGTTTATGAAGGATACTGTAAAAACCGTCCGAAAAGAATCGGCAAATGGAATGAAAATGTACGTGAGAATTATTCCACCTATAACCGTACCTAAGGTCTCAAGAGCATAAATCTTTCCCGCTTGTACCCCTTTTTGTGGAAGAAAAATATTATAAATGTGACAGGTATAAGGGAAAAGGGCGCCGTGAAACCCACTCACAAAAGAAAGTATGGAAAGAGAAGAAATAAAAGAAGCGCCAATCCCTAGATGCTCGGATACTGATATCTTAAGAATTCTTTTAAGTAACCTTATTGCCAACAAGGCAATACATAAAGTGAAGCAGAAGAAAATGTTCGCCATTAAGTATCCGGTAATTTTTTTCCTTCTTTTTATGGTTCTATAAGACAGAAAAGCGCCGATTGCTTCTAATAATAGCCAGTTTGAAAGAATGATCCCTAAAAGAAACTCGTTTCCCGAGAACACAATTAGAAATTCTCGAACGAGAGTGATCTGAGCTACTTGTCCACTTAAACCCATTATGAATGCGCAAGCCCTTATGATCAACTCCATTTGGAGCCTAACTTATGCCAGAGGAAGACTTTTTTTAACGTGACTTTGACCATTAGAGTCAAAAGAGTTGTAAGAAAAAATCTGGAAAAAATGAGTATAGATTCATCTGCACCTATAACGGCGAATATCAAAGTGTCCTCAATAATCGCATGACATATGGAGAGAAACAAAAGGACTAAAAAGGCTTCACTTTTGCTTAGGTTAGAGTACCTGATGGAATGTATTATTATACCAGCTCCATATGTTAAACCGACGAAGATGCCTGTAATAAGAGGGATTAATCCTTCTTTTGAAATACCCAAAAATGCACCCTTTTTCCCTAGATACGATTTCTCTTTTAACTTTAAAAACTCATACGAGATCGTAAGAGGTAGGATTATGAGCAATAATTTTAGTATGAGAGAGACTGAAGAATAAAGGCCACCGAGAAGTACCTTTACCAAATCTTCCATAGTATGCCCACTGCCCATCCCGCAAAAAGACCCAAAAAGAGTCGTAAGAAGAGTAAAGGGACGTAATTTACTCCTGTTTTTCTTGTGACAGGCGTTTCAACTGTAAGGCTGTGACATATTCCTAAATTGAGAGCGCATACCGTGATTTCCTTCGGAGAAAGGTTTAGCGGTGAAAGGATTGCTATAGCAGCGTAAAGATTGATGAAAAAACCGGCAAGGAGTCCCAATGCAGCCTCACCAGGCAGATCTAGGAGTCTCATTACAGGTTTAAAAAAAGTAGCAACTGGTCTAAGCAGATCGTAGTACTTTATGAATTCGATCAAAACGTAACACGGTATTATGACCTTAACCATTGTGTACGTTACAGAGAGCCCATTAAGTAAACCCTTCTTTAAGGGGTCCACAAATTCTTTCATCTATGATGCCTTGAGTTAAAATAGAGATACTTTATAAGGTTTCTACGCAGCCTTCTAGGTCCGGAAAATGAGGTTTTAGCGTTTTCAAAAAAGTTAACTTGATAAGGGAGACTACCTCCAAAAGAAAACGTTGTATGGGTTATCCCAAATGTTAGAACTATAGTTGCGGACTCTAGGAGTTTCAGATCCTTTGTGGATGTGGTGATCTGACTTAACTCGCAAGTAAAACCTAACCGATCTATCATATTTCCATTCGTCAGCCTAAAGTAAGTCATTCTTTTTTGCCAAGAGTTTCTAAGGACTTGTTTTCAAATCTTATCATGAACAATGCTTAACTCAAAGTAACACATATTTTTTCAATACCCTATAGTTTGAAGTGTTTCAATAAAAATATATGCGTGAAAGGACCGTGTCCCCTGAATTTAAATCCAACATTACGTTCCCTGACAATCTGCTAACCTCATTACTAAACACAAGTTAATGGCATACCCTGCTATACCCGAAAATACAACTTGTTCTGTGTTGAAAGGCTTAAGATACTTTTCTCAAATACACAGACTTGACTTGACTCCGTACCCTTATCCGTTGAGTAAAATGAGAGAATGTTTTATACTAAAATTGGTTTTTATAATATCCATTAATGCTTTTTATTTGAAAAATATGATCAGCCAAGTTTTTAAAGATGTTCAACTGATTTCGGTGAACTATTTAAGATCATCCTATATTTTTTAGCTCTTCCGAAAAGAAATGGTCCTAGGAGTAAAACTGCCTTCTGGGTTAACATACAAAAAGGATAAAGTGAAATGATTGTAATGAGTCGGTAAGATTATATAACAAGATCTAACAATAATTAACAGCAAAACTGAAGATTACTTTTTCACGTTTTTGGTTTTTTAAAGAACAATTCGCATAAAAAGTTTTTCAAAAGAACGTTTTAGGTTTACTTTATTTATAGTGTTATTAATGTACTTATCGCTCACATTTACCTATTTTCTGTTTTTTATTGTTAAATATTTTCTTTCGGTTTGGTTACCGAAACTAAATTGACGGAAAACCTTGATTGACAAGAAGTATTTAAGTTTTCAGAGAATTAATAAGCTCGGATTGACAAGGGAAGATTCCGTGTTGTAAAGTAAAGACTCTATGAAAGAGAGCAAAAAAATTAAAATACTTCTCGGGGGTGGGATTTTTATTTTTACACTGTTGGTCATATCACCGAAGTCTGCCATTTTTATAAGAAGCGAGATGGAAGAAATAAAAGAAAAATGTGTCGTTTCACAAGTTGTGGATTTCATTCAAAAGGAAGGGACGAATTTAGATACTGAAACTCTTCAAGAGGTTGCAACTGCAATATACAGGGTATCTAAAAAGAGCGGAATAGATTACCGAATAATCCTCGCCCTTGCAAAAGTGGAAAGTAATTTTAGAATCGATGCAGTCTCTCCAAAGGGAGCTAGGGGTCTTCTACAAGTAAAACCTTCTGTTGCACACAAAGTAGCAAAAGACCTAGGAATAAAACTACATAATAGAAAAAGTCTCCACGACTCTCAAAAGAATGTGATGATAGGTACGCACATTCTTTCCAATCTTATAGAAGAATATCATGATATCCATTACGCTTTAAGTGCCTACAATATGGGTGAAACAAGGCTCAGTGACTATTCAAGCCAAAATTACAGAACGAAGTTTTCTAATGCAGTTTTAAAGGAATATAAAAGGTACATAGAGGTTCTTCCAGATCCTTAAAGTTTTATGTTTGATTTTGATTCTGCCCGAAGACTCTCTATCAGAGGTACAGGGGGGTCCTTCACTTCCTTTCTCATATCAAGAATTGGGGAGCGAATACTCTTTTTTTATGACGACGAAGAGGAAGCACTGCTAAATAAGGAAGAAATTGAATTCTTCTCAGGAAAAGAAGTATGTGTCTATCCTCCAAAGAAAAATAGGATTTTTGAAAAGGAAGATGAACTTGTAAGACTTGGATTTCTTTATAAATTATTAAATGAGAGCCATTTCATAGGTCTTTTTCCTGAAGATGAGATAAGTACTGAAATTGTATCCAGAGAAGAACTTATATCTCTTTTGAAGCCGCTCAAGGAAGGGGAACTTATCTATCAGGAAGAATTGATCGCATATTTAGTTGATGCAGGCTACAGTCAGACCCCCATCGTAAGAGAAAAGGGAGAGTTTTCGAAAAGAGGAAGTATAATCGACATTTACGCTCCAAATTATGAGGACCCATTACGGATAGAGTTTATGGGCGATGAGATCATTTCTATTAGGTTTTTTGATCCAGGAACGCAGAGGTCTAAAAGGCAGGTAAAAAACGTAGATGTTTTGAGTCTAATCCAATCACAAAAAAAGAAAGAGACAATTCTCCATTACATAGAAGAAGGGAGTTTGATTGTCTACAAAAGTCTTGATGAAAGATTGAAAACTAACGGAGACACGTTTCTCCTCAATATTTGGAATGAAAAGACAGAAAAAGTCAGAATACTTAACATAGGTAGTGTAGAGGATTCAGATCACCACTGCATTGAAGAAGCAATTTCAAATGAAGACTTAAGAGGGCTTTTCCAGCTTAAAAAAAATGAGGTCTTCAAAATACTCTCCCAAAAGATAATAGAGGAATGGTGGAATGTTCCGTGCTTTTACATCACTTGCAATTCAGAGTATCAGGCCGAAAGGTTAAAAGAGATAATGTCTGCGTATGGGATTTCCATTCCAATAATAAAAAAGCCTGAATTTAACCCAGAAAAAAGGGAGTGGGGGATTGTTTATGGACCTTTGAGACGGGGATTTAGAACGAAAAATATGATTGTTATCACTGAGGATGAAATACTTGGTCCGAAGAGAAGGACGGTAAAAACAAAGCTTCCAGAAAAGGACGAATTCCTAGATGCTTTTAAAGAACTTACACCTGGTGATTTCGTTGTACACTTAGATTACGGGATAGGAATATTCAGAGGCACGAGAGAAATAAATGTAGACGGATCTACTAAGGACTTTCTTGTAGTAGAGTACGAGGGTGGGGATAGACTTTACGTTCCAGCACATGATTTTTATCTTTTACAAAAGTACATTTCTACGGAGAATAGACGACCAAAGATTGATAAGCTCGGTTCGAATAAATGGGTAAGAACCAAGGCAAGAGTAAAAAAGAAGGTAGAAGATATAGCGAACGAGTTACTTCAGATATATGCCGAAAGACAGTGTTCTACAGGCTTTGCATTCTCTGATGAAGATGAACTTTTTAGAGAAATGGAAACCAAATTTGAATATGAAGAAACAGAGGGACAAAGGAGAGCTATTAATGAAGTTATATCAGATATGAAATCTCCAAAGCCAATGGACAGACTCATCTGTGGGGATGCAGGTTTTGGCAAAACAGAGGTTGCTTTAAGAGCTGCGTTTAAAGCAGTTCTGGACAACAAACAGGTAGCTATTTTGGTGCCGACAACGGTCCTTGCCCATCAGCATTTCAAGACGTTCACAGATAGGCTAGGCGATTATCCAGTATCGATTGAAATGCTTAGCAGATTCAGGTCAAAGGAAGAACAAAAAGAAATAGTTGAAAAATTGAAACGAGGCGAGATCGATATCATAATAGGTACCCATCGTATGCTTCAGAACGATGTAGGTTTTAAAGATCTAGGCCTTGTGATAATAGATGAAGAGCAGAGGTTTGGAGTTAGACACAAAGAGAAGCTCAAATCTATAAAGAGAAACGTTGATGTACTGACTCTTAGTGCGACTCCGATTCCCAGAACACTATATATGGCCCTTTCAGGCATAAAGGATCTCAGCATAATCGATACTCCGCCTTTGGATAGGCTTGCAATTAAGACATACGTCATGAAATTTAACGACGAGATTATAAAAAAAGGGATATTAAGGGAACTTGATCGAGGTGGGCAGGTTTTTTTCGTTCACAACTATATCTACAATATAGAAAAGGTTAAAGGCCACATTGAGAGGCTAATACCAAACATAAAAATCGGGGTTGCACATGGAAAAATGAAAGAATCCCATCTGGAGAAAGTAATGCTGGATTTTATAGATCGAAAATATGATGTGCTTCTGTCCACCAATCTAATAGAATCAGGTTTAGACATTTCTAATGTAAATACGATTTTCATTAATAATGCCCATAGGATGGGACTTTCCGAGCTTTATCAGTTGAGAGGAAGAGTAGGGAGGGGCCCTAGACAAGCTTACGCATATCTTCTTGTACCTGAGAATGAGGTACTGACAAGAGAAGCTATACTAAGACTCAAGATTATAGAAGAGATGACGCAAGTTGGAGCTGGATTCTATATAGCAAATTATGACCTTGAAATTAGGGGCTGTGGAAATTTGTTGGGGAAGGAGCAATCAGGTAACATAGATTCCGTAGGGTTCGAATTGTATCTATCAATGCTTGAAAATGCTGTAAAGGAGTTGAGGGAAAAGAGACCCCATGAAGAGCAGGAGTTCATCCCGGAAATTTCCCTTCCCGTAGAGGCGTATATCCCAGACTCATATGTGGGGGATTCTTCTCAGAAACTTCTCTTGTACAAGAGAATTGCCAAAATAAGATCTGAAGAAGAGTTAAAGGAAATGGAATTAGAGGTAGTCGATAGATACGGAAGGATTCCGCAGCCTGTAAGAAATCTACTTGAGATAGTTAGCTTGAGGTTGTTCTTAGAAAAAGTAAATGTGAAAAAAGTTGAAAAAACGGAAAAAGGGCTTTTAATTCACATCACAGATAAAACACCCATAGATGTTGAAAAGCTAATTAGGCTTGCCATTGAAGATGGGGTTAAACTTATACCAGAAAATAAGGTACTTGTGAAAATAGAAAAAAAGCCTTTAGATCTTTTGGGCCTAACTAGAAATGTATTGTTGAAGGTTCTGTCTCTGTGATATAAATTGAAAAAAAGGAGGCCTCTAGATGAAAAGGACATTTTTTGCGCTTTTGGTAATCTTGATCATATTCGGGTGTGGAAAGAAAAAAGATTCAAAGATTGTGGCGGAAATAGACGGAGAAAAGATTACGGTTCAGGAATTCAACAAAGAGCTAGACAAAATACCTATGGAACTAAAAATGTTAGTTGCTACCCAGGTGGGCAAAAAGAACTATCTAGAGAGACTGATTATGAAAAAACTTCTTCTTAAGGAAGCAAAAAAAGAGAATATCGAAGAAGAAAAAGAGTTCAAAGATAGACTTTCCGATATAAAAGATCAGCTGCTCATAGAAATGCTTCTTAAGAAAAAATTAGTTACAGACGTAAAAATAGATGAGACCGAGATAAAGAAATACTATGAGCAACATAAAGATGAGTTTAAAAAGCCACAGGAAATTAATACACGTCATATACTTTTGAGGACAGAGGAAGAGGCAAGACAAGTCCAGGAAAAGTTAGCCAAAGGTGAGGACTTTATTGAACTTGCCAAGAAATATTCCATAGATCCGTCAGCTAAAAATACAGGGGGAGAAATAGGCTTTCATCCTAAAGGAGCCCTAGTTCCTGAGTACGAGGAGGAAGCTTTTAAGTTAAAAAGGGTTGGACAGGTAAGCGGAATTGTCAAAAGTCGGTTTGGTTATCACATAATTAGACTAGAAGGTGTGAAGCCCGCTTCTTATGCCTCATTTGAGGAAGTAAAAGAGATAATCCGACAAAAACTCATTCAAGAGCGACAAGGACAGCTTTTAGAGAATTATTTGAGCGAGTTAAAAAAGAAGGCAAAAATCACAATAAACGAAGAATTTTTTAAGGAGGACAAGGAAACAGGGAAAGATATTTCCAAAGACGATAAAAAGTCAAAACCATGAATAGATTTTCCATCCTTCTTATTTTGGTCCTGTTACTTTTGCTCACACAGGAATGTCGTTGTGAAATTGTGGACAGGATAGTTGCTGTAGTAAATGATGATATCATAACGCTTAAAGAGGTAGAAAAGTTCGTACATGTGGATAAGAAAAACACTTTTAAATCTGTCCAAGATTATCTTTTTGGGCTACAACTGAGGGAAAAGCTGGATATATTTATTGAGAATACACTCATCAAGCAACAGGCAAAAAAGCTAAAAATAGATGTCTCAGAAAAAGAATTAGAGCATGTCGTGGAAAGCATAAAAAAGCAGAATCTTATAACTGATGAAGAGTTAAAGGAACAATTAAAGAAAGAAAATATATCCTATGAAGAGTTCCTAAATGGCATAAAAACCACGTTACTTAGAAATAAGGTTCTCGCTAGAGTGATAACCCCAGAGATGAATCTTAACGAGAAGGTGTTAAAAGAATATTACGACACCCATGTAGAAGAGTTTACAGAAGAAGAGATTCATGTTTATCAGATATTCATTTCTGGGATGCGTAATGACGCAAAGGAAATAGCAACACAAGTCCACCAATCTATAGGAAGAGGTATGCCTTTTGAAGAACTTGCAAAGATATATTCGGATGATCCATCGGGAAAATACGGGGGAGACATAGGATTTATAAAAAAAAGTGAATTAATCCCTGAACTTAGGGATGCACTTAAGGATTTAAAAAAAGGAGAGTATACTGGCGTTGTCCAATCTCGCTACGGATTTCACATTCTTAAGTTAATAGATCGAAAAAAAGGAGAAAAGGTACCTTTTGAAAGTGTGAGAGAAGAGATACAGAAAAAGTTAATTATCGAGGAATCAGAAAAGAGATACAAGGAATATATAGAGAAACTCAAAAAAGATTCATACATAGAGGTAAAACTTTGAACCGTATAGTAGTCTCTATGGGGGATCCTTCAGGGGTAGGAAGCGAAATTATAGTGAAATCCCTACCGGAAATAACAAAAAAAAGTATCCCAGTTGTAGTAGGAGACATAAATGTTATAGAAAAGACGATAGAGCTTTTGTCAATGGGTACCTCTACAAATTTTGTCCCTTACATGAAAGGAAAAATGGGCAATGTGGAGTTCATCGATTTGGGAGTCATTAAAGATGTTAGATACGGAGTTATTTCAAAGGAATATGGGCATGCAGCCTACCAGTATCTTTTGGAAGGATTAAAGCTAGTTTTAAGCGGGGAAGTCCACGGAATAGTTACGTGTCCCATAAATAAGAAATCGTTTGAACTTGCTGGAATCAAGTATGCTGGACACACAGAATTATTAGCACGATTAAGCGGTGTAAGAGACTATGTGATGATGCTTGCTAACAGGAAAATTAAAGTGTCTCTGGTTACAACTCACGTACCTCTTAGGGATGTACCGAGCTTAATATCGACAGAAAGAGTATTTAAAACCATCTTTATAACTTACAGATCTCTTAAAGAACTTTTTGGAATTAAGTCTCCCTCTTTATCAGTTTGTGGGTTAAATCCCCATGCGGGAGAAGAAGGACTTTTAGGAACAGAAGAAAGTTTTATAAAAAAGGCTATCCAAAATGCGAGAGAAGTTGGAATAGAAGTTAGTGGTCCTTATTCTCCGGATTCAGTTTTCTGGGACAGAAGGTATGACGCATACATAGCCATGTACCATGACCAGGGGATCATTCCAGTCAAAACATTAGATTTCAGAAAGACTGTAAATATAACACTAGGTCTCCCATTTGTAAGAACATCGCCCGGACACGGAACAGCTTTCAACATATCAGGAAAAGGGGTTGCCGATCCAACGAGCTTTATAGAGGCATACCGGCTGGCCGAGACCCTTACAAAAAACCTTTTGACAAAGTCTTCCGCTGAGGATTAAAATAAAAAAAACCGCTTGGATCCAGTTTTCTGGACTGAGACGGAAGGTGTGGTAAAATCAAAAAACCTTCTGGAGACGTCCAGAAGGTTTTTTTATTAGGAGGATAGATGGACAAAGTGACAGTGCCAGTCCTAAAAGAAAAAAAGGGTAAAGAAAAAATCACGATGCTTACAGCTTATGACTATTGTTTTGCTCAAATTATTGATGAGGCAGGGGTAGATGTTATATTAGTGGGTGACTCTGTTGGAACCGTAATGTTAGGCTATTCCACCACTATTCCTGTTACTATCTCTGAGATGATTCATCACGCCAAAGCTGTAGTAAAGGCAGTTAAAAGGGCGCTTGTAGTTATAGATATGCCTTTTATGGCTTACCAAGAAAGCATAGAAAAGGCAAAAAGGAATGCAGGAAGGATGCTTAAGGAGACTGGAGCAGAGGCGGTAAAAATAGAAGGCGGAGAAAAGATGAAAGATGTTATCAAAGCATTGGTAGATATAGATATTCCTGTAATGGGACACATAGGCCTTACTCCACAATCTTATCATGTGTTTGGCGGGTACAAAGTACAAAAAGAAGCCGAAAGACTTATCAGAGATGCAAAGGCACTCGAAGAAGCCGGAGCTTTTTCTGTAGTACTTGAATGTGTTCCAAGGCAGATAGCAAAAAGAATAACGGAGGAGATTTCAATCCCCACAATAGGTATCGGAGCCGGACCGGACTGTGACGGTCAAGTTCTTGTTATTCATGATCTTTTAGGATTGCTTGGAGATTTTAGACCAAAATTTGTGAGGCAGTACGTGAAACTAAGAGATGTTGTAAAGAAAGCCGCTATTGAGTACGTATCCGATGTAAAAAACGGAATATTTCCTGACGACGCACATTCCTTTCACTGAGGATGGCAATGCTCATAGTTCGAAAGATAAGGGAAATGCAATCTATTGCAGAAACGGTAAGAAAGGATAAAATCATTGGCTTTGTGCCAACTATGGGATTTCTGCACGAAGGTCATCTTTCTCTTGTAAGAAAATCTAAAGAAATGACAGATGTAACAGTGGTAAGTATATTTGTGAACCCCATCCAGTTCGGACCGAATGAAGACTTCGAAATGTATCCTCGAGATTTGGAGAGAGATAGAAGTTTACTTGAAAAAGAGAAGGTGGATGTTCTTTTTATCCCTGAAAAAGATGAAATGTATGGCGAGGATTACAAAACTTATGTGAGAGTGCAGGAGATGGAAGATTATCTTTGTGGGAAAACGAGAAAAGGGCATTTTCAAGGGGTAGCCACCGTAGTAACAAAGCTCTTTAACATAGTGAAACCGCATCTTGCGTTTTTTGGTCAAAAGGATTATCAGCAGTTGAAGATAATTGAGAAATTGG
The DNA here is from genome assembly GCA_026417175.1 of Deltaproteobacteria bacterium. Classification (GTDB taxonomy): domain Bacteria; phylum Desulfobacterota; class Syntrophorhabdia; order Syntrophorhabdales; family JANXAF01; genus JAOADT01. The sequence continues at coordinate 49,711 of JAOADT010000002.1, read as the reverse complement.
TAAGAGATTTAAATATGGATGTTAATATCGTCGCATGCCCTACTATCCGAGAGCCCGATGGTCTTGCAATGAGCTCAAGAAACACTTACCTGTCCCAGGAAGAAAGAAAGAAGGCTCAACACATATATATGGCTTTAATAAAGGCGGAAGAGTTGTTTAAGAAAGGAGAAAGAAATGCGAAAAAGCTTGTAGAAGAGGCACGAAATTTACTATCTTCAGTAGAAGGGCTAGAGATTGAGTATATAAGTGTGGTCGACTGTGAAACGTTGGAGGAATTAGAATGGATTAACGACTCTGGCGTAGTTGCCATAGCATGTCGAATAGGAAAAACGAGACTCATAGACAACACTATACTTCGGAGGTATGAACATGATGAGAGTCATGATGAAATCAAAGATTCACAGGGCAAGGGTTACTGATAGCAATTTAGATTATGAAGGTAGCATAACCATCGATGAGATCTTGATGGAGGAGGCAAACATTATCCCTTACGAACAAGTTGATGTTTACAACATTACCAATGGTGAAAGGTTTACAACATATGCTATAAAAGGTGAGAGAAATTCAGGTACCATATGTATCAACGGAGCGGCAGCACACAAAGCAAAAAAGGGAGATTTGATCATAATAGTGTCTTACGCGGCTTATGAAGAAAAAGAACTTGTCTCCTTTGAACCGAAGAAGGTTTATGTAGATGAAAAGAATAGGCCTTTACGAAGAGGGTTCGTTGTAATGGGTTAAAATGTTTTTATAACCCCTTTTTATGTCTATAAGTCAGTTCTGTAAGTATTATATGATTTTTGAAGAAGAGGTGTTGATATCAATTCATTTTCTTATCTAACTGAATTGTCTTTGAGTCTTACTCCTATGCACTCATAAGTGACAATACCGCCTTGATAGGTGGTAGAAGTTTTTCTTAAAATTTTCCAAGGACCGATCTGAAAAACCCCATCAGTTTCAATTCTGTGAACTACTTCGTCAGAAGTTTCAAGATATTCTATTAGATTAGGATTATGCGTTAAAAGAATAGGTCTGATTTTTGGAACAGACACAATTGTTAGAGGTTCCACGATCAAATTTGAAAGATCCTGAAAGACAAGCGTTTCTTTTTGTGGTCGCGCCTGAAGCCTAATCATTCTTGCACGGGAATCAGGACCTATAGTCTCTTTTGTTGTGTCTATAAGATCTAGAAGATAATTTCGAATGTCGTTTAAACTATTTGCATCTTTAATCTTATCTACGTCCGTATACGTTTCAAGTGCTTTCGCTATCATTGAGACTTCTCTCAAGTAATGGTTTCGCTGGTTTTCAGGAACTAGGTACATAAGGATGAGATTAACTGGTTTACCGTCCGGCGCTCCGTAATCTATTCCTTGGGGACTCCAACCGATCACACATTTTAAATCTTCCTCGAAAGGAACTCTTGCATGGGGGCAGGCCCATCCTTTTCCGAGGGCTGTATTTACCGATTCCTCTCTTTTCATTACAAGTCCAACCACGTCTGTATCCGGTGGTATTTCTGGAAAGGCTTCGATCACATGGGCTAGGAACTGCAAAGCATGATTTTTATCATTTTCAGGGAGTTCAAAAAGACGGCCTTCTTGTAAGGCATCAAGTAATGTATCCATTCTTATTCACCTCCGTAACGATTAAAGAACCAGACCTTTATTTTGTGCGTAAGAAATGCATATGAGGCTAAGAAAAATATAATCCAGATCCAAAATGAGAAGGGCAGTGGAACAAAACCTAAGTCTGATGCTATTGGGGAATAAGGAAGATATACGCCTACAGCCATTACGATCAAAGTTGTAACAATCATAGCGAGCGATGGAGAACTCTCTATGATCGGAATTTTTTTTGTTCTTATTACGTGTATGATGAGCGTTTGCGTTAGAAGAGATTCAACAAACCAACCGGTTTGGAATAATTTTTCGGAAAAGGTTTTGGTTCCGAGATCAACTTCAGGAATTACGAACGCTCCACAACCGAAGACGAACCACAAAAGACCAAAAGTCAAGTAATCAAAAATGGAGCTTACAGGCCCTATGAACATCATGAATTTCCTAATACCATCTATATTCCATTTTAAAGGTCTCTCCACAACCTCCTTATCCACATTATCAGTGGGAATTGCCGTCTGTGAAAAGTCGTAGAGGAGGTTATTTGTTAAAACTTGTATGGGCTGCATAGGCAAAAATGGTAAAAGGTAGCTCGCCCCGACAACACTAAACATATTACCGAAATTAGAACTCGAGCCCATTCTTATGTATTTTACTATGTTTGCGAATACCTTTCTTCCCTCTATTATCCCTTCTTCAAGCACACCAAGGCTTTTTTCTAAAAGTACTATGTCAGCACTCTCCTTCGCCACATCTACAGCGGTATCAACAGAAATACCTACGTCGGCTGCTTTCATAGCTGGTGCATCATTTATTCCATCTCCCAAGAAACCAACTACGTGGCCGTTTTCTCTAAGTTGTCGAACAATTTCTTCTTTTTGAATGGGCGATAATTTAACAAATATGTCATAATTCTCCACCGCATTTATGAATTCTTCTCTTGAAAGCAAAGAGAGTTCACTACCAGTGATCAATTTTTCAACCTTAAGCCCCACATCGTCACATATTTTTTTTGTAACAAGTCCATTATCACCTGTGAGAACTTTAATCCTGACCCCTTTTTCTTTCAAGAGTCTTATAGCCTGTATCGCTGAATCTTTAGGGGGATCATAAAATGCGATGTATCCAAGAAGAATCAGTTCTTTCTCATCTTCAACTGTAAACGTTTTCTTTTCCCTTGGAAATTCTCTATAAGCAATACCGAGAACTCTGAAGCCATCTCTATTTAATTCTTCAACGTCCTCAAAAAGGTCCGCCCTTATTAAGTCGATTAGAGGATACACATGGTCATCTATCTGGTAATGGGTGCAGCATGCATAAATCTCTTCTACTGCACCTTTGCATATAAGGACATGGGACCCCTCGTAATCGACAACGACTGACATCCTTCTCCTTTGAAAATCAAAGGGAAGCTCATCTACCAATCTGCATGAACTAACATCAAGACTTACATGCTCTAATATGGTACTATCAATGAGACTTTTTAGTCCCGTTTGAAAATAGCTATTGAGGTAAGCGTAGTGCAGAACCTCTTCACTGGTTTTGCCGATTATATCAACGTGTTTTTTAAGCACTACTCTGTTTTGGGTAAGAGTACCAGTTTTATCCGTGCATAATACGTCCATGGCCCCAAAGTTTTGGATTGACGGGAGTCTCTTAACTATAACTTTTTTCTTTGCCATGCTGAGAGCGCCCTTTGCCAAGTTAACAGTGATTATCATAGGCAACATCTGGGGCGTAAGTCCAACTGCAATCGCCAGTCCGAAAAGGAGTGCCTGAATCCAATTTCCTTTTGTGATACCGACGAGAAAGAAAACGATAAAAACGAGAAGAATCATGACTTTAGTCATGAGATACGTGAATGACCTAACCCCTTTGTCGAAACTTGTTTCGCTTCTACCTTTAGTTAATTTTTCAGAAATTCCACCGAATAGTGTATCTCTGCCTGTGTGAATTGCGACCCCTTTAGCTGTTCCGCTCACTACGTGGGTCCCAAAAAAGCATGCATTAGGTAGTTCGAGAGCAGAAGTATAATTTGATGATGTTGCTTCTACCATTTTTTCAACAGGCATAGACTCGCCGGTTAGAGCTGATTCATTCACGAAGAAATCTCTAGTGGATATAAGCCTTAAGTCAGCTGGTATTATTGAACCTGCTTTCAATAATACGATATCTCCCGGTACTACTTCTGAAATTTTGATTTCCGTCTCAATTCCGTCCCTCAAGACTGAAGCTCGAGTAGCGACTTGCTTTCCCAAAGCTTCTACAGCTTTTGTGGATCTATCATCAAATATGAATGACAGACCTACACTTAGAAAGAGCATTATGCTTACGACGATTGTAGATTTTATCTCTCCAATAATTCCAGAGACAATCGCAATGATGATGAGTTGCACTACAAGAGGGTTCTTGAATCTTCCAAGTAAATTCTCATAGAATGTCAATCTCCTTAAGTGAGAAAGCTCATTCGGGCCATACTTCTCTAGTCGAAAAGAAGCTTCATCTGTTGATAAACCCTCTATTGTAGTTCCCAGCCTTTTTAAGGTTTCGTCAGTAGGAAGCAGACAAAGTTCTATGAGGTTATGTTCTTTTGGATTTTTAATTTTAGAATCGAGGATATCTTTCATGACCCACTCTGTCTCAGGCCTTAAGGGCTGCGGCCTCACAGGTGGGCCACGGGTGTTCTAATGATAACGGCCCATCGTACGACCGCTTAGGCCCGTACGGCCGATATTTTCACTATTTTCCGACTCACCCATGTCAGCAACATTTTATAAACTGCAAAAAAATCCAAGTCAAGAAAATATTATGGGCAAAACTTAACAAACTACTTAGGTGTAACAGAAGTAAAATTATCTGTAAAAACTTTACAAGAAGTTTAACTTGAGTGATATTATTTTCCAGATTGGATTTTAAAGAAAGATATTTGTGAAGTAAGACTTATAATTTTTTATGAACATAGGCAGATTAATGAAAAATCAAATTTTTTAGTAGGATTTTTCAGAAAGTTTGTTTCGGGTAAGGTCCAGAATCAATTAGGAATTGGCAGTGAAATCAAAAATCAAACTAAATAGTTGAAACAATCCAAAATACGAAATCTAATCTCGAAGCCTAAAGCATTCGTCCAATAATTCTCTAACCTTAGAAAGAAGTTCATAATAGGATAAAGGTTTACTTAAAAAATTGTAACGATGGTCCATTGCCGGAAAATCCATATTTTGGTCAGGGTAGCCACTTACAAACAAAAATTTTGTATCTTTTCTCAATTCCGTTGCCTCTCGGTAAAGCATTATACCACCCTTCTTTGGCATTACTATGTCAGTTATGACCAGCCTTATGTCTTTGTCACTTAAAAGCACTTTTAACGCCTCTTCCCCATCTTTGGCCTCAAAAACAGTGTATCCGTGAGTTTCTAAAGCTTCCTTCACAAAACTCCGCACTATTGAATCATCTTCGACAACCAGGATCTTTTCGGAACCACCTTTAACTGGAATATCCTCTCTCTCTTCATACACAAATTTAATGTCTACTAAGGGAAGATAAATCCTGAAAGTTGTTCCTTTTCCCACCGTACTTTTCACAGTTACATATCCACCGTGCTGTTTTACTGTCCCGTAAACTGAGGCAAGACCAAGGCCTGTTCCTTTGCCAGGTTCTTTAGTGGTAAAAAATGGGTCGAAGATTCGCGGTAAGACATTTTCTTCTATCCCACATCCCGTATCTGAGACCTCTATAATGGCATAGGCATCTTTGGTTCTAGGTTTCTCATCTTTCACAAATATGGAATCAAGCCTTCTTCTTAAAACATTAACTGTCAATTTGCCCCCATCTGGCATGGCATCCCTTGCATTAGTGGTTAAATTAAAAAGAATCTGACTTATCTGAGTCTTATCTGCCATTACCACAAGACCGTCTTCAAATGAGTTAATTTCCAATTCTATACTTTCAGGTAAGAGCCTCCTTAAAAGTTTCTCAATTCTTTTTATTTCAGAGGGCAGATCCACAGGCTCTAGTTTTATTGGTTGTTTTCTACTAAAAGCGAGAAGATCTCTTATTAAACCATAGGCCTTCTCGGATGCTTGGAGAATCTGGTCAACGTATACCTTTCTAAAATCCCCATCTTCCATTTTCGAGGCGAGAATCGTTGCATATCCCTTAATAATTGTAAGGATGTTATTGAAATCATGTGCGATTCCTCCTGTGAGTGTTCCTAGGGCTTCTAATTTCTGTGCATGGAAAATTTGAGCTTGCATCTGTTTTTTTTCGGTTATATCTTCACAAGTACCCTCATAGTAAATTGCGCCTGTTCTTTCATCTTTCAAGACTCGCGCGCTGAGGGAAACCCAAATTATTTTTCCATCTTTTCTTCTGAACTGTGTTTCGAACCCCTCAACCCTTCCAACTTTTTCGAGGATTGTTTTAAAACGTCTCCTTTCGGTAGGATCGACGTATAGAGATGTCGAAATATCCTTTACCGACTCGATCAGTTCTTCCGGAGATTCATATCCTAAAATTTTGGCAAGCTTAGGATTTGCGGTTCTAAATTTGCCGTCTTGGGTGGTCTCATATATACCTTCTGGAGCATTTTCGAATAGATTTCTATATTTCTCTTCTGCGATCCTCAACTCTTGTTCTACCTTTAGTTTTTCCTCAATGATTTTAGACAACTTCCTTACTTGTCTTAAGTACCTCTTTCCTATTTCTTCTGCGATCCTTTTGTAATATTCGGTTTCTCTACTCAGATAAACCTACCTTTCTTCAGTAAAAATTATAAGTACACCAGTCCAATCGAGCCCCCTACTTTCGCCCAGAAGAGGGGCTATTTCTACTCCGGAGTAAAATCCAAAAAGGGGAACATTATGAGCATTTAATACTTTCTGAACTTCCCATGCTTCTTCTACATCTATTTTGAGGTACTCAGCTGCTCTCCCAGCGCAATCTATGTATATGCCAAAAAGGGGAATCTCACCGTTTTGGAGTATGGAACTCAAAAGGACGTTAGCATTTTTTTTGGCTGATTCTACCATCCTTTCGGAATCTCTGGTCATCAGTTGAATCTCCATACCTTCTTCAAGATCAGGCTCAAAAAGAAGAACGCCCTTTTTATCTGGCGTAACCCCAATGATTAACCTATTTACATATGCTTCTTCGTCATATGGTCCGTATCTCTCTCCGTAATTGACGCCTATCGTCAAAAAATCTACCGGGTTTTCTTTTTGCCAATCTTCGTCCCCCAATAGTTCGTTTATCATTTGAACAACAGGTTTGCCATCTATCTCATAGAGGATTGGTCCTTCAATCTTTGTTATCTTTCTGTAAATCCCATCGAGCGGTGTACATCCATGCATTATCCGGTAGTAGGTCTTTATTTTGCCTCTAAAAAGAATGCCAATTAAATGGCCCATACCAACGTGATCACCACAGAATTGATAAGCAGAACTAAACTCATAGTCACCGATAAGACCGGCACCGCACACTGGTACGCCAGTGTTAAGGTTTTTCTTAATACCTTTAAGCAGGTGGAACGAGGAGTTCATAATTGGTGGCAAATTGTTGATCTTAGGCTGTTTCAGTGAGTCATATAGGATCATAAAGAGTTTTGTCTCGAAGTCTATATCAGTTATAAATTTTTTCATAAGTCTTTCCGCAGCCTTCTCCTCGCAAAAATTAAGACCGCTATCACATTTTATCGTTAGATTCATAATATCGGATTGTAGAACCAGTATCCCTGCACAATTCTTTCTGTATGACAAAAAACTGTTAGACATCACTCCAATGGCAGATCCACCTACAATAGGTATATAAGGTCCTAAAGCTTCCCTTATTTCTTCAAAGAAAGTGGTTGGATCTATACTTCCAGAAGCGAAAGCAAAGACTACACTCGGGTTATCTATACACGCTGAACTTATCGCCGACTCAAGAAGATATTTTGACGAGCCAACTTTAAGCAAATCATCTGTACAAGATACTCCGACCTTGGTTGCCACCCTTAAAAACCGAGCCTTAAAATTTAAGATGTCTATTTTTGCCCTAAGGGAAATTATTTGTCAAGAAAAACGAATTTCTTTGAACTCTTCATGAGAAGTATTCGTGATTAGGGAGTTTTATCGTTTATAGTGTCCTTTTATATAAATTATTGAAATCACCGTGTGAACTTTCAATAGTAAAGCATTTTTTCTAGCGTTTTTATAACTCCACCCAAATTTTCCTTATTAATCACGCCCATCTCAATCTGCCAATTTTCACAAGATCCAAAAAGAGCCTCGTAGGGAAAAGAACAGCCACGAGTTATCCTTAGTTCATATGGTCTTGATAGTTTTTCTGCGCAGCATCTTACTTTTGGTTCTAGCACTATTATCCAATCCCTGTTCTCTTCTAAGTGAAAAACTACTGCCTTTGTAGGTCTATTTGGGTCACCAGTACCAAATTTACCATGGACATATTCATCGGGCCAAAGTTCAGAGAAAAGCTCCAAAAATCTAAAACAATCATCTAAGGAAAGCAAACTGACAGTTATCTTCCAGCAGTTATATGGTAAACTTAAATCGACTTTTTCTGGGTTATGTCTCAGGGATTGGAGAAGGTTACTAAGGCATGGAACACAACGTTCATAAATACGCTTCTTAGTTAATCTTAAATGAGGATCACTTTCAAAACTCCTCCACGAATTTTGCGGTCCCTTCGTGCTTACAAAAATCATAAAGATTCGAAAGTACTATATCTTAGCTAGCCAGCTTTCTATGTAGTTTTTTACTTTATGTTTCGGTTTGTACACTCCAAAATGTCCTTCACATAGAATGTCTGACTCAAGTTCGATAAGTTTCTTTAAGGATATTCTTGCCTTTTCAGGGTTAGAGCCCGGTAAACTGTAGGGACCGTGAATATCTTGGCCAAATAAGACCCTTTTACCTTTAACATCTACATAACATGCAATACTGCCTGGTGTATGCCCGGGAATATGGATGAGTTTCAACTCATGCTTTCCAACATGTAAAGTATGGTGTTCTGTATCAATCTTTATGTCCACAGTACATGGATCGTAATTAACTCCATAGTATTCTGCACCGACATCTACCCCTTTCTCTATCTTATCGGTATCCAAAGTATGGGCTATAATTATTGAGTTGAACATATGTTTGAATTTTGATAAGCCTCCAATATGATCTATGTGGGCGTGAGTAGCAATGACATATTTTATATTTTCTGGGGAAAAACCTAGTATTTCAATATTTTTAACCACTTTTTCAAAGCTTGTCCCAACTCCAGAATCGATAAGCGCCAATTCCTTGCCACCGTTTAACAGATAAATGGAGCAGTCATTAAAATTCGAAATATAATACCCACCTACTTGGTAAACGTCTTGCCAAATACTTAAAGGTTCCATATTAACTTTGCGGTCTTCTCATCAATCATATACTCAAGCATCCTTTGACTACTTATTTTCTTCCTGATTTTTATTTAAAGGTTTTGTTTAACACAAGTCAATATTTTTTAACGGGTATTTAATTTCTCTACGTTTTTTTGTCCGCCCCCTTTTCTCGGTGTATATCTTGGCAGTAAGTACCTCTTGAGTCGTGTCCGTGGACACTCTCTAAACTGTTATGTCTTTTCTGTGTTATCTAACTCTTCTTACACACAATAGATAAGCCAAGTCCTGTTATGTTTTTTTCTTTTGTGTCTTCGCGTATTCTCGAACCGGTATCAGAGATAGGTATAAGAACCTAAGTGATCTTCCTGGTCTCTTAGAAACCCTATTCAGTGTGGAAAGATTTTCCTTTTCGGTCAGAATCTCTTTCTCTCATAGCGTCTTTATCATTTGATGTAAGCTAAAGAAAACGTTGTCCTATAAAAGGATTACACATGATTTCAAATATCCTCGGCAGCCATGAAAACCCTTGCCATCGCATATAGAATAACCCCCTGATAGAATTTTTCTGTGAATTTCTCTGTGTAGTTTTTTACGTCCTAATCATTTATTTTTGCTTTATAATGTTAATTCAAATTTTTATATTTGACTGAGGATGCTGCCGGGGTTGGGAATGATCATTCGGATAAGTATGGCTTTAACTTCCACTATTTTGACGCATTCCAATGTTTAACTAAAGTTTTTTTTCGACAAATCCATCACTAGTTTCTTGTTGAATTAATTTAAAAGTTTAATTTGATTTCTAGTTTTCATTTGCAAATCCTAGAACGAAAAATTAGACTTTTATGAAATTTTGAGCAAGAAGATAATTCGATCTTAAGAAAAAAATCTTTTTTACGATAAATTATCTAGGACCAGATGACTATATCAGATATTAAAGTATCAGCCGTCATAAAACTTTATCTAAAGCACCTTAAGCAAAAAACCAAACAATCAGATTCTAACAGTGAGCCTGCTGAAACACCTCCATATAATGTTCACATCTCAGAAAAGGGGGTGAAAAAACTTCTCGCAGAAAGAACATCAGAAGCCTTGATTCAGAAAGCGAAAAAAGAAGCGGGGATAGTCCCTGAATCCATAGAAGACAAATAAAGATAAAGCGATGTTTGGGTTAAACCAAGATCTCTTTTTTACGGGAGAGTTGTCATCTCCCACACCCCGCATGGGCACACGTAAGCGCAAAAACCACAGGCGATACATTTATCATGTTCAACCACGTATTCGTACTCCCTATCCCCTTTTTCTATCCTCTTTATAGCCATGTGATAACATGTAGCTTCACACAGGTGACAATCTCTACAGCTCCCACAAGAAAGACACCTTTCCGCTTCAGCTAATATTCCGTTCCTTTCATCAAACGTTTTTCCGTAATAGTATTCTTTTTTAATTCTTTCATAGGGGATAACTTCTTCCCGCTTTAATTCCAATTTACATCCTGATAAATACTTGTCAATGTAATCTGCCAACTTTTTTCCATGACCTATGGCATGGGTAATGAGGCCTTGGCCTGTTATGTCTCCTATTGCGTAAATCTTTGGATCCTCTGTCTGATAGCATTCGTTTATTTTAATCCATCCATCTTGGGAAACGATTTCTTTCGGGACGAAATCTAGTTGAGGTATATCTCCTATTGCTACAAAAACAAAGTCTGCTTTGAGGGAAGTACCATCATCGAAGAGTACTCTTTTTTTTGACCTATCGTATTCTTTGACGTTTTTGGGCCATATAATTTGGACACCTTTTTTTTGTGCTATTTCGAGCTCTTTACCAAAGGCTTTAGGTCTCTGGATATCTATCGCGTAAACGGATTCTGCCCCAAACACATAGGCCTGGGAGGCAACGTCCATACCTACGTTACCTGCTCCTATTATTAGTACGTTTTTTCCTCTAAAATCTGGTTTCTTTCCTTCATTTATCTCTCTAAGAAATTCGTAAGCTGAAACCACATACTCAGAACCTGGAAAATTGAGTCTCCTCGGACTATGCGTACCGGAAGCTATAATTACTAGATCATATTGGTTATAAATATGAAGAAACCGTTCCCGTGTTACCTTCTCCCCAAGATGGACATTTTTTACGACACTAAGAAATCTCTCGGTCTCTTTCTTGAAAATTTCATAGGCGAATCTGTCTCTCGGGATAAGGAGTTCTATCTTTCCTCCGAGTTTTGTTTCCACCTCGAATATATCCACAGGGTACCCCCTGAGGGTAAGATGCCATCCTACACTCATCCCGGCAGGACCACATCCTATGACAGCTATTTTTTTTGATGATTTGATTTTCGGGCTTAATATCTCTATATCTACGCTTAGTTCACCCATTTTATTTATTCCCACTGGAGAATCAAGAGCGCATCTAGTGCAAGCATCCATACACAGGTTAGGACACAACTGGCCACAAACAGTTCGGGGTAGTGGAGATTGTAAAAGAAGCGTCCGGTTAGCCTCCAAAAGGTTTCCTGCTCTAACCATAGAAAGTATTTTATTCACAGGAATTTTTGTCGGACAGGCATAAGTACATGGTGACAAATACTTCTCGTTTTCCCAAACAGGTTTGGTTCTTCTTAGATCTCCTGTAACTACGTAGGGGATTACCGTCCATCTTTCATGGTCGATGTATTCCGCAAATATACCGTCCTTTCCCACCTCCTTCTCCCATACTTTCTTCCTGAACTCGCTCATTGGAACGGGAAAAGACACCTTTTTTCTTTCCTCTGGTTTTAACGCCACAAGTTTCATCCACTCTTTCGGATCGCTTGTAAGTGTTTTATACAGCCCTTCTTCTCCGATCGCACGAAGGAATTCTTTAACATTAGTAATAAGCCAGGTCCAATCGGACTCATCAATAGGAAGAAGTTTGACGTCTTTTTCACTATATTCTCTTATCCTTCCTCTAAAAAATATGACACCTCCTACCATTCCTACACAGGGTCTATATCCCAAGATATTCTCAGGGTTTCTGGGGTTGTAACCGCAGACAACGGATATACCGCCCGCTTTAAATTCTGCAAAACTATCTCCCACATCCCTTAAATACCAGGATTGCGGAGGATCAAACCTGGGGTTATGTTTTGTTAAAGTGTCACATCTTGCTCCACCGCTTCCTTTCACATAGAGTATCCCTTGAGCTGCTGCGTTGAATGCGCCATCACCAACATCTCCAAGGACCTTTATAGAGGCACCGCAGTTTAACCATCCCACATCATTAGATGCAGAACCCATTACCACTATTTCTGTTCCGAACATGCCCATAGAACCGAGTCTCTGCCCCACAGGTCCTTCCACTATTAATTCCACCTTTTCCTCTCTTGGCCATATTCTTCCCCCAATGCCATGCTGACCATCTGCTTTTACAAAGATTTTTCTTGCACCGTTTTTTACAGTATTTTGAATCATTTCCTCAAGTATCCTGGAGGGAATACGGACACCGTCTATGTTTCCGCGTATCCGCACAGTTTTTGAATCAATCCACTCCACTAAACCAGTTTTTTTTGATTTTAGGGTTAATCCTTCAGCATACATAGCTAATTTTTAACCTCTCTGCCATGTCCTTATCATCGATCCCTATTCCATCTGACATTCCTATGGGCAGTTCAGTGCTTCTACCCATTGGAGCAAATATCTTTTTGAGCTCCATTTCGCACGCCCGGATAACTTCAACCAACCTTTCCGCCACTTTTTCAGAATCTAGTCTACGGTATAACTTTGGGTCTTGTGTGGCGATACCCTTGGGACATCTGCCTGTATTACAGATGTTACATCTTCCAAATTCATCACCAAGACAGCCAGCAGTCACCTGCATTATATATTTTGACACCTGAACCGCTGATGCACCAAGCATTATTAATGCAGCCACGTTTGCCGCCAAATGTCCCTTTTTCCCGACCCCCCCTCCTGCTATTATTGGGAGTTCATTTTGCTTTCCGTGTTTTACCAGCTCTAAATAGCAATCCCTTACGTTGGAAGCTATCGGGTGTCCCATCTTATCGAGTGACACATTATATGCAGCTCCTGTGGCTCCGTCTTCACCATCTATGGCAAGCGCAGCTGCGTAAGGGTTCCTAATCAAATTATTTAAAACTGCTGTCGCAGTTTTTGTCCCCGATATTTTGGGATAAACGGGTACGCGAAATCCGAAAGCCATATACATGGATTGGATCATCTTAGCAACCGCTTCTTCAATAGAATACTTAGTCTGATGTGTCGGGGGAGATGCGAGATCTACACCCTCCGGTACCCCCCTGATTTTTGCGATTAGTTTTATTACCTTTTGAGCCATAAGCAAGCCTCCATCTCCAGGTTTAGCTCCCTGACCGTATTTAATTTCTATTGCTGCCGGATCCTCGACCATATGGGGAATACTGTGAATAATTTCGTCCCATCCGAAGTATCCAGATGCGATTTGAAGCACAAAGTATTTTATATACCTGGATCTGAGAAGCCTAGGGGGAACCCCTCCTTCACCTGTACACATAACTATAGGAATTCCTTCGACCTCATTGAGATACGCGACTCCCATTGCAAGTCCTTCCCACATGGGTGGTGAGAGTGCTCCAACTGACATAGACCCGATCATCACAGGAAATATCTCTCTCACCGGTAGGATAAATGCATCTGGGTTGGGTACAAGAAGCCCGTCTTCTGTAGTTAAAGGGAGATTCTCTGGCTGAAGTAACCTCCCAATGTAAGTTCTTATCCTAAATTCATGTCTTCCCGCATCGAGTGCGGGGTCTGTGAGCATCGATATACGGATAAATTTTATCCTATCTAGTGTCGAAGGAGACGGATCGTTCCTTCTTCCTCCCCTCCGGTATGGTTCTCCACCTTTGTTCATATAATGGTAAAACCTGTTCTGCGGATTATAAATAGGCTCTATTGCTTCGTTTGGACAGACTATCTCACACATTGCGCATCCGGTACAATATTTTTCTATATCTCTGACCTGTTCTATCACATGGACGACCTTTGCTTTTACCATAGGTTTTGGTATGGGACCCTCTGACTCCACCACTCTTACGAGTTTAGGTGTGGCAACAATAGACCCGTTAGGACACACTGATAGACATCTTCCACATCTTTTACACCTATCTTCTCTCCAAGTAATAATGTAGGGGAACTCCTTAATGGACAGTAACTGGTTATCCTTAATTTCCATACTGGTTTCCATTCACAAATTCTCCTTTAAGCTGATTCCAAACAAGAACTTTTTCTGCTCCGTAAGGTACAATGACCATTTCATATTTCATTGGATAGATATCCATGGATATGTCTCTTTTTGGAACGATTCTGTCCAATCCGCAAACCTCAGACGTGAGACAGTACTTACCAGGTATCCCTCCTACTACACCTGGCCTTAATTTCTTGGAATCCTGGACCATAAAGCAAGTACCATCTGGAGTAAACCCAATTACGCAGTTTGGCCCGTCTATGACCAAAAACCGCAAGGATCTCTTGATGAGCTCCAGCGCATATCTGTCCTTTCTCTCTTTCATTTCCCGATCCTTAAGAGGCGTTATAACATCTTTGTAATACTGAAGTGGAAAACCGAGTTTTTTTACCGTATAGTGGAGTATGTGAGTAAACACTTCGCTGTCACTTTCGTATCCTAAATATCCCACAAAACCTCTCGACATCATAAACTCCTTTATAGGTACAAACGCTGTATTTTCACCATTTGTCATCGTTGAGTAGCCTTGGATAAAAAATGGGTGACAGGCATAAAGGTTTATTGCGTAATTAGTGTTTTGCCTCCCCTGTGCAAAGATGATCTTCGCTTTTATGTCTTCATTCTCTAAATTGAAAAACTCACAAAGCTGAATCGGATCTCCCACTTCTTTAATTATCAACACATCAGGGTAGAAACTGAAGACAATAAGATTCTCATCTTCCTGCCCAATCTTTCTTAAGGCAACCCTGGTTTCAAGAAGGAGATTCTCCTTTTCTTCTTTAGTCTTTTCTGAAAAAACCTCAGGATATTCGTAAATCCTTGCAAAATAGTGATCACGTTTTCTTATCCCTTTAACCTCTCTTATTCTCGGTGACCATTCATGAATGAGCTTAAATCCCATTTTTTTCATAAAATCATCTAAAACCGCAAGACCATTTTTACTTGCTATACCGGACAGCATGGGATAATCCTTAAGGTCTTTAAATACGCCACCAAGATCTTTCATAACTAGACCCATTCCCGATCCGTCGTGTCCCTCTTTCATAGTTTCAAGTGCCAAAATATTTTCGAGGGGTGAAACGTACTC
Source organism: Deltaproteobacteria bacterium (assembly GCA_026417175.1). Lineage (GTDB taxonomy): Bacteria > Desulfobacterota > Syntrophorhabdia > Syntrophorhabdales > JANXAF01 > JAOADT01. The sequence continues at coordinate 34,413 of JAOADT010000002.1, read as the reverse complement.
GTTTGATGTTATCGCAACTAACCTACACATTGGAATCTCTGTTATCAAAAAAAGCTAAATAGCTTCATCTCCCTTTTGGCCAGTGCTTATCCTTAGCGCTTCTTCCACAGGATATACAAATATTTTCCCGTCTCCTATCTCACCTGTACGGGATTTTTCTACGATTATCTTCAATGCCGTCTCTAGGTCCTCGTCCTTAATTACTATCTCTAATTTCAATTTAGGAAGAAGTCTTACCTCGTATTCTCTCCCTCTGTATACCTCCACATATCCTTTTTGCCTTCCAAATCCCCTTACCTCTGTCACTGTCATACCGGTAAGAATTCCTGCATTCGATAGACCTGTTTTAATGTCGTCAAGTTTATGGGGTTTTACTATAGCTTCTATCTTTTTCATGTTCACCTCCTTATGCATGCAAGTTATATGCCCTTTCTCCGTGAATACTTTCATCTAGACCAATAATCTCGTCGTCTACGCGTGATCTTAATCCGACTGCAGATCGCACAACGACTAATATCAGTGTGGTGGCTCCACCAGAGTATAAAATAGTAACCACAGTCGCGATTAGCTGACTTAGAACCTGGCCAGGATTCCCATAAAAGAGTCCTTTCCCTGCCTCATTTACCGAGGGATCCGCAAAGATTCCCGTAAGGAGAGCTCCTAGGATTCCTGCAACGCCGTGTATGCCAAATACGTCAAGCGTATCGTCATATCCAAAAAGAGGCTTAATTTTTGTAACTGCCACGTAGGGAATAACCCCAGCGAGAATGCCCATAATGATGGCTCCAGAAATGTTAACGAATCCAGCAGCCGGTGTTATAGTCACAAGTCCTGCTACAGCGCCGGAGCAAAGTCCAAGTAACGTTGGTCTTTTCGTTATAATCCATTCTGCCATCATCCATGAGATCGCACCCATTGCAGACGCCGTGTTCGTATTTATGAATGCAGCACCCGCGATCCCATTTGCGGACAAAGCAGAACCAGCATTAAATCCAAACCATCCAAACCAAAGTAACCCAGTTCCCATGGCTACCATCGTCAGGTTGTGTGGGATAAGTGAAATATCTTTCCTTTTCCCCAGTAGAAGAACTCCAACCAGAGCAGCGATACCCGCATTAATATGAACTACCGTACCTCCTGCGAAATCAAGAGCTCCCAGTTTTGCAAGAAAACCACCCCCCCAAACCCAGTGCGCGACTGGGATGTAAACGAATGTCATCCAAAGCATTGTAAATAGTACCCAAGCACTAAATTTGATCCTTTCAATGAACGCCCCGCTCACAAGGGCGACAGTAATTGCTGCAAATGTGAGCTGGTATACTACGAATACATATTCGGGGATTGTCCTTGCCGCATCTACAACGCTTTTGACATCAATACCAGAAAGAAATAGTTTTGTAGGATTACCTATCACTCCAGATATATCTTCACCGAAAGTAAAAGCATATCCGTAAAGGATCCACAGAATACTAACAAGCGCAAATGAGGCAAAAGACATAGCTATTGTATTGAGAGCATCCTTTCTTTTAGCTAGCCCTCCGTAGAATAGAGCTAGTCCTGGAACTGTCATAAGCATTACAAGGGCCGTGGCCATTATCATCCATGCTGTGTCTCCACTGTTTATCATCGTAGTTTCCGCTTTTGCTATATCTTGGGCTAATGTGTTTTCCAAAAATAAAAGGCTTCCTAGGATTCCTACACCTAATCTCTTCATGTCTTTTACTCCTTTCATTTCATTTTATCTCACTTGTAATTAAGCAAAATCGATACCAATTCAGCTTTAAAAACTACAAGTAATTAATGCGCCATAAACAAAATTATATTTCACAGGCCCGTTGGGGTTATATGAATCCTTTATACTTCCGCCGGAAGGATACTCCTTCTTTGCTTTACCAGAAAGAGGAAACCAATACTGGATGGAAGGTTGGATCGATAGAACTTTTCCAAGAGGAATGGAGAGACTTACCTTAATCATTCCATCATGGAATCCTCGATACTTCCGACCAGTGTAAGAAAAAGTGGCTTTATCATAGGTACGCCAATAATCACTTTCTCCTAGAAAATAGCCAAAAGCAGATGATAGATCCATAGTTATCCCGTTCGAAAGGGACAGAGAATGGGAAAACCCCAAGTTCATATATGTGCCTATATAGCTCGTAATGTCCCTGTAAACGCTAAATGTGGGGTTAAAGAGAGTTTTATAGCTAAAGGACAGAAAAATCTCTTCCGTATCATTCGCGTATTTTGTACTGTAGTAAGTATATCCAACTGTTAAGGAAAGTTTCTTCGGTGCATATGTGTAACTTAAAGATAAATCAGTCTCATTCCATCCTTTCGTGTATTCTTTATCAAACGTAGCAGTTTTCGTGCTTCTCTGATTTGTATCCAGGTTTCCCCACAGACTAAAGGAAAATCCGTGAGTCCCCAAACTTAAAGAAGGTTGTAAAACCAGTCCGTTTTTCCCTATTTCGTATCCACGAAAAATGTATTGATTGTAAATCCCTAAAATTGCTGACCCGGAGATTTCCTTCTTTTCCTCTGCAAGAATCTCCTGAAGGAGAAAAAGTGAGAAAATCGCTGTTGTTAATAACCAAAGACAAATAGTGCGTCTCATAAAACACCTCCGAAAATTTTGATTTTCATATGAATCTCAATATTTGTGCCTTATTCGTAAGACCCTGATATATTAGGAAGAATTTAATGTTCCAGATATGTTAATGTGTTAACAAAATTGTCATTTACTTACAAATATGTTAATATACTAGCGTGGAATCTTTAAAGAGGAAAAACGCCGAACTTAGTGCACTTCTGGAAGTTAGTATGATATTAAACTCATCATTTAATCTCGAAGATAACATTCTGAATGCTTTGAAGGCTCTTTCGGAACATCTGGATATGAAGAGAGGTACCGTTACCCTGCTAGATAACAAGACGGGAGAATTAAGAATAGCTGTAGCTTACGGGCTTACAAAAGAGCAGATAGCAAGGGGAAAATATAAGATTGGTGAGGGTATAGTTGGAAGAGTCGTTGAAAGTGGTTCTCCAATTATTGTTCCAGACATAGGAAAAGAGCCACTCTTCCTAAATAGGACTGGAGCAAGGATCCAAAAAGATAACGTGTCTTTTTTATGTGTACCTATAAAGATAAAAAACGAAACTCTTGGTGTTTTATCTGTTGACAGGATTTTCCAAGACACAGTTGCACTGGAAGAAGATTTAAGAGTTTTAGAAATTGTTGCCACGCTTATCGGTCAGGCCATAAAGATTTATAACGCTTATGAGGAGGAAAAGGCAGAGAAAGAACATCTTTTTCTAGAGTTGAAATCAAAACATAGCCTTCCAAACATAGTTTCAATCTCAGACAAAATGGAGGAAGTTTTAAAAGTCGCTCTCAAAGTTGCAAACACTAAGGCAACCGTGCTTGTCCGTGGGGAAAGCGGAACAGGAAAGGAGCTTATTGCTAGAGCTATCCATTATGAAGGAAATAGATCTAAGGGTCCATTCGTCGCTCTCAATTGCGCTGCATTACCTGAGACCCTCCTCGAGGCGGAGCTCTTCGGGTTCGAGAAGGGCGCATTCACGGGAGCTCATAGTACAAAACCTGGAAGGTTCGAACTTGCAAATGGGGGAACCATTTTTCTTGATGAGATTGGAGATGTAAGTCAAGCTATTCAAGTAAAGCTTTTGAGAGTGATACAAGAGCAAACTTTTGAGCGTTTGGGTGGAACAAAGCCTATAAAAGTAGATGTGCGCATTATAGCCGCAACCAACAGAGATCTCGAGAAGATGGTCAAGGACGGGAAATTCAGGGAAGACCTATACTGGAGACTTAATGTGGTACCAATATTTATTCCACCTTTGCGAGAGAGAAAAGAGGACATACCACCGCTTGTGGAACACTTTTTAAGAAAGTTTAGTAGGGAATACGGAAAAAACTTAAGAATCACAAACGGTGCAATGGACATACTTAAAAATTATAGTTGGCCAGGAAACGTAAGAGAGCTTGAGAATACCATTGAGAGAATTGCAGTTCTAAGCGAGGACGGTCTTGTGAGAGAGGATGACATACCATCCTACATAAGAGAAGGTATCCAGAAAAACACTCATACAACAACGGAGGGAAACTCTTTAACTAAAGACATTGAAAATCTGGAAAGAGAGAGAATAATAGAGGCACTAAAAAAATCTAACTTTAATAGGTCAAAAGCGGCACGACTTCTGGGGATAACTCTCCGCCAAATAACGTATAAAATCCAAAAATACGGAATAGAAGAACACGCATTTTTGTGAAGTAAAAGGGCCCTCTAGGAGGGCCCTTTCTTCGTTAAACTACGGAGAGATAGCGTTCTATTTCGTATGGTTGAACCCGTATCCGGTAATCATCCCACTCCAATTTTTTGCTCTGAATTAGCTCCCCAAATATGTGCTCTCCTATAGCCTCTTTTAAAATTTCACTTTTTTCCGCAATCTCAATTGCTTCAATTAGACTTCCCGGCAATTCTTCTATACCAAGATTCTTTCTCTCTTCAGGAGGGAGGTGATACACATCAAGTTCGAGTGGCTCTGGGAGCTTATACTGTCCTTCGATGCCTTTTAGACCAGCTATTAGCATTGCCGCAAATGCAAGATACGGGTTACACGCGGGATCTGGAGATCGAAGTTCTATCCTGGTGGCTTTCTCTTTGCCAGGTTTGTACATAGGCACTCTGATTAGGGCCGATCTGTTTCTTCTTGCCCAACATATGTAAACTGGTGCCTCGTAGCCAGGGACAAGCCTTTTGTAGGAATTAACAAGTTGGTTAAGTACTAGTGTTATCTCTTTTATGTGAGTTAAAAGCCCCGAAATGTAAAATTTAGCTACCTCCGACAGATGGTATTTATCTTGGGCGTCGAAAAACGCGTTTTTGTCACCTATAAAAAGAGACTGATGGGTGTGCATCCCACTTCCATTGACTCCGAATATAGGTTTTGGCATGAAAGTGGCATAAACACCGTACTTTTTCGCAATTTCTTTCACTGTCACCCTGTATGTCATAACTGTATCCGCCATTTCCAAGGCGTCAGTGTACCGTAGATCTATCTCGTGCTGTGAGGGTGCAACCTCGTGATGGGAATACTCAACACCAATCCCCATCTCTTCAAGGGCAAGAATGGTCTCCCTTCTTAAATCTTCAGCTGCATCCACGGGGTAATCAAAGTATCCTCCGTGATCAAGGATTTCTGGTTCTTTATCAGATTTAAAGTAAAAGTATTCGAGTTCAGGACCAACATAAAAGTTAGTAAAACCCATACTTTTCATTTTCTCTAACGCTCGTTTTAGAGCGTATCTGGGGTCACCCTTATATGGACTTCCATCCGGTTCATAGATATCACAGAACATCCGGGCAACAGACTTTTCTTTTGGTCTCCACGGAAGGATGACAAAGGTCTTTGGGTCAGGAACAGCGACCATGTCACTTTCATCGATTCTTGCAAAACCTTTAATCGATGATCCATCGAAACCCATGCCTTCATCGAATGCGCTTTCAAGTTCGTCTACATGGATTGCAAAGCTTTTTAGCTGACCGTGGATATCGCAAAACCAAAACCGCACAAATCTTACATCTTTTTCCTTCACAAGTTTCATGACGTCTTGTTTGTCCCTTGGTTTTTCCATGCAATATACCTCCTTTTTGTTCACTTGAAGAATATTTCATAGAGACTTTCAGCGGCTTTCTTGTAAGACGGGTATATAAGTTCAGTCTTATTGATTATTAGCCCGAAGTCTCTTCTTTCTTCTACCCAGTCCTTTATCATGGAAGGTGTTACCTCTGGGTGGAACTGAAGCCCATATGACCGGTAATATAAGAATGCCTGATTAGGGAATCTTTTTGATGAGGCAAGTCTTAGCGCCCCTCTTGGAAGGTCAAACGTATCATTGTGCCACTGAAAAACCTCACATTTTTCCCTATTTGCAAAAAAGGTTGAAAGACATTCGTCAAAAAAACCGTGATTTGTAAGCTCAATTTCGCACCAGCCGATCTCTTCTTCTCCAGAATTATATACTTTCGCTCCGAGTACATGGGCCAAAAGCTGAGCACCTAGGCAGATACCTAGTATCTTTTTTTCCTTTTTTAAGGCCAGCTCAATCATTTCTGCAACCCTCTTAAGATACGGGTATCTATCCATCTCGTATACACCCATTGGTCCCCCAAGGACAACTATATAATCGTAATTGTCAACCAAGTGAGTTCTCCAATTGTCCTTATAGGCCTCAATTTCAACAGATTCTATATTTTTTCCTCTGAGAAATTCTTTAATATTACCTGGTCCTTCGTTTTTGGCATTCTTAACCAAAAGAACTCTTTTTTTTGATCTGTCTTTCATCTTTGTTCAGCTAAATTTACAATTTTGTAAGTATCGACAAAATTGTAAGTACACATCGGATCACTTATTCGCAAAAGTTTCCAAGTATTTTTCCAAACTATTCAGGTAGAATCTTATTAAACAAATTTCATCTCGAATTGAAGACGCTCCGTGATCAATTTCCCACTCCTTTTCAAGCTTCTCAAGACTCTTTAATGCTTTCTTGAGCAATTCGTAGGTATCGAATTCACCGTTAAGCCGTATTTCTTCACGTTCGCTTAGGGTGTCAATGATACTCTTTCTTTTTATCCCCAATTCTACAATCTTTTGATATTGCTCCATTTTTAGATCCCTCTTTTTTGAAAAGCAAGGATCATACCAGTCTGATCCTGTATCTATTGGTTATGGGCATCCTTCTGTCTTTCCCTAGGGCTTTTGGGGTAATTTTTATACCAGGGGGTGCCTGTCTACGTTTGTATTCACTCTTGTCTACCATATTTAAAACTTTTTCCACAGTTTCTTTTTCTATTCCGTATGACACGATATCTTCCAGTTCCTTATCTTCTTCGATGTAAAGTTTTAATATAGAGTCCAAAAGCTCATATGGGGGAAGTAAATCTGAATCTTTTTGGCCCGGTTTAAGCTCTGCCGAAGGCTCTTTTATTAGGACTCTATCGGGAATTACTTTTCCTTTACTATTTCTGTAATAAGCTAGTTTGTAAACTTCTGTCTTTGGCACATCTTTTATGACTGCAAATCCACCTGCCATATCTCCGTACAAGGTGGCATATCCAACACTCATCTCAGATTTGTTGCCAGTAGTTAGCACAAGCCAACCGAACTTGTTAGACAAAGCCATAAGAATATTTCCTCTTATCCTTGCCTGTATATTTTCCTCTGTAACATCCTCTTTAAGATCTTTGAATATTGGCTTAAGAGACTCTATGTAAGATGCAAATATATTTTCTATTGGTATCTCTATAACTTCTATTCCCAGATTCCTTGAAAGTTCATACACGTCTTCTCTTGACCCTTGTGATGTGTATGGGGAGGGCATAAAGACACCCTTCACGTTTTCTTTTCCTATGGCATCGCATGCAATTGTTGCGGTAAGTGAAGAATCGATACCCCCACTTAATCCCACCAGTACCTTTTTGAATCCGTTCTTTCTCACGTAGTCCTTTAGGCCTAAGACTAGCGCACTGTATATCTCTGCTTCGATCGGGAGTTCCTCAGAGATATGGTTTTTGATTGATGGCCTATCTCTATCAGAAATGTCTCTCGTTATATCTATCCTTTTTATGCCGTACTTTTTCTGCAACATAAAACTTTTCACATCTTCAATCTCTATGTCAACCAATAATAGTTCTTCCTGGAACTGGCTTGCTCTTGCAATTATATTTCCAGTTTTGTCTACCACCATGCTCCCACCGTCAAATACTAGTTCATCCTGACCCCCTACCATGTTAGTATAGGCAATGAAAACGTTATATTCTCTAGCTCTTTCTGCGAGCATTTCTTGTCTTGTTTTGATTTTTCCAGCATGATAGGGAGATGCACTCAGGTTAATGATCAGAGAGGCCGAGGAAAGAGCCTGAAGTTTTGTTGGGCCTTCTGTGAACCAAATGTCTTCACATATATTGACTCCAAAAGTAAGAGTACCATAAGAAAATACTATTGGTTCTCCGCCTGGTCTGAAGTACCTTTTTTCATCAAAAACTCCGTAGTTAGGAAGAATTACTTTCCTGTATGTACCAAAAAGTATTCCTTTATAAGAAACAAAAGCTGCATTGTAAACCCGATCACCCTCCTGGTCTATAAACCCGCAAACTACGATTATCTCTGGTGTTTTTTCAACTATTTCCCTCATTATGTTCATGTTGTCTTCAATAAATTTCTTTTTAAGGATTAAATCTTCTGGGGGATAACCGGTTAAGGCAAGCTCCGGAAAGCAAACTATGTGGACCCCCCGTGTATAAGCCTGATTTACGTAATCTATTATTTTTTCTTTGTTTACAGAGAGATCTCCAACCACAGGATTTATCTGGGCGAGCGCAACTCGAAAACTCTCACTCATAAGATTCTTTTTCCCTCCTAATTTTAAATGAGCAATTTATGTGCCTAAAAAGTTTTATCCTTTGGTACGATCCAGAGCTTCAAAAAAGATATAAGGTCCGTGGCCGATTGACCAGGACCTAATTATAAAAAGAGAGTTCGCGTAGAGTTTTATTGAGAGTTACCCTTCTCTATGTCTAATTTTGAAGAATCTGATTGCATCTTTTAAGGAATCAGCCGAACTTAGAATTCTTGATGCAGAATTTGCTGTTTCGTTAGACACCGAAAAAGTTTCTTTGGCTGCATTAGCTATATCTGTTATCTCTCTACTTATCTGTTCTGCGGACGCAGACATCTGTTCAGTAGCGACAGCAACCTGGTGCAACATTCTTTGTAAGTCATCTGAGCCCTTAACGATTTCCCGTAAAGCCTCTCCTGCTTTAGATGTTAATTCTACGCCATTTTCAACTTTCTTCGTTGCAGTTATCATAAATTCTACTACCCTATTTATCTCGTCCTGAATACTCTTTATCATTTCGGCAATTTCAGAAGTTGCTTTAGCAGTTCTCTCTGCAAGCTTTCTCACCTCATCTGCCACTACTGCAAATCCTCTTCCCTGTTCTCCAGCTCTTGCTGCCTCAATAGCCGCATTCAAAGCTAGAAGATTCGTCTGATCAGCTATATCGTTTATGGTATTCACAATATCACCTATCTGTGAAGAACGGTCTCCCAAAGACCTTATAAAATCAGCGGATTTGTTAACTGTCTTCGCTATTTCTCTAACCTCTTCTATCGATCTCTCCACAATTGTGTTTCCTTCATATGCTGTGTCACGAGCTTTTGTCGCGTTCTCTGCTATACTGGCCACGTTTTTAGCTACGTCCACAACCGTTTGTGACATTTCCTCTGCCGCTGCTGCAACAGAGTTAGCTCTACTTGATGAGTTTTCTGCAACTTTTGACATTTCCTCAGAGATGGCTGAAAGATGATTGGCAGACACAGCTAGAGACTCCACTTCTTTTGCTATGCTTGTTACTGTTTTCTTTAAGTTCTGATTCAATCTTGAAAAAGCATCAGCAATGAGTCCTAATTCGTCTTTTCTATGTAATGACTCAGAAGAAACGTTAAATTCAAAGTTTCCTTCTGAGGCGAGATTCATGTAGTTAGTGATCTCCTCAATAGGGAATTTTACGTTTCTAGTGATTCTAAAGGAGAGGATTAATCCGACAATTACAGACAAAATAGCTATTCCCAAAGATAGATAGAGCATATTTTTATTTTTCTTGGCGATTGAATTTACTTCTTGAGCTAAATTTGATTTTTGATATTCTACTAGTCTGTCTAGGGCTTCCATAAGCCTTTTTGTCCTTTCTTTCGTTTCTTTAAAGAAAAGGGTTTGGGCATCTACTTGATTCCCACTTTCGACAAGGTTGATTATCTGATTGTTTATTTCCGCCCCGCTTTTTATCTGTTCTTTGAAATCGGATATAATACGATTACCTTCTTTGGTTTTTTCTAGTTTCTCAAGTTTTTCTAAGGCATCCCTGTAAGTTTTTCTCCATTGAGCTATACGTTCTTTTTCTTCCTGGACCATTTCTTTGCTTAAAAATGGCATTTGACTTAATGATCTAGTGATCTCCTGAATAGCAACAGAGATTTTGTAAGCAGCATCGATTTTAGAAATTTCAAGATTAGCTATGCTATCGAAACTTCTTTTCATTATGATCGTGTTGACAACTGATAAAAGACATATGAAAATTAACAAAAAGGTTATTAGTCCAAATCCGATTGCCAACTTTTTTCCAATGGTGAATCTGTTAAGATCCATGGGGCCTCCTGGGGGGTTCTTATTTTTTCGATACTTGATCTTCTGACTATTTATCGCCCCTTTTTTTAAAAAAATTAAGAGAGAGATGTACTTTAAAGATTAGATATAAATTTGAGGCCGCTTTTTGCGGCCTCAAAAGAAATGGTTTCTATTTATTTTTTACATAATTGGCTGGTTACGATTTTGCCATCTTTTCTCTTTCCTCTGTTCTTACTTTTCTTCTTAAAATTTTGCCAGAGGGAGATGTGGGAAGACTATCTTTATATTCTACCCAATGAGGGACTTCATAGGGTGCGAGTTTTCCCTTACACCAATTTATTAGCTCTTCTTCTGTTGCTAAATTTTGTCCTGTCTTTTGAATAACTAAGGCCTTTATCTTTTCACCTACCTCCTCATCTGGGATACCCACAACGCACGCTGCTGAAATGGATGGATGCTCTGTTAAAACCTTTTCTACCTTCGATGGTACCACTCTGTACCCCTTATGTTTTATAATATCGCCTGAACGGTCGACAAAGTAGACCCATCCTTTATCATCTATTCGAACGATATCGCCAGTTTTATACCACAACCTACCTTCCAGAGTAATAAAGCTTCTTGCAGTGTCTTCCGGTTTATTCCAGTAGCCGTTTATCATGTGATCCGATGAAATAAGTAACTCGCCTTGTCCTGGGATTCCTGACTCTTCCATAGTGTCGGAATCAACGAGTTTTGCCTTCCATATGGAAAGCACTTTTCCCAAACTCCCTTCGGGTATCTGTTCGTCACCAGGCGTCATTGTGATTCCTCCGCAGGCTTCTGTTGCTCCGAGGCCTTGATAAATGTATTTTCCAGTTTTTGCTTTCCACCTCTCGATGAATGCCGGGGGAAGATAATCCCCTCCGCTATAACACCACATTAGAGAACTAAGATCATACTTATCAATAGATGGATGTTCGAGGATCATTCTATAAAATGTGGGGGTTCCAAACATGTTTGTTATCCTGTGCCTCTCTATACTTGCAAGCACCTCTTCTATGTCCATTCTTGGTAAAAGCACAATAGTGTCTCCTGCCAAAAGCCCTGATAATCCCTGTGCTTGGCCAAGGATATGATAAAGGGGAGAACCCTGAAGAATAACGGCCTTTCCTCTAGGGACAACTTTCGCAACTATGTTTCTCTCCTCAGTTGTGCTCCATATGTAAACATCGTTAGTAAAAGGAACACCCTTAGGCAATCCAGTTGTGCCACTCGTGTATAGAATCTCAGCAAGATCCTGTGGATGAGTGTTTGGTTCAGTGAATTCACCATCCTCGGTCATAATCTTTTCAAATATCAAAACATCTTTTGGATACGGTAAATTTCTCGTCTTTGCCAATGATTCGTTTACCAGATCTTTCCATTTAGGTAACTCTTCAAAGGTATTTGTGTATATTACCTTTTTAAAAACGTTTGTCGCGAGAAGTGGTTCAATATTTTGATAGTTAGTTTCGCAGCAAAAAACTGCTTTTGCTCCACTGTCTTTGGCTATGTACTCAATATCGCGTGAACCGTAGAAGTGCGTAATTGGAACTGGACAGGCTCCAGCCGCCTGTAAAGAAAACCAGCTTATAACCCACTGGGGACAGTGAGGCAAATATATTATTACTCTTTCACCTTTCGCAATCCCCACTCGATGCAAGGCTATAGCAAGACGTTGACAAAGAAAAAGGAGTTCTCCGTATGAATATTCTACTCCGTGATAAATAACCGCTGTTTTGTGTGAGTTTTTTTGAGCCGTCTCTTTAAACACCTTCCACACAGTCCCACTCATCTTTCTACCTCCTACCATTTTTTGCGTAAAGTTACCATACGTCTTTATTGCGTGTAAAGATGTAAAAAACCAAATATAATTAAGCATTTTAAAAAATCGCGTAGTCATTTTTAACTTGCACTGCCCAATCATTTGACAATAAGATAATTAAAGGAGGTTAAGAATGGAGACTGCTTACGAATTTCTAAAGGAGAGCAAAATTTTTTTTGTGGCAACGGTCAGTAAAGAGGAACCAAGAATAAGACCTTTTGGTTTTGTTATGAAAAGAAATGGCAAATTGTATTTTTGCACTAGCAAAAGAAAAGAGATTTACTCGAATCTTTTAGAAAATCCCAAAATAGA
>JAOADT010000002.1:242-22042 GCA_026417175.1 Deltaproteobacteria bacterium | reverse complement strand
AAGAAATGGCAAATTGTATTTTTGCACTAGCAAAAGAAAAGAGATTTGCTCGAGTCTTTGAGAAAATCCGAAAATAGAGGTATGTTCCGTGTCTAGAGACCATAAAAAGTGGTTAAGAATAAGAGGCCTAGTAAAATTTGATGAAAATAGAGATGCAAAAGCCCAGGTTTTTGAAGAGGCTCCACATCTATTAAACATTTATCCAAAAGGTAAGAATGATGAGACGTTTGTGACATTTTTTCTGGAAAACGCGAAAGCTATGATTTTTTCGATAACTGGAGAAATAGGGGATGTCCCAATTCTTTGAAGGTTCATAAGCAGAGAAGAGTTAAAGATGTTTTGAAGTAGTTTTATCGTCTCTTGGAACAGTTTTTTTATAGTTACAGGCTATCTTAGGGATATACTGAAAATGGCCAATTTATCTAAATAAAAAACTTAATATATTTTTGATGATATTTACCTGGGCTTTTCTAATTATGTCCCTTTTTAGTTTCAAGGTAATACAAAAGGTGGAAAGCCACTTATGCAGGCCTTAAAAGAGAGACGATCCACAAAATCTTTTAAGTCGGATCCAATTCCAATGGAGATTCTGTCGAATCTGCTCTGGGCAGGGTACGGGATAAATAGGCCGGACTCCGGCAAAAGAACTGCTCCATCAGCTTTAAACAGCCAGAACATAGACATCTACGTATGCATGGACAAAGGCGTATACCTTTATGAGGCAAAAACACATTCCTTAAAATTAACATTAAAAGAGGATATTAGAAACCTTATAGCAGGGCCTCAGGATTATCCAAGAAATGCTCCTATTCACCTTCTCTATGTGGCAGATCTTTCTAAACTAGCCAGGATACCAAATGCGCAGGAAAGGCTAGTTTTTTCAGCGTGCAACATGGCAATGATTTGTCAGAACGTTGAACTCTTTTGTGCATCTTCCGGGTTAGGAGCTGTAACTAGAGGGACAATGGATATCCCATCGTTGCGGGAAAAGTTAAAATTAAAAGAGGACCAGGTACTTATTTTAAATCAGATCATAGGTTACGCAAAAGAATAAAAGACTCAAGAAGCCATTAAGTATCTAGGGAGATACAAACATATCCCGCTCTTCCTTCCACGTAACCGTATACTACCTCAAAAAGGGGCAATTCTTCCTGTTTTAATGTATTGGCTATATTCGCTAAAGTTTTGTAAGTGTAACCGAGCTTGAACGTCCTTTCGATATAAATTTTAAGGAATTCTATCCAGTTTTTCCCCTCAATTTCCGCATGAACTGTTAATATGTTAATTGAATCTGTAAGAAGACTCTCGTAGTATTTTACCAGTGTTTCAGGTTCATTTCCGTGTATCCCTATAACCTCGTCTAAAGTGGGAAGCGTAGTGGGGATCTGCATTAGGCGAACAACCTCACCTCCCATCATAGGGTAGAAAGGAAAACGTCCGCGAGTGTCACTTGAATAAAGAAAACCGTAAGACTTAAGTAGCTTCAAAGCATGGACATTTGTGACCCAACCAGGAGCCGCAAAAGATTTAGGTTCAACATTCAATAGTGCTTTATACGTGTTTATGGCTTTTTCCAACTCTCTTTTTGTGTTTTCAAAACCTAGTGTTTTTATTCGATCATGCCAAAATATGTGATCATAACCGTGAATACCTAGTTCGTGGCCCTCGTTTAGGATTTGCTTAAGAATTGATTTATTTCTGTTCGGTATTCTTGGGCCCGGAATTAAAAGTCCGTATAGAAGGGTCTTAGCTCCATATGTTTTAACTACCCCAATCCTTCTTGCTTTCTTCAAAAAACCCTTTCTAAATATTCTTTTTACAGTTCTTCCCGTATTGTCTCTGCCCATGGGAACATAAAAACTTGCCTTGATTCCAAACGTGGATAATAAAGACGCGATTTTTGGTACGCCGTACTTCATTCCTATGAAAGTGTCCACATCTATCTTCAATCCAATAACCTTGTGCATGTTGGAGATGATAACATTCTTAAATTTTCATTGACAACACTATTTTCTCGCTGATATAAGTTCAAATGGTGTAAAAGACATTTCCGGAGGTGAAGGATGGAAGGGGAAACACCTTTACTCGATGAACTGGAAAAGGGCAGATGGCCTAGTTTTGTTAAAGAGATGAAACGAGCAGCAAAGAAGAATAAGGCTGCGTACGATCTCCTACGTATAGAGGAACTTTCTTACAAGGATAAGATAACCCATTGGAAGCATGGCGGAATAGTGGGAGTTACGGGATACGGAGGCGGTGTGATAGGCAGATACTGCGACAAACCTGAAGAATATCCTGAGGTAGCTATGTTTCACACACTGAGGGTCAACCATCCAGCAGGATGGTTTTATAAAACAGATGCGTTGCGAAAAATATGTGACATCTGGGAAAAATACGGAAGTGGTATGACAAACTTTCATGGCTCGACAGGTGACATAATACTTTTGGGCACAAAAACAGAAAACTTACAGCCATGTTTTGAGGCCCTAATTGAAGCGGGTTTTGACTTGGGAGGTTCAGGCTCAGCGCTTAGAACAATCTCAGGCTGTGTTGGACCCGCAAGATGTGAATGGGCTACTATAGATACTCTCGATTTAACCTATGATTTGACTATGGAGTTTCAGGATGAAATTCACAGACCAAGATGGCCTTACAAATTTAAAATAAAGATTTCAGGTTGTCCCAACGATTGCGTGGCTGCCATCGCGCGTGCTGATTTCACGATAATTGGTACATGGAAAGATTCTATAAAGATAGACCAGGACGCAGTAAGAAGTTACGTAAACCATGGATTCGATATAGAAGGTCTTGTAAGGAGATGTCCTACAGAAGCTATAAGCTGGGATGATAAAAACAAGGTCTTGAACTTTATCGAGGAAGACTGCACAAGATGTATGCACTGTATTAATAAGATGCCAAAGGCATTAAGACCGGGAAGCGATAGAGGGGCCACAATACTTGTAGGTGGGAAGGCACCTATAATAAAAGGTGCCTATCTGTCTTGGGTTGTAGTACCCTTCATGAAGATAGAGCCCCCTTATAAGGAAGTCAAAGATCTACTTAGGAAAATATGGGATTGGTGGGATGAAAATGGAAGAACAAGAGAAAGACTTGCGGAACTCATAGAGAGACTCGGATTTAGGCAATTTTTAAGGGATATAGGGCTACCGGCTGTGCCACAGCTAGTCTATAAGCCTAGATCGAACCCTTATGTATTTTTAGGGAGGTAGTTATGGTAAGGACAGATATAGGACCACCTAATTTTAGGGATATGCTTCCCGATATAGTAAAAAGAAACTACGGAAAGTGGAAATACCATGAAATATTAAGACCTGGTGTCTTAAAACATGTAGCTGAAAATGGAGAGACTTTGTATACTGTGCGGGCTGGTTCACCAAGACTTGTTAGTGTAGATTTCATAAGGGATTTATGCGACATCGCAGACAAGTACTGTAATGGATACTTGCGTTTCACAAGCAGATACAATATCGAATTTATGACAGACAAAAAGGAGAATGTTGACCTAATCATAGACGAAGTTCAGAAGCTTGGTCTACCAGTAGGAGGAACGGGTACATGTGTTACAAACGTTGTCCATACACAGGGCTGGATTCACTGTCACAGTGCGGCAACGGATGCGTCCGGTATTGTAAAAGCAATAATGGATGAATTGTATGACTATTTTGTGTCCATGACTCTTCCTGCATACGTTAGAATTGCCGTTGCGTGCTGCATAAACATGTGTGGCGCTGTTCATTGCTCGGATCTTGCTGTAGTTGGTGTCCATACAAAACCACCTAAGATAGACCATGAAAAAGTCATGGCCCAGTGCGAAATACCGACAACGATTCAGTCTTGTCCGACAGGTGCCATAAGGCGACATCCTGATCCGAATGTAAAGAGCGTAGTTGTTAGAGAGGAGCTTTGCATGTATTGTGGAAACTGTTTTACTGTATGCCCAGCTATGCCACTTGCGGATCCCGAAGGTGACGGGGTGGCTATTTATGCCGGTGGTAAAGTCTCAAATGCGCGTAAACCACCCATGTTTTCGAGAATGATCGTTCCTTATTTACCGAACAATCCACCAAGATGGCCAGAAGTAGTTGATGTGATTAAACGAGTAATAGAAGTGTATGCCAAGAATGCTAGAAAATACGAAAGAATGGGCGAATGGATAGAAAGGATCGGCTGGGAGAAGTTTTTCAGACTCACAGGGATCCCCTTTACAGAACACCATATTGACGATTTCACTCATGCTGTGGAGACTTTTAGAACAACGACCCAGTTTAAATGGTAGGGGGTGACTATGACAGAGGTGCCAGACGAAATAAAACAAAAAATCGTAGATTACCTAAAAACTGTGAGTAAAGCAAAAAACAAGGATGTAGCTAGAGCCATAGGTGAGGACAAACATCTTGTAGATAAAGCTATTGCCGAACTTAGCAAAGAGGGCAAGATAGAATACATTTTTCTAGGCACATCCTTTGTGAAACTGAAAGAATAAGTATACTCTAAATGAATAAAATTAAAGCGCCGCCAAGAATAGTTGTGGGAGCCCCCTGGGGTTATTCAGGCAAAACAGTTATCAGCTGCGCAATAACCAAAATACTTAAAGAAAAGGGTATTAAAATCCAAACCTTTAAAAAAGGTCCAGATTATATCGATCCTTCATGGCTTAAGGCAGCTAGTGGTCGACCCTGCCGAAACCTTGACCTTTTTTTGATGGGAAAAGAAGAAACTGTCAGGCGATTTTTTTTTCATTCCGCTGGGTGCGATTTTGTTTTGATAGAAGGTAACATGGGTCTCTATGACGGAATAGAAGAAGATGGGAGTGGAAGCACTGCTCACATATCCAGAATTCTTAAGGCTCCTGTTATTATTGTTGTGAACACCCAAAAAATGACAAGAACAGTCGCGGCCCTTGTGGAAGGTTTAAAAAGTTTTGAACCAGATACAATGATTTCTGGAGTCATACTTAACAACGTTTCTGGTGAAAGACACGCTCGTAAGCTTTTATCCGCAATAGAAAAATACTCGAGGATTTCTGTATTAGGGATAATTCCAAGGGACAAGAATCTGTTAATAGACTCAAGACACCTTGGACTTGTTCCGTTTGAGGAGAAGTTGAAAAACTACTCAATACTAGAAAAAATCGCCAATTTCACCGAGAAACATTTAGATATAGAAGCGATCCTAGAAATAGGACGTAAGGCTCAAGAATTTTGGTTGCAGTTGGACGAGCAGAAGAGTCCTGTAGATATAAAGACGGTGAGGATAGGAGTTTTTTATGACCACGTTTTCAATTTTTACTATCCAGAAAACCTAGAGGCTTTGGAATCTTACGGCGCAGAGCTAGTGTTTATTAACTCGGTGCGCGATTCTAGATTACCGGAAATAGATGGGCTTTACATAGGTGGTGGTTTTCCTGAACTTTATCTTGAGGAACTCTCGTCTAATAGAGGGCTTATGCAGGATGTATTCTTTTTTGTGCAGGAAGGCAATCCCCTTTATGCTGAGTGTGGGGGACTTATGTATCTCTGTGATCATATACATTTCGGAGGCCGTAAGTATAGAATGTCGGGATTAATTCCTGCTGAAGTTTTCCTCACAAAGAGACCTCAGGCTCATGGATATGTAGAAGCCGAGGTTGTTGGCCAAAATCCATATTATCCACTAGGAACAGTAGTAAGGGGTCACGAATTCCATCATTCAGCCCTCAAGCTGACAAATAGGGTGGACTTTATTTTTAAAATGAGGAGGGGGAAGGGGGGCTACGGGTTGAATGATGGAATTTTGTATAAAAACATGCTGGCTTCTTATACGCACATACACTCACAGGGAGTTTCGTCCTGGGCAGAAAATTTTGTGAACCTTTGTCTTACGTTGAAAGGAAGAAGGAAGAGTAATTATATTATAAGGGAGGTTACACATGGCTGAAGGGACGAGAATTGTAAAATGTCCTGTGTGCGGAATGGAGATAGAGGTCGGATCGGAAGTGGCAAAACTATATGGGGCTGTTCGAGCTGCCCCGAGAGCTACATCTACCTATGAAGGTACAGAGTATTTTTTTTGTTGTAAAGCCTGTAAGAAAAAATTTGATGAAAACCCAACTCATTATACAAAGAAATAGGAGGAGAAGGTATGCCTAAGGCGGTTTTAGGTGGAATTGAAATCGAAGTTGATGAGGACGGGTTTATTCAGGAACCCGAAAAATGGAACAGACAAGTTGCGGAAGATCTGGCGAAGATTGAGAATGCTTATCCAATGACGGAGGAGCATTGGAAGGTTGTTAACTATCTGAGAGAGTACTACCTTAAATACGAAATTGCACCGCCCATTAGAATGCTTTGCAAGCAGACAGGTTTTGACTTAAAAAAGATTTACGAACTTTTTCCTTCTGGACCGGCAAAAGGAGCGTGTAAAATAGCTGGGCTTCCAAAGCCAACTGGGTGCGTATAATCTCAAAAAGAAAAATTTACCGTTGATCTGAGACACGTGGAAGTTTTTTTGGGCGTATTTACTTACTTTGCATATTTCTTCATTGTCTTTATGTACTCGGTAAAGATCGTCAAGTATATTAAATTACCCGTACACCTAAGGTGGGAGTTATATCCCATAGGTCATGAGAAAAAATCTAAATACGGAGGCTCTTATCTCGAGGAGAAAGACTGGTGGCAAAAACCGAGAAAAAAAAATACCTGGAAAAGTTTTTTTTCTCTTCTTCGTGAATACTTTGTTCTATCTGACTATGCAAAAAGGAACATTACGTACTGGATAGGCATTTATCCTTGGCATATCGGGTTCCTTCTTATAATAACATTCCATATCCTTTGCTTTGTGAGTGGTTTGCTTTTGGCAAAGGGGTTTGATGTCTCTTCCCGATCTTTGGGTTTTGGAAGTAAGTTCTTATATTACGGCATACTTATTACAGGCTCTATAAGTTTTTTTTCAGGAATGATTGGAAGCATAGGTGTGTTAATGAACAGGATCTTTAGAAGAGATTTAAGAGAGTATGCTACACCGCTTAATTTTCTTACGTACTTTTTTACATTTCTAGTCTTCTTCACAGGATTTTATTCATGGTTCTTTACAGATCCCGAGTTCAAAGAATATAGGATTTTTTGGGCAGGATTGGTTACACAAGATTTTAAAGATGTTGGATTTTGGACAATGATCCATATTCTGAGTTTTGATCTTTTTTTGATATACCTCCCTTTTACACGTTCTCTCCACTACATAACCAGGTTTTTGGCATTTTTTTTAATAAGATGGGATGATGAACCGAATATTCCGGGTGGAAGACTTGAGAAAAAGCTTATAAGACTTTTTGAGAAAAAGGTCTCTTGGTCCGCACCTCATATCCAGAAAGGAAAAAAATGGGGGGAATTAGCGAGGAGCATCCCCTGAATGAAAATAAAGGACATCTGCAAAAAAAAGGAAAAACTTTTGAGGTTAAAAAAAGATGAGTTTATGGAGCTCCCTTTCCCTTATAATAAGGGAGATTTCGAACCTGAACTAAGAGAATTGACGGCTGATCAATTCCAAACAATAGATGCATCTCTCGACGGAATAAGCGCTTTAGGGATGAGAAAACCGAAGAGTAAAGAGGAAGAAAATGAACTTGTCAGAAAATTTATATCAGGACTCGAAAAACTGCTTGATCCTGATAATAATTGGACATTCCTCATGCCTCTTCATCATTCGCTTGAGTACTGTGTGAAGTGCCAACTATGTAGCGAATACTGTCCCATTTATGTTTCATCAGGCAAAAAAGAGGTCTATAGACCTACATTTAGGGCTGAGGTTTTAAGAAGAATAATAGAGAAGTATGTAGGAAACAAGGGTAGGCTTCGCCTTAAATTATCGGGTAGCGATATCGAACTCAACTGGCTAACCATTTCAAGACTAGGGGAACTTGCGTACAGATGTACCCTTTGTAGAAGATGCGCGATGGCCTGTCCTTTAGGTGTGGACAATGGGCTTATTACTCGCGAGATAAGGAAAATCTTCAGCCAGGAAATGGGCATAGCCCCAAAGGAATTGCATGAACTTGGTACAATGCAGCAGTTGAGAGTAGGATCGTCCACTGGGATTACCCCGAAGGCATTGAGTAACATAATAGAATTCATGGAGGATGATATAGAGGAAAAAATCGGACGCAGAATAAAGATTCCGCTCGACAAAGATGGTGCGGAAGTTCTTCTACTTCATAATGCAGGTGAATTCCTATCGTGGCCGGAAAACGTAGAGGCTTTCGCTATCATTTTCGATATAGCTGGTATTGACTGGACACTATCTAGCGAGCTTTTGGGGTATGATGCCGTGAACTACGGGGTATGGTATGACGATATACAATTTACAAGAATAGCTATTAAACATGTGGAAGTCGCTAAAAAATTAAAAGTGAAAAAGATAAACGTTGGAGAATGTGGACATGCGCACAAAGCCATGATTGTTGTGGCAGACAGGATTCTTACAGAAGACATGAACATTCCGAGAGAAAGCGCTCTTCCTTTACTTAAGGATCTAGTAGTTGGAGGAAAACTTAAAATAAATCCTCAGAGAAACAACTTTCCTGTAACTTTGCATGATCCTTGTAACATAGTCAGATTGATGGGTATAGGTGAACCACAAAGGGAGATACTGAAAAGAGTCTGTACAGACTTCAGAGAAATGGAACCTTGTGGAGTAGAAAACTACTGCTGTGGGGGAGGGAGTGGATTTGCAATAATACAATCTTTGAATTTTCCGGACTGGAGGAGTTCCATCTCAGGGAGAATGAAGTTGAAACAGATCCTTGAAGCATTTCAAGGTGTAATTTCTCCTGAAGTCAAGAAGTATGTTTGTGCACCGTGTTCTAACTGTAAGGGACAGATAAGAGATCTTTTTAACTACTTCGATGTGAATAAAAAATGCGGTATATTTTACGGAGGACTTGTAGAATTAATTGTAAATGCACTTGATGATTTGAAAAAGCCTTTCATAGAGTGGGAGTGGCATTGAGGTAAAGGCGATTCTTTTTTAGGCCTAATGTATTGTACAAGGTACAATAATTTGTTTTTTACGTAATGATTGAATTTCGTGATGGCGTACTATGGACACATTATAATCCTCTAGTCCATATGCAATGCGCTGGTGGAAGTAACTGACAAAGGATTTCCCTTATCCTTTGCTAAATAAAGCGGTAACCATGTCTCAATGAAAACAGGGATTACAGATAGACCATATGGGGAAACACTTGCTTCAATTGATAAAATCGGAATCTTTTTTACTTACTTGAAAACTGCGAGCTGGAAATAGCCAAACTCGTAAGTTTGACTAGCCAAAAAAGTATTTTCAGAAAGTACTTTTTCTGAGGACAGAAGGAATGAGAATACCTAGTTTTTCTCCAACTTCTTTGATGATACTTTTAATTATGGCTTCTCTGAGGTTAAACTGTGGATCATCGATAGTCCCACTAAGCACAAAATCAAGTTTGATTTCATCTTTTTGGTTCTTTAATATGGAAAGAGCGCCTTTAATTGTCTCTTCGAAGATCCTTTTATTGACATCAGTGGAGGAAGAAACTTTTAAGTCTCTAATTACAACCTTACAGGGTGCATGCAACTTTCCCGAGTTAATCTTCAATTTCATATCCAAATCTAAAAAACCTTTCTCTATCTTAAAATGCTTAGCTGTTTTTCCGTAATAAGGTTCGAAAACTTTAAGGTCAAGATTTCTTACCTTTATGTCAGATTCTGTGTCCTTAGTTAAAATGTTCGTTTTTCCGAAAGCGTCCATTCGGCCTTTTGATCTTTCACTTGGAATGTCAGTCCTTACAGTGAAAAATATGAAATCCTGAGAAAAGGGATATATCACATTCTTCAACTCCAGATCTAAGTTGCGGAACCTCAAGATCACAGGAGCGTCTCTATGCGCTCTATCAATATAATCTATTGAACCATTCACAATTTCGGTCTTTTTTATCTGAAATTGAGTTTTTTCTGTTTTTTCCTTTCTCATGGGAGAGCCTTTGTCCGATGTTTGGTCCTTTATAGATATCGGGAAAATGGGCTTACCTTTTGAATCAGTCTCTATTAGGAAGTATGGGTTTATTATCCGCACTTGGGAAACAGAGTATTTTTTTCCTAAGAGAAAATCAAAAAAATCGGCCGTAACTGTTACTTTTTCCGTTTTTCCCACTTCCTTTCCAAAGTTATCCTTAATCCTAAGATCAACGACATCGATCTTGCCCCAGCCAGCGTGTATGCTTCCAATGAAAAAATTTTTTCCTAGATAAGATTCCACCTTTGACTTTAATATTCGATTCGCGTTGAAAAAAAGCACAACAACAGAGACAAAAACGATGAAGCTGACCACAACGATGAAGAGTACCGCGATCCCCGTGACGTTTTTTAACTTCAATTCATCTCCTGAATAGTGAGAAAAACAGAGTCAAAATAAGGCTTATAATAAGCGAGGTCGTTATTGGAAAATAAAAGGTAAAACGCTCTTTTTTTATATGAATGTCCCCCGGAAGTTTGCCCACGTATGGTATTTTTTCCCCCACTAAGAAGAGTAACCCTATAATAACAAGAAAAAGGCCCATGAGAACCATTATTTTGCCGATACCGCTCATACTCCTACCCCGGTATTTTTATATAACGCACATTAACCCAAAACTCAATTTTTAAACTTTTCTCTTTCGCTGAAGATACAACCACAGTAATTCTGTCTATACATGTTGAGAGCTTTTGACTCCAGAACTCCTTCCTGCCAGCCTTCTCTGAAATCAAAATACAAAAAATTGATATCATACACACGGGAAAGCTCATAACCAATTCCTTTAATCTTTTCGTGCTTCTGATACTTACTGTAAAGCAGGGTTGTTGTGAGATTTATAAAACCATTTTTCTTGGCCCATTCGAAAGCCTTTTCAAGTCTTATACTGTAACAAAAGAGACATCTTTCATCCCTATTTTTTAACTGGCCTTCTAAGAATGACTCCACATCATACGATGTGTCCACTATCAAGGGAAGCAAAACTATTTTGGAATAGTTGACCAGGGTTTCAAGCCTTCTTTTATATTCTGAGTAAGGATGAATATTAGGATTATAGAAAAAACCTACAACATCATACTTACTTTCTCTTAGCACTTTTAAAGGATAAATCAGGCAAGGAGCACAACATATATGAAGGAGAATCTTATCCTTCATAAAACGACTCTTTGATTTTCTCCTTTATTTTTGCTCTCGCAGCCGCAAGCTTTGCCACTGTAATTCTATATGGTGAACAACTTACGTAGTCAAGGCCAATCTTGTGGCAAAACTCGACCGAATTCGGTTCACCCCCATGTTCTCCGCATATTCCAATCTTCAAATCCTTTCTTGCTTTTCTTCCAAGTGCTACCGCCATCTCCATGAGTTTCCCCACTCCATCTTCATCTATTCTTTGAAATGGATCATAAGGATATACATCGTTTTCTAAATAGTATTTTAAAAACTTCCCAGCATCATCCCTGCTCATCCCTAAAGTGGTCTGAGTAAGGTCGTTAGTTCCAAATGAGAAAAATTGTGCCTCTTTCGCTATTTGGTCTGCCGTAACACAAGCCCTTGGAATCTCTATCATAGTTCCCACTTTGTAATCGATTTTGATCCCATATTTTTTCATAGTTTCCTGAGCCACATCATCAATAATCTTTTTTTGAAGCGACAACTCATTTATGTGACCTACAAGGGGTATCATGATCTCCGGTTTCACATCTATTCCTCTTCTTTTTACTTCGCAAGCCGCTTCAAAAATAGCTCTTGCTTGCATTTCCGTTATTTCAGGGTACATGATACCCAGTCTGCATCCTCTATGACCCAGCATGGGGTTTGCCTCTTTTAAAGCTTCTATTTTTGCATGGAGCACCTCATAGGTGACATTCAATTTTTGTGCGAGGGACTTTATTTCTTTTTCCTCTTTAGGTAAGAACTCATGTAAAGGTGGATCAAGGGTTCTTATTGTAACCGGTCTACCCCCCATAACCTCGAATATACCCATGAAGTCTTCTTTTTGCATTGGAAGAAGTTTAGTCAAGGCCCTTTCCCTTTCCTTCTTGTCTTCGGCGATTATCATTTCTCTTACCGCATCTATTCTATCTCCCTCGAAAAACATGTGTTCCGTTCTACAAAGGCCTATACCCTCTGCGCCGAAAGCTACTGCTATGGCTGCTTGATCGGGCTTGTCTGCATTTGTGTAAACACCGAGTCTTTTTATCTCATCAGCCCAACTCATAAGGAGAGCAAAATCCTGATATATCGGGGAGTCATCTGGTTTTAGCTTCTTTTCGATTAGAACCTGTAAGACCTCTGATGGGGTCGTTTTAATTTCCCCTTCAAATACTTCGCCAGTTGTTCCATCTATGGAGATTTTTTCCCCCTCCTTGATTACCCTTCCATTAACGCTCATAATCCTTTCCTTGTAGTTTATTTCGATGTCCTCACACCCTACAACACACACTTTCCCCATCTGGCGGGCCACCAAAGCAGCGTGACTCGTCATTCCCCCACGGGAGGTAAGTATGCCTTGTGCCGCATTCATACCTCTTATATCTTCCGGAGACGTTTCTATACGGACCAAAATAACCTTTTTTCCTTCGCTTGCCCATTTTTCCGCATCCTCCGCATTAAAGACAACCTGGCCTGTAGCCGCTCCTGGTCCAGCATTCAAACCTTTGGTCAGGAGCTTACCAGACTTTAAAGCTTTCTCCTTTTCAGATGTGTCGAAAACTGGTCTCAAAATCTGGTTTAGTTGTTCGGGTTCTATCCGCATTATGGCTTCTTCTTTACTTATCAATCCTTCTTTTACCATGTCTACTGCTATTTTGAATGCAGCGAAAGCAGTCCTTTTCCCAGCCCTGGTTTGTAACATCCACAGTTTACCCTTTTGTATGGTGAACTCTATATCCTGCATGTCCTTATAGTGATGTTCGAGGATCTTTCTAATCTTTAAAAGCTCCTCGTATATGAGGGGCATTTCTTCCTCGAGCGATTTCTGGTTAGGATCGGTTTTTTGTTTTTTATTTATAGGAAGTGGCGTTCTAATACCGGCGACAACGTCTTCACCCTGAGCATTTAGCAAATACTCACCATAGAAGACATTCTCTCCTGTCGCAGGATCCCTCGTGAACGCAACACCTGTACCTGAATCCTGTCCCATGTTTCCAAAAACCATGCATTGTACATTTACCGCTGTTCCCCAATGTTCGGGAATGTTATTCAATTCTCTGTATGCTTTAGCCCTAGGATTATTCCATGATCTAAATACAGCGCCAATTGCACCCCAAAGTTGGTCATAGGGGTCTGATGGAAAATCGATTCCTGTTCTTTCCTTGATCAAGGTCTTAAATTCTCGAACGAGTTCTTTAAGGTCTTCCACAGTGAATTCAATATCGTATTTTATGTTTTTTTCCTTCTTTTTTTTGTCTATTATTTCTTCGAAGGGATCATGCTCGTCTTTGCTTTTAGGTTTAAGGCCCAAAACCACGTCTCCGTACATCTGGACGAACCTTCTGTAGCAGTCCCAAGCGAACCACTCGTTATTTGTGAGTTTTGCGAGACCCTCGACCGTCTCTTCGTTTAATCCTAAATTCAATACAGTGTCCATCATACCAGGCATGCTTACCCTTGCACCAGATCTAACGGAAAAGAGAAGCGGATTTCTTGGGTCTCCAAATTTTGCATTCATTAGATCTTCAACTTTTTTTATATTCTCTTTTATTTCCTCCTCAAGACCAGGAGGAAGGGTCATATTGTTTTCGTAGTAATAAGTACATACCTCTGTTGTTATTGTGAAACCAGGAGGAACTGGAATTCCTAGGTTCACCATTTCGGCAAGGGATGCCCCTTTTCCGCCTAGTAAGTCTCTTTTTTCTTCACCGCCTTCCGCCCTGTCTCCTCCGAAGAAATATACGTACTTCTTTTTCATGGTATCCTCCATTAGTCGGATTTTATTTTCTGGAAATCGCAGAAAAGCACAAACATGTCTTTAATATTCTTTAAAAGGATTAGCCTGTTGGTTCTAACACTTTCATCCTCAACCATTACGAACACATTCTCAAAGAATTTATCTATCGGGTCCTTAAATTCTATCAATATGGAAAGAGCGTCCCTATATCTTCGATTCCGCACAAGGGAAAAGTAGGATTCCCTTTTTTCCTCATATGTTGACAACAATCTGTGCTCTTCTTCCTTCTCAAATAGCTCCCTGCGCACTTCGTAAGTATTTTCCACATTCTTAGTAATATTAAAAACTCTTTTAAATCCAACAACGAGTCTCTCGAAATCTGGGAGAGATTTTAGTTCTTTTAAGCTTGAAAGCCTAAGGTAGGCATCGTAAGGGTCATGAGAAACAAATTCTAGCACACTTTCCACAAGATCTTGCTCAAAACCTTCCTCTATCATGAGAAACTTGAATCTTGTTGCAATAAAATCAGTAAGCTGAGACATGGTCATATCAAAGGACAACCTGTTGCTTATCTTAGTCCCATTTTCGTAAGCTACAGATATTAAGTCTTTGAGACACACGTGGAGACCTTTCTGGAGCAACGTCCTTAGAAGGCCTATCGCACATCTTCTTAGGCCGTAAGGGTCAAGGTTTCCAGTGGGCACTATGCCTATGGAAAAAAAGGAGACTAGAGTATCGATTTTATCCGCGATGCTCATAACTATGCCAAGTCTTGTGGTTGGCAATTGTCCGTCTGCTGCACTTGGGTAGTAGTGCTCCTCAATAGCTAGACATGTTTCTTGATCTTCCCCTCTGAGTTCTGCGTAAATTCTACCCATTTTTCCCTGTAATTCCGGAAACTCGCCGACCATGTGGGTGAGAAGATCAATCTTAAGTAAGATAGAGGTTCTCTCAATCTTATAGAAATCTTGGAAATTAAGCGCTTTTGCAACAAAAAGGGCTATATTTTTCACTCTTTCTGACTTTTCCTTCATATTACCAAGTTTCTCATGATAAACTAGACTTGATAACTTCTCGTAAAGTGCAAAAAGATCTATTTTTTTATCCTCCTCAAAGTAGAACTTTGCATCATCTAGTCTTGCCTTCAAAACTTTCTCATTACCTTTTATAATGATCTTTTCATCTAATGGAAAAGTGTTTGAAAAGAAGATAAAAAAGGGTTTCAGTTTTCCAACATCCGCAACTAACGGAATGTATCTCTGATGAGACTTCATTACGTTTATAAGCACCGGAGAAGGAAGAGAAAGATACTGAGCATCAAATGCCCCCTTCATTGCGTAAGGATACTCGGTGATATACAAAATCTCAGCGAGAAGATCCTCGTCGTATAATGCTTTCGCCCCCACTTGGTTTTCTATTTTCTCAATACCGTCGAGTATTATCTTTTTTCTCTCTTTTTCATCAACTATAACGTAAGCATCTCTAAGTTTGCTAAAATACTCTTCAGGCCTTGACAGAACGATCGGCCCAGCACTTAAAAACCTATGACCATATGTGATGTTTCCACTTTGGACATCTGCAATGGTTATCTTTATTTGCGTTTGTCCGAACAAAACTACCATCCACTGAATTGGTCTTGCAAATTCAAATTTCTCGTACCCCCATCTCATTTTTTTTGGGAAGGGTATTCGTGGGATGACATCTTCCAATATCTGAGGGAGAACCTCTTCAGTATGTTTTCCACCTTCCCTTTTTTCACATGCGACAACGTAAACACCATCCTTCTCCACTTTTTTTAATTCATCCACCGATACGCCTTGCGATTTTGCAAATCCTATCGCTGGTTTTTGAGGATTTCCGTATTCATCATAAGCTATTTTAACAGGAGGCCCGTATTTTAGTGTTAAAATTTCTTCCTGTTTTTCATTTACGTCAGCTACGAAAGCACATATTCTTCTTGGTGTACCGTAAACGAAAATCTCCCTAAAACCTATTTTCTTTGCTAGAAGGGCTTCTTGCAGTAAAGTTTTAAAACCTTCTTTTGCATTTTCTATAAAACGGGCGGGAAGCTCCTCTGTCCCTATTTCAACTAGTAGGTCTTTCATTTCTTTCGATTAAGAAGTGGGTATCCGAGTTCTTCCCTTTTTTGTAAATAAAGTTCTGCAGCAATTTTTGCGAGATTTCTGACTCTTGCTATAAAATTTGCCCTCTCTGCGACACTAATTGCCCCTCTGGCATCCAAAAGGTTAAAGATATGGGAGCACTTAAGGCAAAAGTCATACCCCGGATACACAAGCCCCTTTTCCTTCAGGATTCGTATACCTTCCTTCTCGTAAGTGTCGAATTGGTTTCTCAAAATATTCGGATCTGACTCCTCAAAATTAAATATAGAATACTCCCTTTCTGGTTCCAAAAAAATGTCGCCATAATAAATGTTCTTGTTCCACTTAATATTAAAGACACTGTCCACGTCCTGTAAATACATCGCTATTCTTTCAAGGCCATAGGTTATCTCACATGTGATCGGATTGAGATCAATACCCCCACACTGTTGAAAATATGTAAATTGGGTAATTTCCATTCCATCAACCCATACTTCCCAACCGAGACCCCATGCACCTAGCGTCGGTGATTCCCAGTCGTCTTCTACAAATCTTATATCGTGAATTTTCGGATCAATCCCTATTCTTTTTAAACTTTCCAGATAGATATCTTGTATATTTTTTGGATGGGGTTTCATTATGACTTGAAACTGATAGTAATGTTGTAACCTATTTGGGTTTTCTCCATATCTTCCATCTGTCGGTCTTCTTGAAGGCTGAACATACGCAGTGTTCCAAGGCTCAGGACCCAAGACCCTAAGAAACGTTGCAGGATGAAATGTCCCTGCCCCAACTTCCATGTCGTACGGTTGCTGGACTATGCAACCTTTTTCTGCCCAGAATCGTTGAAGTTCCATTATGAGGTCTTGGAGATACATGCTTTCTTCTATAACACAAAAAATTGCCTGTTGCCAAGAATTAAAAGTGGACAAACGGTTTCAAACCGGATAAGAATTCTGATATATGGATTGTAAACCAGTAGTGGTTGTAAGCAGATGTTTAACAGGAGAGAATTCTAGGTATGACGGAGAAATAATAAATAACGAATTTGTGAAAAGGATGGGAAGTATTTTTCATTTCATCCCATTTTGCCCTGAAATTGAAGCACATATGGGGGTACCAAGGAACCCCATAATTCTTGTTAGAAAAAGAAATGGGAACATGGTTGCCAGAGAAAAATTTACAGGTATTGACAAAACCGAAACTCTGATAAAAGTTTCAAAGGACTTTTTGGAGAGCTTAAAAGAAGTTCATGGTTTCTTATTAAAATCAAAGTCACCTAGTTGTGGATGGAAAGATACTAAAATCTATGATTCTTATGGAACTCAAATCTCGAGCAAAGGAAAAGGGCTTTTTTCACGCCAAATAAGAAAATACTTTCCCTATGTACCTATTGTCTCAGATTCGGTATTGAATCTTTCATACCTAAGGATGCGATTTGTTCTCAAAGTCTTCAGTTTCTATTGGGTAGAAAAACAGACAATCAAGATGAGATCCAAAGAAGATATTGCACATTTTGAGAAAGAATATGCACACGTCCTAAAAAATTTTGGGATCGAGCAATTGTCTTTCGGTTTTTGTAGCGAAAATGTGCCATTCGACCTCATGTTGGAGGAACTTAGACTTCTTCTTTTAAAAGCTGTTTCACATACGATTGATAAAAAAAGGCTTCTCGAGCTTTATAACATTTTTAGTGCTATCTTCAATGTAGATTTAAAACTTGCAGTTACTGGTATCAAATGTTAAAAAATAAAGTCTCTGAAAAATGGAAAAACAGAGTGACTTTATACGAGAAATCATTGAGAAGGATTTAAAAGAAAAAAAATATCCAAAAGTCGTGACAAGATTTCCTCCCGAGCCAAATGGGTACTTGCATATTGGTCATGCTAAGTCAATTTGTCTTAACTTTGGAATAGCTGAAGAGTTTGGAGGTAAGTGCAATTTGAGAATGGATGATACTGATCCTGAGGGAGAAAAGGAAGAGTATGTAAGAGCCATAATTGAGGACGTAAAGTGGCTTGGCTTTGATTTTGGAGAAAAAGTATTATACGCATCCGACTATTTTGAAAAACTTTACGATTTTGCAGTTGAGCTTATCAAAAAAGGAAAGGCTTATGTTTGTCATTTAAGTCCCGAGGAGATAAAGACCTACCGTGGAAGTTTTAATGAGCCTGGAAAAGAAAGTCCTTACAGAAATAGGACAGTAGAAGAGAACCTTCGACTTTTTGAAAAGATGAAAAATGGAGAATTTGAAGAAGGAAGTTGCGTACTTAGGGCAAAGATTGATATGCAGTCGCCTAACATAGTTTTACGGGACCCGGTAATTTACCGGATCAAAAAAGAGCCCCATTACAGAACGGGAAGTAAATGGAATATATACCCTATGTATGATTTTGCTCATCCTTTATCTGACGCTATAGAAGGGGTTACTCACTCTATATGTACCCTCGAGTTTGAGAACAACAGAGCTCTATATGATTGGTTTGTGGGAGAGCTTATCTCGGAACCTGAGAAGCCAAAACAGATCGAATTTGCAAGATTGAACTTAAGCCACACTGTGTTAAGTAAGAGACTTCTTTCAAGACTTGTGGAAGAGAAAATAGTTGATGGGTGGGATGATCCGAGAATGCCAACTCTTGCTGGTTTACGGAGACGTGGTTACACACCTGATGCTATAAAAGACTTTTTAAAAAGAATAGGGGTTGCCAGAAACGAAAACCTTGTAGATGTTTCCTTACTTGAACACTGCGTAAGGGACGATTTAGACTGGAAGGCACCGAGGGTCATGGGTGTTCTACGGCCAATAGAGGTTATAATTGAGAATTATCCGGAAGGAAAGTTCGAAACATTCGAGTGCCCCAATCATCCCAAGAGGCCAGAGATGGGTTCGAGAAAGATCTTGTTTGCAAGGGAGATATACATAGATGAGGAAGATTTCTCAGAAAATCCACCGCCCGGATACAGGCGTCTTACGCCACAAGGTGAGGTTCGCTTAAGGTACTCGTACAAAATAAAGTGCAAAGAGATAATTAAGGACGAAGCTGGAAAGGTAAAGAGACTTATTTGTACGTATGATCCGGATTCGCTAAAAGCAGAAAGAAAAGGGAAGGAAGGTGTAATCCACTGGATAGCAAAAAGTAATGCTATTGCAGTGGAGGTAAGACTCTACGATAGACTATTTACGGTACCGGATCCCGCATCCTACGCAGAAGAGTTTTTAAAGTACATCAATCCAAAGTCTTTAGAAATCCTTTTTCCCGCGTACGTAGAAATGCAACTTGGTGAGAAAGAACCGGGAAGTGTTTTCCAGTTTGAAAGGTTAGGGTATTTCTGTATTGACATTAAGGATTCACAGAAAGAAAAGTTAGTCCTTAACCTTGTTGTGCCTCTTAAGGACACTTACTCGAAAAAAGCGCCATAATCTGGCTGGGGGACAAGGATTCGAACCTTGATTCACGGGTTCAGAGCCCGTTGTCCTGCCGTTGAACGATCCCCCAGACGAGAAAAGAATATCACCAGTTTCACCATTGCGTCAAGACCTTGATTCTCTAAAAAAACTTGCATTTTTTCCTTAGTCATGCTAGAGAGTGACTGAAGGTGCGCCTGAAGATAAGATTTAGGGAGCCCGACGGGAAGCCTCTCCGACTCATGCCTCACTATAATGATCTAATACAGGCCTTTATTTACAGAAACCTTGATGACTGGCTTGCAAAAGAGCTACACGACAAGGGCTACATCGATCCTGTAACAAAAAGAAGCTTCAAGTTATTCACATTTTCGAGACTCGTCCCGGAAGAACGGGCTGTGTTGCGCGACGGAAAAATAACCTTCCTTGGTGATGTGAGCCTTGTGATTTCGACCCCTGTCAAAGCCTTTATCGAGTCTCTTGCGCAAAACTTGTTAAATAAACAGATATTTGAACTGGGCCAAAAGAAGCTGACGCTTTTATCCGTAGAGCTTGAAGGCTTGCCAGAATACAGAGAAAGGATCCTCGTTAGAACCCTTTCCCCTATTACCGTCTATAGTAGCTTTGAATCTCCTTTCGGTGAGAAAAAAACTTATTTTTATAGTCCTTTCGAAAAAAAATTTGAAGAACTAATACTCGACAATTTAAGGAAAAAGTTAAGAACTTTTTACGGTGATGACGAAAGCGAAGGCTCAGTAAGGCCCTACAAGGTGGGTACTGAGGACCAGAGGATTGTTTTCTACAAAGGTACCGTGATTAAAGGTTGGGACGGTGTTTTCGAACTGAATCTGCCACCAAAGTTTTTCGGTCTGGCATTTAACAGTGGCTTGGGTTCTAAGAATTCCCAGGGTTTCGGCTGTATCGAGGTCTGGAATAAAAAGTAACATGAGTTTACTTCTTTTTAACGTTTGGAGCACTAAGAACTATCTATTTTTGGCATTACGAGATCTAAAAGACCGAATTTTCCTACACCGGAGATGAAAACGCTCAAGTCTTACAAGACTAGTAGACAATATGGAAAACGTATTCACCCTGAAAGTGATAAGTCCTCTTTTTTTAGAGGGCTCTAACCGAGGCGTTAGCCTTAATTTCGTACACCTTCCTTTAGTGGTGTCACGAAATGTTGGCTCAGGACACTTTTGGGAGGCTTTTTGGGTGATAATCTGCAAATAAGCTTTGAGTACAAAAGTGTTGCATCAAACAGCTTGGTTGAATTGATTTTTCACGGACTTTCTACTTGGTTCGAAGTTTCCCGAAAAGTCCTTCGCGATCATAGCCGATTAACTTTGTTTGAGGCGACCGCCAAAACCCTTAAAGGAGACTGAAGGGAGGTACAGAATGCCCGAGATTACCTGGGGGGGACACCCTTTCGTTGATGCGGGTCTGGCAGCAATTGCTGCTGTCACGAAGGTCAAGCGACTTGAGGAACTAACACCAGAGCACCTGCGAAAGGCGGTTGATGAGTTGCAGCGAGTTTTGCTCACCGATCAAGCTTTAGGGCTCGGCGTGCAAAAGGCTTTTGCTCGCAGCGCCATGTCTCAAATCTTCCCGAACAGCGAACTTGTCAACCCATCTAATTGGCGTGGCAGAGAAGAAGTTGAAAAAGCCGAAAATGTTCGCCAAAGGTTTCGCACAGCTGTTCAAGGGGACTTACAGAGAGCCACTCTTTGTCTCCAAAGTAAAAATGGCAGCGAAATTTGCTACGCTTGCGGTGAACAGAGACCTAAAGAAGCGATGATAATCGTTCGCAAAGACAAGATGCCTTTGCTTGAAGGCATTGTCAATTTCTACCCTGCTTTCGCTTACGGTGTGACGATTTGCGGCCTATGCGCTTTGGCAACACGCTTTTTGCCAATGTCTGTCCTAAGAACGGGAGTTTCCAACAGGCTTTGGTTTCTTCACACTCACGCTTTGCCCGTCGCATCAAAAATCGCTGAGCGATATGGCTGGCGTCACTTTAACGAAATCATCGCCAGAAATGAAACCCTTGACTTTTATAGCCGATGGGAGACGGCTGGCGATGCTGGGACAGCACTTTATCTACTTTGTGAGTTGCTGAACGAATTTTTTAGCGAATTGCGTCAAGTTTACGAGCGCCCATCGCCCACTGTGGCTTATGTCTTCTCCAACGACAACCGAGGTGGCTACATTAGCGCAATTCCCATTCCCAACGAGTTGCTTGTTTTCTTTGCTCACCTTCAAGCTTCGTCAATGTCTGCTTTCCAGAGATTTTGGCGTGAACTTTTGCAAGTGCCAGAAGATATTCAAGTTCAGATAAGGAAAGCACGAGTCGGATTCGTCC
>JAOADT010000002.1:0-232 GCA_026417175.1 Deltaproteobacteria bacterium | reverse complement strand
CTCAGTCAAATCCGTTGCTCATCGTTTACTGCGCATGGAAGGCATTTTAAGTGATTGCCTTGACAATGAAAAGCCAAAACTTATCGGCGGTTGGTTTGGTCATCGTTTATACTTGCGGGAGGTGCGAAAGATGCCAGCAAGTAAGTTAGCCATCTTGGAACGATTAGGGCTGGCAATTGCTCAATCCGATGATGCCAAGAGACGCATCATGGATTTGCGCAAAGCGGAACGA
>JAOADT010000029.1 GCA_026417175.1 Deltaproteobacteria bacterium | reverse complement strand
TATGATGTGGTCACCAGGTTTTAAACCGGCTCGGCTGTCCGGGGTATCCTCTATTGGGGTAATTACCGTAGGAAAACCATCTTTTATCGTAATTTCTATACCAATTCCTCCGAACTCCCCTCTTGTTTCACTTTGCATATCTTTATACATCTCAGGATTCAAAAAGGCAGAGTGCGGATCTAATGATTCTAAAATACCTTGTATAGCCGAGTAGACTATATCTTTGTCTTTCACATCCTCAACGTAATTCCTCTTTATCAATTCTATGACATGGGAAAAGGTTCTCAAATACTCATATATTTCTCCCTCACTTACGGACTTTTCAGGCTTTTTCCCTTGCACTCCCAGGATGAAACCGAGAAGAAAAATTAGAAAAAGTGACACACCAAATAGAATCTTTTTTCTATTCATGAAATTTTTCTCCTTTCTCAACAATAATACACGAATCAACTCACTCTTTCAATCTTATTTATATGATGGATATCCGTTGACTATTATAAGGTTTTCTATTATGATATCAGTCATGTTTGAAAGGCTTCAGGAAAGATTTGAGGAAATATTCAAGAAGTTAAAGGGACAAGGTAAATTAACAGAAGATAATATAAAAGATTCTTTGAGAGATGTACGGATAGCCTTACTTGAAGCGGACGTTAATTATAGAGTTGTTAAGGACTTTCTTGAAAGGGTAAAAGAAAGGGCAATAGGTCAAGGAGTACTAACAAGTATAACGCCTGGACAACTCTTTGTTAAAATAGTATACGATGAACTTCGGGACCTTTTAGGAAGTTCGAATGTTCCTCTCATGCTAACTGGATCTCCTCCTCATTCCATAATGCTCATCGGGTTACAAGGGTCTGGAAAAACGACAACCGCCGGAAAGCTTGCTATATTCTTAAGAAAAAAAGGCAAGAGACCACTTCTTGTCTCAACAGATGTGCGAAGACCAGCAGCAATAGAACAGCTAAAAAAAATAGCAGCCCAAATCGACGTGCCATTTTATATTCCTACAGATAAAGATACCCCGCTTTCCATATGCTCTGGGTCTAAAGAGTACGCCATAAGGAATTACAATGACGTGCTGGTCGTTGATACAGCGGGAAGACTTCACGTGGATGAAGACTTATTAAACGAACTCATAGAACAAAAAGGAATCTTGTCCCCGTCTGAAACACTTTTGGTTCTTGACGGTATGACAGGACAGGATGCTGTAAACATAGCAAAAACCTTTGAAGAAAGAGTGGGTGTAACCGGTTTTGTACTCACAAAACTCGACGGTGATGCCAGAGGTGGGGCAGCGCTTTCGATTAAAGCTACTGTTGGAAAACCCATAAAGTTCATAGGTACGGGTGAGAAACTTGATGCACTTGAGCAATTCCATCCTGAAAGGATTGCTTCTCGTATTCTGGGGATGGGCGATGTAATTTCTCTGGTTGAGAAAGCAAAGGAGGCAATAGAGGAAAAAAAAGCTAAAGAGCTTGAGAAGAAGCTATTAAAAGATGAATTCACCCTTGAGGATTTCAGAGAACAGTTAAAACAAATAAAAAAACTAGGATCCATGGAATCTATTTTAGGTATGATCCCTGGATTTTCTAAATTTAAGACAGTCATTGATTTTCAGGAAGCCGAAAAAGAGTTTAAAAAGATGGAGGCCATAATCAATTCCATGACGAAAAAGGAAAGACTTTATCCCCAGATAATAGACGGTAGCAGAAGGCAAAGGATCGCCAAAGGCAGCGGTACAACCGTCCAAGACGTGAATGAGCTTTTACGCAAGTACAGTCAGCTGAAGAAACTAGTAAAGAAAATTTCTAAAGGGCAATTTAAAGGCTTTAGGCCCAGTATATTCATGCGTTGAGGAGGTGCTAAATTGGCAGTAAGGTTTAGACTGGCTCGTTTCGGAACAAAAAAGAAACCATTTTACAGGATCGTTGTGGCAGACTCGAGATCTCCAAGAGATGGCAGATTTATAGAAAAGGTAGGGACTTATGACCCTCTTTGCAACCCAGAAAAGATATTCTTAGACAAGGAAAAAATCATAGAATGGTATAAAAAGGGGGCTCGTCCCACAGAAACGGTAAAAAACATTTTCAAAAGAGAAGGGATTTTGAGCGAATTAACCCAAAAATAAGGATGGAGGTGGAGCCGTGTTAAAAGAGTTGATCGAGTACATTGCTAAAGCGTTAGTAGATCATCCGGATCAGGTTAAGGTCTCGGAGATCGAGGGTGAGAAGA
Organism: Deltaproteobacteria bacterium; assembly: GCA_026417175.1. Classification (GTDB taxonomy): domain Bacteria; phylum Desulfobacterota; class Syntrophorhabdia; order Syntrophorhabdales; family JANXAF01; genus JAOADT01. The sequence goes on along the minus strand of JAOADT010000029.1, from coordinate 18,074 downwards.
CTTCAGTTATCGAGCTTAATGTGTCGAAAGAAGATCTCGGAAAGGTGATAGGTAAGCAAGGGAGAACGGCAAGGGCTATGAGAACGATCCTGAGTGCAGCATCAACCAAAGTCAAAAAGAGGGCAGTCCTCGAAATAATTGAATGAGCCTTTATATACCGATTGGTCAGATCATATCTGCCCACGGTATAAAAGGAGAGGTTAAGTTCCGATATTACAATGAGGTGTATCAGGATTTTTTTAGATACACCTCATTGTATTATGATTCAGAAGGAAAAAAATTTGAGTTAAAAGTTAAAAAGTCCAGGTTTAAAGACCAGATTTTTATCGTAAAGTTTTACGAAATTTCCGACCGTACGAGCGCAGAAAAGCTGAAAGGGAAAGTTCTTTACGTAAAACAGAAAGATCTTCCAGAACTAGCAGAAGGTGAATATTACCTTTTTCAACTCATAGGTCTTAATGTCAAAAACACAAGGGAAGAATCTATCGGTTTGGTCAAAGATGTACTGAGCATTGGCCCAAACCATATCCTAGTTGTGGAAGGAAAAGAAGAAAAAATGATCCCTATGGTAGAAGATTTTATAGTATCCATAAATCTCAAAGAAAAGACTCTAAAAGTGAGAGAACCTGAATTTATTTAACATCTTTATGAGTTGTCCATTATAAATCTTCTTATGGAGCGGTCATACGTTTTTTCAGTCTCTTTTGAAAAGAAACAGCCAGGCAATTCCTTTTTTTTTCTGTGATATGCCACACATTCACAACACTTACCTCTCTTTGAGCACGGTTCATATGTACAAGTGCAGAAACTGAGATTTTTGTCGAGATTACATTCCATCTTGACCTCCGTGGAAGATTAGTAACGTTTTAGATCCATCATAAACTAAGTAACAATCTTTTTCCATACCATCGTCGACAGAAGCGATCGCTTCATCTATGTTTCGTTTTGGAATAAGACCCATTTTAAAAACCAAACTCTCGGAAAGTTCCGAAACTAGTATTATCCTGCAATACTCCGCCTTAAGTTTTGTGGCGTAAGCGGTTTGAGAATAAACCTTGTCTGATTTTCTTACCACCTCTTCCATTTCCTCGCTCGTGCCGTATTCAAAGAATTCAATGAAATTATCGTGTCCAATACCATCTTTACAGGCACCGATTACAATCATCCATCCACCTTTTTTTATTCCCTGGACTACGTGCTCTATAGCTTTGTGTGTCTGGATAAAATTTATGTCATTAGGATACCCTCCCGCAGACACTATTACTACATCTGCCTTTTTTTTCACCGGGACACCATATCGGTTTACATACCAGTTACATCCAAAAGAATGGGCTTTTTCTAAATTTCCAGCAAAAATAGCAACTATTCTATCATCCTCTGTGACAGTATTTATAAGAAAAATCGGTTTTTCTATCAAATTTATTCCCGACATTATTTCCTCATGCATGGGGTTACCATGCAATATTCCAGATTTTGCAAGGTCATGTTTTCCCTTTTCCTTAAAAACTTTTCTGTGTACACCGATTATAGTCTCATAACCTGCGATTCCAGGTATAATCGCTTTCCTTCCTCCTCCAAAACCTGCGAGGTAGTGAAAGTTTATAGATCCAAATACTATCACACAGTCCGCCTGCAAAAACATGGAATTAAGGTATACTGGAATCCCTGACTTGGTCCTTCCTAAGAAGGTTAAAGTGGATTCTGAAAAACAATCATGATCAAATGAGGGTATTTTTTTGTATATGGGCTCTGTCAAAATACTCATTTTTTCTGACTCATTGTGCTTTCTGTGGTTACCCAAAGCAAAGAGTACACTTACCTCCTTATTTTCAAGATAACGTCTGTACAGTAAGGGCAACAATTTGTCCACTGCGGCATATCGAGTAATGTCGGGTACGATGATGAGAACCTTTTTAAAATGGGTTATCCATTCGGAGAATGAGTTTTCACCTATGGGATTCTCAATAGTATGAAAAAAAGCTTCCTCATAAGATTCTAGTGGTTTTTCTTCCTTTATTCCAATTTCCATACATCTAAAGCAAGTCGGAAGCGAGAAATTGAGAACGGTATTACCGTAATTAACTTTCTTCATCTTCTACTATAGAAGACTGCTTTTCCTCCAAAAATTGCGCAGTCACCGAGCTCTTCTTCTATTCTCAAAAGTTGATTGTACTTTGCCATTCTCTCACTTCTTGATGTGGAGCCGGTTTTTATCTGACCTGAGTTCGTAGCAACTGCCAAATCTGCTATAAAGGTATCCTCAGTTTCTCCTGATCTGTGAGAGATGATACAGGTATATCCAGCCCTCTTAGCAATTTCTATGGCGGTCAATGTTTCGGTAACTGTACCGATTTGATTTAGTTTTATAAGTATGCTATTGGCTATCCCCTCTTTTATTCCCTCGGTGAATATTTTTGGGTTTGTGACAAATACATCGTCGCCTACAATCTGTATCTTTGATGAAAATCTGTCTGTAAAGAGTTTCCATCCTTCTTTGTCATTCTGTGCAAAACCATCTTCTATGGAAACTATTGGATACTTACGGATAAGACCCTCATAAAAATTGCATAACCCTTCCTGATCAAAAATCTCACCATCTAAATGGTACTTTCCTTCTTTATAAAATTCACTTGCGGCACAATCAAGAGCAAGTAGCACATCTTCACCCGGTCGAAAACCAGCCTTTTCAATAGCCATCATTAGAAAATCCAATGCCTCTTCCGTTTTGTTGAGCTGGGGTGCAAATCCTCCCTCATCTCCCACTCCGGTCTGGTGACCCTTTTCTTTTAATATAGCTTTAAGGGTATGAAATACCTCGGCGCCCATCCTTAATGCCTCCTTAAAAGAGTCCGTTCCCACCGGCACTATCATGAACTCTTGGATGTCAAGATCATTTTGAGCGTGAACCCCCCCATTTATGATATTCATAAGCGGGACAGGTATTTCCCTTGCCCTCACTCCACCAATGTATCTGTATAAAGGAATGCCAAGATAGTGAGACGCCGCCCGACAGACCGCCATAGAAACACCTAGAATCGCGTTGGCACCGAGTCTACTTTTATTTTCCGTCCCATCGAGTTCTATGAGGCGGTTATCAATTAGAACTTGGTCCAATACATTTATACCTTTTATAACTGGACCTATAACATCTTTTACGTTTAGTACAGCCTTCAATACACCCTTTCCTTTGAATCTCTTCGTATCTCCGTCTCTCAACTCTAAAGCTTCCCTTTCTCCAGTGGATGCCCCGGAAGGTACGATAGCTCGTCCTTTTGTGCCGTCTTCGAGCATGATCTCGACTTCAACTGTGGGATTTCCTCTACTGTCAAGAACTTCACGGGCTTGAACTTCTTTTATGGTTGACATGCTTGCCTCCTTTTTATTCAAGATTCTTCTATATATCACCAGTGACTTAAGGGGTCAATGGTGGTTTTAGCATATCCTAGGAAGCGGATTTCCAGAAAGCATGTTGAGTCTTCTAGTTCCACCAATAGTGGTTTTCATGAAAACGTTACCACTACCTTCTCTTACCTCTCCAACTATGGAAGCCATCCCCAGTCCCAAATCTTCCCTCATAAATTTGACTAAGCTTTTCGATTCGTCTTTTTCCGCAAAAATAACGAATTTCCCTTCGTTTGCAAGGTATAGAGGATCAAGACCAAGTGTCTCACAGATTCCTCTGACTTCTTCGTCTACCGGGATACTCTCTTCATCCAAGAGAATATCAATTGACCTAGATGAAGATGCGATCTCTTTTAGACAGGTTGCCAAACCTCCTCTTGTCAAGTCACGCATATACTTTACACCGTTAAAAGTCTTAAGAAGAGGTTCTATCACTTTGTTTAACGGGGCACAGTCACTTTTTATGTTCGTCTTGAAGCTGAAATTTCCCCGCTGAAGAAGTATGCAGAGGCCATGATTGCCTAAAGGTCCGCTCACAATTACCCTATCATGAGGTCGGATTAAATGTTTGCCTAAATTTACACCCTCTAATAATGTCCCAACACCAGTTGTAGTTATGAAAATTTTATCCACTTGATTCCTGCCGACCACCTTTGTGTCGCCTGCCACAATTTTGACTTTTGCTTCATTGCAGGCTTCTGCCATAGAGGCCACAATTTGTTTAAGAATGGACAATTTGAGACCTTCCTCTAAGATAAAAGATGCTGCAATGTATAAAGGTTTTGCGCCAGAAACAGAAAGATCATTAACCGTCCCATATATGGAAAGCTTGCCAATGTCGCCTCCAGGAAAGAATATGGGATCTACCACATAGCTGTCTATAGTTACAAGGACGTTATCACTTCTGACAGTTATAGATGTTGAGTCATCCAGATTCAAAAGAAGATCGTTTCCTAAGTGTGGCAAAAAGTACTCTTCTATAAGGTTGTGCGTTAATAACCCTCCATCACCGTGAGAAAGAAGAATGACATCATCCATCTTCATTGTCTACACTCCGTAATGGTAATACGCGGCACAGGCCCCCTCCTGGGAAACCATACAAGGACCAAAAGGCCGGGACGGATTACATACACTTGAAAATAGTTGACAATCTAAAGGTGTTTTCTTGCCCTTTATTATATCCCCGCATATACATCCAGATTTCTCAGATTTTTGCGATTCTGAATTCACTTCCGGAAGAGAGAACTTTTTTAGTGCGTCAAATCCACTAAACTCCTTCTTAATTAGAAGTCCACTGCCTGGAATTTCCCCAAAACCTCTCCATTTCGCATCACAGGGTTCAAAAACCTGACGTATAATTTCTTGAGCAGTCAAATTTCCATTTTCTTTCACGACCCTCCTGTAACCTATCTCAACTTCAGGCCTGTTTTTCAATATTTGTAACAGGATAATGCCTATAGCCTCTATTATGTCTTGAGGTTCAAACCCAGAAATGCAAGATGGAATACCATAGTCTCTACCTATGAAGTCGAATGCTTTTCTCCCAGTTATGGTAGACACATGGCCTGGTAAAATGAGACCATCAATTGAGAGATCGGGGTCATCAAGAAGCACACGGAGTGCAGGAGGAAGAATTTTGTGTAGCGAAAGTACAGAAAAATTTTTTACACCTCTTTTTTTTGCTTCCAAAATACAATATGCAACAAGTGGTATGGTGGTCTCAAATCCGATACCCACAAAAACGGCCTCTCTTTGAGGGTACGCCATCGCGTACATCAAAGCCTCGTTCGGTGAATAAAATATTTCAACTTTAGCTCCGTAAGCTCTCTCAATTTCAAGAGAAGAAAAACTTCCGGGAACTTTAATCATATCTCCGAATGTACATATCGTTATATTTTGCAAACGGGAGTAAAGGATCATTTTGTCTATATCTTTTTGGTCTGTTACGCAAACCGGGCATCCCGGACCACTTATCAATTCAAGCGAGTCTGCAAAAACTGTCTTTAGACCACTCTTTGCTATTACCATTGTATGCGTTCCACAAACTTCCATCAGTTTTACTTTTCTTCCGATTCTGTCACACACCTTTCGAGCGAGGCTCAGAACACTTCCTAATAGCTTCTTTTCTGATCCTTCAAGCATTAGACACTATCTCCTCCAAAAGTTTTAATCTCTCTTGCGCCTCTTCCTTTTCTATCTTGCCTATAGCAAATCCAGCGTGAACTACGACGAAGTCACCTTCTTTTACTTTTTCATCAAGAATTTCCGTAAGAACTTTAAAAGTGGCACCGTTTGAATCTACAAGGGCCCATTTTTCATCTTCATTTATTTCAAGGACCAGAGCTGGAATCCCTAGGCACATTTTCTATCCTCCGTTATTCTTGCTAATGCTATCGTTGCCTGTCCTAGAGCTATTCCCCCATCATTTGGAGGAATTTTGGTATGATAATAAACCTCGAATCCAAGTGATGATAGCGTGGATTTCAACCTTTTTAGAATGTACTCATTGTGGAATGTACCCCCGCTGAGTACCACCCGCCTCAGCCCTAACTTGTCACGTGTAATTTTCAAGCAGTCCCTTATTATATTTACAACCGAATTGTGAAACTTCACTGATATGAGGCAAGAATCGAGTCCTGAAAATCTATCAAGTAATACACCTCGGATTAGACCTTCTGGGTAAATTGTGTCATCTTTTATGTCGTATGGGTAGATCTCATCTGTGGTTTCTTGTCTTAATAGGGCTTTTTCCGCCAGTTCTCCTAGTTCAATAGCAGCTTGACCCTCATACGTTGCTCTTTCACAAATACCAATTATAGCTGAAATTCCGTCGAAAAGTCTTCCGCAACCGCAGGCTAATGGTGTGTTAAATTTTTTGTCTATAATTTCTATTATGGCAGTCACTCTCTCTTTTCCAAATATCTTTTCAGCGTAATATTTCCCTTCGTCACCCATGAATGTGTAAAGATAACTTACAGCCATTCTCCACGGTTCCCTTATGGCTATTTCCCCTCCCGGTATTGGAGAGTAGGCAAGGTGAAAAAGTCTGGTGTACTCTCTATAATTTCCTTTTAAAATTTCAAAACCCCATAAATTACCATCTTCTCCATAACCTGTGCCATCGAGAACTACCCCTATTATATCCCCATCTGAAAGACCATTTTCGACCATTGAACTCACCATGTGAGCATGATGATGCTGGCATCCTATGTATCTCTTTGCTGGGATGGATTTTGCAATTTCAGAAGACATATAGTGTGGATGTAGATCAAATGCAATAACCTCAATAGTCACACCCAAAAGCTTAAGGAAATTTTCTACAGATCTGGATAGGTTTTCTCTGCCTTCCTCTGTGTCTATCTCTCCCACGTACTGACTCATAAAAGCTTTATCTCCTTTTATGATACAGAAGTTGTTTTTCATCTCTCCACCAATTCCAAGAACAGGATTTTGAGCGTAAAAAGGAACTTTTATGCCTTCCGGTACGTATCCTCTAGAGAGCCTTAAAAACTGGGTCTGACCATCAACGATCTTAACTACCGAGTCATCACATCTGTTGATTATGTCTCTGTTGTGGAACACCAAGAAATCGGATATGTGGCGTAGTTCAACTAAAGCATCTTCGTTATCAATGACTATTGGTAGTTCCGACACATTTCCACTTGTCATGACAAGAATATCAAATGGGCCAGAGAAAAGAAGAACATGTAGTGGGGTATAAGGGAGCATCACCCCGAGACTATTTATTCCTGGAGACAGAATGTCTGGAAGGTCAAAGTCAACCCTTTTTTTTAGAACAACTATTGGCGAATAAACCGAATTCAAAAGCCTTTCCTCTTCCTGAGTAACGGAACAGTATCTTTTCACAGTCTCAATATCTTTGCACATTACGGCAAGAGGTTTTTTTGGTCTTTTTTTTCGCAATCTTAATTCGGCTATCGCCTTTTCATTTCTTGCATCGCAACAGAGGTGAAATCCTCCTAGGCTTTTTAATGCTACTATTTTACCCTCTTTCAATCTATCCCAAATGAAAAAAAGCCAGTCTTTCTGGTCCGCTACCTTATTTCCGTAAGGATCGACAACCCAAAGGGTCGGTCCACAAGACGGACAGCAGACAGGCTGAGCATGAAATCTTCTATCAGATGGATCGTGGTATTCTTTTTCGCAAAGAGAGCACATTTTAAACTTATTCATGGAAGTGTTTTCTCTGTCATAAGGAATAGTTGTGACAATTGTAAACCTCGGCCCGCAATTAGTGCAGTTTGTAAACGGATACATATGTCTTCTATCATTCGGATTTAGTATATCATTTTTGCAATCTGTGCACGTTGCCACATCGGGAGGTATAAGGGCCTTTTTTTCCGTATCCACCTCGCTTTCCACAATAACAAAAGAACAATAATTACATGGAGGTTCTTCCTTAAATTCAATATGATCAATCCTGGCAAGCGGTGGAGGACTCTCCTTAAGTATCTTGAGTAAGGTAAGTAAACCTTCACGAAAACCTTCTACATCTATCACAACACCCTCGCCGGAGTTGAAAACCTTCCCCTTCAGATGAAGATTTTTGGCATAATGATACACATAAGGTCTGAATCCTACCCCCTGGACGGTTCCGTGGACTTTGATTATATACCTTACAATGAATGGATCAACTTTCATTATGTAAAAACGTTTTCGAGAGTCCTTTCTAATGATAGGTAAAGGTCAGTTTTCATTATTGCTTCAGGAATACCGATTGCACTTTCAAATTTTTCGTCGTACGGGAGCGTCCCAATCAATGGAACATCTATGTCAGTCTGTAAATTAGAATTCTTAAAATCCCTTCTCTGATTTTCAATCACACCGAGTACATGAATCTTTTTTCTTTTAAGTATGGCGAGCTCCTTTTTTAATACCTCGTGAGCTACCCTGGATGGGGTGCTAACCAACAAAAAGCTGGTTCTTCTTATAAGTCTTAAAACATCCAATAAACTTTCACCAGTCCCGGGAGGCATGTCCAGTATAAGATAGTCAAGTCCGTTCCACAAAGTCACAGATAAAAGTTCCATGATAACATTGGAAATGTCCTTTCCTCTTATCGGCAAAGGGTTTCCCTTAGTAAAAAGAGAGATGGACATGTAAGATATGCCTCTCCATTGGGGTGGTATGACACCCATCCTTTCTTCAATCTTCACTCCGTCAATGCCAAGAATCAATTGGGTTGAAGGACCATAAAAATCTAGATCGAAAAGACCCACGGACTTTTTTTTGACAGAAAGAAAAAGCGCCAGTAGAGAAGCAACTGTACTTTTTCCAACTCCACCTTTTCCACCTGATACCGCTATAACGTCTTTTATCTGGGATAGTCTTTTTTCTATAACACAAATTCTCGGATCTAACATGTCTCACCTATTATAGATTCAACAATAACGCCTCTACCCTTTTCTAGCTCAAAATCGGCACTACCACAGGAAGAACATTTTAGGAAACCATGTGCAACCTCTGGAATGAAATGTATAAATTCTTTTTCTTCTTCCGATATATGATTGAGGGCTTCAGCGTAAGCCCAGCTATTACCGCAGAAATTGCATTTAAATACTGCGGGTTCCTCATATATGAGAAAACTATCTCTTGAAATATTGTACCCCTGATCTTTAAACAGGCTTTCCATTGCAAAACATAAAATATCTTTTTCCATTTTTTGAAGCTCTCCAATTCTCAATGTTATACGTTCTAAGGACTTCAAATTGTTCTTTTCTGCCTCTTGTATCACAGTAAGTACTATTGATTCCGCTACTGCCCATTCATGCATCACTCTTATCCTTTCCTGGTCACAAAATTTTCCAAGAGTCTTTTGAACGTGTCTTTACCTGCCATTTCAGCAACATGAAACCTCTCCTTCTCAAGTTGATGCGCAAGATCAGGAAAAAGGGAGGCATTTATAAGTTCCTTATAGGCACTTATCGTGTGAAGTGGTAATTTTTTTAGTTCACGTATCATTTCATCAAGAAAAGTGTCTATCCTCTCATCATCCACAACGAAGTTCACAAGACCCATATCTCTGGCTTGCTCCATAGATATATTTTCCGAAAAAAGATACATTTGGTTCATACGTTTCATTCCCACAAGTTTAGGTAAAAAGACGCTTACCCCACCATCTGGTGTTAAGCCAATTCTCCTATACCCCATGTTTATATAAGAACTTTTTGCGGCAACCGTTATATCGCAACAAAGAGCGAGCCCAATTCCCGCCCCAACTATCCCTCCTTCCACCACAGAAATCCATAAAGAAGACATAGTTCTTATCTTTTTCACAACGTCATTTAGGATCATGGCCATAGAATCGATACGGGATTTGGCATCCTGAGCTTCTAGAAACTCTTTAATATCTCCACCTGCAGAGAAAAAGCCACCTGAACCCCTGAGAATCACAATTTGAGCTTTGCTTTTTTCAGCATTTAATACTGAGTCTCGAAGAGCCGTAAGCAACTCACTATTTAGAGCATTCCTTTTTTCTGGTCTGTTTAAAATTATTTTGTAAACCCCATCCACTTCTACATCGTTAACTGGTTTCATCTTTGTACCTCCAAAGGTTTGTTACTGGGAAACGAAGCTCATTTTCTACTGATTTGGAAAAAATGTTTGGTCCAATGGCTGATTGTCTTCTCTTGTACTCGTTTTTAAAAAACCTATTTAGGGTCTCTTTTAAAATGAACCTGTCAAACTTTCTCACGTTTTCTTTAAATGTCTCTTCCCCCATTTCAGTATATTCCGCGATAATCTCATCAAGAACTTCATAGGGAGGAAGGGTGTCTGAATCTTTTTGGTTGTATTTGAGTTCTGCACTCGGTGGTTTCTCCAGGATTCTTTTAGGTATCACCATGAATCCCTCTTTCCTGTTTATATGGTGGGCAACTCTATAAACAAAAGTTTTGGGTACATCTTTTAAGACTGCAAAACCACCTGCTGTATCTCCATATAAAGTGCAGTAGCCTGTAAAAATTTCAGATTTGTTTCCAGTAACCAAGACAATTCCGTCAAAGTTATTAGAAAAAGCCATAAGTATATTGGCCCTTATTCTCGGTTGAATGTTCTCGGCTGTAATCTCTCTAATTTCTCCGTCAAAATGTTCTTCAAATAATTCCATGTAAGAAGTAAATAACTGGTCTATAGGAATCTTTATAAATCTTATCCTAAGATTTTTTGCTACCTCTATTGCGTCTTCCAGACTTTCTTTTGAGGTGTATTTCGTGGGCATAAAAATACATGTAACATTTTCGCTTCCCAGCGCTCTAGAAGCGATATAGGCAGTAACAGCTGAATCCAACCCGCCGCTTAGGCCCAAGAAAACTCTCTTGAAACCATTTTTTTTTACATAATCTCGGGTTGATGTTATGAGTGCCCTTAGAATTTCTTCCTCCAATGGATAAAAGCCTTCCTCTTTTTTTTTCTCCAACTCGGGTCGATTAAAGGGGTTGATCTTAAGTTTTACAGCGTCGGCTGGCATAAAACCGTGATCAACCTTTATGTCTGTAATAATTAGATCCTCCTCAAAAAGTGGACCTTGACATACAGTCTTTCCTCTTTTAGAAATAAAACTTCCACCATAAAAGATCCACTCATCCTGTCCACCAGTCATGTTCACATACCCATATGCTCTTTCAGAAAAAATTTTATTTAAATCTTTTATGTTCCTTTCAATCTTTCCAACTTGATAAAAGGCAGAGTCCATAACTATATAAAAAGACATGGAGTCTCTTAAAGTTTCTTCTTTTGCCTCATCACCCATTACTAACTCTATTGAAGCTCCTGAAAAATTAAGCACACATGCCTTTTCTCCCGAGGTGAAGTACTTCCTTTCATTAATATGTGGCAATTCTTTAAGTTTTCTTTTGAAATATAATGTAGCTATGTCTCCATTTGATAGGACGTAGGCCGCGTTAAAAAGAGATGCTCCTTTTTCGTACACAGACCCTAATATGGAAGTAATTTGTATCGTGTAAGGTAGAATCTTCCTAATCGCTTGTTCTGTTTCTTTTAAAAAACCTTTGCAACGCAGAAGATCATGCACGGGACAGCCTATAAGTGAAAACTCCGGAAAAACCACCAGATCTGCACCTAAAGACTTAGCCTTTTCAGTAAAATAGATTATCTTATCCGCATTTCCCTTTATGTCACCAACCGTGGAGTTTATCTGAGCTAAGGCTATTCGAAGAACAAACACAGTTTTTTTTAACACAAGCTCCCATTAATCTTCAACGTTACCTTACTTCCCAAGGAGATTCAAAAGGCTCAGAGAAAAATTCGATCACCAAAGGTTCATCCCAATCTATCCGCCTAAGAGCATTAGATAGCTCTTCTTCAGTTTTTGTTTTTTTTGCTTTAATCCCAAAAGCCTTGGCTAATTTCACAAAATCAGGATTCTCAAGATTCATTTGGTTTCGAACCTTGTGTCTTTTTTTCATTACGGCTTCCAGAGTGCCAAAGCTTTTATTGTTATGGATCAAGATTACAACTGGAATCTTATACTTTACCATTGTTGCAAGCTCTCCGATGGAAGGAAGAATCCCGCCATCTCCGCATATACAAAGACAGGGTAAATCCATTCTAGCGATTTTGGCTCCAATCGCCGCTGGAAGTCCATAGAATATGGTTGAAGACCCTCTTGGTGTAAGAAAAGTTCGCTGTTTATAGACAGGAAAGTAGTACTCCGCCCAATAAAAAAGCGTATTTAAATCCCATACCGTCATCGTTTCCTCAGGTATCGATTGCCTAATAGTCCTAATAATTCTGTAGCCACTATTGTTTATAAAATTGTCAAGATCCCTTGTATAATTCTCCTTTAGTTTGTCTATACTCCAAGTAGATTTTCGACCTTTAAATGCCTCTTTTAAGATATTCAAAAATAGCTCCAGATTTCCCGCCTCTGCAAGAGAAGTTTTATAGTTTTTGTTAAACCACTCTTGATCTACATCTATGTGGACAAGTTCTTTAATTGTAATACCCCGATTCTTTGTGTCCTGGTATCTAAGCCTTGTACCAATAGCAATCACCAGATCCGCTTCCTCTAATATTTTTCTAACTGTCCCTCGTTGTACAATATTCCCAAAGGCGTAAGGTCTTCTCTCGTCCACAACCCCTTTGCCCCCCGTTGTAGTTAAAAGAGGAATCTTGGCATCATTACAAAGTTCTTCTAGGAGTTGTCCGGTTTTTTCATTCATCAATTGCCAACCGGCTATTATTAGTGGCCTTCTTTTCTTGTTTAGGCATCTAACTAATTTCTCTGCAAAATCTCCAATGGTACTTATTTTTCTGCTTTCTTGTTTTTCAGACCAGTTATATTCCACATTTTTTTCTAGAAACTTTTGATTAATAGAAAGAAAAACAGGCCCAGGTCTTCCAAACGTTGTGAGCGTAAAAGACTTTTTTAGATCGTGAAAAAAAGATTCTTCACTCTCTATCTTTATATGCGTCTTGGTTACGGACTCGACCATCTTGTGTGGCTCTGAAAGCTCATGAAAAATACCTCTTCCCGTGTATTTCGAATCAGGATCAACATAAAGCAGGAGCAAAGGAGTCTCAGACCAAAAAGCTTCCATGAGGCCTACTAAACTGTTTACTAGCCCTGGTCCCGGGGGAACTATCGCTATTGCCTGACGGCCTGAAGCCCTCGAATAACCGTCTGCCATAAAAAGAAGACTTCTTTCACATCTTGCCATATAAATGGAAATTCCGTTGGAGAGTAAACAATTAAGAAGTGAAAGTGTGTAAATACCTGGAAAACAAAACACTTTGTCAATACCCTGCCTTTTCAAAAACAAAGATATCAATTCTTTCCCAGTCATAAGATTCTTTATTTTAAGTTTAGCATAATATACTTTCAGGTTAAATAAAATTTTACTTGACAAAGATGGCAAATTTTGTTTAATAATATAAACTTTGAGTTCAACTATATTGCTACAATGAGACAAGTGAGTATAGGTGAGAGAATAAGAATGTTGAGACAGGCAAAAAATTTAACCCAGGAAGAGCTTGCCATAAGAGCTGGACTTACGAAGGGGTTCATATCACAAGTAGAAAGAAATCTGACCTCGCTGTCTGTTGAAAGCCTCATAGGGATCTTAGACGCTCTAGACGAAAAGCCTTCTACTTTTTTTGATGAAACATTTGATGAGAAGATAACCTTCAAGCTTAAAGATAGGGTAGACATGGAAATGGAAAATGTCAGATCTTTCAAGGTTTTGGTACCAGCTGCCCAAACCAGGCGGATGGATCCGGCTCTTTTAGAACTCGATCCCGGTGAACGAACACCGGATGAGGAACCTCATGAGGGAGAAGAATTTGGCTTCGTGCTTTCTGGAAGTGTGGAACTGGTTTATGGAGGTAAGATATACAGATTAAAAAAGGGTGAGTGTTTCTACTTTAGAGCAAATAAAAAACATTACATAACAAACAGAAAGAAAAAAAGGGCCCATCTTTTGTGGGTCTCTTCGCCACCAAATTTTTGAGAAAAGATTATGAATTTTACCTTTTCGAGGAGGTGGGAAGATGATTGTAAAAACCCCAAGTAAATATTTCCTTGTGAGCGGTTACTCTGAAGGATTCTCCATTCTGAACGCCTTCGACGGCGCACTCATGGCATCAGGGATTGGAGATACTAATATAGTAAAAATGTCAAGCATCCTGCCTCCGGGATGCAAAGAAATAAACCCTCCATTGCCTCTACCGCAGGGCGCTCTAGTTCCTGTTGCTTATGCTAGTATTTCAAGTACAACACCGGGTGAGATCATATCTGCAGCGGTTGCCATAGGAATTCCTGATGATGAAACTCAGGCCGGTCTTATCATGGAGTTTTCGGCAAAGAATGAGGAGCGCTACGTTGTAGATCAGGTAAAAAGGATGGTGGAAAAAGGAATGGAAATGAGAAAAAGGAAAATAAGGGAAATAAAGTGTATATCTTCCACGCATAAAGTTATAGAGATTGGCGCTGTCTTTGCGGGGGTCGTTCTTTGGGACTAAATTTTGAACAGCTAAACCAAAGCAAATATATTGGTGCTAACGGAGATTACGAGGGTTCAAATTTGGTTCTCATAGGTTGCCCCCTCGATGTAACGTCGAGTTTTAGAAGTGGCTCCAAATTTGCCCCTGAAAGTATAAGGAAGGCTTCTTGGACGCTTGAGACATATAGTCCTTACTTAAAAGGGGACCTAGGGGTGTTAAAAATTTTCGATGCCGGGAATATTCCTCTTATACCAAGTGATCTAAATACTTCTTTTGACCTTATAGAGGGACAGGCATCCGATTTTTTTAAAGATTCGAAAAAGGTTTTGTTCCTTGGGGGGGAGCATTTAATTACTTATCCGGTAGCAAAGGCATTAAAAAAGAATTTTAAAACATTCCAGATAATACATTTTGATGCTCACTGGGATATGAGAGATTCGTACGAAGGTATGCAATTCTGTCACGCAACAGTAATGAAAAGGATAAAAGATCTAGGTATTACAAAAATCTTTCATGTAGGTATAAGATCTGGAACAGAAGAAGAGTTTAAAAATTCGAGAATAATAGATTCTCCCCAGAGATTAAAGGAGGAGTTAGATTTCTCAATACCTGTATACATAACGTTTGACATGGACGTTATCGACCCCTCACTCGTTCCAGGTGTAAGCACACCGGAACCAGATGGTCTTATGTTCGGTGAGGTAATGGAGTATTTTATTTCCATTGCCGGAGTCGATGTTGTTGGGGCAGACGTGGTGGAACTTGCGCCGGATTACGATTGGACTTTCGTTTCTTCCATCTGTGCTGCAAAGGTGGTAAGAGAGATTATGATCCTTATGCATAAAAGAGAATATTGATGAAAGGAGGGTCAGATGAAAGGAACAGTACTTATAATAGGAGCAGGCTCCGTAGCCACTGTTTGCGCCCACAAATGTGCCCAGGTTCCCGAATATTTTAAAGATATTATAGTTGCGAGTCGTAATATTGAGAAGTGTGAAGCTATAAGGGATGCCATAAGAAAAAGGTATGAGCGGGATATAAAGGTAGAGAGGGTAGATGCAGACGATGTAAATGATCTCGTAAACGTAATAGAAAAGTACAAACCGGATCTTGTGATAAACCTGGCTTTAACATATCACGACCTAAATATTATGGAGGCCTGTGTCAGAACTGGGGTACATTATCTTGATACTGCAAGCTATGAGGCTCTCGAAGAAGCACATTATGAGTATAGTTGGCAGTGGGCATTCGATGAAAAGTTTAAAGAAAAGGGTATAATGGGTATTCTAGGGTGTGGATTTGATCCCGGTGCAACTAACGTGTTCGCCGCGTATGCTCAAAAACATCTTTTTGATGAAATAAATTACCTAGACATCCTCGATTGTAACGGAGGGACCCACGGGCTACCATTTGCTACAAATTTTAATCCAGAGCTAAACATAAGAGAGATATTGCAGAACGGGCGATACTGGGAAGAAGGAAAATGGATAGAAACACCTTCAATAATAGATGACAACTGTATTAATTTTACTTTCAATTATCCAGAGGTTGGGCCAAGGAAAAGCTATCTTATAAATCATGAGGAGCTTGAGTCTTTGGTTCTAAACATAAGAGGTATAAAGAGAGCAAGGTTCTGGATGACATTTACGGATACTTATCTTATGCATTTGAAGGTATTTAAGAACGTGGGGCTTACACGAATTGACCCTGTAGATTATGAGGGACATAAAGTAATACCCCTTAGATTCTTAAAGACTTTGCTTCCGGCTCCTGGATCTTTAGGTCCAAGGTACAAAGGTAAAACAGTCATTGGAAATGTCATGACCGGCAAGAAAGATGGAAAGGTCATAACTAAGTATATTTACAACGTGTGTGACCATGAGGAAGCTTATAAGGAGACAGGCACACAAGCCATAGCATACACCGCTGGCGTCCCTGCCATGATCGGGGCCATGATGTTACTTTCAGGAGAATGGCAAGGCAAAGGAGTCTTTAATGTAGAACAACTGGACCCGGACAAATTCATGGAAGCTATGAATAAATATGGACTGCCTTGGCGTGTTGTAGACTGGGAACCTATCCCCGACAAGTTTTAACTACTTATGATGAAAGATATTTTGGAAGGGATAACTTTAGGGAACCCGCTCGCAGTGGAAAAATATTTCGACCTCGAAGAAGACGAAAGAAAAGCGTTTATTGTTGAGTATAAGGACAGTTTAGAAAAACTAACACTTTTAATGAAACAGAGGAAAAAGGCTATCTTTGAACAGAGACTCAGGTTATTCTTGGATCTCTTAGAAGAGGTTCAAACTCCTTCTTACGTAATAGATGAGCAACTTATAGAAGAAAATATGAAAATTATGAGGTACGTGAAAGATAGAACGGGGTGCAAAGTCTTACATGCTCTTAAAGCTTACGCCAGCTACCATACCTTTCCAATGATGAGAGAATACCTTGACGGGGTGTGTGCAAGTGGAGTAAACGAAGCTAGGCTTGGATATGATGAATTCAAAAAAGAGGTACACACATTTGGTGCAGCTTATTCAGAAGCTGACATAAAGAGTATAGTGAAGTTTTCTAATGTGGTCATATTCAATTCATTCACTCAACTAGAAAAATTCGCAGAATATGTAAAGAAACAGAAGAAACAAATTGGAATACGTGTGAATCCTGGCTATTCTGAAGTAAAAACTAAGATGTACGATCCTTGTGCCCCTAATTCTAGGCTTGGTGTTATTCGAGAAATATTTGAAAAGGAGTATCCAAACTACGAGAAAATAATAGACGGGATACACTTTCACGCCATGTGTGAACAAAACTCAGATGTACTCCAAAGGGTGTTGGCTCGATTTATCGAGAACTACGGAAAATACTTGGACAATGTAAAATGGGTCAGTTTTGGAGGCGGACACCACATAACCAGAGAAGATTATGACGTAGAATTACTGGTCAAACTCATCACCGATTTTAAACGCAGTTTCTCAGTGCAAGTCTATCTCGAACCTGGAGAGGCAAGTGTGCTAGACTGTGGGT
This sequence comes from Deltaproteobacteria bacterium, assembly GCA_026417175.1. Lineage (GTDB taxonomy): Bacteria > Desulfobacterota > Syntrophorhabdia > Syntrophorhabdales > JANXAF01 > JAOADT01. The sequence continues at coordinate 656 of JAOADT010000029.1, read as the reverse complement.
ACTACGTCACATCAGTTCTAGACATTGTAAAGAATGGGATGGATATTGCTGTAGTAGATGGTTCTGCTGAAGCCCATCTTCCGGATGTATTACTTATGCCATATAGGCCGAACATTATCGGCTCTTTTCCTCCCTATGAGCGTCCCTATACGTACAGAATTGGGGGGGTAAGTTGTCTAGCTGGAGATGTAATTGGCGATTACTCATTTGAAGAGCCATTGAAGGAGAAAAAAAAGTTAGTTTTTACCGACATGGCCCATTACACTATAGTTAAGAACAATTGCTTCAATGGAATAATCCTTCCTTCTATTTTCATTTTGAAAAAAGATGGTAGTCTAAAATTAGCAAAGTCTTTTTCATTTAGCGATTTCAAGAGAAGACTCTAAACTGTTTCTTATCTGCTTTTGAACTATACTCGGAAAAATCCCTATGCCAGCACCCATTTTAATTGCTCAAAAAATGGACGATGGGTAAATGCGGAAACCCTTTCTTTCAGATACCCTCGTAAAACAGATTCGGCAACCACAAGGAGAGTTTTGGAAAGAAAACGAGCAAGAAAAGCATGACCAGAGCCGTGATAAAAAATGGCAGAACCCCTTTAAAGACTACCTCTGGTCTTACCTTTGCAATTTCCGCAACAACAAAAGCGCTCATTC
>JAOADT010000028.1 GCA_026417175.1 Deltaproteobacteria bacterium | reverse complement strand
ACCCCGAGTATATGGTTGGTCTTATTATGATAGGGCTTGCCAGATGTATTGCGATGGTGATAGTTTGGAACGAACTTGCAGAAGGCGACACAGAATACTGCGCCGGGCTTGTGGCATTTAATTCCGTATTTCAAGTTCTGTTTTACTCTGTATACGCTTATGTTTTCATAACGGTACTCCCTCCGTTTCTTGGGCTTAAAGGTACCATAGTTAACGTAACAATAGCGCAGATAGCAGAAAGTGTTTTTATATATCTCGGAATTCCATTCATCGGCGGGCTCATCACCCGTTTTTCACTCATAAACTTTAAAGGTAAAAAGTGGTATCATGAAAAATTTATTCCTAGGATAAGCCCTATAACACTTATTGCTCTTCTTTTTACAATAGTAGTCATGTTCTCCTTAAAAGGTGAGTATATAGTGAGGATTCCGTATGACGTACTTATGATAGCGGTGCCTCTATTTGTCTACTTTGTAGTTATGTTTATACTCTCTTTTTACATGAGTGGAAAAGCCGGTGCTGACTATGCCCAGGCTGCGACTCTTTCATTTACAGCTGCTTCAAATAACTTTGAACTCGCAATTGCGGTTGCTGTGGCTGTTTTTGGAATAAACTCTGGACAGGCCTTCGCAGCGGTCATCGGGCCTTTAGTGGAGGTTCCTGTCCTCATAAACCTGGTCAATTTAGCTTTATGGATCAAAAGGAAGTACTTCGTTTTTCAAAAGCAAACATCTCTCGGGATCAAGTATTACACTAGGGAGAAAATATAGAGTTGAGTTTCCCTTGATTTTTGGTTACCAATCGTCTTTAATTATCGAATGTGAGGCGAGAAATAATCTACTCTGTGACCCTTGCCGAGATTTACCTTAAACAGGGATCAAAGCAGAAAGCTTTCGAAATTTATGAGTACTTACTGAGTAAAGATCCAAATAGGGAAGATGTAAGGGCCAGACTTGAGAAATTGCGGGAGGAAATGGAGAGAAAAGGAACTTTTTCTAAAATTAAAGAGGTGATTAAAAAGAAAGTCTTGTAAAAGATGAAGTCAGAAAGATTGGAAAAAATTAAACATCTCATACATAGATACGAACTTGATGCAATTCTTATAAAAAGTTTAGAAAACATATTTTATCTTTCTGGGTTTAGAGGCTCTGATGGTCTTCTGGTTGTAACCCGAGGTGACGTTATCCTTATCACCGATTTTAGGTACATAACGTATGCTAAAGAGGCTACAGAAGGTGTGGTAATAATGGAACGCAAGAAGGACCTTTATCCTCTTTCAACGATTGTTAGGGATTACGATTTAAAAAGAGTTGGTTTTGAATCGCTTTATACCCCTTACGCACTTTACCAGGAATGGCAAGATAAATTGAAAGAATGTGAGTTCTTTCCGTTGAGATCTGAGATTGATGAGGTAAGGAGATCTAAAGAACCTGACGAAGTAGATAAGATAAGGAATGCGGTAAGAATAGCAGAAGAGGCCTTTATGGAAGTATACGAAGGCATAAGACCGGGGAAAAGTGAAAAGGAAATAGCAGCAGAGCTAGATTTTGCGATGATAAGAAGGGGTGCTGAGAAACCGTCTTTTGATACTATTGTTGCTGCAGGAGAAAGATCAGCCTTACCTCATGCAAAGCCTTCGAATAGAAAAATAAAAGAAGGCGATGTGGTTATAGTCGATTTTGGTGCCCAATACGAGGGCTACTGTAGCGATGAAACGTGCACGATTTTTGTTGGAAACCCTCCGAATTTACTCTGGGAAATCCACGAGATCGTCTATGAGGCGAAACAGAGAGCACTGGATGCTATCTCTGTGGGAATTCCACTAAAAAAAATTGACTCTATAGTAAGGGGATACATAGAAGAAAAAGGTTACGGCAGCTACTTTGGTCATGGAACAGGCCACGGAATTGGAATTAATGTGCATGAACTTCCACAGATAAATGAAACCGCAGAGGGGGTCTTTGAAGAAAATATGGTTGTGACCATTGAACCAGGTATATACATTCCAAATGTAGGTGGGGTGAGACTCGAAGATATGGTGCTTGTGCGGGAAGGTTACTCAACAGTTCTAACAGGTATAAGGAAGGATTTATTTTTGCTGTGAAGGAGGAAAAAAATGCTTGTTTCTACCTCAGAGTTTAGAAAAGGACTTAAGGTTCTTATTGATGGAGAACCATCTATAATCGTCGATTTTCAGCACGTAAAACCTGGGAAAGGCGGGGCATTTGTAAGAACCCGAATAAAAAGTCTCATAACAGGAAATGTATTAGACGTTACTTTTAGATCTGGGGAGAAAGTAGAACTTCTGGAATTGGAAGAAAAAAAGATGCAGTATTTATACAAAGAAGAGAATAGATACTATTTCATGGATCAGGACACGTATGATCAGGTTTTCATTGACGAGGAAAATCTTGGAGATGCGAAGTTCTATCTTTCTGAGGGCTTAGTGATTACAGTTTCCTTTTACAAAGGTAACCCGATCGGTGTCGAGTTACCAAATTTTGTGGATCTGAAGGTTGTAAAAACAGAACCAGGTATAAGAGGGGACACAGCCCAGAGTGCTACAAAACCGGCAACGCTTGAGACGGGCTACACCCTGCAGGTACCACTATTTGTAAATGAGGGAGATATTGTAAAAATTGACACGAGGACAGGTGAATACATTGAAAGGGTCATGAAGTAGATGCCTCTTTTTGTCTCATTTGAGGGTATCGAAGGTTCCGGCAAAACTACCCAGTTTGAATATCTTGCAGGCTATCTGAAAAATAAAGGGTTCAACGTAGTAAAAACTAGAGAGCCAGGTGGGTCACGGCTGGGTGAAAGAGTGAGGGCTATGCTCCTCAAGGAGGAGATTAACATATCTCCCCAAGCTGAACTCTTTTTGATAATGGCTCAGAGAGCCCAGCACGTAGAGGAGGTTATTCTACCTGCGCTTAGTCAAGGAAAATTTGTTATATGTGATAGATTCATAGATGCGACTGTTGCTTATCAGGGATATGGAAGGGGACTTGATCTAGAACTCATAAGATACCTAAATGGGATTGTCACCAGAAACGTGACTCCACATCTTACGATTCTCTTGGACTGTGATATCGAGACGGGGCTAAAAAGAAAAGGAGGAATTAGGGGCGGATTGAAAGACAGGTTTGAAAAAGAACAAAGAGATTTCCATGAAAGAGTGAGAAAAGGTTACCTGGAAATTGCTGCCTGCGAAAAAGGAAGGGTAAGGGTAATTGATGGGAACAGAGAGAAAAATTTGGTAAGAGAAGAAGTTATACGTTCGATTGAGGAGATACTAGCCAACTATGGAATTTGCTGAAATAATAGGTCATGAAAAAGAAATAAGAATGATAATGGAGTATTTCCACACTGGAAGACTACCTCATGCCCTACTTTTTGTAGGGCCCCCGGGGATCGGGAAAAAAACTATAGCTATAAAACTGGCTAGATATCTCCTTTGCCGGAAAAAAATCGGAAATGATAACTGCTTATCCTGTAAAAAGATAGAAAAAGGAGCTCACCCGGATTTTCTAATGATCGGAGGCGGTGGTGAAGCTTTGGGAATAGAAACGATAAGATGGGTGTGTCAAGAAACGCAGAGGTCGCCCTATTTGGAATCCAGAAGGGTTGTAATCATCGATGAAGCCCATCTTCTGACTTTAGAGGCTGCAAATGCACTTCTTAAGACTCTTGAAGAGCCAAAAGAGTATAATCTTTTTATACTTGTTACTTCAGAAGAGGGTGAGATTCCTTTAACGGTGAGATCTAGATGTGTAAAAATTCCATTTTCTCCAATAAAGCTAGAGCTTATAAAGAACTATCTTATTGAGAAACACGGACTTGATGAGAATAAGGCTGAAGTAGTGTCTAATTTATCTTTCGGAAGCCTAAATGTCGCTTTGTTCTGGGCGAATAAAGAGAATTTTTTGATGAGGAAAAAACTTGCCGAGTGTTTACTAGGTACAAAACGAAGTGCCGTTGAGATTACGTTTTTTTCCGAAAAAATCTCTCGTAACGAAAGTGAAATGTACCTCTATTTTCTAATTTGTCTTTTTAGGGACATGTTTGTTTATAGTGTGACAAAAGAAATGAGTAGGGTGTATAATAAAGACCTACTTAACATCTTAAGACAGCGGGTTATGGAACCTACCCTTATAAGAGAAAAGATAGAATTGATTATAAAAACCCTCTCTTTACTTAAGTACAATGTAAACAGGTGGACTCTTTTTGAAAATCTCTTAATATCTCTTGCGGATGGGATATGAAGACCTGTTACGTGCGACTTAGGGGCCTCCCATGTGTAGTAGAAGTGGAGGCCATAGAAGACATCTCAAAAGGAGACAAAGTTTTATGTGAACTAGAAAAGGGTACGTGTGTAGGTGAAGTTTTGACAGATGTGAAAGAGAAAGAAGTCCAAAACATTCCAAAAATAATAAAAAGGGTTTCTGATGAAGAGCTCTCAGATTATCTTTTGCTTGAAGAACGAATCGAATATGCAATGGAGTTTTGTAAAAAAAAGATAGAAGAACTTAACCTTCCGATGAAACTCCTAAATGCAGAATATTTGTTTGGGGGGACAAAACTTATATTTTATTTTTATTCTGAAACCAGGGTAGATTTTAGAGAGCTTGTTAAAGAGCTCGCTCGGGAATTCAAAGTCCGGATAGAACTTAGGCAGATAGGGGTAAGAGATCAAGCAAAAATAGTTGGGGGGTTAGGTAATTGCGGTAATGTGATTTGTTGCAAAAGATTTCTAAATACCTTTTCTACGGTGTCTATAAAGATGGTTAAAGAACAGGGGCTTGCGCTTAATCCTTCAAAGGTCTCAGGAGTGTGTGGACGTCTCATGTGTTGTCTTTCTTATGAGTATGAAATGTATATGGAATACAAAAAAGACTTTCCTAAGTTAGGGAAAAAGGTCACTGTTGGAGGAGAGGTGGGAAAGATAGTCAAACATAACCCATTTATGAGAACTGTTACAGTTGAGCTGGAAGATGGCAGGGAAGTAACTCTTGGGGTGGACAAAGTAGAAATCTTAGATGAAACACTAAAGAGAGACGAATGATGAAAGGTCATTACTATATTACAACACCCATATACTACATAAATGACGTACCCCATATAGGACACGCATACACAACGATAGCCGCTGACATTATGGCGAGATACAAGAGGCTATGTGGGTATGAGGTATTTTTCTTAACAGGAACTGACGAACATGGTCAGAAAGCTCAAAAAGCTGCAATGGAACAAAATATAAGTCCCAAAGAACTGGCGGATAAAATGGTGACAAGATTCGTGGAGCTTTGGAAGGTTCTCAACATCTCAAATACTGGGTTTATAAGAACTACAGAAGAGAGACACAAAAAAGTAGTCCAGCACATATTTCAGAAGGTTTACGAAAAAGGGGATATATATCTCGGAGAATATGAGGACTGGTACTGCATCTACTGTGAGAGCTTTTATACCGAACTTCAACTTTTGGACGGTAGATGCCCTGACTGTCACAGAGCGCCGCAAAGACTGAAGGAGGAGAGTTATTTTTTCAGACTTTCTGCGTACACAGACAGACTTCTCCAATTTCTCGAGGAAAATAAAACATTCGTTTTGCCAGAGATAAGATATAATGAAGTTTTAAGCTTTGTGAAAGGGGGGCTTAAAGATCTAAGTGTAAGTAGAACAAGCCTTGACTGGGGTATTCCAGTCCCCTTCAACGAAAAGCATATAATTTACGTCTGGTTCGACGCATTGACGAACTATCTTACAGGTATAGGTTTTCTTGAAGACGAAAATACTTTTAACTCATTTTGGCCTTGTGATGCTCATTTGATCGGGAAGGACATTCTGAGGTTTCATGCTGTGTATTGGCCCATTTTTCTAATGTCTTATGGGCTTCAACCACCAAAACAGATATTCGCTCACGGATGGTGGACGATCGAAGGGCAGAAGATGTCAAAATCTTTAGGCAATGTTGTAGATCCCCATGATGTAGTGAGGGAATATGGAGTCGATGAGTTTAGATTCTTCCTTTTCAGAGAAGTCCCATTTGGTTTGGATGGAGATTTTTCTAAAAAAGCCATAACACATAGAATAAATGGAGATCTGGCGAATGACCTGGGAAACCTTTTAAGTAGGACCGTAACAATGATAGAACGGTATACTGGCGGAAAAATAGATTACCCTCAAAAGAAAACGGGGACAGATGAATTGACAGAGAGATTAATTCTCGATCTTATAGAGTTGTACAAAAAGGAAATGGATGTATTTGCCTTTTATAGAGCCCTACAACGAGTATTTGAAATAACAGCACATCTTAACAGATACATCGACTCTGAAGCGCCCTGGAAGCTTGCAAAGGAGGACACCCCAAGACTAAAGACAGTTCTTTTCAATCTTTGGAATGGACTTAGAATAGTGGGCTTTTTGCTCTACCCTTTTATGCCCGAAAAATCGAATGCCTTATGGAGGGCTCTAGGCATCAGAAAGACTATAGAAGAGACGAATTTTTCGGACAATGAAAGGTTTTACAGGATGGATGATCTGGCACCTATAGTTAGGATTCAACCTCTTTTTCCGAGAATAAAGGAAGAATGAAAAAATTTACACCATTAAGTGAAGTGCTTATCAGTATTTTAAAAAAAAGGAAACTTTGTGACGAGGTTGAAGTACTGAAAGTTTTCAGTCGATGGGAAGAAATTGTGGGAGAGAGATTAGCAGAACATGCACAGCCTTTAAGGATAAAAAAGAAAGTTTTATACATTGGGGTCAAAGATCCTACTTATCTTTGCCACATGGAATTCATGAAAGGGACTATTTTAGAAAAAGTTAATACGGCAACTGGAAAACAGGTAGAAGACGTAAAGTTCTTACTTCTAGATTAAATCTAAGTTTCAATTCTTCAAAAGATTTCTTTTTATCTCTTTTAAGACAGTAGTGTAAGAAAGATTTTTTTCCTCACAAATCTTTTTTATGTCATCGAACTCCACGTGTTCTTTTAGGATTTCGCCGTGTTTTCCAAAACCAACTTTAATTCTTATATTCCCATATTTAGTTCTTACAGTTTTCTCCTCCCTTTTCAATACTTTTCGTGATTCCTTTTTTATCCGTAAGCCAAAGGTGGTGCTATTTTTGAAGACCGTATCGATCACATCGCTTTCTTTTTCATTTGCAACTATTATAGAGAACCTTATACCTATTCTACCCTTTTTCATGTAGACGGGAAAGTAGACTACCTCGATCGCGCCAGACGCTCTAAGTAGATCCGAAAAAAGACCCGTATATTCCATATCCATATCGTCCACGTCAAATTCAATAATTGTAACTTCGTCTTCGAGATAGTCGGTATCTTTTTCTCCTATATAAACTCTTAGAACATCTGGTTTTTCCATTTTGTAGTTCCCTAATCCGAATCCTAAGTGAGAAACCTTTATTTTGCTGAGTCTCTCTTCAGGGTCTGCATAATATTTTACAATAGTGGCCCCTGTCGGGGTTGTCAGTTCATACGGTTCGGATGTGAAGCGCGATTCAAAACCGCTCAAAATTTCTAACGTAAGGGGGGGTGGATTCGGTACCGTTCCGTGAGCCGTTTTAATAAAGCCCGTCCCATGGGGGATGAGTCCCACATATACTTTATCTATACTGAAATAGAAAATTCCCGACGCCACAAGAAGAAAATCTAAGAATGTGTCGACACTGGAAAGCTCGTGGAGATGGATATCCTCCTTTTTTACTCCGTGAATTTTGGCTTCAGCGTCAAAGAGTAAATTCAACATGCCAAGAACGTCTTTTTTTACTCTTTCATGAACATCTATTTTTTGTGCTAGATTTAGCATCTCCTTGGCTGTAAGACGTAAATCTTCACTACCCATTTTTATCCGTGTACCTGAAAAAGTGCCAAAATCCACCTTTTCAGGCAGAATACTTGGGTCCTCAAAAGGCAGTTTTTTTAGTATTTTTCGAATCTCATCCAATGGGAACCCGGCATCTATCAGCGCGGAGAGAACCATATCTCCGCTGAGTCCAGTCACGGGATCGATATAAAGAATTCTCATAGTCTATTTATGAGTGTGGCGAAGTAAGCTGCTCCGAAACCATTATCAATATTAAAAACCGCCACCGTGGAGCAGGAGTTTAGCATTCCGAGCAAAGCAGAAAGGCCATGGAAACTGGCACCGTAGCCAACGCTTGTTGGAACCCCTATCACTGGAACACCCACTATTCCCGCAACCACGGAGGGTAAGGCTCCCTCCATACCTGCTACAACTATTATGACCTTTGCTCTTCTTAAAAGTTCCATATTTTCGAAAAGTCTATGAATACCAGCGACGCCAACATCATAGAGCCTTTCCGTTTCATTCCCAAAAAATATGGAAGTCACATATGCCTCCTCTGCGACACTTATGTCGCTTGTTCCGGCGCTCACAACGAGAATTAATCCCTTACCCAAAATCTCATTATCATCCTTTATCATGAAGCATCTTGCCTCGCTGAAATACTTACCCTCTGGGAAATGTTCGGTTAAAGCCTTTCCTACGTCTGAATAGATCCTTGTGGCAAGCACGTTTAAGCCTTTTTGGCGCATAGCGCTTATTATGTCTTTTAGCTGTTCTTTAGTTTTGCCTTCTCCATAAATCACCTCTGGCATATTTTTTCTCAAGCTCCTATGGTGGTCAACTTTTGTATGGAAAAGATCCTCGTAAGGCAGATCCCTAAGTTTTTTTAGGGCTTCATCAACGGAAATGGCTCCGTTTCTTACAGCCTCAAGTATCGCTAGAATAGTTGTTTCTCTCATTCCCAGTCGATAACGAAGGCGTTTTTTATCACTTTCACAGAATTCTCGTCTATTCCAACAACGTCAAAACGAAACTTTTTTGCAGTCTGGTTTTCTTTTTTAAGATAGTAAAGAGCAGTCATAACTATTCTTCTCTTCTTTTTCTCGTCTATTGCTGAGAGCGAGTCTCCGAAACTTTTAGAATCCCTCCTTTTTACCTCTACAAAGACAATAACATCACCGCATTTTGCTATAATGTCTATCTCACCGTAAGGACTGTGATAGTTTCTTTCAATGATCTTGTACCCATCTTTTTTCAGTATTTCAAGTGCAAGCTCTTCTCCTTTTATTCCTTTTTCCCTCAAAGATTGTTTCAAAGGTATTCCTTCACACCTTTAAAGGTCCGCCTGTGTATTGGAGAGACTCCGTATTTCTCTATTGCCTTTTTGTGCTCTTCCGTAGCATATCCTTTATTTCTTTCAAATCCATAATTGGGATAGAGTTCATGATATTGTCTCATGATGGAGTCTCTTACCTCCTTCGCCACTATGGACGCACACGCTATAAGGAAACATTTTCTGTCTCCGCCTTCAACACATTTGGCCTTCGAAAACCTTTTTGGTTTCTTATTTCCATCTATTAAAAGTAAATCAGGATCAACTCCAGTATTCTCTACTGCTCTTTCCATTGCCAGAAGTGTAGCATTAAGTATGTTGAGAGTTTCTATTTCTTGCGTTGAAGAGATACCTATGCCTATGCTGTGAGCGTTGTTGACTATCCAGTGGTACACTTCTTTTCTTTCATTTTCCCTTAAAAGTTTTGAATCCTTTACGGTCTCATTTTTGGGGGGTGGACCAAACCATACAACACATGCGGATACCACAGGCCCGGCAATAGGCCCCCTTCCGGCTTCATCTACTCCACAAAGAAAACCTTCAAGACGGCACCTCATTATTACCTTTTCTCTTTTAGTCTTGCCGCCTTACCTTTGAGCTGTCTCAGATAGTAAAGTTTAGCTCTTCTTACTTTACTTCTTCCTGTTATTTCAATTTTCTCAATTAAGGGTGAATGTAAAGGGAATGTCTTTTCAACACCCACTCCATGAGAAATTTTTCTCACGGTGAAAGTCTTCCTTATATTTCCTCCCCTTACGGAAATGACCACCCCTTCAAAGATTTGGATTCTTTCCTTATCTCCTTCTAAAACCTTTGTATAAACCTTAATGTTGTCTCCGGGATGGATTTCAGGAAGATCTAGCCTCATATGCTCCTTTTCAATCATGTCCACTATCTCATTCATCGCATCCTCCCCGTGGATTAAATATTCTATCCAAAACTATGCCCATAGCTACCCTCATCGAGAGGTGATTGTAATTGCCCGGGCCAGATATGGGTTCTAACATTCTATCGCATCTTTCAACTGTCTCATCTGTAAGACCCCAGCCAGTTCCGAATAGGAGGAGTGTATTTTCTCCCCGGTTTTTTATACTATGATAAAATTCTCTGTATGTCATATTTTTTGTCTCTCTTTTCCTTGCAGAGGTACCCACAAGTTGGGGTTTCACACCATCTATACTAATTTCTGCAATAACATCATCAAGTGAATTGGCCGTTCTCAAAATACCTAATGCCTGTGCCCGGAGTGGATTGTATTTCGCTCCGTAGCCTTGGGTCCAATGAATCTTCATTCTTTCTACGATCTCCCTCTGCTTTTGCAACGGAGTTACAATATAGCACAGTTTTACATTAAAAGTCATGCATGTCCTGGAAACATCGTGAATTTCAGAGCCCGTGACACTTGTTGCAACTATTTCGCGTTTTTTATTATAGACAGGATAATGGATAACAGCAACGATAAGGTTCAATCTTGAATTTCCTCCATTATTTCTCTTATAAACCGGCTGTCTTCTTCATTGGGACAAAATCGAGAAATAAGGTCAGGTCTTCTCAGAATCGTCTTTCTAATGGACTCCTTCCTTCTCCACCTTCTTATTTGTTCATGGTTACCTGAAAGCAGAACCTGCGGCACTTTAAATCCTAGGAAGTTTTCAGGTCTTGTATATTGAGGATATTCCAGAAGGAATTCTCGAAAAGTTTCCTGAGATTTAGAATTTTCATTTCCTAAAGCGCCTGGTAAAAGCCGCACGATCGTATCTATCACTACAAGTGCCGCTATTTCTCCTCCCGAGAGAATGTAGTCACCTATTGAGATTTCCTCATCCACAAACTCTAGAATCCTTTCATCAATTCCCTCATACCTTCCGCAGATAAGGCATATATGAGAAAGTTTTGCAAGCCTTTCGCATACTTCCCAGTTCAAGAGTCTGCCTTGTGGGGAAAGCAAAATGAAATGGCCATCTCCAATGTCTTTTTTCACATGTTCTATTGCATTGTATAAAGGTTCTATCTTCATGACCATGCCGGGACCGCCACCATATGGGGTATCGTCACAAGTTTTATGGGGGTCTTTAGCAAAATCTCTTATATTCTTGATATTAAAGGTGACCAGCCCTTTTTCTTTCGCCCTCTTTATGATGCTCTCATTTAAAGGAGAATCAAATATTCTAGGAAAAAGGGTGAGAATGGTTATAACCATTATAACTTACATACCCTAAAAGGATTGATTTTAAGAATAGAGTTATTATAACATATAACGAATGAAGCCAAAAGGCGGTGTAGCTCAGTTGGTTAGAGCATGCGGCTCATATCCGCAGAGTCCGGGGTTCGAGTCCCTGCACCGCCACAAAATTTGAGGAATACTTCTTGAAAAAATATTGTTTCCTTATTCTCTCCATATTTGTTCTAAGTATTTTTGTAAGTGATGTCATATCAGCGGAAAAAAGATCTAAACGGACTCCAGCAAAGGTTGTGCCTCAAAAAGAACCAGTTACTATAAACGATGGAAATGTGGAGATAAATTTGAAAAAGGCTGAAGATCTTTTGAAGAAAGAAGACTATTCGAGAGCCTCAGAGATCTGTGAGGTAGTTTACGAGTTTTCCAAAAATGTTCTGAAAGTTGTTGAAATCGTGGATGAGAAACAAAAACAGGCTTTAGAGGGGAGAAGTCTTGACCAAAGATCGAAGGAGTTGCTCATGTGGAAAGCAAAAAGGAGGGAAAACTTAAAATCTCGTTATAGTGAGTATCTTGCCAGATCAGCGTATTGTTTAGGTTATATAAATGCTCAAAAAAACGACATGGAAAGTGCTGGTAAATATCTTATTGATGCAATAAAGAATGCCCCTGTTTCAGATAAACCGGATTCACTATATCTAAAGTCGCTAAACCTTCTTGCGAAACTTTACTCGCTCGAAGGCGAACTGTAACATAGGGAAAATAGGAGGAACATATGTTTGTAAAACAGATGGAAGTCGGGTCTTTTGCCGTATTTGCTTACCTTGTTGGGTGCAAGAAAACGCTGGAAGCGCTGGTTATAGATCCAGCTTCTGAATGTGATAGAATCCTTAATGAGGCGAAAGACAGAGGATACAAAATCCGTTACATCATTAACACTCATTCCCACGTGGACCATATTATGGGGAATAGACGCATGAAGGAGCTCACTGGTGCGGAGATTATTATCCACGAGAACGAGGCTTACTCTCTTACCCATCAGTCTCCTTACATGCTGCAGATGTTTGGAGCTGACCCATCTCCTCCTGCGGACATTTTGGTTCGAGATGGAGATTATATAGAAATCGGACAGATTTCACTTAAAGTTATCCATACGCCGGGACATTCCCCAGGGAGTATCTGTATTTATGCTGATGGGATAGTGTTTACTGGAGACACACTTTTTGTTGGAGGTGTTGGCCGAACTGACCTCGCAGGAGGATCATGGGAAGAACTAGTAGCATCGATCCGGAATAAGCTTTTTGTCTTGCCTGATGAAACCATTGTGGCCCCTGGGCACAATTATGGTGATACACCCAAAAGCACAATTGGAAGGGAAAAAATCTATAATCCATTTGTTGGACAGAGGAGGATTTACTAAAAATTATGTTTAAGATGAAAATTCTGAAATTGGTTACTATTTTTATTCTAATTTTTGCACTCTTTTCCTGTGGAACCACCCCTGAGATGAAAAAGAAAGGGGAACCCAAAATCGCTTTAGTTTTAAGCGGGGGTTCTGCAAAAGGTTTTGCCCATATAGGAGTGATAAGAGTTTTGGAACAAGAAAAGATACCCATTCATATGATAGTGGGTACAAGTGTTGGAAGTCTAATAGGTGGTCTTTATGCCTCTAACCCCGACAGTTTTCAACTAGAGTGGACGGCTTTTAAAATTGAAAAATCAGACATTCTGGATTTTTCGCTGATTTACTCTAAGTTAGGGCCCGTACAAGGCCAAAAACTCGAAAACTTTGTGGAAAGAGAGGCTAAGGTAAAGAAAATTGAAGAAACGAAGATACCATTTTTCCCTGTTGCAACAGACTTAAATACGGGAGAGACAGTGGTTCTGGAAAAGGGGTCGCTTGCTAAGGCTGTTAGGGCATCGTGCGCCATACCTGGGATATTTGTGCCTGTAAGCTTTGGAGGTAGAACTCTTGTAGATGGCGGAGTTACGAATAATATTCCTTGCGATATAGCTAGAAGCAAAGGAGCTGACATCGTGATAGCTGTGAACTTGCTGAGTAATATTACAAACTACGAAGTTGATTCGGTTATTGACATAATAGGTCAGTCCATATCTATAATGATGTTTGAAAAAAACAGAGAAAAATTAAAACACGCGGATATCTTGATAGAACCAGATGTGAGAAACGTTTCTCTTTTTGATTTTTCGAAGAAAAAAGAACTGATGGAAGAGGGAATCAAAGCAGCGAAGGCCCAAATCCCAAAAATCAAGGAGTTGATCAAACGATTGAGCGGAGAAATCTGATTGTTCTTTTTGAAGAAGATTTTAACACCTTTTTTTGTTCCTCCAGGAATATTTGTTACAATTCTTGTTATTATTTCTCTCTTTTCTAGGAAAAACACCAGGCGTCTTTCCATATTTTTAGCGATCCTCCTATATATTTTTTCGATCGAGCCCACAAAAGACGCATTTCTTAAACCTTTAGAGGATGCTCATCCTTTTCCTTTGCTTGACGAGATAAGAACCTGTCAGGCTTACGTGGTGCTCGGAGCCACTGTCCGGGAAGGGGTTCCAGAATTGTCAGGAAAAGGAGAACTATCGGAAGAAGGTTACCAAAGAGCTGTGACTGCATATAGGCTATATAGGATAGAAAAAAAATCGATAATTCTCACTGGAGGTTCCGTTTCTAAGAGAGATGAGTATTCGCCATACGCTAAGAGATTTCTTTCGAGCCTGGGAGTTGAGGGTTCTGATATAATTCTAGAAACAAGAAGCAGAGACACTTACGAAAATGCAAAATATACGAAGGATATAGCGGAGAGATTGGGAATAAAGAAGATTCTTCTCATCACTAATGCTTATCACATGAAAAGATCCTATGTTCTATTCTCCCAGTACTTTGATGTTATTCCATTTCCACTAGGGTATAAAACTTCAAAAAGACCGTATGACCTTATTTCATTTTTGCCGGATGCTTCAAACTTGGAAGGTGTTGCATGCGCAATTAAGGAATATTTAGGACTGTTTTATTATCTGGTCCTTCTTAAACGATAAAAGGCATGACGTTCTCTATATTTTTTTCACCGGCAAGGACCATTATCAATCTGTCCACGCCTAAGGCGACACCTGAATACTCTCCTTTTATTCTGGAAAGACATAAAATGAAATCCTCGTCTATTGGTATTTCTTTCTTACCCATTTTTTTTCTCTGGGCATTATCCTTTTCGAACCTCTTTCTCTGTTCTTCAGGATCAAGAAGTTCTGAATAACCATTTGCTATCTCTACACCTTCTATGTAAAGTTCAAACCTTTCGGCCTTTTGGTTTTTCCCTTTCGCCATGCTTGATAGGTCCAAAGGCCAGCCTATAAGAAAGTATGGAGTCTTTTTTTCCAGAGATGTGTCTATCTTCTCAAAAAATGCTTTAAAGAACATGTCAATCCAGGAATCATCCGTCCTCACGCTTGCTACACCCTTATTTTTTAGAATCTGATATAAAGTGTCCCTGTCCAGGGAAAAAATATCAACCCCCATCACATCTGAAAAGAGAGATTCAAGGTCAAATATGGGAAAAGGAGGAAAAAATGCTCTCTTTATTGAGAAGTCTTTTTCTAATGAAGAAACAAGAAATTCCACAAGTTCTTCCGTTTCCTTTAAAGTATCCATATAGTTTCCCTCTCTATACCATTCAAGCATTGTGAACTCAACTGTGTGTAATTCGTCTTTCTTTTCTCTACGGAATGTCCTGCAAATCTGAAATATTCTATTGAATCCCTTTGCTAAGATCTTTTTCATGTGTATCTCGGGAGATGTATGTAGAAAGAAAGGACCCTCATCGTCCATATAGACATGTATTGGTTCTATGTAGGGATCCGGAGGCACTGCCCGTACTATATAGGGTGTCTCAGTCTCAATGTATCGTCTTCTTTCGAAAAATTCTCTAATCTTAGATAAAACATATCGTCTCAATCTTAGAGATTCGGACATATACCGTTGATTTTTATAAGTTAAAAAAGTATACTTTGTCAAAATTGGAGAGGTGACCGAGTTGGTCTAAGGTGCTCGCCTGCTAAGCGAGTGTCCCGCCTAAAGCGGGACCAAGGGTTCAAATCCCTTCCTCTCCGAGATAAATATTTAAAAATTTTCCACAGTTACAAAAAAAGAAAAAAGTTACTCTTGACAAAGGTTTTGAGATATGAAATAGAAAAACATATTCTTTTTGTAAGCCGCCAATGAAAGAGTATATAGGCATACTAATAATACTTATTTTTGCGAATTTAATAGCGCTTCTGATTGTAGGTCTTTCTTACTTCCTTGGTGAGAGAAAGCCAAAAAAAGTGAAGCTCGAGCCGTATGAATGCGGTATGACCACTATCGGACCAGCAAGAAGAAGGATAAGTATAAAGTACTATATTTTTGCCATGCTCTTTCTTATATTCGATATTGAGGTACTTTTCATGTATCCTTGGGCAGTAGTAACAAAAAACTTAAAATTGTTCGGTTTTATAGAGATGTTTATTTTCATTATCATTTTACTTGTTGGCTATGTTTACGTCTGGAAGAAAGGAGCACTGGAATGGGAGTAGATATAGAAAGAAATATTGTTGTCACCTCCATTGAAAAACTTGTAAACTGGGGAAGAAAGTACTCGGTTTGGCCCTTAACCTTTGGTCTTGCCTGTTGCGCGTTGGAATTTATAGTTGCTGGCTCTGCCACGATAGATATGGCTAGATTCGGTTCTGAAGTAGCTCGTCCCTCACCAAGGCAGGCGGATTTGATGCTTGTTGCAGGGACTCTAACAAAGAAAATGGCTCCCATGGTAAAGAGGATATACGAGCAAATGGCAGAGCCAAAATGGGTAATTGCTTTTGGCTCGTGCGCTTGTACTGGAGGAATATTTAAATCTTATAACGTGGTTCAGGGAGTAGACCAGATTATCCCCGTTGACGTGTATGTGCCTGGTTGTCCTCCGAGACCAGAAAGTTTTCTTACTGCGCTGATCAAACTTCAGGAAAAGATAGAAAAGGAAACGGTAAAAGAAAGAAAACTCATCACCGCTCCATGATCAGTGACAAACTAGACAAAATCATCAAAAACTTCGGAACATATATAGCGGCTATAAAAGAAGAAAAAGGCGAAAGGACAATACTTGTAAAACCAGAAGCTCATAAAGAGCTTCTTCGATTTTTGAGATATGACGAAGAAATGTCGTATGACATGCTTATCGATCTGTGCGGAGTCGATTATTTGGGAGAGAATCCTCGCTTCGAGGTTGTTTATCTATTACGTTCCATGAGGGATGGTGATCGTCTAAGAGTAAAAGTGAGATTAAATGGAGAAGATGAAATAGAAACGGTAAGTGACCTTTGGCGCGCAGCTGATTGGCTCGAAAGAGAAACGTACGATATGTTCGGGATAAGATTCAGGAATCATCCTGATCTAAGAAGAATCCTTTTGTCTGATGATTTCTCAGGGCATCCATTAAGAAAAGATTTTCCCGCCGAGGGATTCGACTTCGACAAACCCTTTGAGGTAAAACTAGAAGAGGAAATTTAAGATGGAAACGACCTTTATGACAATAAACATGGGACCTCAACATCCGGCTACTCACGGAGTTTTGAGGCTCCTTCTAGAATTAGACGGAGAGACCATAGTAAAAGCCACACCTCATATTGGTTATCTCCATAGAGGTGTGGAAAAGTTGGGAGAGACAAGAACTTATCATCAGGCGCTAGTTTTTACAGACAGACTTGACTATACCAATGGTTTATCTAACAACCTCGCATACTGCCTTGCCATAGAAAAGCTTGCAGATATAGAGATACCAAAAAGAGCGCAGTACATAAGGGTAATTCTGTGCGAACTGCAAAGAATAGCGGCCCACCTTCTTTGGCTAGGCACTCACGCGTTGGATTTAGGAGCAATGACGGTCCTTTTTTACGCGTTTAGAGAAAGGGAAAAGGTTCTTGATATCATCGAATACATAACAGGTGCAAGGCTTACTCCAAGTTTTATGAGAATAGGAGGAGTTGCGCGGGATGTAGATAGCGAATTTGTAAAAAAGGTGAAAGAGTTTGTCAATGAGTTCCCTAAGAGGATTGATGAATATGAAACATTACTTACGGAAAATATAATTTGGAAAAAAAGGACAGTCGGAATCGGGGTTATATCTAAAGAGGAAGCTATAAGTTACGGTGTAACAGGCCCAGTGCTTAGGGCATCAGGTGTGTATTATGACGTAAGAAAGGCTCACCCGTATTCCAGTTATGAGGATTTCGATTTTTTCGTTCCGCTAGGAAAAAATGGAGATGTCTACGATCGCTATTTGGTGCGTATGCAAGAATTAAGACAATCAAATCGAATAATATCTCAAGCCATTGAGGGTATACCCGAAGGTCCTTTCAAGGCGAATGCTCCCCAGGTTGTTCTACCCGAGAAAGACGATGTACAGACTGACATAGCTGCACTTATCAGACAGTTTAAGATTGCGCAAGGAGGATTTAGACCAGAAAAGGCTGAAGTTTATGCGTCAGTTGAGGCGCCTAAAGGGGAACTCGGTTTTTACATTGTAAGTGATGGAAGTGAGAAACCCTTTAGATTCAGAATAAGACCCCCCTCTTTTTTAAACTTAAGCGCACTTCCAAGAATGATCGAAGGCCAAATGGTTGCAGACGTTATTGCAACCATAGGAAGCATAGATATTGTTCTTGGAGAGATTGATAGATGAACGGTGTCATATTTAGTTCATGGCAAGGAAATATCGTAGATAACAGAGGAAAGGCAAAAGAAGATCGTGTTTCCCCAAATATAAGAATACCCCAAGAATTCTTTAAAGGAGAAAGAATCAAAGCTTTCTTTGGATGGGAAGGAATTGTATTATTCGATGAAGATATAGACCTTCTAGACATGGTCATTGCTTATTTGGAGGCGGTCCAGAAGGAATCGTGCGGCAAGTGTTTACCCTGTAGTAAGGGAACATACGTTATAGTTAACCTCCTCAAAAAGATTTATGATGGGAAAGGAAAAGAAGAAGATTTAGAACTGATAAGAACCCTCGCTTTACATGTAAAGGAAACCTCTAAATGCTCAATAGGTCAGACGGGTCTTATACCACTTTTTGATTTTCTCCAACATTTTGGGGAACAAATGAAGACATACATAGCAGGCGAGAAGAAAGGCAAAAAATCCAACTATAGATATGCGGTAACAGCCCCATGTATGAGTGTGTGCCCAAGTAACTTAAACATTCCTAAATATATAGAGGAAATAAAGGATGGTAATTATGTGCAATCACTATCCACCATAAGAGAGAAAACTTGTCTTCCTGGAACATTGGGAAGGGTTTGCATCAGACCCTGTGAGGAAAATTGCAGAAGAGCTCTTGTGGATGAGCCAGTATCTATTAAGTGGTTAAAAAGATTTGCAGCTGATTACGAAATAGAAAGAAGAAAAGAGCCAATTATAAAAAAGGATCCTAAGAATGGAAAAAGAGTTGCTGTAATAGGCGCTGGTCCAGCCGGACTATCCTGTGCGTATTACCTTGCTATCAAAGGATACAAGGTTAAAATTTTTGAGAGATTTAAAGAACCTGGTGGAATGGCAACATATGGAATTCCCGATTACAGATTGCCAAGGGAAATTTTAAGAAGAGAAGTGGATATCATAACGAGACAAGGTGTAGAGATTGAATACGGAGTAACTGTTGGAACGGATATTACCATCTCAGAGATTCAAAAGGATTTTGATGCCATATTCATTGGAGTGGGTGCCCAGACTAGCACCAAGATGGGAGTGGAAGGAGAGGATAAGGGTTTAAGAGGATTCATCCCGGGGATAAAATATCTTTTTGATATAAACTCTGGTATCGATCCTTATCCTGAAGGAAAAAGGGTTGTTGTTGTAGGTGGTGGTAACGTTGCAATAGATTGTGTGAGGACATCGTTCAGAATTGGAAAAACCGACGTAAATCTAGTTTATAGAAGATCAAGAGCAGAAATGCCAGCAGATCCAGTAGAAGTTAGGGACGCGGAAGAAGAAGGGGTGAAATTCCATTTTCTGTGTAACCCAGTTAGAATTCTTGAAAAGGATGGGAAAGTCGTTGGAGTCGAATTGATAAAGATGGAACTTGGCGAGCCAGATGAAAGTGGAAGAAGAAGACCAGTTCCAGTTCCAGGTTCTGAGTTTGTAATAGAGACGGATATTCTGATCCCAGCTATTGGACAGGCAATAGATCTTTCCTTTCTTGATGAGAGAGACGGTATAAGTGTAACGAACAGAGGTACGCTCTACGTTGACCCCGATACATTTATGACTTCTAGAGAGGGGATCTTCTCTGCTGGTGATTGTGTAACTGGTCCAGATGTACTTGTCAGAGCTGCCGGGAACGGGAGACGGGCAGCCGAGATGATAGATCTTTATCTCCGTGGCAAGGAACTTATTCTTTCAGAAGAGGAAAGATTTGTAAAATTTTTTTCAGACTTGCGGGTTTTTAACAAAAAGGAAAAAGTTGAAGCCCCTGGAAAAATGAGGAGGATTCACTTAAGAACTTTAGATCCGGAAAAGAGGAAATGGGTGTTTGATGAAGTTGAAGAGGGATACAGGATCGACGAAGCTATTTACGAATCGATGAGATGTCTTAGGTGTTACAGGATAGGAATGGTAGCTATCTAGATGAGTAGTGGGATATTTTACGCCAAAGAGATCAAGTCAGATAAGCCAAAAAGGATCCCGGAATTAATTAGGAAAAGTTTTTACACGTTCCGGATCTTTGCCATTTTGATAATTTTTGCGAATATGAACTTACAGATTTTTGATGGTGTTAGCCTTATCGTCAAGTCTCAATTGTATCCATTGAAACATGATGTACAGAACTTTAAGGCGAATAATCGGGAACAAAAGTTATTTACTTGGAAACAAAAAGGAAATTTGAGAATGAAGATCTTTAGCCAGTTGAAACATAGTAAAAGGGGCAATTTTGTTCAAATTTCTGGTTGACCTTGATTTTGTAAAATTATTTGATCACATAGCTAAACTAGCTCAAGTAAAGATAGGGAAGGCCTAATATGGAGACACTTTATCTCTTAATAGAGGTTGTGATCAAAAATATAGTTGTGATTGCGGTTTTAATGTTTTTTGCTGCATATCTTACTCTTTTTGAAAGAAAAGTTTTGGCAAGGATACAGGTTAGATACGGACCAAACAGAGCAGGTCCTTTTGGGATATTACAGCCTATCGCTGATGGCATAAAGTCTTTCTTCAAAGAAGAGATTATTCCCGAGAGAGCTGATAAACCACTTTACGTGATCGCTCCAATAATAGTGATAACCTCAGCCATCGCTATGGTTGCGGTTATACCTTTTGGTGATAGAATTACCCTCTTTGGAAGAGAAATTAAACTGGTTATTGCGGATGTAGATATAGGTCTTTTATACCTTTTCGCCGTCGCCTCTCTTGGTGAGTATGGAATTGTTCTCGGTGGTTGGTCATCAGGAAATAAATATGGGGTGCTGGGAGCCCTCCGTGCGGCGGCCCAGATGATAAGCTATGAAGTTTCCTTGGGCTTAGCCATTATTGGGGTGCTTATCCTTTCTGGTTCGTTGAATCTGACAGAAATTGTTAATGCTCAGAGGGAAATGTGGTTTGTGGTTTATCAGCCCTTTGCGTTTGTACTTTATATGATCTGTGCTTTCGCAGAACTTAACAGGGCACCATTCGATATGCCAGAGGCTGAAAGCGAGCTTGCATGTGGTTTCAATATTGAGTACAGTAGTATGAAGTTTGCTCTATTCTTTTTCGCTGAGTATACACATATGCTAGCT
>JAOADT010000027.1 GCA_026417175.1 Deltaproteobacteria bacterium | reverse complement strand
GGGTAAAAAGACCATGGAGGTAGAGATCTTAAGGGATGCGTTAGAGATTGCCCGTGAAAAAAAACTGATATCGCACATACCCTTATCAGACAAGGAGCCTACCCCATGAAGAGGATAACAGAGACATTACAGATATCCAGGTCAAATCAGTATACAAAGAAAACCTCGAGAAGAGAAAGATATAAGCCAAAATCAGATGATTCTAAATATCTTTCCCTTATTAGAGAGATCACAGATAAAAGGCCTACCTACGGTTACAGAAGGGTTACTGCCCTTGTGAACCGTTATCTCAGAGAAAGAGGTCAGGCTCCTGTAAATCATAAGAGAATATACCGTATCATGAAGGTCAATCATCTTCTTTTACCCAAATACACTGGAAAACCTGTAAGAACCCATGATGGCTCAATCATCACATGGAAAAGCAACATGAGATGGTGTTCTGATATCTTTGAGATTCTCTGCTATAACGGGGAAAAACTAAGGGTCATATTCTCCATGGATAGATACCTGTGACAGAGAAATCTTGAGCTATATATCCACAACAGGTGGTATAACATCGGATATCGTGAAGGAACTTATGGTATCATCTACCAAATAAGATCCAGTGGTTATGTGATAATGAGCCTGCCTATACATCAAAAGATACCACGATGGGATTCGAGGTGTGTATATACCTATTTAGACCTTATTTTCTTAAAAAATTTTTGTATTAACAAAATACAAAAAAATTTCGATTTTTCATATGGGGACAGTCTGGGGACAGTTTTTTAGGGGGTATTTTGGGAGTCAACCATAATAATTTCAATAAGTTATATGGTGCCGACGGCGGGAGTTGAACCCGCACGGGTTGCCCCACACGCCCCTCAAACGTGCGTGTCTGCCAGTTCCACCACATCGGCATTTTATTCATAATCATTATTGCCCTCTGCCTTCCTGTGGCTTTTCTTCGACCTTTTCACTATGAGGTACTGTTTTTACTACGTATTCTCTGTGACTGTACAAATAGGCAAGAGAGAGACTTGTAAGCATAAATATTACCGCTGCTATGGTCGTTAGTCTTGTCATAAACCCTGATGTTCCGGCACTTCCAAAAAGCGTTTGGCTAGCACCGCCACCAAAAGCAGCTCCTATTTCAGACCCTCTACCTGTCTGGATAAGAACTATAAGAATCATTGCGATGGTCACAAAAACATGTAGTATCACAAGGAAAGTAAACATTTTTATTTCAGCTCCAAGGTTTTTTCTATTATAGCAATAAACGAATCCGATTTCAACGAAGCACCACCTACCAATACCCCGTCCACGTCCTCCATAGATATCAGATCTCCTATGTTATCAGGAGTAACACTTCCGCCATAAAGTATCAGAAGATTACCCCCTTTTTCTCCATAAATACTACGGAGTACATCCCTTATAAATTTATGTACTTCCTGGGCTTGCTGTGGGGTTGCATTTTTACCAGTACCTATTGCCCATACGGGTTCATATGCGATCACCAATTTTTCCGAAAATTCAATACCCTTTAACGCTTTTTTTATCTGTGTTCCAACTACATACTCTGTTATACCCGTATCTCTTTCCTCCTCAGTTTCGCCAACACAGAGGATAGGGGCTACTTCCCATTTAAGGGTAGCTTTTATTTTCTTATTCACTATGTTGTCAGACTCTGAGAAATACTTCCTTCTCTCTGAATGACCAATTATCACATGCGTGCAGCCTACATCTTTAAGCATTGGCAGAGATACTTCACCTGTGTAAGCCCCTTTTTCCTCGAAATGGCAGTTTTGGGCTGCGAGTTTCACCTTTGATCCTCTCGTAACTTCATATACTTCCTTAAGCGCTGTAAACGGTGGAGCTATCACAATATCTCCACTTTCTACTTTTTTTGAAAAATCGACAATATCCTTTGCCAATTTTCTTGATTCCTCTATGTTCTTATTCATCTTCCAGTTTCCAGCTATCATCCATCTTCTCATAACTCCCTCACGCGCATCTTTCTAAAGCTTCTATTGCAGGAAGTTTTTTTCCTTCCAAAAGTTCCAGAAAAGCCCCACCACCAGTTGATATGTAGGAGATTTTATGGCTTTCTCCAGCCTTATGTACTGCCACATCCGTATCTCCACCACCAACTATAGTTAAAGCGTGGGAATTCGCCACATGCATGACCATAGCAAAAGTCCCCCTACTGAAAGGGTCAAGCTCGAACATTCCCATGGGACCGTTCCACACTATGGTTTTTGCATTCTGAAGGGCTTCAGAAAAAAGCATTGTTGTGGCCGGTCCTATATCCAACCCCATCCAATCTTTCGGTATCTCTTGCACAGGACAGGTTTTGATCTCTGCATCTACTGCAGGCCTTTCTGCTACAACCACATCTACCGGTAAATAGAACTTTATATCTTTTTCCTTTGCTTTCAACATTATATTTTTAGCCACATCCACCATATTTTCTTCACAAAGGGATTTGCCTACATTTAGGTTCATGGCCTTAAGAAAAGTAAAGGCCATCGCACCCCCTATCAAAAGCTTGTCAACCTTTTCGATTAACTTTTCTAAAACTCCTATTTTGTCTGAGATCTTTGCGCCCCCAACTATGGCGACCAAAGGTCTTATTGGATTTTCCATTGCTTTCTTAAAATACTCTATTTCATTCCTCATAAGAAAACCCGCAGCACAGACCTTCACAAATTCAGTAATTGCCACGTTAGATGCGGCTTTTCTGTGTGCAACTGCAAAGGCATCATCTATATACACATCGCAAAGTCGTGCCAGTTTCTGAGCAAAATCTCTGTCGTTTTTTTCTTCACCTATGTGAAACCTCAAATTTTCAAGGAGAACCACATCTCCTTCATTCATATTAGCAATCTCTTTTTCTACTTCGTCTCCAACACAGTCTGTGAGAAATTTTACATCCTTTTTTAAAAACCTTGAGAGCCTCTTAGCAACAGGTTTTAGTGAGAGTCCTTCCACCCTCTGGCCCTTCGGTCTACCCATATGAGAAGCGAGGATTACCTTGGCATTTTCGTCAAGCGCGTAATTTATGGTAGGGATGTGAGCTCTTATTCTCGTGTCATCAGTTATGTTTCCATATTCGTCAATTGGCACATTAAAATCCACCCTTATTAGGACTCTTTTTCCCCTCAGGTCTACTTCATTAATATATTTCATGATAAAGTCCTCCAGGAGATGGTTATTTCATTATGTAGGAAATCAGTTCACACATTCTGTTGGAGAATCCCCACTCGTTATCATACCATGAAAGCACTTTTACGAGTTTTCCCCCGATTACATTCGTATTTTCCATGTCCACGATAGATGAGTAAGTAGAACCGTTAAAATCGCAAGACACGAGAGGTTCCTCAGAACAATATAGAATCCCTTTCATGGGTCCTTTGGCATACTCCCTAAACTTGTCGTTCACCTCATCTTTAGTAGTTGCCTTTGAGACTAAACACACAAAATCCACAAGTGAAACATTCGGAGTGGGCACCCTTATTGCTATTCCGTCCATTTTACCTTTAAGCTCAGGTATAACCTCAGACATAGCCCTTGCCGCACCTGTCGTAGTTGGAATCATTGATAGAGCCGCCGCTCTTGCCCTCCTCAAGTCTCTGTGAGGTTCATCCAGGAGGGCCTGATCGTTGGTGTAAGCGTGTATGGTTGTCATAAGTCCGTATTCAATCCCGAATTCCTTTTGCAAAATCTTCGCTATAGGCGCTAAACAGTTAGTTGTACAAGAACCCATTGAAATTATGTGGTGTTTTTCTTTGTTATATACTTCCTCATTTACACCTAATACAAAGGTCACATCCGGACCTTTTGCAGGAGCAGAGATAACAACTTTTTTTGCACCTGCCCTTATATGTTTCTCCGCTCCTTCCCTATCTGTAAATTTCCCTGTGCTCTCTATAACTACCTCAACCCCCAAATCCTTCCACGGAAGAGCTTCAGGATCTTTCATAGAGAAAGCTTTAATTTCCTTCCCATCTACGATTATCGAGTCCGACTTTGCTTTCACCTCTGAGTTAAGAGTGCCATGAACGGAGTCATATTTAAGTAAGTGGGCCATCGTTTTTGGGTCAGTTATATCATTTACCGCCACAAAATCGATATCTTTGTTTTTGTAACCTGCTCTAAATACTAATCTTCCAATTCTTCCAAATCCATTTATTGCTACTTTTATAGACATGGTTACCCCCTGACTTTTTGTTTATTAGTTATCGCAACGGAAAGATGTTGTCAATCTTATTATTAGATTCAAAAAACCTCTGAGCGGGGCATATGCCCCGCTCTCTTGAGCAATAAGTTTTTAAGGTTTCTTTACAGGTTCAAAAGCGAAAAATACTCTTTCCACCATTACCGTACCCTGCTTACCCTTTTCTATTGGATGTGGCGGAACTGGAAAAACTGCCAGTTGAACCTCATCTCCTTCCTTCAGATATCCAGCTGGGCAATTTATTATTCTGGTAAGCAATCTTCTCACTGGTTCAACTCCAAGATCTATAACAGCGTGAATCAAAGGTGCCTCGAATCCTAGTGGAACACCCCTTACTTCCTCAGAAAAGGATATAACCTTTCCTTTTGTTGGTAAGTCAATATATTCTAAGTTTTCAGAGTAACATTCAGGACATATCACCCTAGGTGGATACGCAACCTTACCACAGTCCTTGCATTTTGTTGTCGTAAATCTACCCTGCTTTAAGTTTTCATAAAATTGCCAGTTCCTGTTAAACTCTTTAGCCTGGACCGGCCACATGTCCATGGTTACCGGATAGAGATTTTCCAGAATTGGTATTCCTAATATAGCCATCTTTTCCTCCTTATTTTACAGGTTCTCTACCGTATATGAGTATTGTATGTTCGGCATTCGCTCCACTCAGGTTATGAGTAAGTCCTATGTCCGCGTCTTTTACCTGATGACGAGCTCTTCCTTGAAGTTGCTTCATTATCTCTATTGCCTGTCTTATTCCTGTTCCACCAAAAGGATGGCCACAAGCAAGTAATCCTCCATCTGTGTTTATAGGCACCTTCCCTCCTATTTTTATCTGTCCTGAACTGCAGAAAGCCCCTCCTTCTCCCTTCTTGCAAAAGCCTAATTCTTCCACTTCTATAACTTCCGAAATTGAGAAGCAGTCGTGGGTCTGTGCAACCTTTATGTCTGACGGAGCAACTTTTGCAGCCTTATATGCCTTTTCTGCTGCTATTCTAAGATGCACCCAATCTGCCAAGTGTTCACCAGGGAAATTGGCTGTAACGCTATTTAGACACACTTGCGCCGTTCCCCTTATGTACACTAAGGGTCGATCTGTAAACTTTCTTGCTATCTCGTCAGTGGTGATAATGCATGCGGCCGCTCCATCTGTAATGGGACAACAATCATAAAGAGTGAGCGGGGGCACAACCTCGGGTGCATTCATAGCTTCTTCAAGTGTTAAGGCTTTTTGCATCTGGGCAACAGGGTTGTCAACAGCATAATTGTAATTGGTAACAGAAACAGCTGCGAAGTCTTCCTTTTTTGTGCCGTAATATTTCATATGAGCTTTTGCTGTGAGCGCAAAAAGTGGCGGTGGAAGACCCATGCCTTGAGCTCCGTCCCAATCATGATCGACAGATGCTAATTCGCTATAAAAAACCTCCCATTTTTGGGGAGTATAAAGTTTTTCCCCTCCGGCAACCATGACTATGTCTGCAATCCCAGCCTCTACAAGTCCTTTAGCGAATATTATGCCTGTTGATCCACCGGCACAAAGTGTATCGCACCTAGTGCAGATAGATGTGGGTTTAAGCCCTAGTCTTTCTGCAATCACCGGCGCTGTATTTACCTGAAACGAACATCTTCCCGCATATGAGGTAGCCACTATGAGGCCATCTACATCTTTTGGCTTAAGCGTAGGAATATCATCGAAACATGCCTTTGCTGCCTCTTGAAATAGGTCAACTAAATGGGCTTCTCTTACGCCCCATTTACATTGACCTCCTGCAAGTATTACTGCTCTCCTAGCCATACCGTCCTCCTTATTTTATCTTCCTTATCTCCCTTTAAACTCTGGTTTTCTTTTTTCAATGAATGCTTTTAATCCTTCACGACCATCGTAAGATGTGTAAGCAATCGCAAAAGAATTCAACTCAAAATTCAAAGCTGAGGAAATATCCATTTCTATCCCACTATCAACGCATCTTTTGATAAGGGTGTATGCCACTTTCGGTTTGGACGCCAGCTTTTTTGCAAAGTTATAAGCCTCATCAAAAAGATTTTCTCTATCAACTACTTTGTTGAGTATCCCCAGATTTAAAGCATCATTGGATGATATAGTTTCACCTGTTAAAAGAAGCTCCTTTGCTTTAGCAACACCTATAAGTCTCGACAATCTCACTGTACCACCAGATCCTGGTATTATACCTAGATTTATTTCCGGAAAACCTAATTGCGTATCCTTTGAACCAATCCTTATGTCACAACACAGAGCAAGCTCAAGTCCACCCCCGAGTGTAAGACCAAAAATAGAACATACGGTAGGCTTTCTAAACCCGGATAATTTGTCCATAGTTCTTTTTGATACGCCCCATAGAAACTGAAATATTCCGTTAAGATCCTTGCCTTCAACCTCCTTGACATCGAGGCCGGCACAAAATGCCTTTTCTCCCGAGGCTGTTAGGATCACAGCTTCTGCCCCGTCATCCTCCTCTAGTTTCGAAAAAGCCTCAAAAAGCTCGATATACACCTTACTGGATAGCACATTGACCGGAGGTTTGTTTAGCTTTACGATTGCCACATTTTCTTTTTGTTCTAGAATAAGAGTCTCGAAACTCATTACCCCTCCTTTTTATTTGTAATCATACCACCCGGCTTTTGTCTTTCTACCGTAACGGCCAGCTTGGACAAGCGCTCTGAAGGTATAAGGGATCGACCATTTTAGTTCCTTATCCAGATTATTGTAAAAATACTCTATAATCGCATAAGTTGTGTCATTCCCTAAAAGATCCATGAGCTCGAAGGGCCCCATAGGATAATTGAGACCGAGTTTTGCGGCCTTGTCTATATCCTCTTTGGTTCCGATCCCTTTCTCATAAAGACTTATTGCCTCAAGGAAATGGGGAATGAGAAGTCTATTAACCAAAAAACCGGGAATATCTTTTTTTACCTCCACAGTTTCCTTTCCGAATCTTTTTGAAAGCTCTGTCGTGATAGCTACCGTCTCATCGCTAGTATAGTACCCTCTTATTATTTCTACAAGCTTCATGAGGGGAACAGGGTTAAAAAAGTGCATCCCCACCACCTTATCAGGCCTTTTAGTAGCGGTTGCAATATCTGTAATGGAAAGTGAAGAAGTGTTAGTGGCAAGAATTACCTCTTTTCTCGTTAGCTCATCAAGACTTCTGAATACTTCTTTCTTTAAGTTCATATTCTCGCTTACGGCCTCTATTACAAAATCTACGTCCTTTAAATCTTCAAGTTTAGTTGTCCCTTTTATCCTACCCATTATCGCTTTTTTCTCTTCTTCCGTCATCTTGCCTTTCTCCACACTCACTTTTAGAAAACTATCTATGGCGCTCAAGCCTCCTTCCACGAATCTGTCTTCAATGTCTCTCATTATAACAGTGTAGCCCGCTTGGGCTGCCACTTGGGCAATACCTCTACCCATAAGCCCGGCACCAAGTACACCTATAATCTTTATCTCCATGATTCCCTCCTATTACATTATGGAATTTAAAAACAAATTAAAAAATTCACATAACAATCTAACGAATTCATATAGAAGTGTCAACCTAATTTATCTTTTATTGTACCTTATTTTTCCTCAATCTGTCCGAGAGGTGCTTAACTCGGGTAGTTAGATTTATGAGATAGGCCTCCTCAGGCTGTTTTAAAAATCTATTAGTCTCATACTGTTCCTGTTTCACCATACGTACTACCTTTTCTATGTTATGATCTTCCCGTTCCAGAAGTTCTTCAATTTTAGATTTAAATTCTTCTGTCTTTCTCACAGAGAGTGAGAAAAAGTCTTGCACATCTTTATCGGTAAATACAAAGTGGTGACCCTGACATAAAATACGCACAGGAAGCTTCGATAACTTAAAAAGAGAATCTAAATATGTGTCGTAATCGACTAGAAATTCTGGTATTAAATTTCCGGCTCTGTCTAAACAACCACACGCCTCAGTGCATATGAGTATCTCTCTCTCGGGTATATAATAGCTAAGATGATCTCGCGTGTGGCCTGGAGTAGTTATTACTACTACGTGTAGGTTGTCCTCTATCTCTATCACATCCCCATCATTTAGTACTTTGTCTACATGAAATGGTTCAAATTCATTATATAGCAGTCTTTCTTTTTCAACCCAGTCGAATTTTTCCATTATCCTTAGTACATTGTTACTTAATCTTTTCATAAGCTTTATAGCGTTTTCTCTTTTTAAAATTTCTTTTGCCCTCTCTGAACATGCGATTATCATTTCTGGAAACTCTTTTTTGAAAATACTCGCCGAACCGCAATGATCGTAATGAACGTGTGTTATAAATAGAATGGATGGACTTTTTAAAGGAGAAATCTCTCTTATATCACTTAAATGATATCTAGCCATGCATGAAAATCCGGCCTCAAAAATTATTGTCTCTCTGGATACAAGACAGTAACTGGGAGACCAGGATGAACCAACTACATAGAATCCTTCTGCTATTTTCCCTCTCTCCCCTATTATCATAAACCCTTCGAATCATTTTACATATAAAAGATCCTTTGGCTCAAGTGGAATGCTTAAGCCTAATTATAAAACGAGGAAGTAATAGAGTCCTATGGCACAAATATTCTTATAGGTTCCGTAATGTTGAACAACTTTTTTCTAGCAGAAAATCGAATGTACTTCGAGGAGCGCAGACTACGCTAAACCCTCCGTACCAAACCTATTTCATGAAAATACAGGCATTACCTGATTCGGGTTACTCTCGATTACGCTCTTCTATTTTTTGTTTGAAATTCCTTCCGAGATTACCTTTTACTCAAAAAGTTTTTACATAAATACCGGCTTTCTTTGTCCTTATTCATTTCTGCAGAATTAAGACAAAAAATCAATAAATTATCCATCGTGAAATAGGAAAAGGATATCATAACCTATTTACTAGTTTTGGTGAGAATCAACCGATATCTATTTCAAGCCCATCATAAGCTATTATACAAGGGATAGAACTATCTCTCATCCTTTTATCCCACTCGGGGTAAAGGTGGCTTATTATGACCTGTTTTGGTTTTGCTTTATCTATCATCTTTCTAAGGGTGTGTAAATTAAGGTGTCCTTTTACCTTCCTTTCTGGAAAGGAACACTCAACCACAAGAAGATCCACACCTGATGAGAGTTCTATGAGATTCCTGGAAAAATCTGTGTCACCTGAAAAAACAAGTGATACACCCATATCTAAACGGAGTGCAATGCTTTCCCTATTATGATTAACCCTTTTAGTGATTATTTTTACTTCATTCCAAAGATAACTTTCGTTTACAACCCTGAGTACCTGTAGATCATAATGTTTCGGTTTTATCCACGGATAACAATTACACAGATTTCTAAAAAACTGTTTTATCCCATCTCCTCCTAAAAGGTAAAGAGGTCTTCTTCTCGGTTCTAGACCGTAATTGCAAGCAAATAGAAATGCGGGTAGATCCCCTGAATGATCCACATGGAAATGCGTAAGGACTATTAAGTCAACCTCATTAACATTGAGTCCGTGCTCTATTAGTCTTCTAAGTACCGAAGGCCCAATATCTATAAGAAGTTTTTTTTCTCCTACATAAAGGAGATAAGAGGAGGAAACCCTCTCTAAAGTTGGGCAAGAGGTGCCAGTACCGAGGAACTTAATTTTTACCATAGAGGTACCATTTCAGAGTTTCCCGTATACCTTTATCAATGTCGTATTCTGCTCGCCAAAAGAGTTCTTGTTCTGCTTTGGTGGGATCCAAAATGCTAACCCTTAGATCCCCTGGCCTTGCAAAGGCTCTCTTGGGTTCTTCAAATTCCTCATCAACCTCTACCCCACTTTCTTTAAGCGTTTTCGTAATTTTCTTATAAAGCTTTAAAGTATCGGTTCCAATGCCAGTACTTATATTGAAAATTCCTCTTTTTTCCGATTCAGATGCAAGAATATTGGCTCTAGCTACATCCCTTACATACACATAATCCCTTATCATTCCATTTTTTTCCTCTGGATAGTGATAAAGCACAGGATGCTCTTTTGATAGGAGTTTCTCAGTGAATATGGCTACAACTCCTGCCTCTCCATGCGGGATTTGCCTAGGACCGTAAACGTTACTGTATCTTAAAATGATAAATTCGAGCCCGTAATGATAAGAATAGAACAATATGTACTTTTCACACGCAAGCTTTGATATGGCATAGGGTGATCTCGGTTCTGGAACACACTGTTCGCTTGTGGGTATCATATCTGTCTCTCCATAGATAGCACCCCCTGTTGATGCAAAGATGAACTTTTTTATTCCATAGATTCTCGAGAGTTCCAAAAGCCTTATGGTTCCTTCGATATTTACTTTAGCGTCGAATAACGGGTTCTCTACGGAATAGGGAACAGAAATTTGAGCAGCGTGGTGATTAACTATATCTGGTCTTTCTTTCTCAAACACATCTTTTAGACTATCATCGGTTATATCTATTTTGTATAGACGTGCGTTTCTATTTTTGTTTTTCAGTTTTCCGGTGGAAAGATTATCAACGATCACTACCTCGTAACCTTTATCCGCGTACGCGTCTACAACGTGTGAACCGATGAACCCGCATCCTCCAGTTATCAATACTTTCATTTGTACCACCTTTGATTTAATGTTCGAGGAAGGAGTAAGCGGAGGGGGTAGGATTCGAACCCACGAGGCGCCCAATGCGCCTAACGGTTTTCAAGACCGCCGCTTTCGTCCACTCAGCCACCCCTCCAACTAGTTAAATTATAGCACATTCTACCATCTTATCAACGAACTTCCCCATGTAAGACCCCCACCGAATGCAGTAAGAAGCACTAAATTGCCCTTCTTTATTGTTCCGTCTCTTACTGCCTCGTCCAAAGCGATGGGGACAGTTGCAGATGAAATATTACCGTACTTTTCTATCGTCAAGTAAACTTTCTCCATGGGAAAGTTAAGCTTTTTCGCCATTCCTTGGATTATCCTCAAGTTCGCTTGATGGGGCACTATAAGATCAATATCCTCCATTTTTACATTGTTGAACCGTACAGCCTCTTCACAAGCTTCAGCAAATCTATTCACTGCGACTTTAAACGATTTATTTGCCTCTATCATTTTTAGGTAGTGAAGACCTCTATCCACACTCTCATGACTGATCGGGGTGGTCTTAGAACCTCCGCCTGGCATAAGAAGGGTGTCGCCGTTTTCACCATCTGTGTGAATATGAGTAGAAAGTATTTCAGCCCCATCCTTAGAATCTGTTATGACGCAAGCTCCGGCACCATCTCCCCATAGGATACAACTTTCTCTCTCTTTCCAATTCACAACTCTGCTCATTATCTCACCTGCTACGACTAGCGCAGTTTTATTAGCACCCGATTTTATGAGGTGAACTGCCACATGTAAAGCAAAAATGAAACCAGTGCAGGCAGCTGTAATGTCAAAAGAAACAGCATTTTTGCATTTAAGTTTAGCTTCAAGCCAATTCGCACCGGCTGGACAGTGGGTATCAGGAGTTATAGTAGCAAGTACAATAAGATCAATATTTTCAGCTTTCACACCTGCCATCTCCATAGCTCTTTCGCATGCGACCTTACATAGATCTGATGTGGCTAATCCATTTTCCGCTATTCTCCGTTGTTTAATACCTGTCCGCGTATATATCCACTCATCAGAGGTGTCCAAGAATTTTTCAATATCATAGTTACTCAGAATCTTTTCTGGCAAATAGGATCCTGTGCCTACAATAGATATCCTTTTCATCGATCTTTTTTACCTTCCTGCCAATTTTTTAATTTAAGATAACACTAGATATGAACTTGTCAAGCAAAAGATGCCAATTTGTGATATATTTACGAAAGACAATGGTCAAGAAAGGAAATTCATTGAAGATTCTGGGTTTTTTAGTGAGTGCTTTTCTATTCTATCTGGCTGTGAGAGATCTAAAGTTGGAACTTATAAGTGCAACCCTCAAGCGGTTGGACATAAGACTTCTTTTAATTCCCGTTTTTTTTATAATGGTTTCCTGCGCTATAAGTGCTATAAAATGGTCCCGAATTGTGGGTTATGGGGTCCGATTTAAAGATGCTTTTGTTTCTCTTCTTATAGGTCTCTTTGTGAATAACGTGCTTCCAGCTCGAATAGGAGAAATAGCAAGAGCTTACGTCCTTTCAAAGAAAAAACCCATATCTTTCTCTTATTCCGTATCTACCGTTTTTCTGGACAGATTCTTCGATATGGTCGGTCTTTTACTTTTGACCTTTTTGTTTTTTCCAAGAGCTGGGCTTCCTCCTAAAATCTCACGGGTTCTCATTGTATTTGTTGGATTCATGCTAATATGTGTGGCGCTACTTGTTTCCGCAAGCAGAGAGAACTTTCTTACCCGGATAGTGGAAAAATTGACAAGGAAAGGAAAACCATATTCGGAAAATGTAATTAAGAGAATATCTGAAATCCACCGAAATCTCAAACGAATAAATTCGCCGTCCAACCTCTTGTATCTGTCAGTTCTATCTTTTTTTCAGTGGCTATCTATGAGTTTTAGCCTATATATGGTTATAAGGTCATTTGATGTGCCAATAAACCCATTTCACGTGCCCTTCGTATGTGCAATGTTGAATATGGGAATAACTTTTCCATCTTCACCTGGATACGTTGGTCTCTACCAGTTTCTGCTTGTCTATCTGCTTTCTCTTTTTGGAGTGCCAAAACATGAGGGGTTCTCCATATCTATAATATATCACGCTGCGTGGTATGTGCCCTATAATGTGTTTGGTCTTATTTTTGTGGCTTCTGAACAGTTGAAACTTAAAGAACTTTCAACACTTAAGCCCTAAAATACTCATCTTAGCAGATTATACTTAAGAATAGCAAATATGGCTTTAATTCCGTCAACCCAAGTTATCTTTTTTCCTTCTTCATAACCTCTTCCGTAGTAAGAAATGGGAACTTCATATATCCTAAATTTTTTCTTTGCCACCTTTGCTGTTATTTCTGGCTCGAAACCAAAATCGTTAGACTCGATCTTGATCCCGTCAAAAACTTCACGTCTGAAGACCTTATACCCTGTCTCCATATCGGTTAAATTAAGATCTGTAAGCATATTCGATAAAAGAGTTATCAATTTATTTCCTACG
This sequence comes from Deltaproteobacteria bacterium, assembly GCA_026417175.1. Taxonomy (GTDB): domain Bacteria; phylum Desulfobacterota; class Syntrophorhabdia; order Syntrophorhabdales; family JANXAF01; genus JAOADT01. The sequence goes on along the minus strand of JAOADT010000027.1, from coordinate 8,837 downwards.
TAATGCCAGAAGTAAAATACCCGGTGCGGACCTCCGAGAAATCTTGATCCGTAGACCACGTCAGCCTTACCCTCCAGAATAGGTGATAGAAGATTTGGGTATTCAATCGGATCGTATTCAAGATCCGCATCCTGAATGAGGATTATATCCCCAGTTGCCACACTTATTGCAGACCTAATTGCGGCACCTTTGCCTTTATTTTTTTCATGAAAAATGACCTTAAGGTTTGGTATCTGTTTTAGGTTCTCGTCTGTCTTAAGTAATTCCCTAGTTCCATCAAAAGAACCATCATCTACAACAATGATCTCCTTGTCGTACGGTGCCTCATGTACTTTTTTTAATATCTCAAGAATAGTTCTCACCTCGTTATAAACAGGAATTATGACAGAAAGTAGCACGACTTATTTTACAAAAGCGTAAAGAGGGTATCAAACAATTTCTTGAAAAGGCAAATGCCATGAAGTAATGTTATAGCAAGTGGAATGAATGTAGAACCTGTGACTTATTTCGGTTTAACAGATAACCCCTTCTCCCAAGACATGTCCCTAGAACCTTTTTATGAAACTCAATCTGCTAAAGAAGCTCTAAAAGACCTCTCTTTCTTTTTGTCGATTAGAGAAGGGATAGCCCTTCTAATTGGTGAGGACGGTATTGGTAAGACAACCTTAATCAAAAGATTCACAGAAAGACTGAACTCAACTTATGAAGCGGTTATCATTTTCGGAAAATTGGAAAGTGAAAATGAAGTTATAGAAACCATTTACGAGAAACTGGGATGGGAAAGGCCTTCCTTAAATGGAAAAAGTAGGAAAAAACTTCTTCAAGATCTGGTGATAAAACTTTTTCGAAAAAAAAGGGAACTTGTTGTAATTGTAGATGACGCACAAAACCTAAATTCTAACCTTCTCATCTTCCTTAGTTATCTTTCCGATTTACAGTTTTCACTATTCCGTCCTTTCCATGTCGTATTTTCGGGAAATAGGACATTCACGGAGAGACTTATGGAAAAAGGTATGGAAGCATTGATCGAAAGAGTAAGTGTGATCCATGTGGTCAAGCCTTTAAGATTAGACGAAGTAAAATATTACTTAAATTATAGGCTTAATATGGTTTCTTCTCTCTTCTTACAGATAAAGAGGAAAGCTATAGAAAAGGCCTTTTATGTATCAGAGGGCAACCCATCAAGGATGAACGAAATTCTTAATAAGGCTATATCTCTTGCGGCACAAAGGGGCACCGCTCTGATAAACGAAAGGCTTTTAAATGGGATGGAAGAAGATAGTACGAAAAAAGTACCAACTGACTCAAAGGTTAGCGTTCTGAAAGTAATACTCCTCGTTATGTTATACGCTCTCCTTATTTACACAATCATTATTGGTCCAAATAATTTCTTAGACTTTTGGAGGGAAAATTTATTTCATACAATAAAGGGGCTTCTACCATGAAAAAGGTACTCATAGCAGACCAAGACGAAGCTTTAAAAGAAGCATTTAGACTAGTTTTTCCAAAGGATGAATACCAGATAATTTATTCCATGAGCGCAAAAGAGGTAATAAAGATGGCAAAGGAGGAAAAACCTCAAGTGTTTATTCTGAATATGGATCTTCTTGATATTAAGGGACTTGACGTACTGAAAACTTTAAAAAATGATAAAGAGTTTGAAGAAAGTAAATTCTATCTTTTGAGAAACGAAGAAAGAAAGGGTGATGTAATTCAATATGAAGTGGACGGTATAATCGATAAACCCATAAACTATCTAACAGTACATCAAATGTTGCTGGGAGACACAAAAGAACCTGATGTTTATACACAGCATAAGAGAAAAAAGGAAATCGACGATTTACTTCAGGAGTTCTCAAAGACTGAATTGCAAAAGAAACTTTTTAACTTGAAGGACGAAATTGAGAGTATTACGAAAGAGGTTGTAATAGATGCCCAGAGACGCCTTTCCGAAAAGCTTGAGCCTATATTAAAAGATTACCTTGAATGGTACGTGGAATTAAAATTGCCGGAAATCGCAGAAAAGATCTTGAAAGAGAAGATAGAAAAAATAATAACCCTTCTTAAAAAATAAACACTTGTTATATGTACCACATCTCAGCTTCAAACTTCTCATCAGGAACCCGCACACAAAGATAACCTTTTTTCGGGATTCTATCATGGGGAACGCCATTAATCTTCAATGTGCACCACAGGAAGATTTTGCTTTCCGACCCTAAATAGTTTCGAGGAATCTCTGCCTCCATAATTTCACGGAATTTGATCTTTGCCTGAAAAGGACCTTCAATTTTTTCACTCTTTGCCTCATAACTTAAAACCGTTGTTGTCGAGCCCATGAGAGATATTTCGAACATTAGATCCTTTTCATCCTCTAGAAAATCCTTTTCAATATCTAGTCTTATGAAAAGAGAGTCATTATTAAATCCATAGTAGATAGATTTTAAAAGACCATAGGAATTATGCATTGCCACTCCTGATCCCTGGGGTTCAAAATATCCCGAACCTATCCATTCAAAATAGTTGGTAACGTATCCATCGATATTTGGATAGATAAAGCTTGTAGGTTCATATTTAGGTCTTATTTCTCTTTCTTCTAAGAGTATTGGGATATTTAGCTCTTCTGGGGGCTCGTGGTTCAGAAATCTATAAACATTTGACAGATTCTCCCTGAAAAGAAAATCAAATACTTCATCGTTCTCTGACGCATGTTCTTCACCGTACCACCAATTCCAGTCACTTCCTTCTGCTATATAAAGAGATTCCCAGGCTTTTTTATTATCTCTATTAGGGTCTTTTGACTCAAGAAAATCTCTCGTTTCTCCTAGTAGATACCAAGCCAGATTATCCTCTTGGTGGCCTATCCAGATCTTGAAATTATGATTTATCCAAGAACCAGGAAATACATGGGTCAGAGCCTCAAAATCACGGACATACCGAAGATAATCTGAAATAGTGACGGAAGAAACAAAAGTTTCCTTAGATATCGCTTCGTAAAGATACATTAAAAAATCTCTCCCGTCGTTTTTATAAAACTCCCAAGCATTTTCTCCATCCATTGCTATAAGCACACAAGGGTTTTTTACTTTCCCATCGGTACATCTTTTTATCTCCCTAAGTCTACGCATAAAATCTAACACAGCTTCTTTAGGGTCAAGTTTAGAATAATGGAATGAGATAAGATCTGAAAGGACTTTGTCCCTAAAAATTAGAAATAATCTCTTTCCATTATTTTCGTAAATATAAGGTTTGTACAAAATTTCTAAATAAATTTCTCTACCCAAAGGGTTTCTTATTATGTCCAATTTCTTTGTTCTAAACAGAATGTCCTCGTCAGTCAAAAGGTACTCAACCCCTTCTTCCGCATAAATCTGACATGCTTTATCACTAACGGAACCTTCTGGAGGCCACATACCTTTTGGAGAAAACCCAAAGGTCTCAAAAAACATTTCCTTCGCTTTTCTTATCTGTGCATAAGCGTCCTCGGGATGGGAAAACCTTTTTTTAGGAAGAACGATTTCTGGCATTGATTCTTTAGCCACATCTGTATCTATCAAAAGTGGGATTATGGGATGATAAAATGGTGAGGTGGTAAGTTCTATCTTCCCATCCTCGTGAAGTTTTTTACATGTGGGTAATATTCTTTCAATTATTTTTCTCTGTGCATCTTCAAGAATTGTTTTGTCTTCCTCAGAGAAAAACCTGCCCTTCTTTTTTAAGAACTTTAACTCTTCATACTCCTCAAAAAAAATGGGATCAATCCAAGAGAGAAAAAAAAGAATTTGGATGTCCCTTATCTCTTCTTGTGTAAACTGATCAGCAATTACGCTGATCTTATCTTTAGGGTAATAAAAACCTCTTTTTCGGAGAAGTTCGAAATACCTACTGAAAGGTCTTATCATGTTGTCCCAATTGGAGTTAAAAAAATTCTTGAGTATAAAAATTTTCTCATTTAAATCTAGCAATTCCGCTCTTTTTCTAAAAATCTCTAAATATAAATCCTTTGCCTCTCCCCTAGCATAATCTAAAAGTTGAACAATCAAGGAGGGCACAAAGTTAAAGTTCTGTTTTATCCTATCGAATCTAGAAGTAAGTAGAAGCATATCAAGATAGTCCTTCGTTCCATGAAGCAAAACCCACGGTAAAAGGTATTCTCCGGTATACAAATTTTTGTAAAATGGTTGATGCATGTGCCAAAGAAAAAGCACTCGGAGAGGTTCCATTTAGGTTCCTACGACAGGCAAATGGTCGAAAGTTACTTTGCCCTCTACAACTTTTAAAACTCCAACGGTTCCCGGTGGGGTGTATGGCTTTCTAAACGATCCAGGATTAAAAAGATATAAGTTTCCTCTTTTCGAAATTTTAGGTATGTGGGAGTGCCCATATATAATCACATCCAAAGGTTCATCTAGATTCTCGAAATGTTTGATAACGAAATCCTCTATCCCAAAGGGGGCACCCTGACCATGAATAAGTCCTAACTTTAATCTTTCTACCTCAAAAACTATTTTTTCTGGTAGTATAGATTTCAATTCCATATCGTCCATATTTCCCTGTACAGCTTTCAGATTGAAAGCACTCAAGAATTGGTAAACTTCAAGTGAAACCATATCTCCTGCATGCACAATCATGTCCATCTCACCAAAATTATCTTCTATAAATTTCTTAAAGTAATCAGTGGGATGCCTGAGGTGTGTATCCGAAAGAACACCGATCCTGACCACGGTTTTTAACTTTACCCCAAATACATTTTACCTGTCAATCTTGAACAGATAAGCCTTTTCGTGTTAAATTTACATGTGGCAAAAAACGGAGGTACAAATCAACTTAATAGAAATTTTTTGTTCTTCTTTATTCTGGTTATTCTAGTTCTTTTTTTCTTCAATCTTTATCACAAGCCCAAAAAATCAAAGGAGTATATCCCTTTTAGTGAATTCATAGAAGCACTTGAATCTGACCTTGTTTCCTCAGTGACGATTCAGGGTAAAAATATCTATGGAGTTTTTAAAGGTGGAAAGGAGTTCAGAACTTACACGCCCGAGGATCCGGAGTTGATAAAGATTATGCGAGAGCACAATGTTAAGATAGAGGCAAAACCAGAGGAAGATTCATCCTTTTGGCAGAATGTGTTTATATCCTGGTTGCCAGTTCTTTTCCTAATTGGTATCTGGATTTTTTTCATGAGACAGATGCAGGTTGGTGGGGGAAAAGCGATGGCTTTCGGAAAAAGTAGAGCAAGAATGATAACAAACAAGGAAAATAAAATAACTTTTGAGGATGTTGCAGGAATAGAGGAAGCCAAAGAAGAACTTCAGGAAATAATAGAGTTTTTAAAAAATCCAAAAAAGTTCACAAAACTGGGTGGAAGAATTCCAAAGGGTGTTCTTCTTGTTGGCCCGCCTGGTACTGGAAAAACTCTTCTTGCAAAAGCGATAGCTGGGGAGGCTGACGTTCCGTTTTTCACCATAAGTGGTTCCGATTTCGTAGAGATGTTCGTAGGCGTAGGGGCATCTAGGGTTAGAGATCTGTTTAATCAAGCAAAAAGGCACGCACCCTGTATCATATTCATAGATGAGATAGACGCGGTAGGAAGACAAAGGGGAGCGGGATTAGGTGGTGGCCACGATGAAAGGGAACAGACGCTGAATCAGCTTCTCGTTGAAATGGATGGATTCGAATCAAATGAAGGCGTAATAGTAATATCAGCGACTAATAGACCTGACGTATTAGATCCTGCACTTTTAAGACCAGGCCGATTTGACAGACAGATAGTAGTCCCGACACCTGATGTTAAAGGGAGAGAGGAAATTCTCAAAGTTCATACGAGAAAAAGGGTATTAGGACCCGACGTGGATCTATCCATAATCGCGAGAGGCACACCAGGTTTCTCAGGAGCTGATTTAGAGAATTTGGTAAACGAAGCTGCCTTAATCGCCGCGAGAAGAAATAAGAAGTATATTGAAATGGAAGATTTTGAACATGCAAAAGATAAAGTGCTTATGGGCACAGAGAGAAGAAGTATGATAATACCCTTTGAGGAAAGAAGGAACACCGCTTACCATGAAGCAGGCCATGCTCTCGTAGCCAAGATGCTTCCCGGTACGGATCCTATCCATAAGGTAACCATAATCCCGAGAGGAAGAGCATTAGGAATAACCCAACAACTACCTATAGATGATAGACACACTTATTCTAAAGACTATCTTTTAAACAACATAACAATTCTTCTTGGTGGAAGGGCGGCAGAAAAAGTGGTGTTGAATATCGAAACAACAGGGGCTGGAAATGACATAGAAAGGGCAACAGAACTTGCAAGAAAGATGATATGTGAATGGGGTATGAGTGATAAACTCGGACCTTTAGCTTACGGGAAGAATGAAGAACACATATTCCTAGGAAAGGAGATAGCTCGTCATAGAGATTTTAGTGAACACACAGCCAGAGAGATAGATGAGGAGCTAAAAAGGACTGTTCTTTCTTGCTATGACAAGGCAAAACAGATAATTCAGGAGAATTTAACGATCCTTCACGCAATTGCAAGCAAACTTTTGGAAAAAGAAGTTCTTGACGGGAATGAAATAGAAGCCATCATTCAGAGCAATCTAAATGCGCAGACGAATTCAGCTTCTGGGTAAACCATTGATCATGGGTATACTTAATGTGACTGAAGATTCGTTTTATGATGGAAGTCTTTACTCTTCTCTAGACAAGGCGGTTGCTCGGGCAAAGGAGATGATAGATGAAGGGGTTGATATTATAGATGTGGGAGGAGAATCAACAAGACCTTTTTCCCAGAGAGTACCAGTTGAGGAAGAATTAAAACGAACAATACCAGTAATAAAAAAGATAAGGGAATTTTCTGACATTCCCCTATCCATAGATACTTACAAATCGGTGGTTGCCTACGAAGCTATAATGGCCGGAGCCGATATTGTAAACGATATAAGTGGACTTTCTTTCGATGATAAAATGGCAAAATTGGTCGCTGAATTGGACGTTCCAGTTGTGGTCATGCATATAAAAGGTAAACCGGAGGATATGCAAATTTCCCCTCATTATGAGGACGTGATATCAGAGATAAAAGATTATTTTAAAGAAAGAGTTGAGTATGCAAAAAAGGAAGGTATAAAAGAGGAAAATATAATAATAGATCCCGGGATAGGTTTTGGGAAGAGGGTTGAAGACAATTTAAAGATCCTTAAAAATTTAGAAGAATTTAAGACGCTTAAAAAACCTATTCTCATAGGAACCTCTATGAAAACCTTTATCGGCATCATAACAAAATCTCCTTTAAACGAGAGACTGTCCGGAACACTTGCAAGCGTTGCAATCTCAGTTTGGAACGGAGCGGACATTGTAAGAGTTCACAATGTAAAAGAAACTAAAAAGGTAGTAGATCTCGTCTATGCGATAAAAATGTCATGATCTCCTATTTGAGATGGCAGGATTTGGTAGACATAATTCTAATTGCCTTTGTTGTTTACAGGGTTCTCCTCTTCATCAAAGGGACTAGGGCCGTTCAGCTTCTCTTTGGACTGCTAATCCTTTTTTCCTTTTTTTTTCTTGCCAAAAAGATTGGACTTTCCGCGGTAAGCTGGATACTCGAGAACTTTTTCACCTATGTCGTCCTAATCGTAGTCATTATATTCCAGGACGACATAAGACGAATGTTACTCGTTTTAGGAAGAAGTCCCTATTTAAAGAAGATAAGTTACGTGGAGGAAACACTTTTTTTTGATGAACTCACAAATGCATGCGCTATCTTAGGGAAAAATAAGATAGGTGCTCTAATAGTAATAGAGAGAAAAGTAGGGTTGGAGGATTTCATGGAAATTGGAACAAGACTTGATGCAGAAGTAAATACAGAGTTATTATTGAGTATATTCCAGCCAAATTCACCTTTGCATGACGGAGCAGTGATTATAAAGGAAGGAAGGATAAGAGCCGCCCGATGCATTCTTCCTTTAAGTTTGAACGAAGAAGGGGCAAAAGGTTTGGGTACCAGACACCGAGCCGCTTTGGGTATATCAGAAATAACGGACGCTGTTGCAATCTCTGTATCAGAAGAAAGGGGGCACATTTCGTATGCAGTGAAAGGCACTATACACTTTAATGTAAAACCGGATGAATTGAAGAAGGCTCTGAAGGAACTTCTTGAATAGCCATTTATGGGGCTCTTGAGAAACTATTTAATATCTAATTTAAAGCTAAAGGTTATCTCATTTGTTATAGCTGTCGTCATCTGGGTCGCTATAACTACTATAGGTGAAGACAGACAGAACATATACGTACCGATTGTGGCCACTGGGATTCAAAGCGATAGGGTGTTAATAAGACTCGATCCTGAGGGAGTATTCCTAACCGTCAAAGGTGCTATTTCTGAGCTTAAAAATTTGAGAAAGAACGAATTAAAGGTAACTATAAATCTGTCTGGGTTTCCAGAGGGTCACCATACCTACCATATTGATAAAAAGAGTGTGAGCCTTACTAAAGGTCTGAAAATTGAGGATATTCATCCGGATGTGGTTGCGGTAGAATTGGACAGAATAATCAAGAAAAGAATGAGAGTTGTAATAAAAATCGATGATGAGTTATTAGGGAAATATGATATTAAGTCTTATTATCCAAAGTTTGTTGAAGTCGAAGGACCAGAGAAAATTCTCGCAACCAGATTCACAGTGGAGACGGTACCTTTTAAGGAAAGACTAGAAACTAATGAAAAAGAGGTAAGTCTGGATTTGAATGTAGAAGGTATGCACATAAGAAGTATCACACCATCGGCAGTAAAAGTAAAACTTGTAAGGAGGGGGAGAAAATGAAGTTAATGGTCAATATTGATC
>JAOADT010000026.1 GCA_026417175.1 Deltaproteobacteria bacterium | reverse complement strand
TTTCAACGATGTTTCCGCAAATATTACATTTGTAAATCTCATATCGGTTTGTCATTTTACCCTCCTAGTTTAAAATCGTTTTAAAATAAGAATATAAAAAATCAAAGACGTTTGTCAATAATAAAAATGTGATTACACTTGTTTTTCTTGACTTGGACAAAATTTTTGATTTATATAATGGCAAACTGGATAGGAGGTTCTTATGAAAAGAAGAACGATTCTAGTGGGATTTATAGTGTTTGCCCTTTCATTGATGTTTGTCTTTTCCGTCAGTTTTGCCCAGAAAAAAGTCTCGGATGTAATTACACTAAAAATGGAAGGTGGAAAACTAGCTCCTGTTAACTTCCCTCACGCTCTGCACGCTGATAAGCAAAAGATTGAGTGCGCTAAATGTCACCATAAGGAGCCTGATCCAACGCAACCTGAACAGTGCATTAAATGCCATCCTATAACTGGAGCAAAGGAAGGCGTTCCCGTGTTCAAGGACGCTTATCACAAACAGTGCATAGACTGCCATAAAGAGGTCGTGGCGAAAGGAAACAAAGCTCCTACGAAGTGTACAGAATGTCACAAGAAGTAAGCCATGGGAAGAGGATCTACGATTTTTTTAGTTCTGTAAAACTTGCCGTTATTCTTCTTTCATTCATAGCGATAAGTTGTGTCTTCGGGACCCTAATCAAGCAGGGGGGTACTCCTGAAGACTATCTGGAGTTTTATTCTGAGTCTACTTATAAAGTTATAAGTTTTTTAGGCCTAGATGACGTATTTCACACATGGTGGTTCATTTCCCTCCTTATTCTTTTTACATTGAACCTCTTTTTTTGTAGCTTAAGAAGGTTTAAAAGAGATATGACTTCTATAGTTATTCAAAGATTCCCTCCCACGGATGTACTTAAAAAAATGAAAACTTCCATTTTCCTTCCAGGTAAAAATGTTGAATCTGTCTTACATGAGTTGGGTAAGGATCATAAAGTTATATTGAAGACCAATGAAGGGGCTTATCTTGAAAAAGGAAGGATTTCAAAGTATGGGGTACACTTCATACACGGTAGTATAATTATCATTCTTATTGGGAGCCTGATAGGATTGATATTCGGATTTAGGGGTTTTTTAAGTTTAAAAAGAGGGGAGGAGGCGGATTACTTAGTATTGCGAGGAAAGAGTCCGAAAAAAAGTGAACTCAATTTCATCGTGAAGTGTAAAGACTTTCGGATAGATTTTTATCCTGACGGCACTCCAAAAGATTATGTGAGTGACATTGAAATAATAAGAGATGGAAAAAAAGTCCTTGAACAGAAAATAAGGGTGAATGAACCTATCAAGTATGAAGGGTTATATTTTTACCAGGCAAGTTATGGGAAAGAAGGGATTTTTCATTTTGAGGTGGATGGAAAGGAGACAGTCATAACGGAGAAAGGGGTCTTAAAAGACGGAAATTTAATCATGAGAGTCATAAGATATGAAAGTTCCATACATAACTTCGGACCAGGAGTGCTACTAGGATACTTAGAAGGTAATAAACCTGGGACCGCATGGTTTTTGAGAGACGTGGAAAGAATGAATACAAAGACAATAGGGGGAAAGACGATAAGACTAAAAGACATAAAAGAAGATTTATACACCGTTCTCGAGGTAACGAAGGACCCGGGTGTTTATGTTGTTTGGACAGGTTTTGTATTGCTCCTCTTTGGGCTTTTTCTAAACTTTTTCACACATTCGAAAAAGGTATACGTGACAAAATACGAAAACGGGACTATAGTGACTCTCATTTTGCAAAGGCTGAATAATGTATCAGAAGTGGAAGTTGAGAAGATGAGGAGGAGATTTAATGTGGAATGAACATATGTTTTTGTCTGCTACGTACCTCTATTTTTTGTTGATCCTTTTATCCTCGTTCATAGCGAGCTTAAGACAGAAATATCTTTTCCATGCAATAGTTATAATTTTCATCATCCATACATTAGCATTACTAATAAGATGGGTAGAATCGTACAAAGTAGGTTATGGACATGCCCCCCTTTCTAACTATTATGAATCTCTAATGGTTTTCTCTTGGTGTATAACTCTTATGGTATTGATATTGAGAAAAAAAATAAATAGCTCGATGGTTGTGCTTTTCATCATTGGAGGAAGCTTTTTGATCATGGCGTATGCAAATATGTCTCCATCTATAGACAGAGAGATCAGACCGCTTTTACCTGCTCTTCAGAGTAATTGGTTATATGTTCATGTATTAACTTGTTTTTTGGCATATAGCTCTTTTTTTCTTTCGTTTCTCAGTGGAATATTGTTCTTTTTTAAATCTAAGGGTCCTATCCCGAACCCGTCTGTGCTTGAGGAGATCAATCACAAGAGTGTCTCAATAGGGTTTATTTTTCTCACCGCAGGCATACTTTCAGGTGCGGTGTGGGCCCATTATGCGTGGGGATCTTACTGGAACTGGGATCCAAAGGAGACTTGGTCTCTCATAACCTGGATTATATATGCCCTTTATCTTCATGGGAGATTTGTCAAAGGTTGGGCCGGGAAAAAAATGGCCATTTTGTCGATAATAGGCTTTATGAGTGTTCTTTTTACGTATTTTGGTGTTAACTTTTTACTCTCAGGTCTTCACAGTTACGCGACATGATAAAGAAGAGACCCAAAAGCCTTGTCCTTTTTGGAAATGGCATAAATTGTGAGAAAGAAACCTATTTTGCACACAAGGTGGCAGGTTTTTACCCTGACCTTGTTTACGTAAATGAGCTTCTGGAGAAACCCAACCTGATCCATAAGTATGATTTCATCACTCTTCCGGGAGGCTTTCTTGACGGAGATGACCTCGGTTCCGCCAGAGCACAGGCCATAAAGTGGAAATACCAACAACTTAAAGGAAAAGAAGGTTTTTTTGTTGATGAACTTGTAAAATTTGTGGCTGATGGTAAATTGATTCTCGGGATATGCAATGGATTTCAACTCTTAGTCAAGTGTGGGCTTTTGCCAAGGCTGGACGAAAATCACAAAGACCAAGTTGCTACCCTGACATTCAACGACTCTGGCAGATTCGAGAATAGGTGGGTTTACCTGAAAGTGAACAAGAACTCTCCCTGCGTGTTTTTACAGGATCTTGATCGTTTGTATCTTCCCATTAGGCATGGCGAAGGAAAATTTATTTCTATTAACGAAAAGGTCTTGGCGAGAATTAGAGAGGAGAACCATATAGCGCTACAATATACGGATAAAGAGGGTAAGGTGACGCAAGATTATCCTTACAATCCTAACGGGTCCCAAGAAGCCATCGCTGGGATATGTGATAAGATAGGAAGGATATGTGGACTTATGCCACATCCTGAAGCGTACTTTGAAAAACTTCACCATCCTAGATGGACCAGAGAGGAAATAGAGGGAGAACCGGATGGTCTAAAAATATTTAAGAATGCATACAGTTACTGTACAGAAAATCTTTGAAGGAGGAGAGAGAGTCAATGAATAAGGCGGATTTGATAAATAAGCTTGCGGAAAAAAAAGGTCTAAGTTACAAAATAGCAAAGATAGCTGTTGATACCATAATTGAGAGTATAAAAAGAGCTATTATAAACGGGGAAAGAGTTGAAATACGGGGATTTGGAAGTTTCTCCCCAAGACATTACGGTGCATACACAGGAAGGAATCCAAAGACAGGTGAAAAAGTTCAAGTGAAACCCAAAAGGCTACCTTACTTTAAGGTTGGTAAGGAGCTGCGAGATCTAATCATGGAAAGCAAAAAAGACTAAAAAGTCCAATAAGGAGAAAGTCGTTTCTTCACCTCCTCGACTGTATGAATCGCTTTTTTAGATGGGTTTGTGGGTTTGTTTAAATCTCTTGATGATGAGTTTTTAAGAACCTCGATAACTTTTTTTACGCAAATCGCGAGTCCCTCCACATTGTAACCACCTTCTAATACGCAGAGCAACCTTCCTTCGCACAACTTTTCAGAAAGAGACAGTAGAATTTTTGTAATTAACGAATAACCGTTTTCGGTAAGGGACATTCCACCTAAGGGATCCTTGTAGTAAGCATCGAATCCAGCTGAAACCATTATAAAGTCTGGCTTATATTGGTTTAATATGGGTAAAAGAATCTCATTGAAGACAAACACATAATCCTCATCTCCCATTCCATACGAAAGAGGTACATTCACAGTATAACCTTTACCTTCATTTTCTCCGATCTCATCAAGCCAGCCAGTACCCGGATAATAAGGGTACTGATGAGTTGAGAAATAGAGCACCCCCTTTTCGTTATAAAAAGAATTTTGAGTTCCATTCCCGTGATGAAGATCAAAGTCTATGATCGATATCCTCTGTATCCCATATTTATTTTGCAAATATCTTGCCCCTATTGCCACGTTGTTAAAGAGGCAAAACCCCATTGCTCTCGATCTTTCAGCATGATGTCCGGGGGGTCTAACAAGGGCAAAACCGTTTTTGACATAACCTTTCATTATCGCATCGGACAAGACTATCACTGCTCCGGCAGCTCTTATTGCAGCATCATACGACAAAGGAGAAACATACGTATCTGGATCCAGCCTTCTTCTACTCCCTTTTGTCGAGGCGATAAATTCAACATACGCACGCTCATGAATGTAAGATAGCTCCTCATGTGTTGCCTCCCTGGACTCTATATATATAAGTCCTTCTTTGTCAAGATCAGGCAGCACACTGTAGATGGATCTCAGTCTTTCGGGATTTTCTGGATGATAGCCTTCTGGTTTATGTTCTAAAAAGATTTCATCTTTGACTATACCCACCATTGATTTCCTCCCACTATTTTATTAATTATCATCTGAATAGGTTTGACATCAATGGAAAATTGAAATCGTAAAGGCATTTGTGATATTTTTTACACAAAGGAGGTATTAATGTCATCACTTACGAAGAAAACTAGGATAAGAAGAAGACTTAGGAAAAGTAATATGGGAAAAAAGAGAAAGAAAATCATGTCAAAAAACTCCACCCCACCTTTTTCGGTTCATCCAGAAAGGGATGAATAGAGACATTAGATATGAAATAGGGCCTATTAGGCCACCTAGCGAAGCCACTAGTCTCCTTTTGAGGTTTACTAGGAACTGTCCCTGGAATCGATGTGAATTTTGCCATCTGTACAAAAAGGCAAAATTTCAGATACGATCTGTGTCTGAGATAAAAAATGACATAGATGCTGTAAAGACCATATACGACGAGATAATTTCCGAGTCATGGAGACACGGATTCGCAGGTAAGATAACGGATGAGCTGTTAGAGATCATTTATGCAGATTATACTCTGAATGAGTGTTACAAAAATGTTGCTCTGTGGGCTTACTTCGGAGCTCAAAATGTCTTCATTCAGGATGCGAATTCTCTTGTGATGAGAGTTGACGATTTGTGCTCTGTTCTTGTGTATCTCAAAGAAAGATTTCCTTCAATAAGTAGAATTACTTCATATGCAAGATCACAAACGGTAGCAAATAGATTGAAGGTTGAAGACCTAAAGAGGCTGAATGAAGCTGGTCTTACGAGACTTCATTTAGGACTCGAGTCGGGAGATGATACCATTCTAAAATTCATGAAAAAGGGTGTAACGCCTGAAGAGCATGTACAGGCGGGAAAAAAAATATTAGAATCCGGAATAGAACTTTCGGAATATGTAATTTTGGGTCTCGGTGGTAAGGTTTGGTGGAAAGAGCATGCAGAAAAAACAGCTGCTATTCTAAACCGTATAAATCCACATTTTATAAGATTCAGGACACTTAAAGTGGTTGAAGGCATGCCATTATATGAAAAGATACGGAATGGCGAATTTACTTTGCAGGATGAGGAAGATATCTTGAGAGAGGAGAGACTTCTCTTAGAGAAACTTGAAGACATAGAAAGTTATGTGAAAAGTGACCATATATTGAATCTCTTGGAAGAGGTGGAGGGGAAACTCCCAGATGATAGAGAAAAAATGATATCAGTAATAGACCGATATTTTTCGATGACTAAAGAGGAGAGGCTAGTGTTTCGTTTGGGAAGACGTATGGGTATATATCGCAAACTAGAAGATTTACAGGACGAACTTACCTACTACAGGCTTAAAAAAACCATCCGGGAGATAGAAGAGAGAGAGCCTGGTGGGGTGGAGAAGACTCTATCTCTTTTGCTGGAAAGATACATTTAGCTACTTTAGTATCTCCAATAATTTGACCTCAAAAGTTAATTCTTTACCAGCCAGCGGATGATTTGCATCAAGCATAACTTGATCTTCTGTAACCTGTTTTACGGTAACGAGTGTTGTTCCTCCATGAGGTGAGTGAACTCTCAATACCATCCCCACCTCTGGATTAATGTGAGGTGGTATATAGGACTTATCTATCGTTACTACTAGGTCTTCGTTGTACTCGCCATAACCATCCTCGGGTGATACGGAAAATGTCTTGGTTTCTCCTTCTCTCATACCTAATACACCATTCTCGAAACCCGGAATAACCATTCCCTCTCCAATTGTGAACTCGAAGGGTTCCCTCCCTTCTGTTGAGTCGAATACTGATCCGTCCTTCAAGGACACAGTATAATGAACCCTCACTGTGTCATGTAGCTTAGCTTGTAACATACTTCCTCCTGTCTTTTTTACCCTTTATCCTCAAAACAGGGCAGGAATATGCCGGCCGTTAAAGAAGAAAGGGTTATGTTGTCAAAATATTACCACAATTTAATTATCTAAATAAAGAAAATTTAGTCTTATTGAGAAAAATATTTGATATAATTAATCCAGCCCATGGAAATCGTGATCACAGGAATTGGAAGTCTTCCTCTTAGGAATGTGGATGAAGCCATAGACCTTATTTTTTGTACATGTCCCGAAATACCTTTTTGGCCGCAGTTGCCTAAGAGATCCAAAAAAGAAAATATGTACTCTCCGTTTATCGAGGGTGTCCCTTTTTTTGTAACTACAGAGGATGGAGCGGTTTATGTGGATGAGGAGAGGGAAACGGACTTGGACGATTACCTGGCACTGATCGAAGACGAAAAAGTTGATGCTTTCTCTATTAACGAAGATTTGATCCCCGGCTTTTACAGGCTATTAGAAAGATTCAAAGAGGTTGATGCCACGTCAAAGGCTGTAAAAACCCAGATAACAGGGCCCATAAGTATGGCTATGGGTATAAAAGATAAAAAAGGAGTCCCCGTTATTTACAACGATTTTTTGTTTGACATAGTAAAAAGAACGCTTAACATGAGAGCAAAGTGGATGATTAGAGAGTTAAAAAAGTGTGCTCCTCAAAAGGAAGTGGTAATATTTTTTGATGAACCTTATCTGGTGGCCTACGGATCCATTTATTTTTCATTTTCGAAAGAGAGGATAATGGAGGCTTTAGAGGAAGTAGGAAGAGGCTTACAAGCAAAAAAAGGGGTACATTGTTGCGGTAATACCGATTGGTCCTTGGTCCTTAAAACTAGCTTGGACATCGTAAACTACGATGCATATAGTTTTTTAGAAAGTATGTTTCTCCATATAAAAGAATTGGAGAACTTTTTAGACCGAGGGGGTATGATTTCACCCGGAGTTATACCTTCAACAGAAGATATTAGGAAGACAGAAATGGACAATGTAAAGAAAATCCTTTCGACTTTTTTTAAAGAACTTATCCTTTTGGGCCGTGAACGATCTCGAGACCGAATCATTGTTACACCAAGCTGTGGTCTTGGGGGCCTACAAGTGGATGAAGCAAAAAAAGCCATGAAAATGTTAAAACAAGTGCCGAGCTTAGTGAGCGAAATCTTTGACAAAGAGTGTCCTTCATGATAAATAATACGGCCCATGATACAGAAAGTTTTCAACACTCTTTCCGGGAAAAAGGAGGAATTTCAGCCAGAGGAAAAGGGCAAGGTGAAAATGTATGTGTGTGGTGTAACTGTTTACGATCATTGCCATATTGGTCATGCAAGAAATGCAATAGTATTTGACACTGTATACCGTTTTTTTCTCGCAAAAAACTACCAGGTAGTCTTTGTCAAGAACTTTACAGACATAGATGACAAAATTATAAAAAAATCAAAAGAGGAGAACGTCCCCTGGGATGAGGTGGCAAGAAAGTACATACACTCGTATTACGAAGATATGGAAAAGCTTAATATCTTGAAACCTACATTTGAGCCTAGAGCAACAGATCACATTGATGATATGATAGTGTTGATAGAAAACCTCGTAAAGAAAAAAAACGCCTATTTAGTTGACGGAGATGTTTATTTTTCGATCGACAGTTTTCCGAAGTACGGAGAGCTTTCGAAAAGAAGTTTAGAAGATATGTTGGCAGGTGCCCGGGTCGAGATAGATGAGAGAAAGAAAAATCCTCTCGATTTTGCTTTATGGAAGGCATCAAAGGAAGGTGAGCCCTATTGGGACTCACCATTCGGGAAAGGAAGGCCAGGCTGGCATATCGAGTGTTCCGCCATGAGCATAAAATATCTGGGTGTTCCATTTGACA
This sequence comes from Deltaproteobacteria bacterium, assembly GCA_026417175.1. Classification (GTDB taxonomy): domain Bacteria; phylum Desulfobacterota; class Syntrophorhabdia; order Syntrophorhabdales; family JANXAF01; genus JAOADT01. The sequence goes on along the minus strand of JAOADT010000026.1, from coordinate 14,990 downwards.
TTCATGGCGGTGGTCGGGACCTTATTTTTCCGCACCACGAAAATGAAAAAGCTCAATCCGAAGCAGCTTTGGGCGGAAAATTCGTAACTTACTGGATGCACAATGGTTTTGTGAACTTTGAAAAAGAAAAAATGTCAAAATCTTTAGGTAATGTACTTCTAATCAAGGAATTTTTAAAAATGTACGATCCGGAAGTGCTGAGACTTTTTTTTCTCTCAGTTCACTATAGAAATCCTGTTGATTATAACGAGAGGGCCATAGAAGATACCGAAGAAGCCTTGCGAAGGCTCTACTACACAATTATGAGGGCTAACGATGTAGATTCTTCAAAAATAGAGACACACGAAGAGGCTCTAGCTCTAGAGAAGGGATTCTTTGACGCAATGGAGGATGATTTTAATACACCTTATGCCATATCTCAGATCTTTGAACTTTCCAGGCTTTTAAATAGACTGCTAGATGCGAGGGACGAGACATTATACCCTCGAATAGTCCATACTAGGGAGACTCTTATCAGACTCTCAAACATAATGGGACTCCTTTATAAAGACCCGTATGTATTTGACGAAGAGGAGAAGAGAAGACACCTTAAAAGAATCGGACTTGACTTAAACTACGTGGAGAAGAAAATAAAGGAAAGAATGGTAGCAAGAAAAATGAAGGACTATACAAAAGCAGATCAGATAAGAAAAGAGCTTTTTGAAAAAGGCGTAATTTTACAAGATACTAAGGAAGGAACTACCTGGAGAATAAGATAAAATTCCATAAAATAGGAAGGAGAGGAGCATGAAGGAGATAAGATTTCACGGAAGAGGCGGTCAAGGAGCAGTAACCTCCGCCGAGCTAGCCGCACAGGCCGCAATTTCGGTAGGTATGTACGCCCAGGCTTTTCCAAGTTTTGGGCCGGAAAGGAGAGGTGCACCAGTTCAGGCTTTTTTAAGAATTTCAGAAACTCCAATTAGATTAAGATCAAAAATCTACAAACCCGATGTCATTGTGATTTTGGATTCTAGTCTAGTTAATTCTGGTAATCCTATGGAAGGACTAAAAGAAGATGGCATAGTGGTATTGAATACTAATTTGGATGAGGAATCCATAAAAAGACTATTTCCCGGACGGAAAGTGGCTTACGTGGACGCACTTAAGATAGCAAAAGAGGAGATGGGCGTCACTATAACAAATACCACCATGTTGGGAGCCCTAGTGCGAGCATCTAATCTCTTCCCTATAGAGGCTTTAGACGAGCCTGTAAGGGAAAGGTTTAAAAACATAGCTCAGAAGAATATAAATGCTTACATGAGGGCTTATAGAGAAACAAAGATATTAGGGGAGTAAATTCGGTAAAAATTTAAACCACCTCATTAGGAGGAAATATAACGTATTGGCGTTTGTTACGGCGTATAACACCTTTTTGTTTTAAAGCTTTTAATACCCTTGATACCGTTTCTCTAGCGCATCCGCAGAGTGTGGCTATTTCGTTGTTTGACGGGGCTCTGTCTATGATTAAGTAATTTTTCACACGAACTCCATTCTTTTGTGCAAAATCAACCAGATAATTAAGTATTCGACCTTCTACAGGTAAAAATGCTAAACTCTTAACTCTTTCGTCCGTTGACCTAAGTCTTTCAGATAACATTTTCATTATTTCGATTGAGATTTCGGGACTCTGTCTAAGTAGCCTTAAAAAATCTCCCCTATGAATAGCTAGAACCTCGCAATCTTCAACAGCTTCCACATTAGCCGAACGGGGTAGCCCATCTATCAATGATAATTCACCAAAAAAACCACCCTTCTCGATAAATGCAAGAATGTATTCTTTATAATCATGAACAAGAGAGACTTTTGCTTTTCCGGACAAAACAATGTACATAGAATCGCCAGGTTCACCCTCGCAACATATAACTTTTCCTTTAACGAATTTTCTTTTCTGTGTGATCTTTAAAATGTCCTTTAAGGTCTGTTCGTTTAGAGATGAAAAGAGAGGAACTTTTTTTAACGTATTTAAATATTCTTCCATTCTCAATTGTGAAGGGAAAGCACCTCTTTGAGAAATTTTTTATCGTTGATGACATTTTTCACCTTATCAGGAGGTAATCCTGCTTGAGCCAAGTTAGCACTACCTCCTCCTTTACCCCCGTATCTTTCGGCTATTTTTTTTACTATGTGTCCTGCATGGTATTTTGTTTCAAGACCTTTACTTACTGCCACAAGAATTATACCTTTTTCGTTCTTAGTTGTACCTAGAATTGCTATGGAAGTTTTATCTTTGCTTCTTACCATATCGGAAAGTTTTCTCATTTCTTCAACTTCCAGATCCTCTAAAAAGATACAGACTAGTTTTACCCCCTCAACGTCTATCCCTTCCCTCAAAGCTTCGTCGGCTTTATAGAGAAAAAACGTATGTCTGAATTTTTGTATCTCTTTTTCTCTTTCTTTTATTTCACCAACTAGAGAAAGAACCCTCTCCGATACCTTTTGTTTTTCTACGTTTAGGATTGAAGAAAGTTCTACTAATACATTCCTTTCGTTTTTCAAATAATTAAGAGCGTAAATTCCCGTCACTGCTTCAATACGTCTTACACCAGATGCCAAAGCCCCTTCATCCTTAATTATGAAAGGACCAATTTGTCCCGTATTTTTAACATGGGTACCTCCACATAGCTCTTTACTAATACCATCAATTTTTACAACTCTCACATAATCCCCATATTTTTCCTCAAAAAGGGCAATTGCTCCGTCTTTTAGCGCCTCATTCTTAGATTTAATATCCGTTTCAACTGCTAGACATTCCATTATCTTTCGGTTTACTAACTCCTCTACTTTCCATATCTCGTGTATTTCCATAGGCCTAAAATGGGTGAAATCGAATCTCAGTCTTTCTCTTTCCACTAGAGAACCCTTTTGTCTTACATGCTCACCGAGTACATTTTTCAAAGCGAAATGTAAAAGATGGGTTGCCGTATGATTTTTAGAGACATCTGCTCTTTTTTCCCGGTCTACCTTTGATCTGATAACATCACCTGTTTTGATGCACCCAGACTCAACTCTTACTCTATGCACAAACACATCCACATTTGTTCTTCGGACCGAAATAACAATTGCTCTTCCCTCTTTACCTTCAATTTCACCCTGATCGGATACTTGACCCCCACCTTCTGCATAGAAAGGTGTTACATCTAATACTATCTCACCTTCATCACCCTCAATAAGACTTTCTGCCACGACCCCATTCTTCAATATACTTACAATCTTACCTTCTGCCTCAAGGCATTCGTATCCAACAAAAACCGTAGGTTCACCTATTAGATGGAGTCTATCCTGTTGCAGGATTTCTCTCTCTTTCTTAATTTTAGTTGCTTCCTTTGATCTTTCCTTCTGTAAAAAGAGAGCTCTGTTAAACGATTCTAGGTCGACCTCAAGACCATCTTCCCATGCCATCTCCAATGTCAAATCTAAAGGAAAACCGTAAGTATCGTAAAGTCTATAAATCAGATCTCCTGGGATTGTTTTCCCCCCACTCTTTTTTATCTCGTAAACGAAATCTTCGTAAAGTTTTGTTCCAATTGACAAAGTCTCCTTAAATCTCTCTTCTTCATTTTTTATTACCATTGCAATATAGGGATGATTCTGATTTATTTCAGGGTAGATCTCTCCCATTATGTCAGCTACTGTACTCGAGAGGGTGTAAAGAAACTCCTTCTCAACATTTAGCTTTCTCCCATATCGCATGGCCCTTCTAATTATTCTACGAAGGACATAACCCCTTCCGTCCCTTTCTGGTAATACGCCGTCATTTATTATGAAAGTAGCACTTCTTATGTGGTCTGCAATTACTCGAAAAGCGATGTCTTTCTCTTGGACTTCTCCGTACTTAAAATCACAGAGATCCTCTATTTTTTTTATTATCGGATAAAAAAGGTCTGTCTCGTAATTCCCTTTTTTGCCTTGCATTATAGCCGAAATTCTTTCCAGTCCCATTCCAGTATCAATTGAGGGTTTTGGAAGAGGCTTTATTTCCCCGGTTTTTTTTCTTTCATACTGCATGAAAACTAAATTCCAGATCTCTAAAAATCGGTCGCAGTCACAAGATACGCCACACTCAATATTTCCGCATCCTGTATCTTCTCCCATGTCATAGTGAATCTCCGAGCACGGACCACAGGGTCCCTCATCTCCCATGGCCCAAAAATTATCTTTCTCCCCAAGTCTCAGTATTCTTTCCTTCTTGACCCCAACGTTCTGCCATATCTCTTCAGCTTCTTCATCTTCCTCAAAAATGGTCACCCATATTCTCTTTTTATCTAAATTCAGCTCTTTTGTGACAAACTCCCACGCGTAGGCGATTGCTTCCTTTTTAAAGTAATCCCCAAAAGAGAAGTTTCCTAACATCTCAAAAAAGGTATGATGCCTTAAAGTCTTTCCCACGTTCTCAAAATCGTTGTGCTTGCCACCGGCTCTGACGCACTTTTGACAAGATGCTGCTCTAACAAAAGGTCTTGTCTCGAGACCCAAGAAAACCCCCTTGAACTGGACCATTCCAGCATTTACAAAAAGTAAAGTAGGATCATTTTGAGGCACAAGAGAAGAACTTGGGCAGATTGTATGGCCCTGTGATTCAAAAAACTTGAGGAATTTATTTCTTATTTCTTTTGATGTCACGCATCACTCCTTAATAGGCCAAAATGAGAAAGGATCTTATTTTCTATTTCTTTGGCTATCTCTGGATGTTTCTTTAAGTAATCCTTCGCATTTTCCCTTCCCTGACCCAATCTTGTTTCTCCGTAAGCATACCATGTCCCGGTTCTTTCGATTAAACCGATTTCCACTCCCAGATCTATTATGTCTCCTTCTCTAGATATTCCTTCACCAAATATCATATCGAATTCAACCTCTTTAAAAGGTGGTGCAAGTTTATTCTTAACGATTTTGACCCGCGTTCTGGATCCTATAACTTCTTGACCATCTTTAATTGATGAAACCCTTCTTATATCTAGTCGTATGGAGGCATAAAATTTTAGGGCGTTTCCACCCGTTGTTGTCTCGGGATTCCCAAATTGGATCCCTATTTTTTGCCTTATCTGGTTTATAAAAATGACAGTTGTCATCGATTTACTTATTGTAGAAGTAAGTTTCCTGAGGGCCTGAGACATAAGTCTTGCTTGAAGTCCCATGTGGGCATCTCCCATCTCCCCTTCGATTTCAGCCCTCGGTACTAAGGCTGCTACTGAATCTATCACAAGTCCGTCAACAGCCCCGCTTCTCACAAGTATTTCAGCTATCTCAAGCGCCTGCTCACCTGTGTCAGGCTGGGAGATCAAAAGCTCATCCGTTTTTACACCTATCTTTTTTGCGTAATTGACGTCAAGGGCATGTTCTGCATCAATAAAGGCTGCCACACCGCCTTTCTTTTGAATTTCACTTAATACCTGAAGGGCAAGGGTGGTTTTACCTGACGCCTCTGGACCGAATATTTCAATCACCCTTCCTCGAGGTAAGCCCCCTATACCGAGGGCTATATCAAGAGCTAAAGAACCTGTGGATACAACGGGAATTTCCACAGCTGTTTTTTCACCAAGTCTCATGATCGATCCTTTACCAAATAGTCTCTCTATCTGATTGACAGCCATTTCTAACGCTTTGTTTTTGTTAGTAAGCTCATCCTTCGCCATTTCTACCAACTCCTTTCTTTCAATTTTAATTTCCAAATCGGTTCGTATATGGGACCTAACTTCGTTAGGGTACTTTTGTAAAAAACAAGATCCTCGACTATAAATTCCAAAGGCTCAATTTGAATGATTTCACGCAAAGGCTTGGGATTTTTTCTTCGTCCCAAAGTTATATGAGGTATAAACTCTCTATCTTCTTTTGAGAATCCTAGTCGCGCAAGCTCTTTTTCCAGAAGGTGAAAAATTCTTTTTAATTCTTCCACCCCCTGAGATAGGGTAATCACGATCACTCGTGCCATATGACAGTTAGGGAAACCCTCTAATCCTTTGAACCCAACCTTAAACGCAGAAGTCGTTTCGGTGATGTTATTAATTGCGGAAATGATTTTTTCGATCAGAGACTCATCTATATCTCCAAGAAATTTTATAGTTAAATGTTGATTTTCACTTCTTACCCATCTTACTCCGTCAAGCCTTTTTGAAAGTTCAAAGGTAAGTTTGTTTAGGTAATCCTTTACTGGCTGAGGAATGTCAAAAGCCACAAATGCTCTCACATCAATTTTCCCTGCAAATAGTCCAAAAGAAATTTCAAGGTCTCACGCGTAGCCTTTTGTTTTATCTGTGTTCGCGTCCCAGATAATAGTAACTTTCTTACAAAGTTACCATCTGTTGTTGAGAGTCCGACATAAACTAAACCTACAGGCTTCTCCGGTGTACCTCCAGTGGGGCCTGCGATTCCTGTAACCGATATACCTATGTCAGTAGCCATAGCCTTTCTTATACCTTCTGCCATAGCCGCCGCCACCTCCTCGCTCACGGCACCCTTTGTTCTGATGAGATCTTCACCTACGTTGAGGAACTTCACTTTTGATTGGTTACTGTATGCTATAATGCCTGCCTCGAAATATACTGAGGAACCGCTCACGTTAGTAATGCTATGACAGACAAGACCGCCAGTACAAGATTCAGAGATTGCCAATCTCAAACCTCTGTCCCTCAATATACGTCCAATCTTTTCTTCAACTTTCATATTTCATAACAGACTCTTTTGGACAATTTTAATTAACCAAAGAGAAAAGTTTGCGTAAACACCTGCTAGAATGTCATCAGCAACTATACCCCAACCATTTGGGAGGCCTTCTAGTTTTTTCACAGGGTACGGTTTCATTATATCAAAAAACCTAAAAAGAATGAATCCTGCAGAAAGACTCAAAATAGTTGTTTTGTGACCACTCATCGTAATCCACATCCCTACTATTTCGTCTAAAACTATATAACGTGGATCTTTTTGTGAGGGTCTATTGTAATGCACGAGTCCAACTGAAAGCAAAATGATACTAGAAATAACGGTAATATCCAAAAATATAGAACGATTAGGCAGAAAGAAAAGGATAAAGCAACATACAAAAGATGCGAAAGTCCCGGGAATAAGCGGAATGTGTCCTATAAAAATGAGGCTTAAGATAAGACGAGAAAGGTTTTTCATTTTGTTTTCTTATAAACCTCACTTTCTTCGAATACCTTTCTACCAACAATTTTTAGCCCGTTGTCAAACAATCTGTAAAAACATGAATAGTAACCAGTATGGCATGCGCCAACATTTTGATCTACAACCAGGAGAATGGTATCCCCGTCACAGTCAATGTAAATATTTTTTACTATTTGGTTATGACCTGACTCTTCCCCTTTTAACCATATCTTCTGTCTTGATCTCGAATAATAGTGCGCTTTTTTTGTAACAATAGTCTTTGTCAGAGCTTCCTTATTCATATATGCTAGCATTAAAACTTCATTGGTTTTGGAGTCTTGGACCACACAGGGAACAAGGCCTTTTTCATCCCATTTTATTATTTCTGTTAACTCATTTATTTTATCTTCTGACATAGGATTACCCCAAAATTAGTTTTATCGCGTCCTTAATCTGTATCTTTTTCTCATATATAGCCTTCCCTAGCACAACACCGTACACTCCAATCTTGGATAATAATGATAGATCCATCAAGGTTGCGACCCCCCCACTGGCGATTATTGGAATTTGAGTTAAGGACATGATCTCTTTTAAAATCTGAAAGTCAGGTCCATCTAATGTGCCATCTTTTTCTATAGCTGTCACAAGAAGCGCTGAAATACCACATTTCTCTGCCAAATCAATCACCTCGGATAGCTCCATCGGCGCTTCTTTTTTCCATCCCATTATCATGGGTTTTCCGTGAAGAATGTCTAGACCCAGTACGATTCCTTTACATTTGAGGGAAGGGAGAAACTCAGGATCTGTATACGCACGGGTTCCTATTATTATTCCATCGATCCCTATCTCTCTATATATATGTACCACCTCTGCCGTTCTTACGCCACCGCCTATCTGAAGATAACCCGGCACTTTTTTTCTAATCTTTTTAATTAATCCCAAGTGCCGTGGTTCACCGTCTTTTGCCCCATTTAAATCGACTACGTGGAAATCCCTCGCTCCTTCTTCAAGCATTTCATCTAAAACTTTTAAAGGATCTTCACTGTAAATTTTTACCTGTCCAAAGTTTCCCTTTGTAAGCCTTACACATTTTCCATCTAAGAGATCCATTGCAAATAGTATTTTCATTTTTTACTGCTTTTTACTGCCCTCCTATTATCGTATCGAGCGCTTTTTTAACACCCTCTTCGGCTAGGGTTGTTGCATCTATCCACTTGGCCTTTCTTTTGAAAAACTTACCTATGCCCAATAAGTTGCTAAAGAGAGGCTTTTGCTCCTCATGGAAAGTAAACGAACTAACCGGTACCATCCTATCAAGAAGATGTATATGGAATCCCACCTTCGCAGGTTTTTCTACTGATAGATTTCCGCCCACTTTTTCTTCAAAGGCATACAGTAATACATAGATACACCGATCTACATTAAGGTCACATTCCTGGGGCACAATCTTTTTAGAAAAGAGGTAGTTTCTAATATGATTCTCTATTATGTGAGTTCCATCAGAATGTATCCTACCTGTGCGCAGAACGTTTGCGCAAAATCTGCAAGTAGAAATTCCACTTTCTGTAGCCCTTTCTACTATTAAACCCATGACAGGTTCTTGAACCTCAGCATCTTTAGAAGAAGAAAATCCTGCATATGTCTGAAATAGAATGATAGTTAGGATAACTAAATTTTTCATTACATCTCTCGGTTAGCTGCTTTCACTATTATAATAAAATTCGCGAACAATTAAAAGAAATCTAATTCCTAGCGATTTTTCATATGACAGTCATGAAGAATAAAGGTTTGGTGGAAAGGCGATGATACACGGATTAGCTTTAAACGGCAAGAATAAAGGATTTCGTTGTAGCATTTAGTCGTTTTTGCAGCATATGGTCAGTATAAGAAGTCTGACATAGGCAAAGTGCTATTAATTTGGATTAGAAATGAATGGCATAATTATTGTATATTAGTCATCATATGGAGTACAAAGAAATACTGAAACCAGGGAAAATCGGTTCGGTTTTAACCAGAAACCGGATTATAAAAACTGGTGCTTCAATGATGTATTGGCATAAAGACGAAATTCGTATGAACGAAATTACTAAAGCATTTTATGGTGCTTTGGCAAAGGGAGGGGTAGGATTACTTATAGTCGAATCGCCTGTAATCGATTTTCCCAAAGGTGCAAGGTGGGTTAATCAGTACAGGATTGACGATGATATCTATATTTCTGGACTGAAAGAGCTCGTAGATGAGATTCACAAATATGGATGTCCAACTTTTATGCAAATGGTCCATCTTGGTCCTTGGCAAAACCCTCTTTTCCCATATGAAACTCCTTTGTATGAAGGTCCCCCAATCGGTGCTTCTCCCGTAAATATAGATCTCGAGACCGAATTTCATAGAGATATAATCAGACCTCTTTCGAAGGAAGAGATAAGAGAGATTGTAGAAAAGTTTGGTTTGGCTGCCCTCAGAGCAAAAAAAGCTGGCTTCGATGGTGTGGATATAAACGCCGGCAGCAGCCATCTATTTCATAACTTTTTATCCCCCTTCTGGAATAGAAGAAGCGACGAATACGGAGGGACCACTGAGAACCGAGCTAGGTTTCTTGTCGAGGTTATTCGAGAGATTAAAAAAAGGTGTGGAGACGACTTTCCAGTGACAGTATGTATGAATGGGATTGAAATTGGAAGAGCTATCGGTATAGAGGACAACAGATGCCTAACGACCGAAGAGAGTAGAAAAATAGCAGTTTTACTTGAAAAAGCAGGAGTGGATGCGATCCAAGTGAGAAACCATTGGTTGGGTTTCCACGTGGGCGGATTCTTACCAGAGCAGCTATTTTTTCCAGAACCCCCGATCCCAACAAAAGAGTTCCCAAAGGAATACTACTGGAAAAAGCATGGAGCAGGTGCAAATATATATCTAGCAGAGGGTATTAAGAAAGTAGTTTCAATCCCTGTTATTATTGTAGGAAGAATTGACCCAGATCTTGGCGAGAAGATTCTCAGGGAGAAGAAGGCAGACTTTATAGCAATGTCTCGAAGGCTTTTTGCCGATCCAGAGCTGCCTAACAAACTTGCTCAGCGAAGACCGGAAGATATAGTCCCTTGCACAGCTTGTGGAACATGTTTGGATCAAAGTAGAGGAATGCACAGACGTTGCAGGGTAAATGCTGCTCTAGGCACGACAGACTATTCGTTACCCACGGCTGAAAAGAAAAAGAGAGTTGCTATTATAGGAGCAGGGCCTGCCGGAATGGAAGCAGCAAGAATTGCAGCGCTCCGAGGCCACGAGGTGTTTCTCTTCGAAAAAGAAAAGAGACTCGGTGGGCTTCTTCCCATGGCAACCTTTATAAAGGGCACTGAAACCGAGGATATATATGTGCTAATAAAGTTTCTCGTTAGCCAGATTAGAAAACTTGGCGTCGTGGTAATTAAAGGAAAAAAAGCAACTGTACGAGAAATAAAACGTGTTAACCCTGATGTTGTAATTGTTGCCACGGGGGGTGAACCGAAAGCCTTGGTGCTTCAAGGGGAAAGTTCTAGGAAAATTAAACAAAGTGCAGAATTTCATGCAAAGCTCAAATTTTACCTTCGGTTTTTAAATCCTCGTTTGTTAAGATGGCTTTCAAGATTCTTTTTGCCAGTCGGTAAGGAAGTGGTAATCGTAGGGGGTCAAATTCACGGAATGGAGGTAGCAGAATTTCTCGTAAAGAGGGGAAGAAAAGTCAGTATTGTTGAAAAAGACGAAACGATAGGAAAGGGAATGGTTGACTTTCGGCTCCATCTGCTTTTAGCATGGTTTAAGAAAAAAGGAGTAATCATTTACTCTGGCGTAAAAGAATGGAGGACAGTGAAAGAAGGCCTTGAGATTATAGATAGGGATGGCGTAACAAAAATTTTGAAGGCGGATACAATAGTAGTATCTTTACCGCCCTCTTCTAATTCAAGTTTATATGAAGAACTGCGAAGTGAATTTCCCGATGTTTTTATTATTGGTGATGCAAAAGATCCACGTCTTATTGTTGACGCTATCAGGGAAGGTTACGAAGTAGCTAAAAACATATAAATTTCCATATGGACAGTATGTTAAATCTGATATAAAAGTCTAAAACCATGATACTAAAAAACATTATTTGCAGACTAGCAAGGTCAGAAAGAGGGGCCAAGCTTTGTCTCAAATTTATACTTTGGGTACTTGGTACGCAACTAAACTATAAGGCCAGAAAATACCCACGTTTCAAAGAGCGCCTGAGCGAAAAGGACATTATAGCCCAGATAAAACTGAGGGATAACTCTTACGGAAGGTATTACGTGATACAAAAAGGTAAGGTCTTTTCGAAAGAAGGGGTAAATGCCCTTGCAGATATAGTAATTTCCTTCGATAATGCCAGTATAGCTGTTGAATTACTTTTTCCACCTAAAAACTATCTTGCTATCACAAATGCAATGAAATCCTTCCAAATCCGTGCAGAAGGTCCAGAGCATTTGTCCTGTTGGTTCATGGACTTGATCAGTTACATGGAAGAAGTATCTACAGTTTATGGAACTGATCTTGGGCGAGGTGTAAAAAGGTATACGAGCAACACAAATGGTGGGCCTGTTTTCGTATATGTAAAAGAAGATAAGATCTTAAGACTGACCCCTATCGAATTTGACAAAAATGACCCGGAGCCCTGGAAAATTGAGGCCAGGGGTAAAATTTTTTCACCTCCTAAAAAGACAACTGTGGCACCGTACACACTAACTTTGAAGTCTATGATATATTCACCACACCGGATTCTGTATCCTATGAAAAGGATCGATTTCGATCCGAATGGAGAGAGAAACATAGAGAAAAGGGGTATTTCTGAGTATGTGAGAATTAGTTGGGATGAAGCTCTTGATATAGTTGCCAACGAGATAAAGCGCGTAAAGAAAACATATGGTCCCGGCTCAATACTTCACGGTAGTGGTTCGCATCACCTTTGGGGCAACTTAGGTTATTGGCTGAGTGCTAGATTAAGATTTTTTAACAATGTCGGATTTACCCCAGTTGCTCATAACCCTGATAGTTGGGAAGGGTGGTATTGGGGAGCAATGCATCACTATGGTCAAAGTATGCACTTAGGAGCCCCAGAAACGTATGGCACAGTAGAGGACTGTTTAAAGAATTGCGACTTAGTAGTATTCTGGTCTTCAGACCCCGAAGCTACAAATGGTGTCTATGGAGCATTCGAAGGGACGATCAGGAGACAGTGGCTTAAGGATCTCGGAGTAAAGATGGTTTTCATAGATCCTTTTTACAATCATACGGCTGCTCTTTTTAGGGGCAAATGGATTGCTCCGAGACCATCTACAGGGAACGCTATGGCTCTCGCGATTGCGTATGTTTGGATTACGGAGGGACTCTACGATAAAGAGTATGTCGAAAAAAACACTTATGGTTTTGAAGAATGGGAAAATTATATTCTTGGAAAGGAAGACGGGATTCCCAAGACACCAGAATGGCAGGAGAAGGAGACTGGGGTTCCGGCAAAAGATGTAAGGGCTCTTGCTAGGCTGTGGGGCACAAGAAAAACATATCTCGCGGCTGGAGGCCTGGTTGGGTTTGGTGGTGCTTGTAGAGATGCAACAGGAACAGAATGGGCAAGATCCATGGTTTGTCTAATGGCTATGCAAGGTTTGGGGAAGCCAGGGGTTAATTTCGGAGGAATGCAACAAGGTACACCAGTGGACACGAGTTTTTATTTTCCTGGATATGCAGAGGGCGGACTTTCAGGAGACACTGCAAATACGGCACTCGGAGTTAACTTGTATGTAAGGATGCCCCAACTGCCCACGGTAAACACTGTCTACCAGTTGGTTCCCAGGTTACGAATCCCTGAAGCGATTATGAAAGGGAAGGCAGAAGGTTATTTTACTGATGCTAAAACTATAGAAGGACAGTTCAGAAAATTCGAGTACCCCGCTCCAGGTTATGCACCAGTACGGATGTATTACAAGTACGGTGGATCACATATTGGAACAATGCCTGAATCCAACAGATATGTTAAAATGTACCGATCGGAAAACCTCGAGTTTGTTGTTAACCAATCCATATGGTTTGAGGGAGAGACAAAATTTGCAGACATCATTCTCCCCGCTTGTACAAACTTTGAGCGATGGGATATAAGTGAGTTTGCCAACTGTGGAGGATACATCCAGCATAGTTTCACTCAGTGCAATCACCGGGTGATTGTAATGCAACACAAGTGTATAGAACCCTTGGGTGAATCGAGATCTGATTTCTGGATATTCGCTCAGTTGGCCCAACGACTCGGGTTTGGTCTAATGTACACGGAGGGAATTTCTGAATTTGAGTGGTGTAAAAGGCTTTTTGAAGCCAGTGATTTGCCGAAAGTCATTTCGTGGAAGGACTTTTTGAAGAGGGGTTACTATGTTGTCCCTCCACCCAAGGAGGAACTAAGAGCACCTGTGTCTTTCAGGTCTTTTTATGAAGGGAGACCAAAAGATACACCAGAAATAGCACCATTGCCTGCCGACTACAGTGAGGAAGTGTTTAAAGGATTGCAAACTCAGACCGGCAAAATCGAGTTTGTTTGTTCCAGTCTTAAACGTTTTGACCCAAATGACCCTGAGAGACCTGTTATGACAAAATATATTCCTGCATGGGAGGGCCATCACACCGAGGAGCTCTATCGGAAGTATCCACTTTTTCTTATCACACCTCATCCTAGGTACAGTTTTCACACTATGGGAGATGGTAAAGAGAGTTGGATAAATGATATTAAAGACCATAGAGTTTGTATAAATGGTTATTATTACTGGATTATAAGGATAAATCCAAAGGATGCCGAGAAGAGGGGAATTAAGAATCTCGACTTAGTCAAGGTTTTTAATGACAGGGGCTCGGTAATCTGCGCTGCTCATGTCACAGAGAGAGTCCCTCCTGGGGTTGTCCACTCCTATGAGGGGTCCGCAGTCTATGATCCCGTTGGAGTTCCTGGAGAATCGCCCGATAGAGGTGGGTGTGTAAACATTCTTACCCCCTCAAGGCCCATAATAAAGAAATCCCATAGTATGGCTGTCAATTCGTGTCTCGTAGAAGTGGAGAAATGGGAGGAGCCGTGAAAGGATGGTACTTTATAATAGATGCAGAAAAATGTGAAAATTGTCATAACTGTTTTTTGGCGTGTAAGGACGAACATGTGAATAATGATTGGACCCCCATAACTAAGCCAATGGCTAAAAAGGGGAGAAGCTGGATAGAAATAAAAGGAAGAGAAAGGGGCCAGTACCCATTTATAGACGTCTGTTATCTTCCTGTGCCTTGTATGCATTGCGATAATGCTCCGTGCATAAGAGTGGCCAAAAATGGTGCCGTATATAAAAGAAAAGATGGAATAGTAATTATTGATCCCAGCCTGTCTAAGGAGCAGAAGGAACTCGTAGAAGCATGTCCTTATAATGCGATCACGTGGAACGAGGAGCTTAAAATACCCCAAAAGTGTACTTTTTGCGCACATCTTCTAGATGAAGGATGGAAGACAACAAGATGTGTACAGGCTTGTCCTACGGGTGCACTATCAATTTATTATGCGGAAGAGGCTGAAATTAAAGAAAAAGCACAGACAGAAGGGCTCCAGAATTATAAAGCGAATCTAAACAGTAAACCGAGAGTATTTTATAAAAATCTACATCTTTTTACTAAGAACTTTCTCGGTGGCAGTCTTTTCACTATAAGAGGGGGTATTGAAGAGTGCCTTGAAGCTGATGCTTGAGCCGTTGCAATTGTCTTACACGATTGAAAACGAAGTGCTCAAGATTACGGATGCCGAATCCAACCAAACGAAGAACGTGGTTAAAGTTTACCCGGTGGCCGAC
>JAOADT010000025.1 GCA_026417175.1 Deltaproteobacteria bacterium | reverse complement strand
GGGTGTTCGGAGCTGAATATCACATATTGGAACTCAAAGGACCAAAACTATTGAG
Source organism: Deltaproteobacteria bacterium (assembly GCA_026417175.1). Classification (GTDB taxonomy): domain Bacteria; phylum Desulfobacterota; class Syntrophorhabdia; order Syntrophorhabdales; family JANXAF01; genus JAOADT01. The sequence goes on along the minus strand of JAOADT010000025.1, from coordinate 24,038 downwards.
AATGTTCGATTATGAAACTGGCCCTTTCTTATGGCAAAATTTGAGATAAATCTGCATAAAGGACTGTAAAATCAGAGAGGTTAAAATAAAATTTTAAGGTGTATCTGGTTGTATTTGACATTTTTCAGCACATTTAATAGCATATAAACTTATCATTAGCTTGCAAAATATGTAATGGAGTAGACCAAATTTTAAGGAGGATAGTTAAAGACGCGATGCACAAAAGAACAGGTGCTCAGATTTTCGTGGAAGTATTAAGATCAGAAGGTGTGGATACAATGTTTTGCTACCCAGGAGGCGCAACCCTGAATATCACCGACTGCCTGTGTAGATGCCCTGACATTAAACAAATTGTTGTCAGACACGAACAGGCAGCTGTGCATGCTGCAGATGGTTACGCAAGGGCAAGTGGTAGGGTTGGAGTGTGTTTAGTCACTTCAGGGCCGGGGGCGACAAACACTGTAACTGGGATAGCAACTGCTTACATGGATTCAGTCCCCATAGTTGTATTTTCTTGTCAGGTGAACACTTCTCTCATTGGTAACGATGCATTTCAAGAAGCAGATATAGTCGGAATAACAAGACCTTGCACAAAACACAACTATCTTGTTAAGGATGTTAAGGATCTACCCCGAATAATGAAAGAAGCGTTTCACATAGCCAGGACAGGACGGCCGGGGCCTGTACTTGTGGATATTCCAAAAGATGTAACCTCGGCGCTTACTGACGTGAAGGTACCAGATAAAGTTTACATAAGAGGATACCAGCCAAATTACAATCCACATGTGGGTCAGATAAAGAGGGCAATGAAGTTACTTTCGCAGTCAAAAAGACCTGTACTTTACACTGGTGGTGGTATCATTTCTTCAAGTGCCGCTTCCGAACTTTTGAAATTCGCAGAGTTGCTTTCGATTCCTGTCACTAATACCCTTATGGGTCTTGGAGGGTTTCCCGGTAATCACCCACTTTTTCTTGGTATGCTTGGCATGCATGGGACATATGCAGCTAATATGGCTATCACGGAATCTGATTTGATAATAGCGATAGGAGCCCGCTTTGATGATAGAGCAACCGGAAAGATAGATGAATTTGCCCCCAGGGCAAAGATTATCCATATCGATATAGATCCCACATCTATAAGTAAGAACATCAAGGTGGATATTCCCATAGTGGGGGATTCAAAATTAGCATTAAAGAGGATGGTGGAAATCTATGAGGCGGAAAAAGCGGATTTTGCAGATTTTCATAAATCCATCAAATCTTGGCATGAGGAAATAGAAAAATGGAAAAAGGGGTACCCCCTTACATATAACAGAGACGGTTCCTTAAAACCACAGTTTGTAATTGAAAAGATATACGAGCTTACAAAAGGAGAAGCAATAATAGCGACAGAAGTTGGACAGAATCAGATGTGGACCGCTCAGTTTTACAAGTTCATAAAACCACGAACGATATTAACCTCGGGCGGTTTAGGAACAATGGGTTATGGATTTCCTGCGAGCATAGGGGCCCAAGTTGCGTTTCCTGAAAAACTGGTAATAGATATAGCTGGAGATGGTAGTATCCAAATGAATATCCAAGAACTCGCAACTGCAGTCCAGTTTAATCTCCCGGTTAAAGTCGTTATTTTGAACAACGGTTATCTAGGTATGGTTAGACAGTGGCAGGAGCTTTTCTATGAAAAGAGGTACACATGGTCCCGCATTTATGCGCCTGATTTTGTTAAAGTAGCAGAGGCCTATGGTGCTCAAGGGATGAGAGTTACAAGCGAGAACGAAGTAGAGGATTGCTTGAAAGAGGCTTTCAACAATAAAAAACCCACTTTCGTTGACGTGCATATAAACCCTGAGGAATGTGTTTATCCTATGGTACCGGCAGGTGCCGCACTAAAGGATATGCTTCTTGTATAGGAGGTTAATTTGAGACATATAATTTCAGTTCTTGTTGAAAATGAATTTGGAGTTCTTGCAAGAGTTGCAGGTCTTTTTAGTGCGAGGGGATTTAACATAGAGAGCTTGTGCGTGGCAGAAACTATGGACCCTACGTTATCTATCATGACCATAGTCACTACTGGAAATGAGTTTATACTTGAGCAGATCCTGAAACAGCTCAACAAACTTATAAATGTGATAAAGGTAGTGGATTTCAAGAACGTAGATTATGTGGCAAGGGAGATGATACTTGTGAAAGTGGCGGCAGAAAATGAAAAAAGAGAAGAGATCTTGAGATTGACCGAGATTTTTAGAGGAAATATAGTTGACGTTGCGCCAAAGACCTACACGATTATGATCACCGGGGATGAGGAGAAGATTAAAGCTTTTCTCAATCTTCTTAAACCTTTCGGAATAAAAGATTTAGTAAGAACGGGACCTATTGCTATTCCAAGAGGAGACAAAATAATAAAAATAAAAGAGGGGAAAGGAGAGGATCATGGCTAAGATCTATTATGACAGTGACGCGGAGTTAAGTGTTATCAAAGATTCGATTATAGCCATAATTGGGTATGGGAGCCAAGGTCATGCACAGGCTCAGAATCTTAGGGACAGTGGACTAAATGTTGTTGTAGCTGAACTCAAAGGTACCAAGAACTATGATCTTGCGGTGGAGCACGGGTTCAAACCTATTAGTGCTAAGGAGGCTTCAAAGATAGCGGATATCATCCAGATATTAGCCCAAGATAATGTACAGGCAAAGCTTTACAAAGACGAGATCGAGGAAAACATGACAGAGGGTAAAACGCTTGTTTTTTCGCACGGTTTCAACATCCACTATGGGCAGATTGTCCCACCGCCAAATATAGACGTGATAATGGTTGCTCCTAAAGGTCCAGGACATCTTGTAAGAAGAGAATTTTTAAGGGGCGCCGGGGTTCCTTCGCTCGTAGCAGTATATCAGGATTACACAAAAAAAGCTTTAAGCAAAGCGCTTGCCTATGCGAAAGGGATAGGAGCAACCCGAGCAGGTGTCATTGAAACGACATTCAAAGAAGAAACAGAGACTGACTTGTTCGGAGAACAGGCCGTACTGTGTGGTGGGGCAAGCGAGCTTATTAAGGCAGGTTTTGAAACTTTGGTAGAGGCTGGTTATCAACCTGAAATAGCTTATTTTGAATGCTTGCATGAGTTAAAACTCATTGTGGACCTCATATATGAAGGGGGAATATCCTATATGCGATACTCCATAAGTGATACTGCAGAGTATGGAGATATGACGCGTGGCAAAAGGATAATAACGGAGAAGACAAAGGATGAGATGAAAAAGATACTGCGAGAAATCCAAAGCGGTGAGTTCGCTAGAGAGTGGATACTCGAAAATATATGCGGAAGACCAGTTTATAATGCATTAAAGAAGAAGGAAAGCGAACATCCTATCGAAGAAGTTGGCAAAAGACTCAGGTCTATGATGGGTTGGATTGGGAGAAAGGATTGAAAAGAATTCCTGTGGCCGGTGAGGCAAAGAGATTACTTTTGCCTCTGCTAGCCATTTTTCTTATCTCCTTTTTTTTGGGTCAGAAAATTCTATCTATCCTGTCTTTCATTTTTGCGATTTTTGTCCTTTACTTTTTCAGAGATCCGGAAAGGTTTACGGACCTTGACAAAAATTTTATTCTTTCTCCTGCCGATGGAAAAGTTCTAAATCTGGAAACAAAAGATTACAAAGACTTTGAACTAGAAAGATGTTATGTTATCTCCATATTTATGTCTCCCTTAGATGTACATGTAAATAGATCACCATGTGATGGAGAAATATTGACTGTACAACATGAACCTGGTCGGTATTATGGCGCTTTCAAACATGGCGTCGAGAAGACAAATGAAAGAAATTACATACTCTTAAAAGACGGAGACAAGAAAATTCTTGTCATTCAGATCGCAGGTTTTCTGGCAAGAAGAATATTCTGCTATGTGCGAAAAGGAATGAAGGTAAGCAGAGGACAGAGAATAGGGATGATAGCTTTTGGTTCCAGAGTTGATGTTTGCCTTCCTCCGGATTATGATATAATCGTTCGAAAAGGTGAGAAGGTCAAAGCAGGTATTACACCTATAGCAAAAAGGAGTGGGGGATTATGAGAAGAAAAAGGGTAAGACCAATATACTTATTACCGAATATTTTTACATCACTTAGTTTATTTTCAGGTTTTTGGGCAATTGCTGAGGCACTTGACAAAAAATTCATCCATGCAGGCATAGCTATATTCATTGCTTGTTTATTCGACATCCTTGACGGACGTGTGGCCCGTATAACCAACACCACGAGCAAATTCGGTGTGGAGTATGATTCTCTTTCAGATCTTGTAGCCTTTGGGGTTGCACCAGCTCTTCTTGCTTATCTTTGGGCTTTATCAGTTTATGATAGGTTTGGTTGGCTTGCCGCATTTTTATATGTTGCATGCGGTGCGCTCAGGCTTGCAAGGTTCAATGTCCAGGTGGAAACGGTACAGAAAAAACACTTTTTAGGCCTGCCTATACCTGCGGCAGCGTCAATGGTTGCCTCCACTGTTCTTTTTTGTTCGCACTTCGGGTATGAAGAGGAATTTAGGTCTATTTTTCTTCCTTTGCTCTTATATCTACTCGCTTTCCTTATGGTCAGTAACGTGAGGTATTACGGTTTTAAGGATTTAAACTTCTTAAGGGTCAGACCGTTTAAAACTGCTATACTTGCAATATTAACACTTGTTGTGATCTTTATAGAACCAAAGGTCACCATATTCCTTATTTCTTCTGTTTACATTATCTCTGGTCCGTTTATGGCCCTCCTTCATCCGAGGAGGAAGGTTACAGAGGAATTTTTCATGGAAAAAAAAGAGTTATAAGTTCAAGATGGTTGTGTATTTGAGCATAACAATCTAGGTTCGGATTTTTATACGACACAAAAATTACACCTGAGTGAGAAGCGGTAAGCCTATCTATCTCCGAATCGCCCACAAATACGGTATTTTCTTTCTGCACATCAAGTTCACGCAAGATCTTTATGACGGATTCGGGGTGAGGTTTAGGGTTTTTCACATCAAGAGCAGTCACAACAGAGTCAAAATAAGGCCACAAATTATAGATGTCCATTATATGCTTCATAGTAGTTGTTCGGTTGGTACATACGGCTGTTTTTACGTTTTTTTCCTTAAGAAAGCTCAAAGTTTCCACGAGATTTGATTCCATTTTTAAATAGGGGATGAAATTTTTAAGATCAACACTACTTTTTAGAAACTGTAATGCTCTTATCTCATCTTCAGGCCTATCCTTGAAAAGAAAACTTATAGATTCTTGTACCGTGTGGGTATGACAGAATTCTAGCTCTTCATGGGTAAGTTCATCTCTTCCCAACGAGGTGGCTATATAATTGTAAAGTCTTCTGTTCGCTTCTAACGAGTCGAACATTACCCCGTCACAATCATATATTACACACTGGATTTTTTTAACTTCCATGCCAAGTGTCTAACGTTAACACAAGGATGGTCCAAAAAGCAATAACGTTGACTCAGACAAATCATGTGAAGGATAATTATGCATTAAGTAAAATATCTTTACGGAGCAAGTTATGGATGAATTAGTGGAAATGATTGAAAGAAAAGTTCTGAGAAAAACCTGGGAAATAGGGGCCAAGTACGAAGTGGAAATCATAGGCAGGTCAAAAGAGCACGTTTATGTGGACTGCGGAGATAAAAAGGAGGGTCTGATAAAACTCGAAGAGTTTATAGACAGGATGGGTAACATAAATGTTGTAGAAGGTGAGAAAATAGAGGCGTACTACGTCGGAACAGAAAGCGGTTTTAGGCTTTTTACAACATTTCGGCAAGGGTTTTCAACGTTGGATCTCAAAAAGATAAGGGATGCTTATGATGAAGGCCATCCGATAGAAGGAAAGGTATTGGCCCCAAAAAAAGGGGGTTTTGAGATTGAGATAGGGAGTATAAAGTGTTTTTGTCCTCGTTCCCAAATAGGAGACAGAGATGAATCTGAAGAAGATCTTATAGGAAAGAACTTGAGTTTTAAGGTTATGGTATTTGAAGATGAAGGAAAAAACATCGTTCTTTCTCGAAAGGCCTTAATTCAGGAAGAAAAGGAAAAGAAAAAAAGAGAGTTGAAAGACGTGTTAAAAGAGGGTGCTGAGGTCGATGGAAGGATAAAAAAGATCATGGAAATGGGAGCTATTGTTGATTTGGGAGGCATTGATGCTTTTTTACCGAGAAGTGAGGTTAGCTGGACTCATTTTAAGGATATTAAGGAGATTTTGAGAACCGATGCCCCTGTAAAAGCAAAAATCAAGGAGATCAACTGGGACACTGATAAAATCGTTGTAAGTATAAAGGAACTTTCGAGCGATCCCTTTATGGATTTCATTGAAAAGCACCCAATTGGTTCAGTAAGTCAAGGTAGGGTTGTTCGGATAGAACCATTCGGAGTCTTTGTACGACTAGAAGAAGGTATTGACGGTTTTGCACACATTTCAAAATTAAGTTCCAAACGTAGAGTTAAAGATCCAGCGCAGGCCTTCCACGAAGGCCAGACAGTGAAAGTGAGTTTGGTAGATGTGAATCTAAAGAAAAGAAAGATATCGCTTGCCATTTTAGAGGAAGAAGATTTGGAATTAAATTATCCTGAAAAAGGTGAACTAGTGGAATGTCAGGTGGTAAAATCAGGACAGAAAGGTGTATTAGTTGAAGTTGGTGATGGGATTCTGGGTTATATCCCTGACAGCGAATTGAAATTTACCGGAGAAAAGGCCAAATCAAAAAATTACGTTTCAGGTACCACATTAAGAGCAGTAGTTCTCGAGATTGAAAGAGAAAAAGGAAGAATCATACTAAGCGAAAAAAAAGTTGAGGAGTTTGAAGAAAAGGAAGAATACCTTAAATACAAAGAGAAACTCGAACGAGAGATGTCATCCTTTGGAACCCTTGGGGAGCTTATAAGGGACCGACTAAAGTAATGTAGACGGTCTCTGTATGCCAAGGTGAGCATAGGCCTTATCTGTAGCTTTTCTACCCTGGGGTGTCCGGATTAGAAAACCGGATTTCAGAAGATAAGGCTCAAGGACTTCTACTATTACATCAGGTTCAACAAGCAGAGTAGCACAGAGCGCTTCTATGCCCACTGGTCCACCTTTGTAATTGAGTATAACCGTACTTAGAAGTTTTCTGTCTAACTCGCTCAATCCTTCGGTATCAATTCCTTCTAATTCCAATGCTTCGATTACAACCTGTCTTGTTATATGGCCTTTTGCTTTTACTTGGGCATAATCCCTAATTCTCCTTAGCAATCTATTTGCCACTCTTGGCGTACCCCTTGCTCTTCTTGCAGTTTCTTGAGCCGCATCTTCATCTATCGTTACATTAAGTAGTGACGCTGACCTTTTTATGATTTTTACCAGTTCATCCTCCTTATAAAAATCAAGATCTCTGACGATTCCAAACCTTTCTCGTAGTGGTGAGGAAAGAAGGCCCGCACGGGTTGTCGCACCGATTAAGGTAAACCGTTCCAGTCTAAACCTGTGGGTTCTTGCATGTATACCCCTATCAAAAATAAAATCTACAGCAAAGTCTTCCATTGCTGGATACAAGAACTCTTCGACCACCTTTGGAACTCTGTGTATTTCGTCAATAAAAAAAACATCTCCTCTTTCCAAGTTAGTAAGTATACCCATAAGGTCACCGCCTTTTTCTAGGGCAGGACCAGAAGAAGTAACTATCTTTGAACCCATCTCATTTGCTATTATATGGGCTAAGGTTGTTTTTCCTAATCCCGGTGGACCATTAAGTAGTACGTGCTCTAACGGTTCATTCCTTTGGAGAGCAGCTTGTATAGCTATTTTCAGCGTTTCTACAACCTTTTCCTGCCCTATGTACTCAGAAAGAAATTTAGGCCTGAGAGAAAGATACTGTTCGTCCTCCTTTTCCTTTTTTAGAAGGTCAACCCCTTTTAAATCATTTCTCATCTTTTCTGACCCCTATATACCTCCTCGAAAAGCTCTTCCGAACTCGATATGGTTGGATTTCTTTTCAGTGCTTCCTCTATCATTTTTCTAGCTTCTTTAACCGTGTGTCCCAGCTGATTAACTAACACATGTTCCACTTCTTTTTTGAAATCTTCGGAGATCGAAGGCGGTATAAAAACGTCAGGTGTGAGGGCATATTTTGCAACCTTCCCCTTTAATGTTGCTATTATCTTTTCCGCTTTTCTTTCTCCTATTCCCTTTAAAGATTTAAGGGCTTTCACGTCCCTGTTTTCGATAAACCTTGCTATCTGATTAACAGGAATGACAAGGGCCTTAATTGCTGCATAAGGTCCTATATCTTCGACAGATATAAACAGCTCAAAAAATTCGCGGTCTAACTCTCTGGTAAATCCCACAAGCACAGGCTTGGGCTGTCTTTCAGACTGATTATACGATATATAGAGAGTTAAGTTGTCCCCGGTTTTTACCGTTCCCTTTAATTCTTGCATTACGTACACGGGAAGGAGAACCTCATATCCTATTCCTCCCACTAGGACTGTTACTCTATCACTATCAATGCTCAAAAGTTGTCCACTTAAGTACCTTATCATTTGTCTATATTTCTTTTTATCCTATAATAGGCTGCTATTGCAGCTGCAATGGCATCAGAGGCATGTGATGACTTGACTTTATTCTGTTCCATGATTTTCATTACCGCCTTTTTTATTTGTACTTTTTTTGCATTACCGTAACCCACTAAGGCATTTTTTACCTCTTTGGGGGTTAAATCAATATAGGCTATGTTTTTTTGAAACACCGAAATGTACAATACACCAAGGACTTGTCCGAGAACTATACCTGCTCTGGGATACCTTATTAAGGAAAATACGTTTTCTATGCCCACCAAATCTGGATTTATCTTCTGTAGTATGTGGCTAAACTCCTTATGAAGTGATCCTAATCTACGAGCCGTGTCAAGGTCGGAGTTTGTTTTAATGTAACCACTTTCAATAAGTGAAAAAGAACCATTTTCCACCCTTATTGCGCCATAACCAGTGGTTCTCAACCCCGGGTCTACACCAAGTATAACCACTCTAAAAAATGATAACATTAAGGCCATCCCGTGTAAATAGGATCAAATAGCGATTCATATCGGTTCTGAAAAACGTGATGAGCTAAGGAAGATTTTATTGATTGATTTTTTTCGGTGAAACCCTTATATACTTAGAGGATTTTTTATGGATAAAATTCTTATTCTTGGAAAAAAGGCATTAGAGAGGGTAGTAAACAGAATCTGTTACGAAATCCTTGAAAGAAATCAAGGATGTCACAACCTGAGCTTAATAGGCATAAGGACACGGGGAGTTCATATCGCCGCGAGAATAAAAGAAAGAATAAAAGCTATCGAGAATGTAGATGTTCCATTAGGTGTATTGGATATAACGATGTATAGAGATGACATATTTAAACTCAAATTTCCTAAAGTGAGAAAGACCGAGATCCCGTTTAACGTTAATAACATCGTTGTAGTTCTTGTGGATGACGTGATTCATACGGGAAGAACAACACGAGCTGCAATAGATGCGATAATGGACATAGGAAGACCCAAAAAGATTCAACTTGCAGTGATTGTGGACAGAAACGAACGTGAACTTCCAATACATCCCGATTACACCGGTATTTTGTATAGAGTATCCACTGGAGAAGAAGTTCTCGTTAGGTTAAAAGAGGTGGATGGGGTGGATGAGGTCATTGTAACGAGGAGTTCCTGAAAAATGGATTGGCGTAGAAAAGATCTTTTAGAAATTAGAGAGTTATCAAGAGAAGAGATCCTTCTTGTCTTAGATACTGCAGAATCTTTCAAAGAAGTCTCAAAAAGGGACATAAAAAAAGTTCCAACTCTGAGAGGGAAAACAATTATAACACTCTTCTTTGAGCCCAGCACCAGAACGAGAACATCTTTTGAAATTGCTGCAAAAAGACTAAGCGCAGACACCATCAACATTTCTGCTACCACAAGTAGTGTGGTAAAGGGGGAGACATTAAAAGACACAGCACTAAACCTGGAATCGATGCAACCAGATGTGATAGTTATAAGACACAGTCTAGCCGGTGCTCCGCACATTTTGTCTAAGATCCTAAATTCATCTGTCATAAATGCCGGAGACGGGTCCCATGAGCACCCGACGCAGGCCCTTTTAGATCTTTTTACAATAAGAGAGAAGAAAGGAAAAATAGAAAATTTAAAAGTAGTGATAGTTGGTGATATAGCTCACAGCAGAGTGGCAAGATCTAACATCTTTTGTCTGAAAAAGTTTGGTAACGAGGTGGTATGTTGTGGTCCCCCGAGTATGATACCCCCGTATCTCGATACCCTGGGTGTCCGAGTCGAATATAAACTAGAATCCGCCTTAAAAGATGCAGACGTTATAATGGCCCTAAGAATCCAAAAGGAAAGAGGAGGAGTGTCATTCATACCATCTTTAAAGGAATATGCAACTTTTTACGGATTGAAGAAGGAGCACATATCTCTCGCAAAGGATGACGTAATAATTATGCACCCCGGTCCAATGAATAGGGGGGTTGAAATTACGGATGAAGTGGCTGATGGCCCATATTCTGTTATACTGGATCAAGTAGAGAATGGCGTTGCAGTAAGAATGGCAATACTTTATCTTCTTCTCGGAAGGGAGCAATGAAGATCCTAATAAAAAACGGAAGGGTGATCGATCCTGCAACCAATACTGACTCTCAAATAGACGTACTTATCGAAGGGTCGAGAATCTCAAGGTTAGCTAAAAAGATAAATATTAAGTCGCATGACAAGCCCATAATTATTGATGCGAAAGACCTCGTGGTTTGTCCGGGATTGATAGACATTCATTGTCATTTGAGAGAACCGGGCTATGAGTACAAAGAAACCATTAGGACAGGGACCTTCTCTGCGGTAAAAGGAGGTTTTACATCGGTTGTCTGTATGGCAAATACAGACCCTGTTAACGATAACAAAAGTGTGACCGAGTTTATAGTTAGAAAAGCTAAGGAAGAAGGTTTTTGCAGGGTTTTACCCTGTGGTTCAGTGACTAAAGGTTTAAAAGGTGAAGAACTTTCTGAGATAGGAGAGATGGTTACAGCGGGGATTGTGGCGATATCAGATGATGGGAAGCCTGTAAAAAACGCGGCCATTATGAGAAGGGCTTTGGAGTATATCAAGGCATTTTCGATCCCTTTGATTTCTCATTGTGAGGAGCCTGATTTATCCACAGGATGTGTTAACGAAGGGATTTTTTCTTTGCTTGCAGGACTTGAAGGGAATCCTCCTATAGCTGAAGAACTGATGGTTATGAGAGACATAACAATAGCTCGGTATGTAAACTCCAAGATTCATATAACACACGTGTCCACAGAGGGAAGTGTAAGAATAATTAGAGAGGAAAAAGAAAAATTTGATAAGGTGACTTGCGATACATGTCCACATTATTTCATGTTGACTGATGAATCCATTCTTTCGTTTGATGCTAATTTTAAAGTCAACCCACCCCTCAGAACAAAAAAAGATGTAGAGGCCATTAAAGAAGCGTTAAAGGAGGGTGTAATAGACATTATTGCTACCGACCACGCACCACATGAGATGACTTCTAAGGATGTGGAATTTGCAATTGCTTCATCGGGGATATCAGGTTTTGAAACAGCCTTTTCCCTTTCCCTTTCTCTTTTCCATGATGGAATTCTAGACCTAAAGGACCTTATAAAAAAGATGACCATCAATCCGGCGAAACTCATAAATGTACCATATGGGGTGTTATCTGAAGGAAAAGTGGCAGATCTCATAGTGTTTGATCCTTACAAAGAATGGGTAGTAAATAAGGACGAGTTTGTATCCAAGGGGAAAAATACGCCTTTCCACGGATGGAAGCTTAAAGGAAAAAATCTTATCACAATCGTTGGTGGAAAATTGGTTTACAAAGATCCTGACTTTATCTTGGAAAAATAATGGAATTTGAACTAATCATAGACAGCCATACCCATTTTGGTCCTTCCATAAGCATGGGAATAGAAGTGAAAACTTCAGAATTAACATCACAGATGGCGGAATCAGGTATATCATACGCAGTTATTATACCTTTTCCATCCACTGCTATAGCCTCCAATGAAATAAACGTCAAAGTCCTTGAAGAAACGAGAAAAGTGCCGACACTCATCCCTTATCATTACATACGTGAAGATTTTGAAAGAGAAGACTTTGACCCGATCCCAGAGGACTATTTTGGAGGCAAATGGCACTGGATGCGCGGAACACAGGATTTTGCATCAAACTATAGTGTTCTAGAGAATAAACATTTATCTAGTTTGATAGAAAAGATCAGAAAGACAAGTAAGCCAATATTATTCGAAGAGGAACTGAGATTCACAGAAATTTTTGTGGAGATGGCTTCTGGCATAAACATTATAATCCCTCATCTTGGTTTGTTAGGTGGGAATCCGATAGACTTTCTCAAATCATTCAAGGACAGAGAGAACGTATATTTTGATACGTCTTTGGCGTCAAAGGATACTATTTATGAATTTGTTAAAAAATTAGGACCTGAGAGGATTCTTTTTGCATCAGATATACCTTTCGGTCGCATGAGGAGTGAGTTGCAAAAAGTGATAAGTTTACCCCTTTCTATCAAGGAAAAAGAATTTATTCTTTTCAAAAATTTTCTCCGACTTACGAGCTTTAACCCCCAAAAACAAATTTGACTAAAAAAAGATTCAGGGAGCATAATTATAAACAAGGGGGTGTATTCATGATAAAAACAAGAAAAGAGTTTCTAGAGGCGCTCATGAGGATGGCAAACCTCAAGAGCCTGGAAGAAGCCGACAGGGCTGCCAGGGCTTGCATAGCATTGACAAAGATGATCATAGGACCAGAATTATCCCAGAAGATCGCTGAAGTTTCTCCGCCAGACTTAAGAGCCGGATGGGAATCCATCAGAACTGTGCAGCTCGACGATTTTGAGAGAGACGAGATGTTGCTGGAGATAGGAGAGGTTGAAGAGGAAAGAGAGGCGGTTCAGACGCTCAAAAATAGGATGTAAAAGGCTGGTTGTGGGTCCGTCACTGGAAAGCAAACTGACTGGTCTGTATTTTTAAAAAAATTTTTGGGAATTTGTGTTGAAACCAGAGAGGACAAAAGACAAGAGAGGAGAATAATGGACCTATTTCGTCAACTCTTCGAATTTGCGGCAAAAGCAGGAGCTTTTGAGGGTTATGTGTACCACAACGACAGGGTGGACGTAAAATATCTTCCGGGCTGGAGTCAAAATCTTAAGAAAGCTTACGAACTCTTACCCGAGAATGTACGTAGTTCCATTCAACCATCCCTGGATGAGACACTTGGGCGAGCCACAAGATCGGTTATAAAAATTCTCGGTCGCGAACACGAGGTTGTAAGAACTCTTCTATCAATGATTAAAAGCGAAGTACCGGAATCACCCTTGGAGTTTGAGGAAAAGAAGCGGTGGTTTGAATGATCCAAAAAGTAAAAGTAAAAGGTGTACTCTTTTCAGGGCTCGGGAGAGGACGAAGCTTTATAGAGATAGGCTGGGTCTCTGAGGGCATCAAAAATCTAGTAGGTTTCACTCCATATCCCGGGACTCTCAACCTAAAGATAAGCCAAACTGATTTTGAATTTCTTATGCATATGTCCCGCGAGGGATTAACACTCCGTTCCCCTTCTGCAGAGTTCTGTAATGCAGTTCTTCTTAAAGGGAAAATCAAAAATATTCCATGCGCGTTAATCTTTCCTGAAGAGACTGTCTGGGTTCACGAAAATACTCTCGAGGTGATAGCGTCTTTAAAACTGAGGGAAAAGCTCGGTCTAAGCGAAGGCGATGAAGTTGAAGTGGAAATCCTTAGAAGTTTCATGCCGAATGCGGTTATTTTCGATGTGGATGGAACACTCATTGACTCAAAAAATTTCTTTTATGAGCTTGCCCAGAACCTTCTTAAGCCGTATGGTATTTCTCCTTCTTATTCCTGTTTGAGGGAAGCGATGAACAAAGGATTAGACCCTTGGCATGCACTTATTCCAGAAGATATGCCAGATAGAGAAAGGGTTATAAGTGAGCTCAAAAAAAAAGACTCAGAGATTTTTTCGGACCTTTACAGAAAAACATGTAAGCTTCTGCCGGCTGTTGATAGAGCCATTAAGGAGCTAAAACTCAGAAGTATAAAAACTGCCTTGATTACTACAACATGGGATCTGGATGCAATAATCTCTGTTTTTCGTGATCATGGTATAGATGTCAACTCTTATTTTGACTATGTTTCTATTACAGCCTTTGGTGAAGAAAAAGGAAGATCAATAAAAAAGGCCATTGAAGACGCTTTATTGAAACTTTCTGTCTCTCCCTTAAGGACGTTGTATGTTGGCGATGCAGAGATAAATATCCGCGTAGGACGGGAACTTAAATTAGCAACAATTGGGGTTTTATCGGGTGTTGGGGAAAAGCTGGAACTTCTTGAAGCAGGTGCTGATGCAATCATTAGTGACCTTAAAGAACTTATAAGTACGATTGAAGAGGTTTTTGATGCGAAATGAGAGAGGCACGTTTGGAGTCATAAGGGCTGTAATATTTGATCTGGATGGCACCATAATAGATACGCTTTCGGCCTATAGTGATGCGCTTAATCTCGCTTTGAAAAAGTTTGGAGTTGAACCCGTCGAAAAATCTGAGCTTACCCGCTTATTGAATAGGTCGTTGCCTCTTAAAGAAATATTGGAGACGATATCTCCTTTATTTAAAGATCAGAAAACGAATGAAGATTGTAGGAGAGAAATTTTGAAAAACTATCTTTCAATTCAGGAAGAGAAGGTTACCCTTTTGCCGGGTGTATTAGATCTGTTTACGGAGCTAAAAAAAAGAGGAGTGAAAATTGGTATAGTGACTGGCAGAACCTCCAAAGGAGAGAGAAAGTGGATTGAACTTAAAAGATTAGGGGTGAATGGGTTTATCGATTCTTTTATAACAGCGGCAGAGTCGGAAAGAAAACCTGATGCAAGCGGTTTATTGAAATGTTTAGAAGAACTGGGAGTGAATGCTAAAGAAGCGGTCTTTGTAGGGGATTCTGTCACGGATATCCAGACGGGGAAAAATGCGGGTATAAGAACAGTTGGAATTTTGACAGGAGTGGCATCAGTAGAAGAATTTATAGCCCAGGAGCCAGATGTAGTCATCAGTGAACTGATCCAACTTTTGGAGTATGTGAAGGCATAAATATAATCATATTTTTGAGTGCAGAAACTATCGTTTGGGATCTGAAATTTTTTGTTGACACTCTCGTTTTCTTGTGAAACCATAAAATAGTTTGCTCTCAAGGGGGATCACTTGTGCGTGATGTTCTGGTATTCGTTGCCGGAGCAACCCCTCAGATAATTACCGAAACAATCTATGCACTTTTGCATAAAAGTCCTCCTGTAATTCCAGATGAGATTTATGTGATTACAACGAAGGCTGGAAAAGACATTATTGAAAAGAGCCTTATCGACTCAGACATTATTAAAGAGATGGCGAATGAATACGAATTACCATCAATTCCTTTAACAAAGGGGTCAATCATAGTTGTGAAAGATGAAGAAGGCTGCGAACTATCTGACATCAGGAATGAAAGGGACAATGAGGCTGTTGGTAATCTCATTACAGAATTCATAAGAGAAAAGACAAAGGATCCAGGGATTAGGTTACACTGCTCCCTTGCAGGAGGAAGGAAGACAATGGGTTTTTACCTTGGATCTGCTCTGCAACTTTTCGGACGGCCCTGGGATAAACTTTATCATGTGCTTGTGACACCGGAATTTGAGTCAAATCCAAAGTTTTTCTACAAGCCAAAACGCGAAACTATCATAGAAGTCCAGTCTTCTGACGGGTCAAAAAGACTGGTTAGTACAAACCAAGCGCAGATTGAACTCGCAGAACTACCGTTCATAAGGCTTGCCGATAAGCTGTATCTTAGAAGCGAACGGTTTAAAGATCTTATAATAGAGAGTCAGAAGGAGATAGATTTAGCTTATATGCAGCCAAGTATTACAGTCCACACCAAAGATCGGGAAATCAGAATAGGCACTAAGTCTGTCAAGTTAGTTCCTGTCCAAATGCTTATCTACATTACGCTTTTAAAAAGGAAACTTGATATGTGCGTACATCCTGACAGGATTTACTGTCTTGACTGCACTCAATGTTACGTGACCTTGACTGAGTTTGTGAAGGAAGACGTGCTTAAAAAGATGGCTACTGATTACACGAGAATCTATCAGGGCAAGAAGGCAAAGGGCGAAGATCTTTTGGAAAAATGGAAAAAAGCAAGTATATACGAACAGATAAGGCAGTATATCGCAAAAATCAATTCGGCTATTAAAATGGCTTTTGAAGATCCATCCCTGACTTCTTTTTACCAAATTTCGTCTCTTCGACAATATGGATCTACAAAGTATGGAATTAAAGCTGAGAAAAGCAAGATATGGATAGAATAAAAAAGATTTCTGAAATGTTTTTTATAAGGTATGCAGTTAGCTTGATTTGGTATTTAATGTAAGTAAAAAGGAGATAGAAACATGGGTAATACCGATTTTGATAAGACACAGTACGAGACAGTGATCATTTCTGCTCTTTTACATGACATAGGAAAATTTTATCAAAGAAGTGGCCAAAAGCTTGAGCAAGAAGACGAATTTTGGGTTTCTGAATGTTGTAAAAAAATAAAGACCTCTTATGGCGACCGATATTCTTACAAACACGCTGTATATAGCGGAAAATTTGTACGGCAGTATTTGAAGGATTACGAAGATGCTGAAATTATCACTATGTATCATCACTTACCAGAAAATGTTTCTGATCCCACAAATCGTTACTTAACAAAGTTGATCGCTCTTGCTGATTGGCTGTCTTCTGGTGAAAGACGTGATAGAGAGTTAGACGAAGAAGTTGGTGATCCATATAAAGAGCCTCTAATTTCCATTTTTTCTACTATTTCGCTTAATGGCAAAAAACCCCAAGAATACTATGTACCCGTTGCCCCATTAGATGCTACCCTTGAATCAAATTTTCCGGTATCTGACAAATTAGATGCTGTCTCTGAGATTTTCCAAAGTAAAAAATCGTACAGATTCTTGTGGAACGAATTTACAAGTGAATTCCAGAATATTACACCTATTGATTCAATTGAGCAACTTCTTTTTGTTTTAGAAAAGTACACTATTTGTATTCCTTCAGCCACATATAAAGAAAGACCAGATTTATCTTTATTCCATCACTCGAAATCAGCGGCAGCTATAGCCGCATGTTTGTATCGTCTTGGAATTTCTGAAGAGAAGGTCGACCAAATCATGGATGCTATGCGTAGAGGAGAAATAGACAGTGATCTGATGAAGCACCCTGCATTTTTATTTGTTGCTGGAGATATTTCCGGGATACAAGATTTCATCTATTCGGTGACATCTGAAAAAGCCTTAAAGGGCCTCAGGGGAAGATCCTTTTACATTCAGCTTTTATCCGAAATTATTGCCAGAAGGATTCTTAGTGAATTTAATATGCCGGCACCCAACTTAATATACCTAGGAGGAGGGCATTTTTACATACTTCTTCCATTCATAGATACCTTCACTAAGCAATTACTCGAGATTGAAAAGGAAGTGGATAAAGTTTTACTTAAATCTCACAACGGTAAACTTTCAGCAGTTATCGGATATGTTGAAGTAAGATGGTGTGACTTTATGGATTTTAGGACAAGCTGGGATCAAGTAGCCCATATTAATGCGAAGAAAAAGAAGAGAAAGTTCTCTAGTCTTCTTTGTGATGATGGTGGCATATCAATACTCGGTCCTTACGAACTTGGTGGAGAGTTAAAAGCCTGCGAAATATGTGGCGAGGAAATAGAAGACGAGAATCAATGCCCTTTATGCTTTAGCTTTTCTGATCTTTCGAACAGATTAGCCCGGGGTAAATCACTGTCTCTTGAGCCAGTAAAAATAGTTCAACTTAAGGAAAAGCCTACAAGTTGGCTTGAAATATTTGAGGCACTAGGTTTTTCGTGTAGATTTATGGACAAAGAAGACCAAAAATCATTTGTCCTAAACTCCACAGATTTTGCTGGTAAGTATCTAGGTTATAAGTTTATTGCGCGTACCACTCCGATAAGAGGTGATGAGATAATTACTCTGGAAGAGATAGCGGACGAAGCAAAAGGTATAAAAAAATGGGGGATACTGAGAGCCGATGTGGACAATTTAGGGCTTATTTTTAGGCAAGGTCTCGGGGGAAACAGAACTATTTCACGAATGAGTATGTTGAGTTTCATGATCTCTCTATATTTCTCCGCGAGGATAGATACGATTCTGAAAAAAGGAAAATTCAAAGACAGAGCATACGTGGTTTATTCCGGTGGAGACGATCTTTTCATTATTGGAGCATGGTCGGATTTACCAAAAATCTCAGAAATGATTTACGAAGACTTTAGAAAATTCACATGCTGGAATCCTAGTATTACCATGTCTGGAGGCATATACATAGCACCATCAAAGAAGTTTCCCGTTTACCGAGGGGCAGAACTGGCAGGAATTGCAGTTGATATAGCGAAGAATGCAGGTAAAAACAGACTTACCTTACTTGATACTCCGATTCCCTGGAACGAATTTTCAAAAGTGCGAGAAATATCAGAAAGAATTGAATCCCTTCTCGAAGATTACGGAAATAAATCCGTACCTCGCTCACTTTTGTCTACCCTGTATTCAGGGTGGCAAGAGAAGGAGCTTGCTAAGAGAAAAGTGATTCCTATGCCTAGGATATGGAGACTATTTTATGCCTTTAAAAAACTCATGAGAGGATATAAAGAGGGAGACGCTCAACTGGAAAATCTCAATGAATTGCTTAAAAATGTAACCACGGATTACGAACTCATGCCCTACCTTGATGTAGCCACAAGGTGGGCTGACTATTTGACTAGGAAGGAGGGTTAGAATGAAAGATTTTAAGGGTTCATCTTTTAGAGGCTTTGAAAAAGGAAATCTAGAGAATGAAGTAGATGAAGCAAGACTAAAAAAAATTCTTTCGGGAGACGCAAGGGAACTAAATGACTACGCAAATGAGCTATCCCAAAGGTACCTAAGTGGAAAAGAATCAGAAAAACTTTCTACCTCACAAATAAGAAGTGTTCTTGATGAAATTCAAAGAATGCGCGAATTCGATGAGACCAGGCTTCAACTTTTGAGACCAAAGCTTGCCTACGCTGCAGGTCGTCATGGGGGAAAGGTGAGAGATTTCCAAAGGCTGGTGGATACAGCAATAAGGATGACGAACGCACAAAACTACAAATTTTTTAAGTGTTTTGTAGAAGCCATAGTTGCGTACCATCGTTACCATGGTGGAAAGTAGGGAGGTTTGCCATGAGTATTAAACTTTTAGGTAAAGTGCTAATTAAAAGCACAATAGAGGTAAAAACAGGGATGCGAATAGGCGGTAGTACTGGTGGGTTAAAGATAGGTGGTGTGGACTTAAATGTAATAACGGATCCGTTAGGTCGACCTTATATACCAGGTTCGTCTCTGAAAGGCAAAATGCGATCACTCATAGAAAAAAAACAGGCTTCAAATGATGCAAATTTCTGGAATAAGCGGGATAGACAGGGAAACATAGTTGGACATGAGTGCACTAATAGTAACTCGTATACTAAGTGTCCCGTTTGCAAAGTATGGGGTATTTTAGGCGGAAATGAAATTTCAGTTCCTACACTTACAAGGATAATAGTGTGTGACACGTATCTTGACACGTCTAGCATTACTGATGAAATGAAAGAAAATTTGGAATTAGAATGGACAGAGGTTAAATTTGAGACTGCCATAAATAGAATTACTGGTACCGCGCTACACGGAAGTCTAAGACAAGCAGAGAGAGTACCTGCTGGGGCCAGATTTAAAGATTCGGAAATAATATTTAATGTCTTCGAAGAGTCCGACAAAGATCTTCTTAAAGATGTTTTTGTTGCAATGGAACTTTTAGAACATGACTATCTAGGAGGTATGGGTTCGAGAGGATATGGAAGGATCCAGTTCAAGAACGTTGAGGTTTACTGGAATACAAGAAAAGACTATGAAACTGGCAATATTGATTTGAAACCAGAAAGAAAGATTAACAACGGTTGGGATATTCCTTCTAAGCTCGTCCAGAATTTTGCTTTTCTAAAAAGCAAGCTGATATAGAGGACTACACCATGAAGTATACAATTATCAAACTTAGGCCAAAAAGCTCTTTTCATATCGGAGAAAGAGAAGACTGGAGAGAAGGAAGCAAGATTCATATACCATCGGACACCTTATTTTCGGCATTGTGTCACTGTTACCACCTTCTTTACGGAGAGGTAGATACTCTTTTGGATGGATTCTTGAGCCATGAACCGCCGTTTCTAATTAGTTCTGCTTTTCCATATGTAGACGATACTTATTTTTTCCCTGTGCCTAAGAATAAGATACCAAAAGATAAATCTACAAAGAAAATAAAATTCGTGGAGAAACAAGCTCTGGAGCTACTTCTTTCTGGAAAGGAACTTGACGATATTATTAATAGCGTTAAAACAATTCCACCTACTGAGGTATTCACAGTAGAAGATATTCCAAGAATTGGACTGAGCAGATTGAGCAATCACCCGGGTGAGAATTATTTTTATTTCGGCCAAGTTACTTACCGTAAGGATGCTGGCCTTTTTGTGTTGATTACATTCAAAGAAACTAATATATCCGACAAAATTTTTGCATGTTTTAATTTACTCAGTCACGAGGGAATTGGAGGAGATAGAACCTGCGGCAAGGGTATGTTTGAGAAGCCAATAGTTTCCCAAATTGACCTCAAGGTTCCAGACACAGTCGGATTTTATAGTCTATCCGTCTATTATCCATTAGATGAAAAAGAATTATCAGGTATAGACAGAAGCTTTTATGAGCTTGAGGAACGTAAAGGGTACATGTTTTCACCATTTAACAAATCACTGAGGCGAAGGTCTATAAGAGTTTTTGTAGAAGGATCCGTGTTTGCTGTAGATGAAAGACCAGTGGGTACTCTTGTGGATGTTACCCCAGATTCATTTAAGAGTCACAAAATTTACAGGTACTGTTTTCTTTTCGCGTTACCTTGTGTTGTGGGGGGACTATGAAAATAAAAATCGAGGTTTTAACACCTGTGCATGTAGGTTCGGGGGAAAATATAAGCCCTTCAGAATACTATGTAGATGTTAATAGTGGCACTTGGAATAGAATAAATTTGAGCGCCCTTTTTGCTGACCCAGAGTTTAATGCATACAGAGAAAGCTTCATATCTGAGGCACCCAGACAGAGGTATATAGGATCCTTAATTGATAAACCATCTCTTCTAAAAAAACATATTCTGTATTCAATACCTGTAAGCCACGAAGCAGACTCTTACCTTAGAAGTAATAAAACGGTTGTAAAGTCTTTTGTCAAAAGTGCCGGACGTGTTTTTATACCGGGAAGCTCTGTTAAAGGTTCGTTACTCACTGCTCTCATCTGGCACGTTTTAAAGACGAACTTTGAGCATCAAAAATTAGAAGTGGAAAAAATTATATGGGAAAGAAATCATAATAAATTGATGGATCTTGCTTTATCTATGATAGTTGGTAACAGTCGACAAGGAAGGTTCAGTTCCTGGCTAAAGGTTAAAGATACCGAAGTTTACAAACCCGAAGGGGTTCTTCAGGTCTCTCTGGCTCGGCTAAAAGGAGCAAGGAGAGGTGGAGAGTTACCGATTCTTTACGAGACCTTAAGAGAAGGTAAATTATTTGAAACAGATCTGAGTGTTACAAATTCTAGATTTACTGTCGACGAAATGTTGAACATAGCCCACAATTTTTATTTGAAGGTTGCAGAAAAAGACGGCGCTATTATTGATAAAAATCCATATCTTCTGCGAATAGGCCAAGGATCGACCGCATTTAGTACTTCGCTTTTGATCCTGGCTCAGGATGTAGGAATAAGAAATTATCCCGCACGGACACCGCGAACAAGAAAGCGCATAGATGGCGATCTGCCAATGGGCTTCGTTAGGTTAACAAAGGTAAGATGAGCTATACAACTTTTATTTTCCAGATAGGAAGGATAGATTTTAACTTTCTTCAGTCTATTAAATTCAAAATTGGAGAGTCCTCTTTCACAGAAACTTTATCATCTTTGGCTTTGAGAGAGTATTACGAAAATGAGAACGTAAAAAACATACTTATCTATCCTGTGAGCCTTGTTTTTAGTAGCCATCTTCTTGATAATCCTAAATTCCGTGACTTTATTTCAAAAGATTTTTTAAATGCTTTTGAGCGCGCATTTACTGAACCCGATGCGTATTTAGCCAATCCTACTGAGTTTTTTGAAAAACACCCCCACTCCAAAGAGGTGGATTCGTTCTTCGTAATTCATTCACTTGGAACGTACTCTCTACGCGAAAGTACGATATCATTCGATTGTACTTACGATGATATAGTGCTTGAGATTTTCGTATATCTTATAGAAACTTACCTTAACCATGTAAACTATCCCACGCGATACGTAATAGACATCTCAAGCGGACATAATGTATACATTTCCGCATTAATAGAAGCCGTAAGACAATTTGGCGTTTTTACAGAGCTTGCCTCTTGGAAGGACAAATCCAAAAAGCCGACAGTAGCTTTTGCTTTTTCAGACCCAATTATCCCTGGGTCAGATTTCACTTATAATATTCATTTTGAACCTCTTTCAGTCAAAACCTTTTTTGCCGCCCCTATACACAGTGCTGATTTCACTCAAAATTCAATTGTGAAGTCGCTGAGCTTCGGAGACAAAAATTTGAAGAAGTCTCTCCGCGGACTAATCGAAAACTTTATACTCACATACTCTGCGCTCAAGAACAGTATCCCGCTTTATATTTATCAATTTGGCTATGATGATGAGGGAACTATAAAGCAATGTTTAGAAGAAATTATTGCCAACTTAAAAAAAAGGTTCCAAGAAAATTATAGATGTTCTCCAAAATTTCAGCGAGATACATTGGTGAGGGCTTTTTTGGTCCTGGCCATGTACTGGGGTATCATAAAAACCCTGATAGAAATTGGAGTCCAGAAAAGTAATTATAATGGAATTGCGATCGAAGATATGAAAGTGGCTTTCGATCGAGTATACGATGTTTTCCAACTCGTTCCAAATAAAACACTACTTGGAAGAGAAGTATCAGATCTAACCGAGGTTAAACTAAATAAAGAGGAATTACACAGTGAATTTAGACCATTGTATTTATTTCTTGACAAGGGAAAAACAGGGAGTCCAGATAAAAGAAACTTTCTTGCGCATTCTGGATTAGAAAGAAATATAACGATGGTAAAATGTATTGACAATAAAATCTTTATAAAATACGACGAAAAACACGAAAATATTATTAAAAGGTGGCTAATAAACTCTCTTTGATTAGTGATCATGATTAGGATTATTGATATTTCCAAGTTGTATAAGGATAATGCAAGGCTTCGAGATATTAATTTTTATATCGAGACAGTTCTTCAGTTAGCGGGGGACGGAAATGATGTGGTAATTACGGGACAAGGCCCAGTTTGGCTATATCTTAAAATAGCCCACGCGCTTCATGGAAAGGCAAGGAAGCTGATATATAGATCCCCAGTAACTGGTGATGTGGTTATTTTTGATCACAGTGTAGATTAAGGATAAATAAGGTTTCGTAGTCGTATGATGGCTACAAACCTTTGTTCTTTGACAATTTAGGTTATTCTGAGGTCGCAAAAATTTTTGCACAGAGTGCATTTTAACATATTGAAATTAAACGGTTTTAAGAGATGGTGCTGTAGAAAAGAAGACCTCAGATAAAAGGGATTGCGACAAAAAACCCAAAAGCCCATATGCAACGTAAAATTAGTGAGAAAAGAAGACCTCAGATAAAAGGGATTGCGACGCAACGCTTGATTCATATTTTTCTCTGATTCACCTACGTAGAAAAGAAGACCTCAGATAAAAGGGATTGCGACTTCATGATTTGAATAATATTTTTTCGTTCCTCGAGTAGAAAAGAAGACCTCAGATAAAA
>JAOADT010000024.1 GCA_026417175.1 Deltaproteobacteria bacterium | reverse complement strand
TTTAAGTACCTTCTGAGCTTATACTAATAAGTCCCCATTATAACTCCAGAGAATTAGGATATTGTTAAAGAATAAAGAGCAACCCGATTTCAAGTCGAATGTAAGAGTATATATGAAAGTGAAATTCATTGAGGATGATCTGACTCTCTTTAACTTAAAGCTCTGAATTAATAGCAGTAGGAAATATTTTGAAAATCAATATTTATAAAGCTTAAATGTGGATCATTTTGTGCAGATGGCAAACAGTTCTTGAGGGTTTGCTTTTGGAGCCGAAAGATAATAGGCAGATAGCGAAAGAAGTGTTAATGAGGATATGGAGTCAAAATTGAAAGAATGAATTCTGTGTCTTATTAAGTCATCAAATAGCTTCAAAGTACGTTATTTTTTCGATTTGATTATAGCGTCATTGAATTTTTTTAAACACTGTTTGGTTTGGACTAAGTCAAACCAGTTAAATGGTACGCGGATGAGAAATCTTTGAAGACTGGTCTTATGAGATTTAAGCCTCTCAGAAATAAATACATAGTGTTGACATCATGTGATGAGTTAAGTATAATTCGCGAAATGTTAAAGATGAGGTGTCATAGCTTCTTGTGCTTAACGTTTTTATTATGAAAGGAGGTGAACCTGGAACACGGATGTTTCGGAATTGAGAATCCTTAAAAAAATAAAAGGAGGTAAAACGTATGAACGGGAAAGATCGGTACGAAAAGTTATTTAGAGGAAGAGACCCAGAGGAGTTTGGATTTCAGGAGATTATATACGAGAAAAAAGAATGGGTTGCTAAAATTACCTTGAACAGGCCTCACCGTTACAATGCATACACCGGAACTGAACTTGCTGAAATCTGTGAAGCACTTCATGACATTCTTGTGGATGATAGAATCGCTGTTGGTATCATAACTGGTGCTGGTGATAAAGCTTTTTGCACAGGCGGAGATGCAGGGACATACTCAACCATCTACCCAGAAAGACCACATGAATTCTACATGTGGTGGGAATATTACGAAAGAATGCTTTATCTAATTCGTACTTGTGGTAAACCTATTATAGCCAGGATTAATGGTGTTGTCGCTGGTGGTGGCAATGAGATAAATCTCGCATGTGATATATCAATTGCAGCGGAGCACGCGAGATTCATCCAGCCAGGAACAAGAACAGGAAGCGTCTCTGCAGGTGGAGCTACCCAGTGGTTGCCACTTGTAATTGGTGACAAGAGAACACGTTGGATGGTAATGGTAGGGGACGAAATAGATGCAAAAACAGCTTTACAGTGGGGTCTTGTAAATGAGGTTGTGCCTTACGAGAAGCTCGATGAAGCTGTAGAAAGAGTATGTGAAAAATTGATAGACAAATTTCCTGACTGCATGAGGTACACAAAAGTCCAGTGCAACTTCTGGACGGATCTAGCATGGACCACCTTCCAGCATGCAAGGGATTGGTTGTCTGTTCATTACGCCACTGCTGAACCCATTGAGGGATTTAGCGCATTTCTAGAAAAACGGAAAGTTGATTATAGGGGAATGAGAAAGAAAGACATAGCTGGTAAAAGCCGTTCTTACCTCTGGGGTCCTCCAATGAAGTCCTGCGCAAAATGTGGAGCAAAATACCTACCAGATGAATTCAAATACTGCGGTGTCTGTGGAGCTGAACTCTCATGAATTTCAGAGAACCAAAAGTATTAGGTTTTTATAGGGAAGATGGTGATGAGATGATGCAAGGGGAGCTCAAGGGAGACGGGGAGGGTCTCTACGTGGAGCTCCCCTCCGGTTTTAGAAATCGAATGGAGATCGTTGTGGGAAATAAAATTAAGTTTTCCCTGGAGGCAATAGTTGATAAGAAAGGCAACGTATTGAGAGAAATTAAGAGAGAAATGGTAGGGGAAGTTATAGGTTACTGGAATGAACTTCACATTCCGCATCAAGAGATTGTTGAATGCGGTTTAAAAAAGGGTGACATCGTCAGGATCTACTTAAAAAGTGTTGTCCAATTTGGTGAAGAAAAAAAGGTTTGAGGGTACAAAATGAGCGATAATGTAATTTCTAAGACTGAACTTCCGGATCTCCCGTTGAAGGCTAGGGGGAAGGTTCGGGATATTTATGATTTTGGAGACAAGCTTCTCATTGTTGCTACCGATCGAATCTCGGCATTTGATGTTGTTATGCCCAATCCGATCCCGGATAAGGGAAAGGTTCTGACAAAGCTTTCCAAATTCTGGTTCGATTTTGTTAGTGATATTATCCCCAATCATATGATCTCCGTAAATGTGGATGATTTCCCCGAAGAGTGTAAGAAATACAGAAGTGTACTTGAGGAAAGATCTATGCTAGTATGGAAAGCAGAACCTATCGCTGTAGAGTGCATAGTAAGAGGTTACATATCAGGGTCGGCTTGGGACGAATACAAAAAGAAAGGAGAAATATGTGGTATTGAACTTCCCCCTGGTCTAAGAGAATCTTCAAAGCTTGAAGAGCCGATCTTCACTCCAACAACTAAAGCCCAGGTAGGTCATGATGAAAACATCACATTTGATGATGTAAAAAGGTTGGTAGGTATAGAACTAGCTGAAAAAATTAGAACTGTGTGTATTGAGGTTTACAAAAAAGCGAGAGACTATGCGGAAAAAAGGGGGATAATCATAGCGGATACTAAGATGGAATTCGGGTTGAAAGATGGGAAGCTGATTCTCATAGACGAACTTTTAACTCCTGATTCCTCTCGTTTTTGGCCTATGGACGAATATGAGCCAGGGAGACCTCAGAAAAGTTTTGATAAACAATTTTTAAGAGATTACTTGACATCCATAGGGTGGAATAAAACACCTCCAGCACCCGACCTTCCAGAAGACATTATAGAGAAAACGAGAATGAAATACTTGGAAGCTTACGAGAAGCTGGTTGGAGGTTAACTAGAAGCCTAAATCCAGGTAAGAAGTTTTAGAAAGAGATCAGTTAGGGATGAAAACAGTTGGGTTTCCGTAAATTTTTTTCCTCATTTGTGATTTTTTAATTATGTTAGATGATCATTGATTAATTTTGAATTTGATGAACTTTCCGATTAATGGAGTGAGGACTGGAGCAACAACTGTTGTGCAAATTAGAAAGGCTTAATGTGATACACGTCGGGCTTTTGGAAGATGTGATTTTTCTAAATCCGATTTTAGGGTCCGGTTTCTGAGCAGCTGCCAATCAAGAATATACTTTCTTTCTTAAGGATCGAGAATGATTGGACCTCAAATGTGAAATTCTTTTCGTTTTTTACCGTTGGTTAGGGAGAGCAGTATCAGCAAAATAGATATTTAGATGATTTTCCCACCGTTTAAATGTTGACTTCGCAGAGGGGACTATCATAATATTATAGGTTTTTTAATTCAGAGAAAAGGAGAGAGGAAGTATGTACGCTGTAATACAAACCGGAGGAAAGCAATACAAAATCACTGAAGGCCAGAAGTTACGTGTGGAAAAACTAGATGCTCGGGAGAATGACACTATCCGTATAAATGAAGTCCTTTTTGTGAATGATGGGGATAAATCGTATATTGGGACACCTTTTGTGGACGGCGCTGGGATATATGCAAAGGTTCTTTCTCACGGACGTGAGAAGAAAGTCATAGTGTTCAAATATAGGAGAAGAAAAGATTACAAAAAGAAACGAGGTCATCGCCAAGCTTACACTGAACTACTTATAGAAAAAATCCATCTGGAGGGAAAAGATGGCACATAAAAAGGCTGGAGGTAGTTCACGAAATGGGAGAGACAGTCATGGTCAGCGACTTGGTGTGAAAATTTTTGCTAATCAGTTTGTGAAGGCTGGACAAATTATCGTTAGACAAAGGGGGACAAGAATTCACCCCGGAAAAAACGTAGGATGTGGAAAAGATCATACTCTGTTTGCCCTAGTTGATGGGACCCTCATCTTTGAAAAGTCTAATGAGAAGAAGGTTGCTAAGATTATCCCTGCGAAATGAGATTTGTCGATGAAGCAACCATATATGTTAAAGCTGGTAAAGGTGGGAAGGGTTGCGTAAGTTTTAGAAGGGAAAAGTATGTGCCTAAAGGCGGCCCCGATGGTGGTGATGGAGGGAAAGGGGGAGACGTAATAATAGAAGGGGATAAAAGTCTAAATAGTCTTTTAGATTTCAGGTACAAAAAAGTATATAAGGCTGAAAGAGGGCAAAACGGGCAAGGTAATAACAAAAAAGGCAGGGATGGGAGAAACTGTATAATAAAAGTCCCATTGGGTACGGTCATTTACGAAGAAAATGATGGTCTTTTTTTTCTTACGGAAATACTAACCGATAAAGAATCTTTCATCGTGGCAAAGGGCGGTAAGGGAGGAAGGGGAAACGCTCGTTTTGCAACTTCTACAAATCAGGCGCCTGAAAGATTTGAATTGGGTGAAGATGGAGAAGAGAAAAAGCTAAGATTAGTACTTAAATTGTTAGCAGATGTGGGTCTTGTTGGACTTCCAAACGCCGGAAAGTCTACACTTATTTCTCGAATGAGTCGCGCGAGACCAAAGATTGCAGATTACCCTTTTACTACCCTTACACCGCAACTAGGGGTAGTAAATATCGAAAATAATTTCTTTGTTGTGGCGGATATACCAGGTATTATAAAGGGTGCAGCATCTGGAAAAGGCCTGGGACTTAAGTTTCTAAAGCATATAGAGAGAACTTCATCTCTCATTTGGGTTATAGATAGCTCCTCAGATAGACCGGAAGAGGACTATGAGATTTTAAAAGAGGAGTTAGCATCTTACGATATTGCACTTCTTAAAAAGAAAAGGTTACTCGTTTTGAATAAGGTGGACTTGATTAATAGTGATAAAAAAAAGAATTATGAGAGATTTTTCAGAGAAAAAGGCGAGATAGTAGTTTCTACGAGCGCTCTGTATGGTATCGGTATTGATTCCCTGATTGAACAGTTAAAGGTTATTCATGCAGAAAATAAATAAAGTTGTAATAAAGATAGGCACATCCATTCTCACTGGAAATGATGGAAAAATCAACCCAAAAAAAATAGATGATATTGCGAATCAGATTCAGCAGATAAGGAGGAAAGATGTAGAGACAGTGCTAGTGACAAGTGGTGCCATAGCATCAGGCATGGAAATGCTAAAAATTACGAAGAAACCAAAAGAAATTGGTAAGAGACAAGCTCTTGCATCAGTTGGACAGGTGATGCTTATGAGTATGTACTCAGAGGCATTCAGGAAACGCGGTCTTCACATTGGACAAATTCTTATTACGCATGAAGATATAAAGGACAAAACTAGATGTATAAATCTCATGAATACCCTTAATAGACTTATATCCATGGAAGTAATACCTGTAATCAACGAAAATGATGCTCTGTCTTTTACAGAAATTCAAGTTGGAGACAACGACAATTTGTCTGCAATGATAGCACAGATAATAAGCGCTGATTTACTGCTTTTGCTTTCAGATGTAGAAGGTCTGTATGAAAAAAATCCAAAAAAATATCCAAATTCAAAACTACTCAAAACCGTAAAAAAAATCGATGAAAAGATTTGGAGTATAGCCGAAGATACACAGAGCGAAAAAAGTATAGGTGGCATGCTCAGCAAGATAGAGGCAGCAAAAAAGGCAGGTCTTTATGGAATTCACACAAGAATTGTGAATGGTCATATAAAAAATGTGATTGTAAGGGTTATAGAGGGTGAAGAAATAGGAACCCTATTTTTGCCCGAAAGAAAGTTGAGTAGGAATAAATGGTGGACAGCATTCGCATATAGGCCGAAGGGAAAGATATGGATTGACAAAGGTGCAGAAAAAGCGATTAGGGAAAATGGAAAGAGCCTCTTACCATCCGGGATCATTAAAGTTGAAGGCCAGTTTACCAGAGGAGATTGCGTAGAGATTTTAAACGAGGCTGGTATGATCATATCAAAGGGTATAACAAACTATCACTCTCACGAAATAGACTTAATAAAAGGATTGAAAACTGTTGAGATTGAAAAAAAACTTGGATATAAATACACGGAAGAAGTAATACACAGAGATAATATGGTGGTGCTATGAAACCAATTGAATTAGCAAAGAAGGCAAAACAGGCTAGTTTTATCTCGGCAAATCTATCAACGGAGAAGAAAAATAGGATACTGTTGAATTTGAGTAAATTACTGGAGGAGGAGAAGGAGTACCTTTTTAAAGAAAACGAGAAGGATTTGAAATTAGCTTCAGAGTCTCTTATTGCAAAAAGCATGATAGAGAGAATGAAGGTGGACGAAAAAGTGCTACGGGAGATGGTTTCAAGCATAAATGATGTTATTTCTCTACCTGATCCTGTGGGAGAAATTGTAAAAATGTGGAGGAGACCTAACGGACTCTTAGTAGGAAGGATGAGAATACCAATAGGTGTCATCTTAGTAATATATGAATCGAGGCCAAATGTAACTATTGAGGCTTTCTCCCTTTGTCTTAAAAGCGGAAATACTGTTATACTAAAGGGAGGTTCTG
The DNA here is from genome assembly GCA_026417175.1 of Deltaproteobacteria bacterium. Classification (GTDB taxonomy): domain Bacteria; phylum Desulfobacterota; class Syntrophorhabdia; order Syntrophorhabdales; family JANXAF01; genus JAOADT01. Next base: position 24,091 of record JAOADT010000024.1, on the reverse strand, counting down.
AGGCATCCAATTCTAATGCCGCTCTTTTTAACTTGATAAGAAGGGCTATTTCAGAAGAAAATGTTTCACCTGAAATTGTTCAAATGGTACAAGAAAAGGAGAGGAGTTACATATACGAATTGCTCGAATTTGATGAAGATATAGATCTTGTGATCCCAAGAGGTGGTGAGGAACTGATAAGGACAGTAGTAGAAAAATCAAGAATACCTGTTCTCAAACATTATAAGGGAGTCTGTCACATATTTGTGGATGAATCAGCAGATTTAAATATGGCTTATGAGGTATGTCTTAATGCAAAGGTCCAAAAGCCAGCAACGTGTAATGCAATGGAAACCTTGCTTGTCCATGAAAATTTGGCTGAGAAATTTTTGCCGGAAATGGCTAAAAGATTTATGGAACATGGTGTAAAGATTAAAGGATGCGAAAAAACGCTAAAAATCCTAAATGAAATAGAACAAGCGTTGGAGTCAGATTGGTATGAGGAGTACTTGGACCTTATTCTTTCGATAAAGATAGTTACCAATTTGGATGAGGCAATAGCTCACATAAAGAAATACGGGTCGAACCACACTGACGCTATTATTACTAAGGACTATGTCAATGCATGGAAGTTTCTGAAAGAAGTTAACTCTTCACTCGTGCTTGTAAATGCTTCGACGAGATTAAACGATGGATTTCAATTGGGTCTTGGTGCAGAAATGGGTATAAGTACAACCAGACTTCACGCCTTTGGGCCAATGGGTTTAGAGGAGTTAACAGTAACAAAGTTTATCGCTTTTGGGGATGGGCAACTGAGGTATTGATGAAGGTAGGTATTTTAGGGGGAACGTTTGACCCCATTCATTATGGACATTTGCGAGCAACAGAGGAGGTAAGAGAATCATTTGGCTTAGAAAGGGTCATATTAGTTCCTGTTAATATTCCACCTCACAAAAAAAATTTTAAAGTTTCACCGGTTCACGATCGAATGCATATGGTGAAAATGGCCATAGAAGGAAACGAAGCATTGTCTGTTTCAGAAATTGAGGTTGCTCGGGGTGGAATTTCTTATACCATAGACACGATCATAGAATTCGAAAAAGAATTTCGGGATGTTTACTACCTGGTAGGTATAGATGCCTTTCACGAAATCGATACGTGGCATTTATACGAAGAGCTTTTTTATCATGCAAATTTTGTAATCATGGCAAGACCATCTAAGAGAACTTTTAAAGGTTTGGAATCCTTTCCGGAAAAGGTGAGAGAAAAGATTACTAAAATTGATGAAAATACTTACAAACATGTTTCTTCTAAACTCGTTTATGTCATGGGTGTGACGCAGATGGATATATCTTCTTCTAAGATAAGGGAGTATGTAAAAAAAGGGTATTCTATAAAGTATCTTGTTCCCCCTTCTGTGGAACAATACATTTACCAAAGGAGGCTATATACAGATTAATTGGATTCCCTTGAGATCGTAAAAAAAGCTGGGAAGCTGGCAGATGAAAAAAAGGGTAAAGACATAGTGATTCTTGAGCTTACTGGGATAACGGATATTGCTGATTTTTTTTTGATTATTAGTGGACAAAACGAAAGGCATGTGAAAACCATAGCAGAACATATTTTGAATTCCATGGAGTCTGGAGGCATAAGACCTTACTCAATTGAGGGTTTCGAAAATGGGAGGTGGGTAATAATAGATTACAATACTGTAGTCGTACATGTTTTTTTACAATCCCTTAGGGAGTTGTACGATCTTGAAAGCCTGTGGTTTGAAGCAAAAAAACGGGTATTACATAAGCAAAAAACCTCAAAGGGGTGACGAATGGATAAAGAGAAACTGATGTTTTTCAAGAAAAAACTATTAAAAATGAGAGAGGATATTGTTAATAAATCGAAACGGTTAAAAGACGATTCACTTTCCATAGGTACAGATGGTATTCAGGACATGGCAGATGCGGCCAGTAACACATATAACGTGGATATACTTATGAGTTTGAGTGATAACGATATGAATCTGTTAAAAGATATAGATACGGCACTAGACAAGATAGAAAAAGGTCAGTACGGAATATGTGAGGAATGTGAGGAACCTATAAGTGAAAAAAGATTAGAGGTAAATCCCACTGCAAGATACTGTATAAATTGCCAAAGAATGATGGAGAAAAAGGTGCCTAATGAAATATAGAATCTTTTTTCTTTTAATCGTCGTGGTTTTAATTAGTTACCTTTATCTTTCTTATCTGAATCCGGAGAAAGTAAAGTTTTCCTTCGGAGGAGGATGGGTATTTGAAGCTACGGTTGCGACCCACATGATGATTGGATTCTTATTAGGGTTATTTGTATCTGTTATTGCTGGACTTTTTTTTGATCTAAAGCGAGCTATACAGAGATGGAAGGCAAGTAGAGAGAACAGGAAGAGGCAAGAAATAGAAAATCTCATTGAAAAAGCGAAGTATTACGATTCCAAAGGAGAGAGGGGAAAGGCCATAGAATTTGTAAATAAAGCCATTCGTAGAGCCCCTACAGAGGAAGAACCTTACATTTTTCTTGCCACGCTTTATTCATCTTCCAAAGAGTTTGAAAAGGCTTTAGAAACACTTAATTTAGCTGAAATCAATGTGGGAAAAAGGGAAAAAGTTCTCGAGAAAAAAGCGAGTTTAAATCTGGAAAGAAAGGATTTAGGAAAAGCCGAATCGGATCTTAAGGAAATTTTACGAATAAATGAGTTGAATTTTAATGCTCTTTTCATGTTAAGAAACCTGTACATATCCCAGGGCAGATGGGATGAGGCTTTAGGATTACAAAAAAAGATAGTAAAACATATAAAGTCACCAGAGGAACAAAGGAATCTTCTGGGAATAAAATTTGAGAAGTTAAAGGAATTTTATGAGAAAAATGGAGCTCAAACCCAGGAGACTGTAATTAAGGAGCTAAAAGACATCCTTAGCGAAGACAAAAGGTTCATTCCCGCGTATATTCTTCTGGGAAAGATATATGAAAAGATGGGGAAGCTAAACGATGCAGGTAGGGTTTACGGAAGAGGTTATTCGAAGACTGGACATGTAATATTTTTAAAGAAGATGGAGGATCTTTACATAGGTCGCAGAGAACCGGGAGTGATCCTCAAAATATATAGAAGAATTTTGGAGGTTTCTCCAAAAGATAAGCTCATCTCTTTCCTATATGCGATACTCTGCCTAAGGTTGGAAATGATAAGCGAAGCTATGGATACGTTAAACCAGTTGCAATATGAAGGCTTAAATATCCCGGCCTTGTATAGGGCAATGGCTGAGGCCTATGTTCACAGAGGAGAATTGAGAAAGGCGGTAGATAATTTTATCAAAGCATGTCCCTCTGGAGAGTCTCTTATTCCTTTTGTCTGCACCAATTGTCATACATCAAAAAAAGAATGGAGCGCCTTTTGTGACACGTGTTACTCATGGAACACAATTAACATTAAGAAAGATGAGTTCACACTAGAAGAGTCACAGGAATTCAAAAGACTCTACGCTGAAGAAGAAGGGGGGGATACGATTTGATAAGTGATATAATTCTTAGAAACGAGCAAAAAATAGTATTTTTAGTGCTTGACGGGGTTGGAGACATTCCTGATAAGAGATTTTCTTACAAGACCCCCCTGGAAGCTGCAAAAAAACCAAACATTGACAAGTTATCACAAGAGTATGGTGTTTTAGGAAGGATCATCCCAGTTGAAATAGGCGTAACGCCAGGGAGTGGCCCAGGTCACCTAAGTCTATTTGGGTATGACCCATTACAGTATGATATTGGAAGAGGCGTTCTCGAGGCATTGGGATTGGATATTGAGCTTGAGGAAGGAGATCTGGCGGTAAGAGCTAATTTTTGTACTATCAAAGATGGGATCGTAACTGATAGGAGGGCAGGAAGACTAAAAACAGAAGAAACAGAGAGGATATGTGCGCAGTTAGCTAAAAATATCGATCGAATAAACAATACAAAAGTGATAATAGTTCCAGGTAAATCACACCGGTTTGTAGTGATATTCAGAGGAGGAAACCTGTCCGATAAACTCGCCGATGGTGATCCGCACAAAGATGGCATGCCTTATGTATATCCAAAGCCTAAAGTAAAGGAAGCAGAATACACCTCCAATTTGGTTAACATGTTTTTGGAGAAGGCATTGAAAGTGATTACCAGTGAGGAAGTTGCTAACGGTATCCTACTTAGAGGTTTCTCTATGAAGCCCAAATTGCCTCTCTTTCCAGATAAATACAAGATGCAAGCAGCAGCAATAGCTACTTTCCCAATGTACAGAGGAATATCAAGGATTTTAGGAATGAAAGTAATTGGTAATCCCAAAACGTACGGAGAAGCGATTTCATTGTTAAAAGAGAATTATAACGATTTCCAGTTTTTTTTCATTCATATAAAAGAAACTGATATAGCGGGTGAAGATGGAAACTTCGAGGCTAAAATTAGAGTAATAGAAGAAGTCGATCACCTTGTGTCAGAGATATGGGATTTAGCTCCTGATGTGGTTGTGATAACAGGAGATCACTCCACCCCCTGTTTAATTAAGGGTCATAGCTGGCATCCAGTACCTCTTCTCGTATTGAACAGAAAAGGTGAGACAGACGGACTTTCGTTCCATGAAAAAAACTCTCTTATGGGAAGTATTGGGACTATTTATAGCAAACATTTGATGAATCTTGTACTTGCAATGAGCGCAAAGCTTGATAAGTTCGGTGCTTGAATTTTTAAATTCTGCGCTTGGTCTTTTATTTCCTGAATTTTGCGCGGGTTGTGGAGAAAAAGGAAGAACATTTTGTGATACGTGTAAAACAAAGATAGACTTTGTTGATCCCAATTACTCGTGTCCTTTATGCGGGAGATTCCTTGGACATGGAGTAGTCTGTGGGGAATGTATCGAAAGTAAAAGAAATTATTCCAATGGTTTTTTCATTTATTACTACACGGAGCCATTACGGAACGCCATTCATGAATTCAAATTCGAAAAAAGAAAGAAAGTGGGCAGAATGATGGTTAGAATGGCGGAAAAAAGGATATCTGAGCTTAGAGGACGTTTTGACTACCTGTTACCCGTTCCAATAACAGAAAAAAGACTTAAGGAGAGGGGTTTTAATCAAGCATACATTTTGGCGATGGAAATATCGCGCATAACCAAGATACCTGTTCTACCTAATGTCTTAATAAAGATTAGAGATACGAAAGATCAGTATACCTTGGACAAAGATGAAAGAAAGCGAAACATTAAAGGAGCTTTTGCGATAAAAGGTAAAAATTCCTTAGTAAAGAAAAGGACTTTGATAGTCGACGACTTGTTTACAACAGGGTATACATTAATGGAGGCTGCCAGGGTTGTAGCTAATCAAAAGCCCGAATCTGTTAGTGTTTTTGCTCTTGCCAGAGCGTTATAATGAAAAAGAGCTTACTTATTTTATCTCTTTTTTTAATGGTTCTTGCACTGATATTTCTCTATGCCAAATCTCACGTTGAAGACATATTGGTACACTTTATTAGAGTGTTGACTGGCTTAAGTGTAAGACCAACTGATCTCAAAATTGAGTTTAAACCTTGGATACTAAGGGTAGAGATGAGGGATACGAAAATATCTGGCTTTATAAACGGGAATGTTAATAAGGCTTCAATTGTGATCAACTGGAAAAAAGGATATTTTCCACAGGAAGTAACAATTTCGGAGTTTAATTTTTTTCTTGGTGGTGATAAGAAGTGGGATCGTCAGATTTCTCTCCCTTCAATTGAGTTTTTTGAGGCAAAAGATGGGGTATTTTTCTTTGAAGGTAATGAAATCACTATCCACAGACTTGAACTTTCCAGTTTTATTAGGGGGAAAACCTTCACTCTTTTCGCCAGGATTGCAAATGAGCCCGTTTTTTCAGCAGGAACTTTAACGCTTAAAGGACGTTATGGAGAAATTCTGGAAGAGATATCTGGTACTTATGAGATAGAGAACTTGGAACTTAATTCATTTAGTTCCTGGATTAAGGGAAAAACAGATCTAACTGGAGATATAACTCTCAAACGATCCAAACTTATTACTGAAGGGAAATTTAAGACACGTAATGTTTCAGTAACTGGCGAAATTTTTAAGGAGCCCTATTTATTCGTGCAGGCAACTGGCAATTACAGGATTAGTCAGTTCTTAAAAAAAACAACTCTCACTCTTACCCTTCATAATTCTGACGGCATTATTATGGACTTTATCTTTGATTTTAGAGAAAAAGATCTTAGAGGTCTTAAGTTGAAGAGTAGCGAAATTGAAATAAGAAAAATTAAAAGACATATAAATCTTCTCAAGTTTATAGAAACTGACCCTTGGAAATACATACCTCATGGTAGCGTAGTAATATCCGAACTTACTTATGGAAGGGGATTACCATTTGAAGCTAAACTTCAACTTTTAAAAGCCTGTTTATCAGTTGAAAAGTTTCATTTTCAAAATGTGGAAGGTGAACTGAAGCTCACCGATAAAGAAATTGTTATCAATCATGCTAGTGGTAACTACAAGGATAGCCGTTTTGAAAGGTTAAAGGGAAAGATTGAATTTTCTGGAGCTGTCGAAGGAACTATACAAGGTGTCTTTCAGGCCAACCTTTCTGATGTATCTAATTTCGTCAACGTGGACCGTGTAACTATCTCAAGCGGTTTTGCCACGGGCATTTTTGTGATAACGTTCGACGCAAACGGCAACATCAGATATGAAATCGAGGGAGATTTAAAATCAGGGAAAGGTTTATTTGAAAACAATATTTTCGGTTTTGAAGGCAAAATAAGAGGTTCGAATGAAGTAGTTTTTTTCGACCCTCTAATTCTTACCCACGAAAATAGTCTTGTCCAGATCGAGGGGTCGAAAAGAGAGCCCAACCAATGGGATCTTAAAGTAAAAGGTAAAGTTCAAGCAGACACGGTAAGGTCTTTCAAAAGAATCCCGATAGACATTAATGGTGAATCTCTCGTTGATTTTTCGTTACATACACATAAAGAAGGTTGGAAAATAAACGGAGTTTTTGATCTAACTGGTATGTCTATCATCTACCATAATTTTTTCAAAAAAGACAGAGGTGTAAAGAGCCTAGTCAGGTTAAATTTAGAAAAGAAAGGAAATTCCATAGACGTATCTGATCTTTTTGTCACATTAAAGGAGCTTATCCTAAAAGGGTCGGGAAAGGCTGATCCAAATGGTATCATGGATTGCTATTTCTCTGTGCAGATTGAGAACCTAAAAGAAATAGCGCCGTGTTTTTATTTTGAAGACATCTCAGAAAGCGGTAAGCTAAAAGCAGAAGTGACAATTAAAGACTTTAAGTTTTCATTACAGGAATTACCTTACGTTAAAGGGTATGTTGATATTAGAAACGGCTTTTTCAGAATACCCAACATGATCGCTCCGATTAGGAACCTTAATCTGCGGGCTGATTTCGACGGTGAGAGGATGAGAATCAAAGTCGACGGATTAAGATTGGGTGATACAGTTCTAAAGTGGGCAGATTTAACGGTTGAAGACGTAGCATACCCGACTCTCACAGGTTTTGCAGCGTTTCGAAATATAAACATTTCCGACTTTAGATGGAGTGAAAAGAGAAAGATCAGTATTCCGATTTTAAAAGGAGGGGACCTATTGTGGAAGACAAAAATTTCTTTGAGAATTTCCGCCAATACTGGCATAGGTAAAGAAGTTCCATTTGAAAATCTTTTGTTAGATGTTTCAAAGCGCGGATCTGAGCTTTTCATAATCATTAATTCTTTGAGTATATTGGGTGCTCAGGCTGATGCGAAAACCAAACTAAATTTTTCCGGTCCCAAACCTCGATGTGAATTTGACATTAGATTAAGTGGCGTTGATCTTAAACAGATCAGTTATGTGATGAAGAAGGCATACCTTATAGAAGGAAAAGCTAACATGGCAGCCAAATTAAGTTCCGAAGGCGGAGATATTGAGGAAATGTTTAAAAACGTTGAGGGACACATATACTTCTTAAGTAAAAAAGGGGTTATAAAAAAATGGAATATGATCGCTAGGGTACTAGAACTTTTGAATATATACCAGATAATAAGACTTAAGTTGGACTTAAATAAAGAGGGTCTAGTCTACAATAGAATGGGTGGATCTTTTTTTCTTTCGCAGGGAAAATTACGCACTGAAGACTTTGTCATAGACAGTCCTTCGATGATAATTCAGGCAAAAGGCACGATTGAAACCCGCACACAGAAAGTAAGGGGTAACATTTTTGTGGCTCCTTTAGTTGCAATAGAAAAAACTCTAGATAAGATACCCCTTTTAAGAAACATCTTGAAAGGTAAGGGTAAGGGCTTTTTAACGGTAGAATATTCGGTTAATGGGAATATTTCAGATCCGGAGATCGTTATAGATATGGTGCGCACAGTCCCAGGAAAGATTTTTGATATTTTAAGAAATATAATCCTTCTGCCACGAGATATTTTAGAACTAGATAAATGAGGTAAAAAAATGAAGGTAGGAATCATAGGGGCGGGAAAGGTTGGAATATCTATGGGGTTTCTTCTTATGAAAAGAGGTGTGGAGCTTACTGGATTTTCCTCTACGCGGGAAGATGCCTTAAGACTTGCCAGGTCCTTTTGCGGCGAATCCCTACTTTACACGACAGATAATTTGGAAATCGTAGGTGTTTCAGAGGTAATAGCAATAGCAACCCAGGATCGGAATATAAGATCAGTGGCGGAAAGTATAAGTGAGTCCTTTTCCGATCTGAGAGGAAAACTATTCTTTCATACCAGTGGATCGCATTCCATAGCTGTTCTTTCCTCTCTTAAAACTAAGGGGGCAAGTGTGGGTTCACTTCACCCTCTCCAAACGTTCCCTGATGTGGAGAGTGCCATAAGGGCTTTACCTGAGACGTACATCTTCGTTGAGGGTGAAGAAGAATCCATATCGGCACTTACTACAATCGGAAGCAAGATAGGTTTTAAAACTATACCCATAGAAAGTGAGAAAAAGGTCCTTTACCATCTTTGCGCTGTTTTTGTATGCAATCTTCTTTGTGCGTTAGTATATGCGGGCAGTCAGATTATGGAAAGGATAGGCACTGGCCTTTTGCCCTTTATGCCAATAATAAGGGCTACCATTGGAAACATTGAGGAAAAAGGACCAGTTCTTGCACTTACCGGTCCCATTGTACGGGGTGATGTGGAGACAGTTTCAGCCCACATTGAGGCAATAAAGGATAATCCTCCTTTTCTCGAAACTTACAAATCTTTATCTCTTTTTGCGCTAGAGATTGCGAAAAAAAGGGGGACCCTTGACTTGAATACACAAAACGAGATGGAAAATCTTCTAAAAACTGATTAAGGAGGTGAAAATTGATAGATGCTGCCATAAAGATCCTCAAAGAGACCTCTTCTTTGCTTGTTATAACGGGTGCAGGTATATCTGCTGAGAGTGGAGTACCTACATTCAGGGGTAAGGATGGGCTCTGGCAGAATTACAGAGCAGAAGACCTTGCCACACCGTGGGCTTTCGAAAGAGATCCTGAGACGGTCTGGAGATGGTATGACTGGCGCAGAGGGATAATCAAGAATGCAGAGCCAAATAAGGGGCACATTGCTATAAAAGAACTGGAAGAGCTGTACGAAAAATTTTTCCTTATCACTCAGAACGTGGATGGTCTTCATGAGCGTACTGGAGTAAAAAACATGATTGAAATTCACGGAAATCTGTGGCGGGTAAGATGCACAAGGGAAAATAAAACTTTCGTTCTTCCGGATGTGCCACTTAAGGAAATACCGCCCAGATGTTCTTGCGGAGCGCTAGTTCGACCTGACGTTGTTTGGTTCGGAGAGTCAATTCCAGTAGAATTGATGAACAAAGCTTACAGCATTCTTGAATCTTACGAAACATTGATAGTTGCTGGAACATCAGGAGTCGTTTACCCGGTAGCTTCTTTTCCCACTTTTATGAAATCCAAAGGAGGAAAAGTTATAGAAATAAACCTTGAGAAAACCCCCATAAGTAGCATAGCGGATATCTCCATAATCGGCAAGACAGGAGATATCCTACCCGAAGTTGTTGAAGGATTGAAAAAGATATTTTAGAATTTAAAAACATTAATGAAATTCACTGTAATTTTTTTTCTGACACTACTCATTTTGGTTCCGGGTCATCTGTTTGCAAAAGTCTATTTTGATGTGTATGCATCAGGATTTAAGAAAATAGTTATCGCAGTTCCTTACCTTAAGAGCCAAGAACCTTCAAAACTTCGGACTGAGATACCAGAATTAATACAAAAGGATCTTGAATTTTCCGGTTTTTTCACTTGTGCTCCCTGGTCAATATTGGATCGGGATTTCCAGGAGGAAGGTATAGAAAAAACTGAAATAAGTTTTAACAAGTGGAAGTCAATAGGAGTTGAAATTTTGCTGAAAGGAAAAGTCCAGGAACAAGGTGATGAGATTATTACTGAGATTTATCTATATGACACCACATATGGAAGTTTGGAGTTTGCTAAAAGGTACAAAACTAAAAAGGCTGGATTGATACCTCTCATTCATAGGATATGCGACGACATAATAGAATCGGTAACCGGTGCAAGAGGTATTCTAAGCTCAAAACTTCTCTTTGTTTCCGGACCAAAAGGTGCTACGGAAATATTTATTTCTGGTATAGATGGTTTTGGTATGAGAAAACTTACAGATTATAAGACCATCACAGTTCTTCCCTCTATGTCACCAGATGGAAAATACCTGTCTTATACATCTTACAGAGAAGGGAAACCACACCTCTATATTTTCGATATGGAGAAGGGAACCCAAGTTTTCGTTGACAGGGAAGAAGGCGTGAAAGTTGGTAAAGAATGGCTCGACCGTAAAACTTTAATTTACACACACACATCTGGAAGGTATTCGTCTATAGTCAAATTCGATGTGGAAAATAAAACAAAAAAGGTGCTTCTAAAGAAAGAAGGTATTGTTGCCAGCCCCTCTCCTTCACCTGACGGAAAAAAGATTGTTTTTACATCCGACATGTACGGGACTCCTCAAATATTCACTTTGGATTTAGCAACCGGAGAAATCAAAAGACTTACATACCAAGGTAAGTATAATGCTTCTCCCGTATATTCTCCTAAAGGCGACTTAATAGCATTTGTGTCGAAGATTGACGGAGCTTTGGAAATATGTGTTATGGATCCTTCTGGAGACAACGTGAGAATGCTTACCAATTCTGGAGGGATCAATGACTCTCCCCATTTTTCTCCTTGTGGTAGATATTTGGTTTTTTCCTCACAGAAAGGTGGAAAGACTAGCATAAGTTTAATGTTCGTTAACGGGGAAAACAAAAGGACCTTAAGTTTCACCGGGCAAAATGAAATGCAACCAAGATTTGTCCCTCAGTAGAAAGGAGGGAATATGAAGTTTTTTTTACCTATACTTATAATTTTCTTACTTCTGCCTTCTTGTAAACCAAAGGTAATTCAGCCTGGAATTTATCGAGAAATTCCAAAGTTAGGTGAAAAAGAAATTGCAGAACGTGAGGCAAAAGACGAAAGAGAAGATAGAGCGAACCGAATATTAGGAGAAGCAAAAATAGAGACAGAAAACATTTTAACAAACGAGATGGAAAGGGAGAGAAAAGTCATAGAGTCACCTTTTAAGGACATATTTTTCGATTTTGATAGCTATCTAATAAAAGCCGAGTACTATCCCTTACTCGATTCCATTTCTGAATGGCTTAAATTAAAAAGCAATAGAAATGTAATAATAGAGGGACATTGTGACGAAAGGGGCACCCACGAGTATAATCTTATTTTAGGTCAGAAAAGGGGAGACGCTGTGAGAGATTACCTTGTTAGAAAGGGTGTAGATCCCACGAGATTAAAGGTGATCTCGTACGGTAAGGAAAGACCTATTGACCCTAGACACACAGAGGAAGCTTGGGCAAAAAATAGAAGGGCCCACTTTAGATTCGAATAGATATTAGATTAAAGAAGGAGACAAAATGAGATTCATTTTTTTTCTGGTCCTAGTAGTTTTACTTTTCGGATGCGGTACAAATGATGAACTTTTGCAGACCCAGAGGACTGTTTCGTACCTTACTGTGCAAATTCAAAATCAACGTGAAGAACTATCGAAACGTATTTCTGAGTTAGAAAAAGCTGTAAAAGATATTGAGGAAAAGGGATTAAGGGAAAAAAAGGAAAAAGAGAAAGAGTCTCATCAGGTTATTAACCTTATGATCACACTAGACGCATTGAATGAAAAGATAAAAATTCTCTCTGGTAAGTTAGATGAACTGGAACATCAATTGAATATTTATTGGAAAGAAACAAGGGATGAGTTTAACGCTGTGAAGAATGTCTTGACACAAAAGCCGCCTGAGCAAAAAAAAGAAGAAAAGTCCTATGAAGAACTTTACGTAGAAGCACTGGCTTCCTACCAGAAGGGAAACTATGATGAGTCAATCAGAAAGTTTAGCGATTTTTTGAAGAATCATTCTGGAACCCCTCTTGCCCCTAATGCTTATTTTTGGCTAGGTGAGAGCTTTATGGCCCGCAAGGAATACGAGAAGGCTATCCTGAGCTTTCAAGAAGTTATAGAAAAACATCCGAGTTCTGAGGTTATTATAAAAGCCTATCTTTCCCAGGCAGAGGCATTTTATCTCTTAGGCGACAAAAAGAGCTCATCTACTGCCCTTAAAAGGGTAATCCAACTTTTTCCTAAGTCGGAAGAAGCCAAAATTGCTGAGAGAAAATTAAAAACACTTTCCGCAGAATAGACATTATTTATAAAGGTTGGTCCGGTTTACAAAATTCCTAAATTATATGAAACCCCTACCTTAGAGACTTTTTAGATTTAGACAGATTAGTTGAACAAAAATCTTTATCTAGCATTTGAGGAATTAGAAGAATTGTACTTCAGTGAAATTGAAAGGGAGACATTTAAAAAACTAACTGTATGGCTAAGGAATAATGGTCTTAGTCTTATTAGTAGTCTAATAGACCAGAAGTAGTAGAAGGGCACAGTAAACTAATCCAAAAATATCACTAGCAGTGACAAAAGAGGAATGTTTCCCTATATACACAAAACATCCTAGAGTAAAATATTAAAACAGATTTTATTTTAGCAGAAAGCAGACTGAAAACGGTTTAATGTTATCATAATGAAGGTGGTAGTCCATTAGAGCTTAGATTTTAAAATCCTTGACAGCAAGTAATAACCGGTTAAGATTGAACAGAAGGCTAAAGCAAATTGTGAAGAAACATTCCAGTCTGAGAATTAGGTTAAGAACTCTATATACAAAAGATGTATATTGGGTATTCTTTGATACCAGGGTTGAAAGAAGAGTAGGTGATAAGGCCATATTATGAAAGATATAGTTGAAAAGACTTTCAAATAGATGAAGAGTTCGATAAATTTCCATCTACTCATGTAAAGGCACACATAAAAAGATATAACTTACTTGACATATGCAAAATAAAAGATCTCTCTACTCTTAATGCCTTAGAGAGAATATAACCTCTCTATAGAGAGGAAAATTGAAATCAACCAAAGAAAAATACAATCGGAGCAAGAAGGTTACTTCAAAAAATGACACAACAAAACCATTTTTGAATTTACATGATTGTGTTGTAGGAAAAGAGGGGAAAATAAAGAATCAAATTGGAATGAATTCCTTAAATGCTGCGTGTTCTTCATTTATCCTCAAAAAGAAATATTCCATCAGGTAGATTCTTTTCTCACTGCTGTGTTTTATTCTTTTGGATTATTATATATTTTTATAGTCTTGAAGAAAGGTAAAGTTTTTAAAGTGCAATTCCCCAGTAGATAGACCAGTAAATTCTACGGAGTAAACTTCCCTAGAAGCTATATTTCGGTTTCAACCACCACATTAAAAAATGATGAGAGTCATATAATGTTGATCTGATTGCACGCTGTATATCATAACTTAAATTTGTCAAAGGAGTACATTTGATCGTTTCCTTTCTCGAGAGTCACAAGATTTTTAAAAAGCAAATTAAAAAGTGCAATTTTTCTCTTGACATAATTTTCAGTATTTAATAGAAGATTTATGGAATTTATGTCTAAAAATGAACTAAGTGTTAAGTCGAAGAAAGAGAAAAAAGCGTTAACCATAGCTAGGGTAGCCGCTCGACTTTTTAGCAAAAAGGGTTTTCTTGAAACCTCCATTAGCGACATAGCAAAATCAACAAAGATGAGTAAAGCAAACATCTATTATTATTTTGAAGATAAAAATTATCTATTAACTTACATTTTAAATAGTTTTTTCGATACCATTTTGAGTGAGACCGAGATTTACGAACGCAAAGAGATAAGCTGGGATGAAAAGCTAAAATTATTTATAAAGCGACATGTAGATTTTTATGTTCAATATACCCCACAAGCGAAAGTCCTCTTCAAGGAAGTGAACAATCTAGATTCACGCAACAGAAAAATTATGAGACAAAAAGAAAGAAAATATTTCGAAATATTACGTGGTATAGTTTCTGGATATGTAGGAAACAGGTTACCTAAAGAACATGTAACAGCTCTAACTTTTCTAATCCTTGGGGCTTGCAATTGGATGTATCTGTGGTATGATCCCAAGAAAAAGATCCCACCCGAAAAAATGTCAGAAATGATTTTTAACGTATTCAAAGCTGGTATTTCTTCCTTCGTGAGTTGATCCTTAAGCTTGACAAAGTGTCCATTTAAAATTAACTTAACAGATGCAGATGGACTATCCTAAATTAAGATTAATCGAGATGATACCTATAAGGCATGAATCACAAGAGCTTATTCTCATTAGAGATCCTGAGGGGATAATGGAGGAAAGTCTTATTGTCTCTAGGGATGTAGCATACCTTTTTTCCTTAATGAATGGACAGAGAAGCTTGAGAGATATCCAGGCCGAATATATGAGAGTTTTTGGAGAACTCATATACATGGATAAACTTAGTGAACTCGTTTCCTCATTAGACGAACATTTGCTTTTGGAGAACGAAAGATACTCAACGCGCCTTAATCTGCTCAAAACTGAGTACGAATCTGCAGATGTTCGTCGTCCTTACCTAGCTGGTAAAAGCTATCCGGAAAACAGAATGGAACTAATAGTCTTTCTTGATGAAATTTTTTCACAGAAGGTGCCAGATGAAGAAGTTCCAACCCATATAAAAGGAATTCTCGCTCCTCACATTGATTACTCAAGAGGAAGAGAGGTTTATGCAAAAACTTATTTACACCTAAAAGATGTGGAACCTTCCCTTGTTGTCATTTTTGGTACGTGCCATAGAGCATCAGAAAAACTTTGGAACATTTCCCTTAAAGATTTTCTTACCCCTTTAGAAAGAATCGTGATCTCGCCCGATCTCAAAGAGATCGTAAAAAATAACTCAGTGCTCAAAAAATACATTTCTGAATGGCCTCACAGAGCAGAGCATTCCATTGAATTGCAACTTCCACTTTTACAGTTTATGATACAAAGGGAGTTTGAGATTCTGCCGATTCTTACAGGTTCTATGCACGAATACATAGAGGGTAAAAAAAATCTCGATGATCAGGAGATTGAGGATCTGGTTAGCTCGCTAAAAGAATGTCTTTCCAAATATGGGAAGCCGTATATCGTAATCTCCGCCGCAGATTTGGCCCATATAGGAGCACAGTTTGGAGATTATTACCCTTTAGATGCGTTAACTTTGAGTTCTTCAAAGGTCAAAGATGAGATGCTTTTGGAAGCAATAAAAGAATGTGAGGCTGATAGGTTCTTCCAACTAATTAGAGAAGAAGGGGACAAAAGGAGAATATGTGGTCTTGCCTCTATATACTTTCAATTGAGACTCCTGCAAGGATGCCAGTGCAAGATTATAGAATACAAACAGTGGACCGACGGGGCATCTTCTGTAAGTTTTGCCGGTGCTATTTTTTACAGTGAGAAAAGTCGGGAAGACAGGATTTGAACCTGCGACCCCAGCGTCCCGAACGCTGTGCTCTCCCAGGCTGAGCTACTTCCCGATATTTTCATTATAGCATGAATGATTGTAAAATTATACCCAGAAGACTTTTTTGTTAAAGAGCTTTTGGACTTACCCATATCCACGGGTCCTTATAGTTATTACTTACTCAAAAAAAAGAATGTTAACTTTTTTCATGTCCTCGATATAATATCTCAAAAATGGAAAATATCAAGAGAAAGATTCGGATATTGTGGTATAAAGGACAAAAGGGCTCTTACAGAGCAGTACATTTCAATAAAATATGGTCCTGCGGAGGGAATAAAAGGGAAAGGTTTTGCCCTTTTTTTTCTTGGGAAAGGAGATAAACCATTAAGAATAGGCGATGCGTATGGAAACCTTTTTAGAGTTACCTTAAGGCGCGTGGATCCTAAAAGAATTTCAAAATCTATCCAGATAGTCGGTGAAATAGGCTTTGCTAATTATTTCGGTAAACAAAGATTCACCCCGGACTTATACAGTAGTAGACCTATAGCTAGGCTTCTTTTGGAAGGGAAATTCGAAGAAGCACTCAAAGAATACTTTCTTGGCCATTATTCATCTAAAGTTAGACAGATGCTAGAAATGAGTCCTGATAAACTACTAGACTTTGTCAGTGGTATTAAAGGCCTTTCAAAAATGGACAAGGTAGTTTTAAAAAGATTCGCAAAGAAAAAAGATGCAGAATATGCTTTAAGGGCTTATCCAAAGGCGATAAAGCTTATGTTCTTTTTTTCCTATCAAAGTGTTATTTGGAATAGGATTTTAAACGAAATCATCAATGAAAATGCTGAGACTTTCACAGTTAGAATCACGCGACGACACAAGGTTTCATTTTACAAATCAATTACGTCACACTTAAATGCTATTTTGAATCTGGAATTACCCTACGTGAGTGAGGAGATTTATTCTCTTTCGGATCGTTATATAAGACAAAAGATAATTAAGTGGGTCGAGAAAGAAAACCTTGAACCTCATATTAACAAGGAGATCATCGGCCTCAAACCGTTTCTTGCGGGAAAACGAAAAATCGTTGCTTTTCCATATGAAGCAAAGATGCTTGACTACACGAGAAACACTTGTGTACTGGAGTTTTCTCTTCCATCTGGCAGTTACGGAACAGTTTTTCTTTTAAAAGTTCTGAACTATCCCCTTTGACAAAGACACAAGTAGAAAGTATTATAACATTCTATGTTAGGTGATTTTATTGTAACTCATGTAGCTAGAAGAAAGATCCCTAAACTACTAAAATTCGAATATCCAAAAGGATCAGTTTTCCATAAAGAAAAAAAAAGAACTCCCATTCTTATGTATATCCACGTACCTTTTTGCGAAGAACTTTGTCCTTATTGTTCCTTTCATAGATTTCCTTTTGATAAGGATCTTGCGAAGAGGTACTTTTATGCTTTAAGGAAGGAGATTTTTCTATACAGGGATCTGGGTTTCAAATTTGACGGTGTTTACGTAGGAGGGGGAACCCCGACTATACTTATAGACGAACTAATTGAAACCTTAAATTTGACAAAAAAAAATTTTCAAATCCGCGAAATTTCAGTTGAGACAAACCCTAACCATTTGAATGAGAAAAACTTAAAACTACTTCTCGAAGTAGGGGTAAAAAGGCTCTCGATTGGTGTCCAAAGCTTCGATGATGCGATTCTCAAGTCCGTAGAGCGTTATCACAAATATGGAAGCGGGGAAGAGATAAAGGAAAAAATAATGGCTATAAATGGTATGTTTCATACAGTCAACATAGACATGATTTTTAACTTTCCACATCAAACAGTAAAGAGCATCGAGAATGACCTCAATATCATAAGAACAATAGGGGTAAACCAGGTGACCTTTTATCCCTTAATGATTTCCTCATACACGAGAAGTAAATTGGAAAAAAAGTTAGGTCGAGTAGACTTTAAAAGGGAGAGGAAGTTTTATGAGATAATATTAAGGGAGCTTGAAAAAGATTTTTTCCCCGCCACAGCTTGGTGTTTCTCTAAGGATGAAGGGATGATTGATGAGTACGTTGTAAACTACGACGAATATGCTGGATTAGGATGTGGTTCCATTGGATATGTGGATGGATACGCGTATGCGAACACCTTTAATATATCTCAATACATTCTAAAAGTAGAAGATGGTGAGATACCTATCTCCGGAATAAGGCATTACAAACTCAGAGAAAGGGTAAGATACGACTTTCTGATGAAGCTTTTCGGGTTAAAACTAGACTTAGATGAACTTGACAGAAAATACGGCATTTCGTCTCGAAAATTTCTTTTCCTGGAGATAATGTTGTTCACCGCACTTGGAGCCTTGAGAATAAAAGGGTCTAAACTTTCCTTAACTAGGAATGGTCTCTATTACTGGGTTATAATGATGAGAGAATTTTTTACAGCGGTAAATAACTTTAGAGACTTTTTGAGGGGTTTTTAAATTGCTCAAACCGGGTTTAAATCTCTGATTTTTTTTCTTAGTATCTTGCCCTTGTCCTTGGGAAAATCGACTTTTATATACGCCGTCTTTTCGAAAAGTTTCCAGATTGTCCCCTCTAATTCCCTTTTTGCAAACTTAAATTTTACCCGGTCACCAACTTTCATTTTAACCCTCCAAAATCACACTGTTTTTTCTTTATTACCTTCGCCGGATTTGAACTCCTTTGATTCGCCCTCTTTCCACTTGGATCCGCTTTTATCGGATTCCCCGCTTACTGGCTTTTTGTAATCAGTTGCATACCATCCTGTGCCTTTTAGATGGAAGCTACACTGGGAAATAAGTTTTTGTACTTTCCCGTTGCAAAATCTACATGTGTTCAAAGGTTCCTCAGTAATCTTCTGAAAAACTTCGAAAATTTTGCCACAATCAACACATCTATATTCATAAATGGGCATATCTCATCCTCCCTATTAATCCTTAAATCTATCACTAATATAGTCTCAATGTTAGATCGCGTCAAGAGGGTTACTTCTTTAAGATTAACCATAATCCCCCTTCCTCAATCAACGTAGCGTAACCTTCAAGTTTTGCGCTCTTAACAGCGGACCAAACAGTTTCACGCGCAATGTCTATCTTTCCGAGTTTGGAATTAAGGATTTTTGATCTTTCTTTTATGGATTCCAAAATGCAACTAGGGGTAAGTGCTCCAAAACCTCCTCCAATGACGGCTACTCCTTTTTCATTTAGTATTCTGAATAAGCTAAGAAGATCAACATGGAAAATAGATGGAAAAAAGAAGGCGCCTCTAAAGAAAATAAAATCAAAGCAACCATCCCTCACACCGCTAAAAGATGGATCCGTAAGTACAATTCCCACATTAAAAATGCCTTCTTCAAATATTTCAGTCCTGTAAATTCGTTCCACCCCCGGGGGGAAACAGAGTATATGAAATTCTTCTCCTAATTTTCTTTTTGAGAGCTCATAAATAACACCACAAAAGGGGCCTATCTCTGCGATTCTTCCTCCCCGACTTGGAAGGAAACTTTCAGCAAAATCTGCAAGATATGGGAAAATAGGCCTCCATAGGCTATTTATTTCTTTTATTGTATTAACCATTGAAGTTGATGTTGCTTTATTTTGAGGAAAGTGTAAAACTTAATATAGCTTACAGAAAAAAATGGGGGAAAATCAATGGACGGTCATATATATAAGGCTTTTGATCAGGAACTCAAAGAGCTTAAAGAAAGTTTGCTATACGAGGGAAGTCTAGTTGAAAAGGCAATAGATGAGGCAGTTCGCGCCTTATTGGAGAGAGATTCTGAACTTGCGCGGCAGGTAATATCAAATGACGACGTACTGAATGCAAAAGAGGTGGAGTTGGATGAATTCTGCTTGAAACTCCTAGCCTTAAGACAACCTGCAGCAAAGGATCTTCGCTTTATCACCACAGCCATAAAGATAAACTATGACCTTGAAAGAATAGGAGACCTTGCGGTTAACATATGTGAGAGAGTATTAGAGCTTAATCAAGAACCCCAACTCAAGCCTTACATAGATCTTCCAAAGATGGCCAAGATAGCTCAAACCATGGTTAAAGAGAGTCTCGATGCCTTCGTTAAAGAAGATGTGGATCTTGCCCTTAAAGTTGCCAAAGACGATGAGCTCGTAGATCAACTCTTAGATCAGATCTTTAGAGAGTTACTCACATACATGATGGAGGATCCACGTACTATAGCAAGGGCGACTCGACTTATTTTTATATCAAAGTATCTTGAAAGAATTGCAGACCATGCTGTAAATATTGCCGAATTGGTCATCTTTATGGTCAAAGGTAAAATCATAAGACATATGAAACCAGTCCCTGAAGCTTAAAAATCAATGAAAGGTTTGGGTTCGTAGTATTTGTCAGTAATAGTAAATTCTGATGTAAGGCATGTATTTTCCAATTCGGCGTACTTTTTTGCTAATTTCTCGTCAAACAAAAAATAAAGTTTTTTTCTGATCGCGATCATTGGAACTTTTTGAGAATTAATTTTGAGCTCGTTAGACAGCATCAATACAAAGACATAACAGTGTTTAGATTTCTAAACAAAAGGAGTTTAATCTTGTCTACAAAGCAAATACCAAATGCTTACCGAACTTTTTTCTGATCTTCAAAGAGTACGCAGATCGATTATGTAAAGTTTTCCTTAGTTAACGGTAAGTGAATACCCGCCAGAAAAAATCAAGAATGAACAATTAGTTTGGTAACCTTAAAGTTGGTTGCGGGGGGCAGATTTGAACTGCCGTCCTTTGGGTTATGAGCCCAACGAGCTACCAGGCTGCTCCACCCCGCTATTTAGCCTATTTTAAACAAAAACGAGGATAATGTCAAATTGCGAATGGAAGCTCACTAAGTTATGGGAACCCGTTTTGTTATTTCTAGAGTAGATGAAACCTTTTTTACAGAATTGCTAAAATGAAGAAAAGTTTTTATTTTAAATACTTGGAGCTATGATATAAGAGGTTGTAAAAAGAAAATATCATTCTGAATTTATAAAAATCTGAGCACTTGGTCTAAAAAACCAATTTTACTTTTTAGTCATCTCACAACTCGGTGCATATATAGAAAGATCTAAAAAGAATACTCGATACCAAAATGAACTCAGGTTTTTTACTATCAGTGAGCAAAGAAATGAGGGACGTTATGCTCCTTTTGTTTTTCCACATATCGTACTTATTAAAGCAAATTGCGTATTGCTTATCGTTTATACCTTTCAACATATACCCGCATAAGAGCTCGACGAATCTTTTCTCATCTATCTTCTCACCCCCATCTATTCCTTTTTCGCGCAAAAGTTCCCATCTAAAAACCGAATCCTCCACCGTCTTATTTATAGCGTCCAATCCACAAACCAAAACAACAATATCAGTAACCGAAGGAACAACAGGTTCGTAATCTGTCGGACATTTCAGAGGTTTCCCTTTAGCGCCATCCCCCTCTATGAGAATTAAATCGTAAAAGTTACCTAAACTGACTAGCGTCTCTTCAGATATCCCGTGTAATTTTCCGTTTACAATCTCTTTGCCAACCCTAATGAATGGTCTACTTCTTAGAAGGTCATATCTTAATGAATCCTCAAGTACGTAAGGATCCTTGGCGTATATTTTGGTAGTTGTTGTAATAGCAACCGATAATCCCTTCTCTTTAAAATCATGAGCTAATAGCTCAATGAGACTTGTCTTTCCTCCAGCCCCTATAACTGTAACAAACTTGTACTGGTTGAATAAAGAACAGAGACTTTCTCTCCTTTGAAAATGATACATATGTGGATTTTTTGTTATTCTTTTATTTTTCTGGTGTCTTTTGGAGTATGGGGAAGCCAGCGTGTGGCCCTACAGATATTTCCACGTCAGTACTAAATCCTTCCCTACTTATTTTTATTGTACAAGTCCTATCATCCTTGGCGTAGTTCATAGTTATATCTTTAAAACGAAAGCTATTTATGAATCGCCATCCGTTTTTTGACATGTTTACCTTAAAATAATTTTGTAGGGATTCCACATCAACGTTTCCTCTTAGAACCAGCACCCCTGCCCTCAGAGCAGGTGACTCATATATAAAAGTTTTGTCTGATATTAATTCGAGCTCCTTGGGAATTGGAATATCTGGAAAGTTGTAGAAAACTTGGTTAAGACCCGGTCCTTCTTTTGCTTCCTTCTGGGTGTCCCTTAATCTTGTCTTTTCAAGGTATGCGCATCCAGAAACCACTATGCATAAAATGAAAGGCACTAAAACTAATGATTTCCTCATAACCTACCCCCTTCATTGTTATTTCTCTCTATGAATGCATATGCATTGTGATTATGTATACTTTCCAAGTTCTCAGCCTCTATGGAAAACCACGTGAAATTCTTATCTTTCGAGAGTGCAATCGCAATATCCCTCACCACATCCTCAACAAATTTTGGGTTCTCGTAAGCTTTTTCTGTCACGTATTTTTCATCTTCTCTCTTTAAGACGGAATAAATATCAGAACTTGCACATTCCTCAATAGTACTAATCAAATCCTCAATCCAGAAGAACCTTTTAAACCTCACACTTACTCTTACCACGCCCCTCTGATTATGGGCACCGTAGTTAGAAATCTCTTTTGAACACGGACATAAAGTATTAACTGGCACAGCGACCGATACTATGAACTCTTTCATCTCATCTCTTTCATTCATAGACCCTATAAATCCACATTCATACTCAAGGTATCCCGGTGCTTTACTAACGGGTGCTTCTTTTTTTATAAAGTAAGGAAATCTTATTTCTATATGTGCCCTCTCCGCACTTAGACGTTTTTTCATCTCCAGTAAAATTCCTGGAAGATTTTTCATGTTTATCATGTTTTTGTTCTCATGAAGAATTTCAACAAAACGACTCATGTGGGTACCTTTGAAATTGTGGGGAAGATTTACATACATATCTATAGTTGCCACCGTATGCTGAAAGCCATTTTTTTTGTCAAGCACAACGATGGGATACTTTATGTTTTTTACCCCAACTTTATCTATTTCTACCATTCTGTAATCATACATACTCTGAACGTCGATCACTTTTCTTCCCTAAATGAAGCACAACTGTTTTCTGACTCCCAAACACGAACCTCGCTTAACTTTACACTTTTTTCTCTTAACACTTCCTTCAGGTTCATGTAAATGAAATGCGCGATATACTCGGAAGAACTAGAATGTTTTTGAAAAAAATCGATGTCGTTCAAATATTTATGATCAAGTAGCAAGAGCACCTGTTTTACCGCTTCTTTGAGTTGTCTGAAATCAATAAGTACTCCTTCATCCCCCAGCTTTTCTCCTTGAACCGAGACCTCGACCACATAATTATGCCCGTGAAGTTCCTCGCATTTTCCACCTGCACCGCTAAGTCTATGGGCAGCAGAAAACATATCTTTAACAGTCAAAACGTACATCTATTACTTTACCTAAAAGAAATTGAGGGTCAAAAGAGCTCTTAACGTTTTTTAATGGCCCTTTTAATAATCAAATATCCATTATTGGGTCCCGGCACAGCACCCTTAACTAGGATCACATTTAGTTCGGGTTTCACTTCAACCACCTTGAGATTCTGGACAGTCACCCTTTTTGCACCCATGTGTCCAGGCATCTTTTTCCCTTTCATGGTTCGCCCAGGTGTCATGTTCTGTCCTATAGAGCCACCATGCCTAAAATATTCGTGAGTTCCCCTAGAAGCCGGAGCACCTCTAAACCCATGTCTTTTCACTACTCCTTGGAAACCCTTTCCCTTTGATATTCCTACCACGTCTACATAAGTGCCCGTCTCGAATAGGTCCGCTCCATAAACCTTCCCAACCTGGAACAATTCTAATTCCTCATTATCTAGTCTAAATTCCTTAATAAACCTCAAGGGAGGAACTCCAGCCTTTTTGAAATGTCCACCCATAGGTTTATTCACGTTTTTTTCTTTTGTAACTTCGTCAAAACCGACCTGTATTGCATTGTATCCTTCTTTTGCTTCAACTTTCTTTTGAATAACATAACATGGACCGGCTTTTATGACAGTTACTGGAACCACATTCCCCTGCTCATCAAAAATTTGTGTCATTCCAAGTTTTTTCCCAAGTATACCAACTGCCATCTCTTACCTCCTTAAGGATTGGAAATATTACCCCAAAACCCCTTCAATGTCAAGGAAA
>JAOADT010000023.1 GCA_026417175.1 Deltaproteobacteria bacterium | reverse complement strand
ATGGAAAGACTGATATCCCTTGTAGAGAAAAAGAGCGTAATTCTAAGGGAACTTATAACGCATCGTTTCTCTCTTAATGAAGCGCTTAAAGCTTATTCCATTTGTGAAGAGGCTAAGGAAACTACCTTAAAGGTGGTCCTGTTTTCTTAGTTGTGGTATCTCGTGTTAATCTTTAGAAGAATGACAGGAAAACATTAGTTTTCCAAACTAGTACGGCAAACTATTCCAAAAAATTGGGATAAAACTTCAGGGGGCTGACAATTTTATTCTAAAAGGGCTCACAAAATATAATTTGTATTTCTATATGGCAGTTAACCTTGGACAGTTGTGGTTTGTTAATATTTTTCTTTAAAACAATGTGGTTATCATGATTTGAGTCTATTTTGCTTGTACTGGCACCAAACCTATGTTTTTCGCAATATTTTAAATGGCGTTCAAAACTTTGAGAAGGAAGAATTGTGAGATGTTTGAATACTAAATACGTACGGCTAAAAAAGTGGACTTGAGATGTATTTGCGTTTGTTTAAAAGACACAAGCAGTTTGGTCGTTTTCTTTCAATAACAATCTTCATGCCCTAATAGCTTACGATAAACACATCCATACGCAACTTAAATGAATATTTGTTTCTACTAGATTTCCTTGGTGGCACTTACTCAGGATCATACTGAGGTGCGAAAGTAAGAGGCGAAACGAGCAAATTAGAAGCGATCTCTTTTTAACTGCGTAACTCAAGAAGCAACTTTTTTAGAGCAAATGAATGGAAAAATCATTTTAAAGGAAGGGATTATAAAGGGAGAAGATACCTATGGAGCAGAAGATGAAATAAGAACAGCGAAAAAAACGCTTTGTAATTTTACAGGACATAGAGAAGAAACGCTTTGAGATTTGTCTCGGTATAAAAGAAAACACTTGACCGATGACAGACGCTTATCCTCTGTTAATTTTTATAAATGGTCTTGGTACGCCATGCTTTTTCTATGTGAGAACCATCATAAAAGCTTTTCCAAATGGAGAACTGGGTTAAGGAGATCTAAGGAATTGGAAAATGTATCTACTATAGTATACCGGACGAAATCCTGTGTTGAATCCAGTTTATACAAATATATGTTTTGTGGATAAAAGTTACAAATGGATAAAACTAGAAGGCTCAGACTATGAAAAGATAACGCGTTTGGAGGTATACTCGGAATAAACATTTGGAAGACCCTATGTAATAAATAAAAAAATGGAATATTTTAGAAGAGTGAAATTTAGAGGTTTTCACTAGAGATGCATGAACTTGAAATCTTCTAGGAAAAATAATGACAAAAACTTCTGTTGAGAAAAGTTCAGTTTATGACAGAGTTTGAGGTCAAACGGATCTTATAAGATTCATTGATATCTATAGAGTCTATAGAGATCTGTTATCTGGGAAAGCTTTGGCAAATAAAGGCACACATTTTAATCACTGGGATCTAGCTTTAAGAGATACAACATATCACCAGAAATATGTCGGAGAATCAAGAATACTGAAGGGGATTGTAACCTCGGCGCAGGATAGGGTATACACAGGGTTCTTTTAGGAACCTCTTAACTAAAAAGTTTATCATAAAAAAGGAATTTCAAAACCTAAAGAAGGCAAACTACTATAGGATATAAAGAGGAAATCAAGAAAATGGTTCCTTTTTATAGACGTATTACATTTCTTCACGCAGATCATTAACATCGAGGATATGAAACACTCTCCAACCTCTTTCTTTTAGAGTTCTTGCAATATATCTCCTGTGGCATTTAAAAAAGAGCTTTTCACAACAAAAAAAACCGTGTTTGTGGACATGGCCATTTCTTCAAGTCTATTAATGCCTCTTTCATACTCTTCTTTAATAGTGTGTTTTGCATACCCACCCCTTCTTAATCCACCAAGTTCGAAACCTAAGTAGATATACTTTATCCCTGAATATTCAAGTACTTTTGACAGCGTTTCCTGGCAAAACTGAGGAAAACGCTTTGACACAGGAAAAGTTCTAACATCCACAGCCGCTTTTATTTGGTAAGTCTTGAGTATATCTAAAAAATCTTCAAGCTCTCTTTTGCTGGTTCCAATACTGTATATGACACGTCCCAAGATGTAATTTAAATCTCATAACTCTCGGATTATATCAAATTTTACACACTTCATCATTTTCGCCATTGACAAATTTATCAAGAATGCATAAAAAGAAGGAAAAAAGAAAGGAGTCAAATATGAACAAGGCAAAGACATTAACTGATAGCGAATTCAAAACTGAGGTGCTTGAAGCAAATCTCCCAGTTCTTGTTGATTTTTGGGCATCATGGTGTGGTCCATGCCAAATCATGGGTCCAATAATCGACAAGATTGCAGAAGAGTATGAAGGTAAAGTAAAAGTGTGTAAACTTAACGTAGATGAAAACCCAAAAACACCAGCTGCCTATGGAATAAGGGCTATTCCTACTATTATACTTTTCAATAATGGGGAAGTAGTAGAAAAAATCGTAGGAGCGCAGCCGAAATCTGCAATAGAAAACTTAATAAAAAGGGTTCTCTGAGTATGGACAAAAAGAAAAAACAGGTCTACTTCAGGATGGTAGAGGAAGAACCTTATGCGAAGTTACTAAACATCAAGTTAAAGGATGTGGATGAAGGTTACGCGTTGTGTGAAATGGAATACACTGAAAGGATGGACAATCTCTACGGATTAGCTCATGGAGGTGCAATTTTTTCACTTATAGATGAGGCATTTGAAATCTCTTCTAATAGCCACGAAAACGTGGCAGTGGCATTGAACATGAATGTGACCTATATTAGGCCTCCTAAAAAACATACCACATTAAAAGCTGAATCAAAAGAAATTCACAGGAGTAAAAGAACAGCCTCCTATTACATTACGGTTAAGGACGATGAGAATCTTCTCGCGGTCTGTCAGGCTATAGTCTACATAAAGGATCAGGAAATACCTTTTTTAGGACATGGTGAAAAGGAATAAACAGAAAAGACCCAAAAGTTATCACCTGGGGAAAATTATTACCTTGGCTTTCTTATTTTTTTCTGCCTGAACAACGACCCTTTCCTCGTTTAAGTAATATGTTATGGTGTCCCCTTTCAGTCTGTCAGGACCGGAGATTACGTTAACCTCTCCTTTTAGAATTATGTTTCCTAATTTGTTGTCGAAGTACGCCTCTTTACAGGTGGCTGTTCTCTCACCTTTGAAAATTTTTACATTTCCTTTTGCGTGAACCTTTTCTATATTTTTTTTATCGTCACTTAAGTATGCTTCCAGTGTATCGCAAAGGATTGTCAAGTCTTCCTGTGTAAGGACAACTTCCCCCTCAAAGAAAATACGCCCCTCTTTTTCAAATCCCTCCATCTTATCTGCCACTATGTCAATGGGTTTCTTTGCTTCAAAAAATTTGAACTTCTCTCTCTCTTTTTTTTCAGACTCTTTAATCTCAGGAGGCAACGTACGTTCTTTTTTTTCCTGTTTTTCTTCCAATTCTACTTGGGAAGGTACTGGTGGAGCCTGTTTTTTTTCATTCACGGATAATTTTTGTCCGGTTTTTGTTCTACCAACGTAAGGACTTTTAGGATATTCGTGTTTCAGTCTCTGTAAGTACTGTTCACTTTTCTCGAAATTACCCAGTTCAGCATGTGCCTTACTTAGGTAAAAAAGCGCTTTGTCCAAGCCACTAGCATGGGGGTAATTTTCCAGCAACTCTTCAAGTCTTAATATACAGGCGTTGTATTGATAAGTCTTAAAGTAAAACTCACCTACATGGAGTTCTCTGTTCACCAACTTCTGCTCAAGAGACTTCTTTCGATTCTCCGCCTCCTTTACATACTGAGACTTAGGAAAACGATCCAAAATCAACGAATATTTTTCAATAGCCCTATAGGTATATTCTTGATCTCTTTCGTAAGAAAGGGAGAGCTTCTCATAACACTCTCCAACCTTTAAAATGACATAAGGAACATTCTCATCATTCGGAAAATTGTTCATGAACTCTTCGTAAAGTCTTGAGGCAGTAACGTAGTCTTTTTTAAAGAAGTAGCAATCCGCCATTTTCACCATTGCATAAGGTGCTACAGGATCAAAAGGATAATTTTCTCTTATCTGTGAGAAGTTCTTTATGGCGGCATCATACTTTTTCTTACTCATTAAATTGACACCATCAACGTAAAGAGAGCCGGGAGATCTGACGGGTTTGGTCTGTTTAGGTAAACAAGAAACCAATAAAGCCAAAAGAAGAAAAAAAATCAAAATAAATCTCATTCTGTATTCGATTATAACAGAAACAAAAAAAATATGCTATTTTTAAAGTATGGACTTAAGAGTTCTAATTCAAAATGGAATAAGACATTTTGGGGAAGAGGAAAAAGATTCGGTTGTGGAAAAGCTCTTCCTTTACGTAAACGAACTTTTTAGATGGCAAAAACATATTAACCTTACAGGCTTCAGAGAAAGGTCCCTGGTTATAAAGGAACTAATCTTTGAAGCGCTTTATTGTCTTAGATATCTCCGTGAAAAAAGAAGAGTAATGGATGCGGGATCGGGCTCTGGTGCTACATCTATAGTGTTTTCACTGTTTCTTAGTTCCGAGATATTTTCGATAGAAAGGAATGTAAAAAAGGTGAGTTTTCAGAAACACATAAAGCGTCTCATAGGAATTCCTAATTTACATATTATTCACGGTAGCATTGAACAGCTAGATACACTTTCCGTGGATGCCATCTTTGCAAAAGCAGTAGGAAAAATAGATAAGATAGTAAAGATAGTTGATAGGCACTTAATAGATTTCGGAATACTCCTTTTTCCTAAGGCTGGAAAAGAAAGACCCGTGAGTCTTACCGGCTACGTTTTGGAAAGCGAGAATGAGTACACGCTTCCCATGAGTAAGAGGCAGAATAGGCTTTTTATTTACAGAAAAATTGGCAGAGGGAGGTAACCTTGAAGGTAAAGATAACCTTAGGAAGTCTTTCCGTATATGGTGAATTTTTTGATACCAAGTGCGCACGAGAGATATATGAGAGTTTGCCTATTCAATCGATTGTGAATGAATGGGGAGATGAGTTCTATTTTGAAATACCAAAAAAGTTTCCTCCAGATGAAACTGCCACTGAAGATGTAGATGTTGGCCATATTGGCTACTGGCCTCCTGGGTGCGCGATTGCCATATTTTTCGGTCCGACTCCTATAAGCCAGGGAGAAAAGCCTCGTCCTGCGAGTAAGGTGAACATTATCGGGAAAGTTCTCGGTGATCCAAAAGTCTTAAAGGAAGCTAAGGGATCAAAAATAATTATAATAGATAAAGCTGAATGACATTTACCGGCTAAAACTTATGATTATAGCTATAGCTAATCAAAAAGGAGGGGTGGGTAAAACGACAACTGCTATAAATCTAGCTGCGTCAATTGCTGTATCAGAAAGAAAAACTCTTCTTTTGGACATGGACTCCCAGTCCAATGCGACGACCGGAATGGGCATATCTTACGGCGAACTTGACTCTCACATTTATCACGTTCTTATCGGAAAGAAAAGGTTGGAAGAAGTCATAAGAAAAACTGAAATCCCTTTTCTCGATATTATCCCTTCTCATCCTGATCTTATAGGTGCTGAAGTTGAACTTTTAGATTTAAATGAAAAGGAATCAGTACTTAAGAATCATTTAATCCGAATCAAGAGCCATTACTCGTACATCATTATAGATTGTCCACCGTCACTTGGACTTCTCACAATCAATGCTTTAGTTGGCTCAGATCGTGTTTTAATACCATTGCAATGTGAATATTTTGCTCTCGAAGGGCTTGCTCTCCTTCTAAGGACGATAGCAATCATAAAGAGACGCTTAAATCCTGACCTCGAGATTTTGGGTGTACTTCTTACTATGTTCGATAAAAGAAACTCCCTCTCTTTCAGAGTCCACGAGGAGGTAAAAAGATATTTTTCAAAAGAAATTTTCTCCACAGTCATTCCGAGGAATGTTAGACTTATTGAGGCCAGTAGCTATGGCAAACCCGTATTGCTTTATGATATAAACTCTAAAGGGGCGGAGAGCTACCTAGATCTTGCCGTAGAAGTGATTGAAAGGACCTAAAAGTGCAAAAGAAAGATCCTTTAGGGAGGGGACTTCAGGCTATTCTTAAGGACATTGAAGAAAAACGTACCGTATCGCTCATACCGGTTGAGCGAATTGTACCAAACCCGAATCAGCCACGAGTAAAAGTTGATAATGAGAGTCTTTTGGGTCTCGCCCAGTCAATAAAAGAAAAGGGAGTATTACAACCGCTTATTGTCCGAAGGAAAGGCGATCAGTACGAGCTTATCGCGGGAGAGAGAAGGCTTAGGGCGTCGATTATGGCGGGTCTAAAGGAAGTACCAGTTCTTGTAAGAGAGGTTGATGAAAAAGAGTCTTTAGAAATTGCCCTAATTGAAAATTTGCAGAGGGAAGACTTAAATCCAATAGAAATAGCCACTATCTATAAAAGATTTGTAGATGAACTGGGTTACACCCATGAAGAAATCGCAAACAAGATAGGGGTAGAAAGAAGCTCGGTTACTAATACTTTGAGACTTCTTAAGCTTCCAGATTGGATAAAAGAAAAGATAATGGAAGGAAAACTCTCTCCAGGACACGGGAGGATCCTCCTTAGTCTTAAAGATGAGAATCAGCAAAGAAAGTTTGTTGAAAAAATCTTGAAGGAGAAAAGTCCAGTTCGGGATATAGAAAGGGAAACCAGAAAAATTAAAAAAAACTCTGAACTACTCACCCTTGAGGACCACTTAAGCGAGAGTCTTAAAACAAAGGTCCATATTACTTACAGGAAAAATAGGGGGAAGATCATAATTGAGTTTTATACTAAAGAAGATCTCTTGAGGCTTGTGGAACAAATCCTATACGATCGTAAATGATTCCGTATCTTGCCCCCCTGATACTGACTTTTATATAATTAGACCCAAAAGAATCTACGATCTTTTCAAGAAGAACAATTCCTGGCATAATTATATCAGCTCTTTTTTTCTCTATTGATGGAAATTTTTCTTTTATTGTTTCCGTGCTTAAACCCTTCATTTTGTTTAAGAGGCTTTGCAACACTTCCTTTGAAATCTTCATCCCGTGAACTGAGTTTTTGTCGAAATAATTCTTACCAGTCAATATACTAGCCACGTTTGTGATCGTTCCGCCGATACCGGCAATATTGCCTTTAATTCTTGGTTTAGCTACTTTCAAAACATTTTCAACATGTGTAGAAAGTAAAGATAATTCCTTTTCATTTGGGGGGTCATTCTTAAGAAAGAGTTCCTTTAATTTAAGTACACCCAATGGTAAGGATGTAAAATTTTCCATTGCTTGGTTGTTAATCTGAATAATTTCAACACTTCCGGCACCTATGTCTATGATTATCTTCTCATTGTGCCCGAAAAGAGGGTCCATTACTATAGAAAGGAAGCTATAATATGCTTCATATTCTTCGCTTAAAATTTCTACTTCAAAATCAAAACTCTCTTCCACTAGTCGTACAAAATCCATTGCGTTTCTTGCCTCTCTTAATGCAGCTGTCCCGAAACAGAAGGTCTTTTCTACCCCGTGTTTTTCTATAAGTTTTTTATAATCTTTTAGCACACGAATTGCCCGCTCTATCGCTTCCTTTCCCAATTGGCCCCGGGCTGCAAGATCTTGACCTAGTCGCGGAGACTCCGAAATATCGAGTATTTCGCTCAGCCCTTTTCTTACATCAGCGATCAAAAGCAAAATTGTATTGGTACCTATGTCTATGGATGCGACCCGCACTTTCTTTTTTATGGATTAAGAACGAACCTGGTCTTTGAAGGCATCTTTAAATCTCTTTATGATCCTATTCTCAATCTGTCTTACTCTTTCTCTCGAAATGTTGAACCTTTCCCCAATCTCCTGGAGGGTCAAAGGCTCATCTGCTATGATCCTGTATTCAAATATGAACCGTTCCTTCTCGGTTAGATGTTTTTTGAATTCTTCAACCTTTCTTTGAAAGATCTCCTTTTCTTCTTTTTCTGCAACCTTCTCTTCTATGTTGTCCTCTGTTCCTATTAGGTCCATCATTGTATCTGTTCCTTCATCGTTTATCGGAGTTTCTAAAGAAATATCAGAATGTGCAAGTCTTTTTCCCATGTCCTCTATTTCCTCTTCCTTCACATCAAGACTACTCGCCAGAAGTTTAGGAGCAGGGAAAATGCCGAGAGCCTCAAGTCTTTGTTTTTCTTTGTTGAGCTTGTAAAACAGTTTTCTCTGACTTTGGGTGGTTCCCACTTTTACGAGACTCCAGGACTCCATTATGTATTTGAGTATATATGCACGAATCCAGAAAGATGCGTAGGTGGAGAACTTTGTACCCTTGTACGGATTGTATTTTTTAACTGCATGTAAAAGCCCAACATTTCCTTCTTGGATAAGATCCAGAATATTTTGATAAGCGTTGTAATATTCCAGCGCAATTTTAACGACAAGTCTTAAATTTGATATGACAAGCTTTTGAGCAGCTTCTTTATCTCTGTATTTGTAAACTCTTTCTGCCAGTTTGAATTCCTCTTCTTTTGAAAGAACCGGATGCCTGGCTATCTCCTGAAGATATTTTCTTAGCGGATCGAAAGGTATAGGTAATCTTTCTTCTTCCGATTTTTTCTTTTCAACCTCTCTTTCTTCAAAAAACTCATCTAACATTCTTTAAGTATTCTCCCCTTTCTTTGATCAACTGAGCTACAATGCTTATAGCTACCTCTTGAGGTGTCTCAGAGTTTATTTCAAGACCTATAGGTGCATGAACTCTTCTTAGCAAGTCCTCTCCATAACCTTTTCCTTTTAAGTATTCAAATACCGAATTGACTTTCCTTTTTGAACCTATCATTCCCACATATCTAAACGGTCTTTTCAAAACCTCCTCCAGGCAAAAAGCATCGGATTTGTGCCCTCTGGTGACAATCACTACAAATTCCTCTCCAGTAAACTCAAGAGCCCGAAAAGAGTCTTCAAAAGGCATAGCCAGAATTCTATTAGCCTCTGGAAAATTTTCAGGTTTAGCGAATTGATTTGAATCATCAATTACTGTCACGACAAAGTCGACAAGATTAGCGAGTGACACTAGATATCTGGATATATGACCTGCTCCAAATATGTAAAGTACTGACCTCATACGAAGAGGTATAACAATTTTAGACCTCTCTATCACTATGGGTTTTTTTGTTCCAAGTTTATCAGTTAAGAAAGATTTCTCATTTTCCTCGATATCATCTCCATATATCGAGCCTTCCTTTTCAACAAAGGTTTTTAGGTATTGAAACGAATCAAACCTGATATAAAAAATGCCCTCTTTCCTCTGGGAAAAAGCTTCTTTAGCCCTTTCGTATACGGCAAGATGGTGAGATAGTACCGGCTCTATAAGTACCTCTACATTACCCCCACAAAGCATCCCTTCATCTTCCACAGATTTTGCATCCATCCTAAAAGGGAAAATCTCCGGTCTTTTTTCAGTAAGCACAATAGATGTCCTTTCCTTCACTTCTTTCTCTAAAGTTCCCCCACCTATTGTGCCAAATATTTTCCCATCTTCCCCTATGAACATTGTGGTTCCTTCCTCGCGTGGCGAAGAGCCGATTCTTTTTATAATAGTAGCTAAGCACCCACCTCTTTTTTTCTTTAAGTAGTCTAAAATGGCATTCAATACTTCAAAGCTCACGCTTTCTATCTCCCAAACTTGGTAAAAAATGTAATATAGCCTCCAAAACTCCTCCGGCTATGGCTCTTGCTTTTTCCGAAATTGTGTAACAGTGCGTCACCTCCATTGTCGGATCAATATCCGCGATTTTCTCGTTCACATCGACTTCTATTTCCTTTATAAGACCTCTTAATATCCCACTTATTTTTGAAAAAAGAGGCGTATCATCCACGTATAACACTAAATCTCCCTCTTTTACCAGATCCCCTATCTTTTTTACATGTCGTACAGTTCCCTTATGTGGAGCACGTAAAACCCTCTCCTCACTGTGACCTAAAATCGGGACTGGGATTCCAGTATGTGGCTCTGGTTCACCTTGGTAAATAACTCTTCCAAGATTGTGTCCCCTCTGACTCTCAATTACAGCGTGACAATGATCAGGAGCCTTAAATCCTGGTCCTATGCATATAACGATTGGTGCTTCATTTTTTTTTGTCCCTGTATATCTTTTGGCCATAGTGGCATCTATAAGGACGTCTGGTTTAAGCTCTGTTACTGACTTAGCTTCAGGATCTACTATCACTCCTATTTCCCCATTGCTCCATACCTCATTTAATTCGTTCAGAAATTCAATTTTTCTAGCCTTCACCCCTTCCACATATGCTTCCCCTTCGTATATGGCTTCAGAAAATGAGACAGTTCTCCTAATACATAAAGGCTTTTCGATTTCAGTCATAAGTATCCTTCTCATCCCAGACATGTAAAGTCTGTGCCCAATACCCGATGCCATCTCCCCTGCTCCTTTTATAACGATAATAAGCTTCCTGTAATCGATTTCATTCATCGCAAACCCTTTCCAAAAAAACATACTGGATAATGGCATACTTTGCAACTAAGACAGAGTCCGCCGTAAGAAAATGAGGCAACTTCTTTTTTTCCTATATTCCTCATGTCCTCACCCGAAAGTATTCTTCCAAAAATGATGTCAAAGATCGTATATTTATTGTAATAGACACACGCAGGCGCCCCAAGAATATATTTTTCGTCATACACAGCCAAAAGAAACATGGCCCCCGGAAAAATTGGTGCTCCGTAGAAAAGCACTCTGGCTCCTGTTGCTTCGATACCTTCTTTCGTTACGTCATCAGGGTCCACGGAAAGTCCTCCTGTGGTTACTACAATATCTGCGCCTTGATCAAATAGTTCCAGTATGAAATCCCGAATCATTATCACGTCATCAGTGGCGAGTTTTTTACCAACAATTTCGCTACCCATTTCTCGAATTTTATTCTCAATTATTACTGAGCCATCTTCTATTCTTCCGTTATAAATCTCAGAACCAGTCACCACTAATCCAACTTTTGCCTTTCTATACGGGAATACACGTATTATTTTTTTTCTGCCCAGGTTCTCTATTTTTTTTAAACTCTTCTCTTTGATGTAAAGAGGCACTATCCGACAAGCTGCAACAAGGTCACCTTTTCTTACCGGATACTTATCGGGAAGACTTGAAAAAAGAACATTCTCCACCATGTTGACTTTTAAAAGTCCTTTTTTATCTACGCAAAAAATCCCGTCAACTTTACTGAGAATTTGAACCCTCCCTTCTCTTGGAGGAAGATACTCCATATTTTCATCCATAAGTGCTTTAGCTATCCGAACAGTAGCCTCATCCTCGTGAACCCCTTCATTTTTATTATCCATAACGTAAACGTTTGCCTTTCCTAAATCTAGTAATTTGCTTACGTCCTCTCTCTCTATACGCTTTCCTCGAGGAAAGGCGACTTCTTTTTTTTTGCCAGGTATGATCTCGGTTATATCATGCGCCAGAATCATTCCAATAGCTTCTTCAACTCTCACTTTTTTCACTCTTTACCCCCATTTGTGATTCGGTTCAAATCTTCTTCTGTGTCTATATCAATTAAAACGGTTTCGTCCGCTGATAAATATATAACATTTTCGGTTTCTCTTTCTATTACGAACCTAAGACCATAATCTCCCTCTACGTAACAGGCTTTTTCTTTTAGGTACCACCCAGGCCCTATAAGCACAGGATGACCTTTTTTTCCGTTGTAAGTTGGGACAACAATGTGCGGATTTTTTTCCTTTGAAGCTTCTATCATCTCACTTATAATTTCAGGTCGGATAAAGGGTTTATCCCCCAGATGCAAAAATACTTCATCGTAATCGTTTACATGAGAAAGGCTTATCTTGAGCGAGGAAGACATACCCAGTAAGTAATATGGATTATAGACCGTATGTACGGGATAACCTTTTAAAATATTTTCTAATCTTTCTCTTTCGTGTCCCAAAACGACAACGATCTTATCTATACAGTTTGAACTAACAAATGTCTGTACCACCCTTTCTATTAATGAAGTACCTTCAATCTGATAAAGTAGCTTAGGCGAACCAAATCTTCTTGATAGGCCTGCGGCAAGAATAATAGCTACATATCTTTTTATCATCAACTTTTAACTCAAAAAACTTCAGCGGAGAAAATGTATATATTTGCATCTTTCGATTTCCACGCGTCTTTTGGTAAGCCGGCCTTGATGCATGTATGCTCCAAAAATTCTATCCTGTCCCAGCCATATTCTACTGCTACTTGCGGTAAGAGGAGGCCAGAATTTCCCCACATTTCGATGTAAAGCCCGTGTTTTCCCACTTCTATTTCCTCAATATTTTTTATCTTTTTCATGGGACTTAGTACGGAAATTTCTATTTCAACATCATTCCATTCATCCTTTGAAAGAGGAGGAAATCGTGGATCATGAAATGCAGCTTCAATGGCTACATCTTCAACTGTTTTATCTAGGGGGAAAAAACCTTTTATGTATCCAATACAACCTCTGAGCTCTCCCTTCTTTTTTATAGTAACGAAAGCTCCACGTTTTTCCTTAAGTGAAGCAGGGACTGTTATTTCCGTCTTCTCTTTCTTGAAAAGTTTTTTCTCAATAGCGGATCTTGCGATCTCCTTTAAAATCCTTTTTTCCTCATTTGACAGATTCTTTTCAGACATAGTCTCAAATCACAAATAATGCGGACATGTAGCCTACTACCGCACTTTTGTCTCCTGATACGTCACCTGAATTTGCGTATTTCAACACTATCCCTTTTTTTGCTCCCATCAAGCGCGAAATCATCATAACAGAAATCATAGGCCCTCCTCCGCATGCTTCGTAAGATTCATTCTCATAGTCCTTCTCCATTTTTTCAATGTTGAATTCTTCTACATTTCTTAGAACCACGCCATCCAATTTTTTTGCCTTTTCATAAGGAAAATAGTGTGAAAGATCTGTGCTTGCAAGAAAAAGAAATTTTTTCTTCTCTTTCTGGGCCACATTAAATAAAACTGATGCTACCCCTCTCCAGGTTTTTCTATTTTGAGCTCCCATTAAAAGAGGCACAATTGCGAAATCCTTAAGCACTATCTGCAGAAAAGGAATCTGAACTTCGACCGAATGCTCTCCTAGATGCGCTTGGAAATTTGGAGCAAATGTGACACTGTCCTCTTTCAGAATTTTAGAAGTCAAGTCTTGATCTA
Source organism: Deltaproteobacteria bacterium (assembly GCA_026417175.1). Taxonomy (GTDB): domain Bacteria; phylum Desulfobacterota; class Syntrophorhabdia; order Syntrophorhabdales; family JANXAF01; genus JAOADT01. Next base: position 18,489 of record JAOADT010000023.1, on the reverse strand, counting down.
TAGAAACTGTTCCTAAGGGGGTCCTATAGCTTCCTTTTTCGATGACCGCTATCCCTTCGAAGTAAGATCTGTGGCTCGGGGCTATAATTATAACTGTGTCATAAGTTTTCCCTATAAGCGCTTTGTAACCATAAGCAGCAACTTGACCTGAATACATGTACCCAGCATGAGGTGATATTAGACCTATCGGCTCGCCGTCTACCATTGGAACTTGAGCGTTATCAAGGTATTTCTCAATAGTCCTTTTTAAAAGGGACGGGTTATCGGGATAAAATGATCCCGCAACTGACGGTTCTCTTATGTAATCCACCGTTGTAATTACATTATATCACATATTTCAGGATGCAGGAAAACAAAAGTTGAAATATCCTTTAACCAACTCTTTACCTTTATGCCCAATCTAGTGGAGATATATTATTGCAAGGATTCTGGTATTTTTAGCCCTTTTATTTTGGACCACACTAATACTACTAATGATTATGAGACCAGCAGAACGCGTCCTTTTGACTCTTTGTGTTCAGGAGGCAACTATATATGCACATGTTAGCTTTTTATTGCGTTCTCTATATGATATTATGCTAGCTTTCCTTCCTATCACCGTAGGCTTTACCAATAAGTACGACAAATTTAGTCGAGGAATCGTCCTGACACAGGATCAATCATATCAGTAAAGCCCAAAACTCCTTTTGGATCACAAGCTATGCCAGACGATATGAACTGACTAAGGTTTAACTGAGTAAGCTCAATTAGTATTTTTATTAGGTAAGGGTGGAACTCTTTACCAGCATACCTACTTTTTCATTTTTTCTTTTTTATATGGGGTATAAGCACGGCATAACTTTGAGTCTACATTTTTTGTTTTGGATAAATGATGACCCCGTATATGGAGATATGAAGTATGACTTTTTTATTTTAGAGACCTTTTAACCGCAATTCCCTCCCTTAATAAATTCTATACTTGATTCGCATCCGCGAAGATAACTATTTTTGCCTACGGACAGAAAAAAATAAGGAAACTGTGACACAGGTTATAATACTTATGCAAACTTTTTTTGTCTTGTAGTTCTCCTAAATGGAATTTTTTGAGCTTTTTGGACGGGTCCGTGCTTCCCGAATTTAGAATCAGACTATCAGAATACAGGCAGATTTTTTATCACAATAATACCTATCACATTATTTTTGGGTCAAGACTAAAAGACAATCTAGGTTGCGAACCTCAGGATAATCTAACTCTTTACTGTTTATAGCCACTTCCTAAGTTACTTGGGTCTCATCCTTAGCTCTGGTCCGTAAACTTTGGATCTATGCCAAACTTAGACCTTCAAGGATTGTATCTTCTACCAGGACAATTCCCAAAGGAGAATGATACCTTGTCTCAGATTACTTCATCCTGATATGCTATCTCATACCGGAGTTAAGTATCTCTTAATTCTTCATTTTTCGGTCTTTTTATCCATTTTTCAAATCTTTTATAGCGGAAACTTTTTATCCAGCGAAGGAAACTTATCTTTTAGACTATTTTTCTTTCAGCTTTTTCCATTATATGCGGGTATTGCGTTTTTGCTAACGATAGATCTGAAAACGAGAAATGCAATCCTTTCTGCTTGTTCAGAAATTCTTAAAAATTTAAACATTTAAAGGTGTTAATCATGCCACGGTGATATTTCTTCACTGTGGAAGGACAGAGAACCTCTTATTGAAATGAACCCTGTAAATTCCAGACTGCTTCACATCTTGTATGGATAGAGAAGTTCGTCTGCACTTACCAAAGTGAATTGACCATCCCACATTATGCCTAAGCCATTTTTGCATAAGCTATTTTTTTCTTGCCAGGGAGAAAAGCCTGACCACTTTTAACATTTATGAATTTGGCCCTTTGCGCGAAGCACTCTTTACAGCTGCAATACTTGCGAGCTTATTTTCTGTCTGAAGGAAAGAACTATGAATTTGCGGTAACAGGAAAAAATAGACAATCCGTCTTTTTATTTTTTTCCTTCCTCTATCGTTTCATCACCTTTCATGAGAATCCCATTTTTTTCAACTTTATCTTCGCTGTTTTTCTAACACACCACTTAAAAAATCAAGATATCTTGGCTCAGATGGTATGGTCTTTAGAACCATTCAGCTTTCCAGTATGATGGAAACCAGGCTAGCAAATAAAACATCTTTTTTGGGTAAAAGTACTCTTATCCGGCGTGTCCTATGAGACTACCTGAATATCCCATTTTGGTATTTTTATGCTTTAGAATCTAAGATAAGAGTTACAGGACCTTCATTGACAAGATGAACATCCATATGGGCTCTAAAAACACCAGTCTCTACCTTACTTATCTTTTCTTTAATCTTTTCTACAAATCTGTCGAAAAATATTTTTGCGCTATCTTTATCCATGGCCTCAGAAAAAGACGGTCTTCTCCCCCTTAAGCAATCACCATAGAGGGTGAACTGTGACACAATTAAAACCTCACCTTGAACATCCAAAACAGAAAGGTCCAACCTACCTTCCTGTCTCTCAAAAATACGGAGGTTTACAATTTTTTCGACCATCCAATCCACGTCTTTTTCAGTATCTTCTTTTCCTATACCCAAAAAGATAAGAAGACCTCTTCCAATTTTTCCTTTTACTTCCCCTTGTATTTCAACGTGAGCTTCTTTCACTCTCTGGATTACTGCTCTCACTTCTCCTGTTCTCTTTCTTTTTTAGCATTTTCTATTATCTTTTGGGCAATATGTCCCGGAACTTCTTCATAATGTGAAAATTCCATAGTAAATGTGCCTCTTCCACCTGTCATTGAACGAAGGTCGGGGGCATATTTTAAAATTTCGGCCATCGGCACATAGGCTTTTATTATCTGGTTATTTCCTTTTGCTTCAACTCCAAGGATTTTACCTCTTCTAGAGTTAAGATCTCCCATAACATCTCCCATGTTTTCTTCTGGAACTATGATTTCCATCTTCATTATAGGTTCCAAAAGTACAGGGTTTGCCATTTCCATACATTTTTTGAAACCCATTGAAGCTGCTATTTTAAATGCCATCTCTGATGAGTCAACCTCATGATATGAGCCATCATATAATGTAACTTTGACATCGGTCACTGGATAACCAGCGAGAATCCCCTGTTGCATTGCCTCAACCACACCTTTTTCAACTGCTGGTATATACTGCTTGGGTATTACGCCACCGACAATTTTATCCTCAAAGACAAACCCTTCGCCTCTAGGAAGTGGAGAAATTTCAAGCCACGTATCTCCATACTGTCCCCTTCCACCCGACTGTCTTTTGTATTTCCCTTGAGCCTTTGCTGTCCCTTTAATAGTCTCCTTGTAAGGTACCTTAGGCTCTTTAAGCTCCACCTCGACTCCGAACTTCCTTTTTAGTCTTTCCACTATAACCTCAATATGTACCTGACCCATTCCGGAAAGAATAAACTCTTTTGTCTGCTCATCTCTAGCATAACGTATTGTCAAGTCTTCTTCCATGAGTTTGGCAAGGCTTGAGTTAAGTTTGTCTTCATCCCCTTTGGTTTTAGGCCTTAAAGAAAAGGACATGAGAGGGGGAGGAACCTTTATGCCTTCATATCTTATAGGATATCTTTCATCACAAAGAGTGTCACCAGTTCCTACATTTTTTAATTTTGCCACAACTGCTATATCACCAGTCACAGCGCATGGCGCGGGCTTCTGCTTTTTTCCTACCAGATAAAATACCTGACCTATTTTTTCCTTCTCATCTTTTGTCGAATTCAATACTGTCATATCAGGATAAAGTTCTCCCGAATAAACTTTAAATAAATTCAGTCTTCCTGCAAATGGATCACTTATAGTTTTGAACACATAGGAACTGAAAGGTTCCTGCGAGGAAATCACCCTTTTCACTTTTTCTCCTGTTTTTCCATCGTAACCATAGATTTCTTTTCTGAAAGTTGGAGGGGGATAAAACTTTACGACAAAATCCAGCAGGTTATTAATTCCTATATTCCTTGTTGCAGAACCACATAGAACGGGGACAATTTTCCCTTCCCAAATTCCTTTTTTTAAGCATCCCTCTATTTGTGAGGTTTCTATTGTCTCGCCATTCAAGTATCTTTCCATAATTTCGTCGTCTACCTCTACAGCTGCTTCCATAAGCTTTTCTCTATAAGTTTCAAAATTCGTTTTCACTTCCTCAGGGATTTGTGTTTCCTCAAAGTTGCCAGATGAGTCATCTGAGTATACCAATGCTTTTCCATTCAAGAGATCTACTATTCCTTTAAAATTATCTTCTGCTCCAATTGGTATTTGGACAGGAAGAAAGTTACTCTCACCAAAGTTCTCTTTTAAACTTTCCAAGGCTCTGTAAAAGTCAGACCTTTCTCGGTCAAGCTTATTTATAAAAACTAGCACAGGGGTTTGGTTCTCCTTTGCAAAATTCCATACTTTCTCAGTCTGCACCTTCACGCCATCAATTCCACTTATAACTACTACAGCACAGTCTACAACTCTCATGCAAAATCTTGCGTCAGAGATAAAATTATCATCACCGGGCGTATCTATCAGATTTATCTTGTACTTTTTCCACTCAAATACAGCCAGAGAAGATGATATTGTTATTTTTCTTTCAATTTCTTCAGGCTCGTAGTCCATGATGGATGTACCATCGTCGACCCTTCCCAACCGGTTATTTTCTCCAGATAAAAAAAGCATAGCCTCGGCTATGGAAGTTTTTCCGTCACCGCCATGCGAAAACAAACCCACGTTCCTTATCAGCTCAGGTTCATATTTTTTCATAGAAACTCCTTTCGAAAGCTAATTTTTACAAAGAATTACCGTGAATTTTACATGGGATCAGCACAAAAATCAAGACCTGACGTTTCTCCTGTACAGGTTGCAAGGGTGCAGGTTGTATTATATAATGAAGTTAAGATGGAAAGGTTTTCTATTATTGATCATGAAGCAGATATTTGTGTTGAGATCCGTGGCGAATCTTTAGAGCAACTCTATAGCAATGCTGCTTCTGCCCTTTTTTCTATAATGATAGAAGTAGAGGATACCTCCGCTGAAGAGTGTGTGAAAAAAAAGGTGGAGATTAAGAGAAATGGCGAATTGTTGATTTCTTTTCTTAACGAGCTTTTATTTTTGTGGGAAACTGAAGGTCTGGTATTATATGATTTATCAGTAGAACTAACAGATGACGCTTTAAAGGCGACCCTTTGGGGAAGTAAGTTTAATCCAGAGATTCACACAGTCAAAAAGGTAATAAAGGCCGCCACTTACCACAATTTTGAGATAAAAAGAGATAAAAAAGGCTATATAGCAAGGGTCGTTTTCGACGTTTAGGAGGAAAAGATGGGAGAGGAAAGAAAGTATGTGAAAAGAATAGATGAAAATAGAATAATCATTGAAAGACATGAGCGGATGAATGTTGACGGAATAGTTTATGTTGACGAAAGGTTATTTGAAATGTTGTCTAGAGACGAAAGTTTAAAACAGGTTGAAAATGTCGCATGTCTTCCCGGAATAGTTAGCGCATCATATGCCATGCCTGATATTCACTGGGGTTATGGTTTCCCAATAGGAGGTGTCGCTGCATTTGATGTGGAAGAGGGGGTCGTCTCTCCTGGTGGGGTCGGTTATGATATAAACTGTGGTGTAAGACTGATACGTTCAAATATTTTAGCTAAAGAAGTGGAAACTAAGATAAGGGAAGTAATAGACAGGTTATTTGTAAACATTCCATCTGGAGTGGGGTCTCATAGAAAGGATTTTAAGCTCTCTAAGAACGATCTAAAAAGAGTAGCAAAAGATGGCGCTAAATGGGCAGTAGAAGAAGGTTATGGAAAGAAGGACGATTTGCAATGTATAGAGGATGGGGGAAGAATAGAAGGGGCAGACCCTGAAGCTGTATCCGATAAAGCATATGAGAGAGGAAAAGATCAACTAGGAACGGTAGGATCTGGAAATCACTTTGTTGAACTTGGGGTGGTTGAAGAGATATACGACGAAAATATTGCTTCTGCTTTCGGACTTTTTAAGGGGCAACTGACTATACTCATACACACAGGTTCAAGGGGTTTTGGTTATCAGATATGCGATGACTACATAAAAGAAATGTTGAAAGCATCTGAAAGGTACCAGATATACCTTCCTGATAGGCAACTATGTTGTGCACCGATTTCCTCCCCCGAAGGGAGGAAATACTTGAGTGCCATGGCATCCGCCGCAAACTACGCATTTGCAAATAGACAAATGATAACCCACTGGGTAAGGGAAACTTTTGAACAGATGTTTGGGATTGGCTCTGAGAAACTCGGTCTTGATCTGGTTTACGATGTCTGTCACAACATTGCCAAAATAGAGATTCACACAGTGAAAGGTGACAAAATAAAGGTCTGTGTCCACAGGAAAGGAGCTACACGAGCGTTCGGCCCTGACGAAAAAATACTTCCCGAAAGGTACAGGAAATATGGCCAACCCGTTATAATTCCAGGTGACATGGGAAGGGCATCGTTTGTACTGTGCGGTACAAGAAAGGCAATGGAAGACACATTCGGAAGTACCTGTCATGGCGCTGGTCGTTTAATGAGCAGGAACGAAGCAATAAAGACAGCTAAGGGACGTCAGGTAAAAAAGGAACTTGAAGAAAAAGGCATATATGTAAGGGCAGCAACCAGGGATACTCTCCTTGAGGAGATTCCCGATGCGTATAAAGACGTATCTAATGTTGTCAAGGTGGTACATAATGCGGGCATTTCCAAACTCGTGGCAAAAATAACACCGTTAGGATGTATTAAGGGTTAACTTTAAAGAAACAAGGGGGGTAAAATGAAAGGGGGGAAAAAGGGGTTAATTATAGTTTTTACCGGTGAAGGTAAAGGGAAGACTACAGCTGCACTTGGATGTGCTCTTAGGGCAGCAGGACACGGTATGAGAACCCTTATGGTGGAATTCATAAAAGAGGATGGTAAATCGGGAGAACAGAAGATTTGTCCTTCTATGTTGAAATATATTGATATACACGCATTTGGTCCAGGTTACGCTTTTTTGGGGGATGACATAAGACCATATATGGAAATAATGGAAAAAGGTTGGATATTCATGGAAGAGGAATTAAAAAAAAGCAAATATGATCTATTGATCCTCGATGAGTTATGCGTGGTTTTAAGCCTTAGGCTTTTACCTTTTGAAAGGGTCCATAACTTCTTGATACAGAAGGATGACCACCTTCACGTAATCATAACTGGAAAGGACGCACCAAAAGATTTGATAAAAATAGCAGATGTAGTAACAGAAATGAAGGAGATTAAAAATCTCATTAAGTCGCAGGGGAAAGTTGTCGGGCTTGATATCTAAAAATTCACTTACTATGGTAAGAAATTGTTTTTTTATGATTTTGCTTTACAGTTCGATAAAAAAAAGGTAGATCTTAAAACGTGGATCCAAAAGAAAGATTGATTGTCGCATTAGATGTGGATAAGTACGAAGAAGCACAAAAACTAGTAATGAATTTTAAGGACTATGTAGGAATGTTTAAGGTGGGCAAACAGTTATTTACGCACTGTGGCCCAAAGATTATAGATTTTATAAAAATGAAGAATTCAAAGGTTTTTTTAGACCTAAAATATCACGACATTCCCAATACCGTTGCCAAAGCATCTGTGGAGGCTATAAAGCTTGGGGTCGACATGTTGAATCTACATGCTTTAGGCGGTTCTAGAATGATGGAGGAAGCAAGAAATGCGGTTCAAAAGATCGCAAAAGAGTTGAATATTAAAAAACCCAAACTCGTTGCGGTTACAGTTCTGACAAGTATTGATGATCAAGTCCTTGAAGAGATGGGCTTAAATATCAAGGCTTCCAAATTAACGGAAAATCTTGCATTACTGGCAAAGAAAGCTGGAATGGACGGAGTTGTTGCAAGTGGGGAAGATATAAAAAGAATAAGAGAACTCTGTGGAGATGAATTTATTATAGTTACACCAGGAGTGAGGGTTGATACAATTGATCAAAAAGATGACCAGAAACGAGTCGTAACTCCTTATGAAGCCATAAAAAAGGGTGCAACATACATAGTATTGGGTAGAACAATTCTTTTAAAAGAAAATCCGCAACTTGAATTGGAAAAAATTTTAGCCTCTATAGATAATGCCTTATCTCTTTGATAAAGACGAGATCATAGAAGCCTTAGAGAAAAAGCCTTCATCTGTTAGAAGATTATATATAGAAAGGGAAAGAGCCCATATTGCACATAAACTAATAGAGCTCGCTAAAACTAAGGGTATACAGTTTAAGGTCCTCCCTGAAGTTGCTTTTAGAAATAAGGTAAATAAAAAAGGGGTCCATTTTTTTCTTGAGATTGAACCAAAAACCTATCTTGAACCTGAGGTCTTTCTGGACCAAATAAAAAGAAAAAAAAGTCCCTTAATATTTGCTTTCGACGGTATATACGATCCGCAAAACTTCGGGAACATACTAAGAAGTGCTGGATGTTTCGCTCTTGACGGCGTTGTGCTTCCAAGAGATAGATGCTGTGCTATAACTGACAAGGTTATGGAGATATCCAAGGGTGGTTATGAACGAGTAAATCTAGTAAGAGTTGTGAATCTTCCCCGGTATCTTGATAACTTAAAGAGCCTGGGATTACAAATCTTTGCACTACATGAAAAAGGAGAAAAATCTATCTACGAAGTAGACTTGAAAGGTCCAGTTTGCTTAGTACTAGGTAGAGAAGACGGACTTCGAAACTTAACACAAAAAAAATGTGATTTGCTTATCAGAATACCTACTTCAGAAAAATTTCCTTCATTAAATCTTGCCACCTGTTTTGCAATATCTCTCTACGAGGCTTCAAGGCAAAGAAGATCATGTTCTGTATGACGCGTTAATCTTTATATATTCGTATGTCAGATCGGTAGTGTAAATGTCGAAACACCCTTTGCCCTCGTTAAGATTGATTTCCACATCAATGTTCCTCGTTTCAAGTCTTTTTTTGAGAGTTGCCTCGTCAAAAATAACCTCTTCCCCGCCACTTACAATCCTTTCTCCTTGAATTATAATTTCAATCTTGTGCGGTGCCACCCGTACATTTGTATCTCCAACTGCTGCTATTATCCTCCCCCAGTTTGGATCACTCCCGAAAAAGGCTGTTTTTACAAGATTTGATCTAGCGATCCGCCTTGCAACTTCTTCAGCTTCTTTTTTCGTCCTGGCCCCTTTGACTTTTATGTGGATTACTTTTGTAGCTCCCTCTCCGTCTCTAACAATTAGAAGGGCGAGTTCTTTGGTTACACTATTTAAAGTGCGCACAAAACCTTCATAACCCTTTTGGTCTACATCTCCCTCAGGAAAAAAAAGTACAACTGTATCGTTAGTACTAGTTTCAGCATCGACTGTAATCTTTTCGAAACTTTCTCTGATAGCTGTCTTAAAAGCCTTTCTGATTTTATCTTTTCTTGCAGGAAAATCAGTGAATAGAAAGCAAAGCATTGTCCCAAATTTGGGATTTATCATTCCCGCACCCTTTGCCACCCCAATTAGCACGTAATTTTTTTCCCCTTTAAAGCTTCCAGTTGATATCTTGTGATAGCTATCAGTAGTCATTATCGCCTTTGCAAAATCTTCGACGCCAGAAGAATTTGATCTCTTTAAAAGTTCAGGAAATGACCGAATTATCTTATCTACTGGAAGTCTTTTACCTATAACACCGGTTGAGGCAAACAGCACATCATCTGGACTCACAGACATTTGTTCCCCTATAATCTTTGCTAATTTTTCCAAATCTTTGACACCTTCTTTTCCTGTCGCAGCATTAGCACATCCACTATTTACAAGAAGAGCTCTTACTTTTTTTTCTTCCAATCTCTTCATATAGTGTATATGGGCCGCCTTAACCCTGTTTGTGGTATATAGGGCCAAAAAAGAAACAGGCTCTTGAAAATAAACCAGACCGAGGTCTAGACCTTCCTTTTTTATACCGGACGAAACTGCTGAGAACTTAACATTCCTGAGTTTAAACACTCTTCCCACAACACTTCTTAAATTTCTTTCCGCTTCCGCATGGACAGGGATCGTTTCTACCTACCTTCCTACCACTCTGCCTTAAATCGGATGATAAATTCACTCTTTGATCCCCTTTATTTAAGAAAATTTCTGGTTCTCTAAAATTGATATTAACCACCTCTTCTTTAGCTGGTTGGATGGCAAATAACTTCCTCACAGTATCAATTTTTGTAAGGTAAAGCATATCCAAGAAAAGTTCGTAACTCTCTTTTTGATACTCTCTTAAGGGATCTTTCTGACCATAGGCTCTTAAACCTATGCCTTCTTTTAAATGGTCAAGAGCAAGCAGATGCTCTTTCCAGTGGTTGTCTAATGAATTTAGAGCTATAAACCTTTCGATGGTGGAAAAATCTTTTTCACCAAAGAGCCTTATTTTCTGATTGTAAGCTTCTTTTACTTTCTCCTTTATCCATGATGAAAATCCTTCCCTTGTCGCGTCTTTAAGATCAACACCTACAAAATCCAAGTCTAAAAAGAATGTGTCCTTAAGTCTCATTTTTAGCCCCTTCAAGTCCCATTCTTCTGGGTACACTTTTTCGGGGCAAGATTCCTCAATTATTTCTTCGCATACCTCATCTATCATGTCCATTATATCTTTTCGCAGCTCTTCTTCACTTTCCGTAAGAAGATTTCTTCTCATCCCGTAGATGGTTTCCCTCTGTTTGTTCATTACATTATCATACTCAAGTAAGTACTTTCTGATTTCAAAGTTGTGAGCTTCTACCCTGGCCTGGGCGTTCTCTATGGCCTTCGATATTAATGGATGTTCAATAGGTACATCTTCTTTCATACCTAACTTTTCCAGAATTGGGGAAATTCTTTCCGACCCGAATAACCTCATTATCTCGTCCTCGAGCGACACATAGAACCTGGAGGAACCGGGGTCTCCTTGTCTACCTGCCCGACCTCTGAGCTGATTGTCTATCCTGCGCGATTCATGCCTCTCAGTACCGATAACGTGCAAGCCACCCAGCTTAACCACTTCTTCTTTCTCTTTCTCACAAATCTTTTTTGCCTCTTCCAAAGCTTTATAATATTCCTCTGTCCCCTTTTGTCCTTTGCACATTTTCAATGCTAAAAATTCAGGATTTCCTCCAAGCAAAATGTCTGTACCTCTCCCAGCCATGTTTGTAGAGATCGTTACTGCCTTAAGTCTTCCTGCCTGGGCTATTATTTCCGCTTCAAGCTCGTGATTCTTTGCATTAAGAACGTTATGGGGTATGCCCTTTCTTTTTAACATTTCAGAAAGCCGTTCAGATTTTTCAATAGATAAGGTACCCACAAGCACAGGTCTTCCCTTTTTGTAAAGTTCCTCTATTTCCCTAACAACTGCCTTAAATTTTTCTTTTTCTGTCCTATAAACGACGTCGGGATGATTTGTTCTTATAAGAGGTTTATTTGTTGGAATGACAACTACATCCAGGTTGTATATTTTTTTAAATTCATAGGCCTCAGTATCAGCCGTACCAGTCATACCTGCGAGCTTCTTATACATTCTGAAATAATTCTGAAAAGTGATTGTAGCGAGCGTCTGGTTTTCTCTTTCTATCTTTACGTTTTCTTTGGCTTCCAATGCCTGATGTAAGCCTTCGCTAAACCGTCTACCTGGTAAAAGCCTTCCAGTGAATTCATCCACTATTATCACCTTTCCGTCCTTCACAATGTAATCAACATCTCTATGAAAAAAGTTGTGGGCCCGTAAAGCCTGATTTATGTGATGTATTATATCTATGTATCTTGGGTCGTAAAGATTATCTATGTTCAAGAGTCTTTCAACCTTTGCAATACCTTCCTCAGTGAGATACACGCTTTTGATCTTCTCATCAGTGATGTAGTCTTTGCCCTTAATCAGATGGAATATAAGTCTATTTATTTTGTAATACTTTTCAGTAGATTCCTCAGACGGACCCGAAATTATAAGTGGTGTCCTTGCCTCGTCTATTAAGATGCTGTCGACTTCGTCTACTATTGCGTAGTTAAACCCTCTTTGGACACAGTCTTCTATGGAATACTTCATGTTGTCCCGAAGATAATCAAAACCGAATTCGTTGTTTGTACCGTATGTGACATCACACCAGTACGCTTTCTTTCTCTCCGCGTCCGTTTTCTCGTGGGTTATTACGCCTACAGAAAGACCTAGAAACTTATATATGGGACCCATCCACTCTGCGTCTCTCTTTGCCAGATAGTCATTTACCGTCACTACGTGAACTCCATTACCTTCTAAAGCATTAAGATATACGGGTAGGGTAGCAACCAGCGTCTTTCCCTCTCCTGTGGCCATTTCTGCAATCTTTCCTTCGTGAAGAACAACTCCACCTATTATTTGAACATCAAAATGTCTCATGCCTATCGTTCTTTTTGCCACCTCTCTAACCACTGCAAAAGCCTCAGGAAGTATGTCATCGAGCGTTTCGCCTCGTTCTATTCTTTCCTTAAAATTAGGGGTGTAAGCTTTCAGTTCCTCATCGGCCATTTTTTTCATCTTTTCTTCAAGAGAATTCACCTTTTCTACAATAGGTCTAATCCTTTTGAGTTCTCTCTCGTTTTTTGTCCCTATGATTTTTTTTATAAGACTGCTTATCATTTCAAGATTGAAGCGTGGCTATGATTCTTTCAGGATGTAATACTATATTTAAGGCTTCTGTTATATCCTTAACTACTATGTCTGCCTCTTTTAGCAAAATGTTAGAACAGCCTTCCTCGCCTATGACACCTATCCCAAGGGCCGCCTCTTTAAGCATAAGGGCGTCGTTTGCACCATTACCAATGGCGAGTACTTTTTCTGGTCCCAATTCCTTCACTATCTTTGCTTTTTCTTCTGCACTATTATCCTTTTTTACTTTAAGAACGTTGAATCCCATTACATCCACATCAGAATCAACGCTATCATACGTATCTGCTGTCACTATAAAGACTCTTATGTACCGAGAAATTTTTTCTAAAAGCTCTTTGACCCCAGATTTTATTTTTCCATCTAGGGCTATAGTTCCATTATAGTCAACAAGAAGATACTCAATCTCTATATCTCCCCAACCAGGAATAGAAACACTTATCATACCTACCTCCAACGTCGTAGTTGGTAAGTATTGTAACATAATTTGCCTTTTTTTAATAAGGAAAATGTGGTTCCGATGCATTTACGTAGTCTATTGAGGAATTGAAAAACTAAAAAAAAATTTTCACAAACTTGACAAAATGTTTCCAGTTATAGTACATTAGTTCTATAGAATACTTGTTCTAGAAGGTAAAAATGGAACATAAAAAAGAAACACGAAAAAATATTCTTACATTTATTCGCACTTTTATGGAGGAAAAAGGCTATCCTCCAACAGTGAGGGATATAATGAAGGGTTGCAAGATAAGTTCTCCATCTGTCGTCCATTATCATCTAATCCGGCTTGAAAGAGATGGGTTTATACAAAAGGAATCCCAGATTGGAAGAGGTATAAAGCTTAAAGACAGAGAAGTTATAGAAATACCTCTTCTTGGAGTAATAGCTGCCGGAAAACCCATCCCTGTACCTGAAACAGATTTCTTCTACGAAAAGACTATCAAAGTAACAAAAGACATCGTTGAAAAGAAGAAAGATCTCTATGCCCTTAAGGTAAAAGGAAACTCCATGAGAGACGCTATGATTGAAGATGGAGATATTGTGATTATGGAATCAAAAAAGACAGCCGAAAATGGAGAGATGGTAGGAGTGTGGCTGAAAAAAGAACAGGAAGTAACCTTAAAGAGAATATACTTTGAGAAAGATAGAATAAGACTCCAACCAGAGAATGAAGATATGGAACCGATTTACACAGATTACGAAAACGTTGAGATTCAAGGGAAAGTCATCGCCGTTATAAGAAGGCTTTAAGGATGCGTATTGGATGTGTCTACTTCCCAAAGTTTTTCATCCAGGTGGAATTGAAGAAAAAACCGGCTCTTTCTAAAAAAGCTGTTGCAATATATCTCCCTTCAGAAAAAATCGTTGATGTGTCCCAAGAGGCTCAAAAGCACGGAATATGGAAAAATATGGACTTGAGGGAAGCACAGAGTATATGCCCAAGATGCATATTTATGCCCTTAGATGAAAAAGAGGTTGAGTTTTACTCAAGATTTATCCTCGAAATTCTCTTCTCAATAACACCTGTAATTGAGAGGGATGAGCATTTCTTTTTTCTTGATATAACTCACTTGGATGAGCAAGAGACAGAAAATATAAAGGATCTCATAAAAAATAAAACTGGTTTTGAAGCAAAGATAGGAATAGCATCCAATAAATTTGTATCGAAAATAGCGAGTTTATTTGCAGAGGATATACTTATTGTAATCTCTGGAAAGGAAGCGGAATTTTTGAAAGACCTTCCAATAGATTACCTTCCTATGAGCGGAGATTGGATAGAAAAACTAAAACTTCTCGGACTAAATAAGATAGATGATATTCAGAAGTTACCCCTGTCCTTTTTTACCACATATTTCGGTAAAGAAGGGAAAAATATCATAAGTCTCTCTAAAGGCATAGATGAACAAAAAATCTTGAGAACCAAAGAGGAAGTTAAAGAGAGAATAGATCTTACATTTTACCCTCCAACAGAATCCATTGAAGAGGTTCTTTCACAGATAGATAGGGCTCTTTCTGTTTTTGATGGGAAAAAGGTCTATCCTTCAAGGTTTAAACTGATTTTTAGCTTTATCCACAATAAAACCATAGAAAAAGAGTTATTTATAAGGGAAGAGAAGGCTTCTAAATACAGCCTTCTTTTAAGAATCAAAACCTTTATAGAAAATAGGAAAGAGGGAAAACCACTCTCAGGGATTACCCTTATTTTTTCAGACTATGAAATGAAACGAGGCACTCAACTTGGACTTTTTCCGGTAAGAAAAGAAAATCTTTTGTCCACAATAATCTTTTTAAGAAAGAAATACGGAAGGGGTGTCATATGTGCGAATAATAATGAAACCCTGCCTAATAAGATCTGGAGAAGATGGTGATCCTGTATCCATAAAATTTAACGGCAGATGGTTAAAGATAAATTGGATATGTAAAAGATGGAGAATAAAGAAAGACTGGTGGAATAAAGAGAAGGAAAGAGAATACTTTCAAATAGAGACAGAAGAAGGGCTTCTTTGTGAAATATTCCAGGATTTAAAAAATGGTCTCTGGTTCATAGAGAGAATTTATGACTGAATATGTTGAACTTCACTGTCATTCGAGCTTTTCATTTTTAGATGGAGCTTCCCCTGTGGAGGAGCTCATAAGAAAAGCAAAAACTTTAGGTATGTCAGCTCTTGCCCTTACTGACCACAATGGTCTATACGCGGCTCCAACTTTTTTCAAAATATGTAGAGAGGAAGGGATAAAACCCATAATAGGTGCAGAGCTTACCCTCAAAGATGGGTTTCACATCACCCTTCTTGTAAAAGACAGAAAAGGTTATTCCAATCTCTGTAGACTCATAACAAAAGCAAATCTCAAAGGAAAAAAGGGAGATCCCTTCGTTGAGACTGAGGAGTTAAAAGATTATTCAGAAGGGCTTATATGCCTAACTGGGTGTAAAAAGGGGGAAATCCCTCATCTTTTACTTTCAAAAAAAGAAAAAGAAGCTTACGAAGCAGCAAAAAGATATATGGATATCTTCGGAAGGGAGCATCTTTTTTTAGAAATTCAAAATAACTTCTATCCAGAAGATAGAAATCTAATCAGCTCACTTCTTTCCCTTTCCTCCTCTTTAGGTCTTAGATACGTGGCAACAAACAATGTCCATTATGCAGAAAAAGAGGGCTTTAGACTTCACGATGTGCTTACGTGTATAAGAGAGCGAAAACGGATAGATGAATGTAAGTCCCTAAAGTTAAACGGAGAATTTTACCTCAAATCTAAAGAAGAGATGGGAAAGCTCTTTAATGATTTGCCTTTAGCCCTTTCTAACAGCCTACTTATAGCAGATATGTGTGATTTTAATCTTGATTTTTCCTCATATCGTCTTCCTGAGCCACCTCTTCCCCGGGGAGAATTTTCAGATAGTTATCTCAGGAAGATATGCGAGAAAAAACTCAAAGAGAAATATAACCGGATAGATGGTGATATAAGATCAAGGCTCGAACGTGAACTTAATCTCATAGAGAAACTTCATCTATCAGGCTACTTCCTCATCGTTTATGACATAATGGAATTTGCTAAAAGAGAGGGTATATTAGCCCAAGGAAGGGGTTCTGCTGCAAACTCTTTAGTTGCGTATCTTCTGGGTATAACAAAGGTTGATCCTATAAAAAATAAGCTTTTTTTGGGAAGATTCTTAAACGAGGAGATGTCAGAGATCCCAGATATAGATATAGACATCTCAACAAAGAAAAGAGAAAAAGTGATCCAGTACGTGTATGAGAAATACGGTCATGAAAGGGTTGCCATGGTTTCTACCTTTGTCACCTATAAAGCGAGGAATGCCATAAGAGAGGTGGGGAAAGTTTTAGGATTTGACGAAAACCTTATAGATAGAATGGCAAAATCTGTCTCTGTATACGATTCCCAAAACGTTGAAGAGGATTTGAAGAAACTTGAGAGTTTTAAAAATCTATTCAGCTCAAGGATATGGAAAAATTTCTCAGGTCTTTTAAGAGAGATAGCCAATTTACCAAGGCATCTTTCAATCCATGTGGGTGGGATGCTCATCTCATCTTCTCCAATTATAGACATAGTTCCTTTGGAAAGGGCTTCCATGCCTGGCCGTATCGTCTGTCAGTGGGATAAAGACGGAATCCAAGACGCGGGTCTTATAAAGGTGGATCTTTTAGGTCTGAGGATGCTTTCTCTAATTGAAGATGCAAAAGAATATATAGAGAAAAACCACAATATAAACTTAGATCTCGAAAAAATCCCTATAGATGATGAAAAAGTCTACGATATGATATGTGACTGCGATACAGTGGGGGTATTCCAGTTGGAAAGTAGAGCACAGATGCAAGCCTTACCAAGAATAAAACCGAGATCCATTGAAGATCTGACAGTTGAAGTTGCCCTAGTAAGGCCTGGCCCCTTACAGGGAAACATGGTCCATCCCTATATAAGAAGGAGAAATAAGGAAGAGGAGATAAGATATATACATCCCTCTTTAGAACCCATTCTTGAAGAGACCTTAGGAATTATTCTTTTCCAAGAACAGGTCTTACAGGTTGCAACCCGAATAGGCGGACTTACGGAAGGAGAGGCAGATAGACTTAGAAGATCCATGAGTAGAAAGAGATCTAAAGAAGAGATAGAGAAGATGAGACAAAGATTCTTGCTTGGAGCACAAAAAAACGGGATAGAAGAAAATACTGCAAATGAGGTCTTTGATGCCATAAAGAGCTTCGCTGAATATGGATTCTGCAAAAGCCATGCTGCAGGCTTTGCCCTTCTTTCTTATCAATCCGCATGGTTAAAGAAATATTATCCTTTAGAATTCTACACTGCCCTTCTAAATAATCAACCAATGGGTTTTTACAGGATAGACACGATTGCAAACGATGCAAAAAGACACGAAATAGAGATCCTTTATCCAGATGTAAACAAAAGTGATATGGACTGTAAAGTAGAGGATGGAAAGATAAGATTGGGCCTGAGGTTTGTGAGAAATCTTGGAGAAAAGACTGCCCTAAAAATATTGAATGAAAGAGAAAAAGGTCCTTATGAATCCCTAAAAAACTTTGTACTGAGGGTAAGATGTGAGAAAGATGTAACTGAAAATCTTATACTTTCAGGAGCATTCGAATTTCTCGGAAAATCAAAAAGGGCTCTTTTATTTGAACTGGAGGAAATAGAAAAAAATAGAGATTTAAGTCTTGAACTTTCCTTTTGGAAGCCGGATATAGATTTTCCTCCCATTTCAGAAGATGAGGCTGTATCTTTGGATTACAAGATCCTTGGACTTTCCCCTTCTTTCCATCCCGTAAAACCATTAAGACATAGATTGAATAATAAGGGGGTTTTAAAGAGTATAGAGATACGGTCTCTTCCTCCAGGAAAAGACGTTCTTTTTTTAGGTCTTGCAGTTTGCAAACAGAGACCTGAGACTGCAAAGGGTTTCTGTTTTATTACACTTGAAGATGAGTATGGCATGGTAAACGTTATCGTAAAACCCAAAATCTACGAAAAATTCCGTGAGCTAATAAGACTCGAATCTATTATGCTGGTAAAGGGAAAAATAGAAAAGAAGAACGGTATCATGAATATAATTGCAGATAGATTTTTTTCTCTGTAGAACCTTCTTTAAATTGGTCATCCAAATAAAAGAACCAGAAGGCCAGAACCCCTTGAGCCTTCAGGTTCTTCTCTGAATCTCCTGCCTCATCTATCCTACCTTAACCCCAAAAAACGCCTCATCTCACCTCTTCAAAGTGATGCCACGTCTTTTATCTCCTGTTTTTCACTTTTTTTATCTCCAATTTTGAGTTCATAATGTCGATACTTGGGGAAACCCGTTCC
>JAOADT010000022.1:7799-33503 GCA_026417175.1 Deltaproteobacteria bacterium | reverse complement strand
TATCTTTCTCTTCTTGGGGTTTTCCTTGTATACCGATTTGACCTGGATATATTCAAAGTATCCGTTATCCTCTTTACGGGGTAGGTCCCTTTCCTGATATGTGCGATATCAGTTTTTTTCACGGGCTTTTCTTGAGAGCATCTCTTAAGATCTTTACCTCATCTGTTTCTTAAGGTAATTCACCTAAGAGAGGGGAACGAGGGGTTCCTCATTTTTGGTCGTGGATAAGACACATCCATCTAAAGAGTTGATTTGGATGGACTTCATACTTTCTTGCCTTAAAGAAGATATACTACTTCCTGGTTGTTTAAGACTCTTCCACTATGGCTTTCTTCTGCTTTATGCGCCCAACTTCTCCTTCTCTTAATGGAAGTTATTACCTCTTGTGGACTCATATACCTTTTCCATGATTCCTATTAAATGGCTATTACTACAACTTATTTCGGTTGGGAGGGTTGGAAGGGTATACAAAAGTTATTAAATCGTAAGGACATATAATTTTATGGGAAATGTGCTATAATTTAAGCCTAGAGAAAGGGATGAAATTACTAGGGACTGCAATGATAAGAATATTTATTCCAATAATAATTGGAATCTTTTTCAGCGCTATACGGTTTCTCAGTTTTGCTCAAAATATTCCCGAGCCAAAGCCTAAAATCCATTGTTCATTCGATGGCAATTGGTATACGCCTGAGGAGTACCGGATATATTGTAAAGCACCCCAGCCTAAAACTTCGGTAAGTCCAAAATCATCAGGAAGCCTGTCCCCTTATCAACAAATTCAACTCCAAATATTTCAAGGTATATTCCAGCCTCTGTTCACCTCGTTGTTTAATTTCAGTAATCTTTTTTCCTTACCACAGGAAGATTTATCTTCTCGACAGCACCAAGAAGAACTGCAGAAAAATAAAAAGGCAAATAATGAAGCGATAAAAGCCTGGGAAAGGCATCTTCAGGAAGCAGAAAGACGAGCCGAGTTAGAGATAAAAGAAAGGAAAAAAGCTGGGGAAAGTATCCTTCAAAAAGTAGGAATTGGAAGTAGTTTAAGTCTACAAAGGACGGAACACTCGTTAGTCCCAATAGAGTGGGATTATCCAAGGGGAACTAATCTTACACCTCAAGTTTTTCAAAATCCTTCTGAGACCGTTAAAGAACAACTTCTACGAACAGCTTACTTTTCAAAGATGGCTGAAACTGCTTTATCAAATGGGGAGTTAGAAATAGCTAAATTTTGGGCGACCATTGCCTTTGAGGGGACATCTTTCTCCCCCAGAGCTATTGATTATAAGCCTCCTAAAGATCTTCTCTACGCTATGGATAGCAGTAAGGCTTTAGAGATGAACAGGAAACTTACACAGCATTTAAGGGTCATCAAGGAGGCTTTGCCAAAATTTGATGAATTTCAGAGCATTCTTACGAAGATGGAAGAAACCAAAGTAAAGAAAGAAACATCTCAAAGGAAAGTGAAAGAAGTTGAAGAGGAGATAAAAAAGATTGAGATCCAGAAACAAACGGCTCAAACACCCGATGAAAAGGCCCGTTCAAACGACCTTCTTGCAAAAGCGATTGCCCTAAAACTAGAGGCAGAAGCTGAGTATCAGAAAGCTTTAACTGAAGAACAAAAGCTCTCTCAGGAAAAGCAGGCTCTAGAAAAGGAATTAAATGAGTTAAGGAACAGGTTAATGGAGGCAATGAAATGAGATTAGCCAAAACTCTCATCGTGATCACAAAGGTGATCTTATTTGCTCTATGGACATTTTCAGCAACTTGTCACGGTGAGTCACAACCTCCCTTTGTGGGAAATGCCAAAGAGATGGGCTTGACGGAAGCGGTCATGTGGAAGTTTTTTCCGGAGGAAGAAGTAGTGATTACGCATTTTCCATGTTCCATCGTTTCCAATGCTTGCGAAAGATTTAAAGTAAAAGATGCAATTTATGCAGCCTATTTTCCTGACGGATTCGTGTTAAAGATGTCTTCCTCAGGAAAGGTACTGGAGCACTACTATAATCCATCAAAGCAGAATGAATTAGCCCTCAGAAGGAATAAAGAGCGATATTTGTGGTTGAAGTTCGAGTCATTACCGGAGGAGATAAGGAAAAGGCTTAAGATTAGGATTAATGATATGAACGATTTTTTTATGGACAAGTATGACCTTCGTGCCATAATCAATAGCCTTCACCTAGGTAAGTATAATGAAACACTAACAAGATCAACAGAGGTAATTAATCAAAACGCGCCTCGGATTGGGCTATTAATAAGAATAGTGGATGGGCTTCCTGTGATAGAAAAAGTTGAAGATTCATCTTCTGCCCAAAAAGCTGGACTTAAAGGTGGCGATCGAATTTTAAAGATAAACGGGCAATCTACCGCAGGATGGGATTTAACGAAAGTCGTTAGAAACCTGAAGGAACAACCAGTGGAAGCGATCATTTTAACCATAGAAAGAAAAGGGTGGGATAAGCCGAAGGACGTAAAGATCCCTAGAGAAGTTTCTTCTGATGATAAAGATAAGGCCCTATCTCCTGTTTATGCTCTCAGGGCTCTTGCTGAGAAGGAACTTGGGGAAAATGATCTCTTTTTCATAGATACCGAAAAATCCTTCTCTTTGGATTCCAATAACGAATGGGCAAAACGGGCGATGGCAATTGGCCAAATAGAAAAAGGTGGTTTCAACGAAGCCTTAAATATTTTATCTGGAAAAAAAGAGGGATTCGATCATCTTTTGGAAGCAATCGTCTATGCAAAAATCGGGGATGTGAATCGTGCAATAGAAGCCTACAGCCAGATAGGAGAGGATTTTTTTGAAGCCAAAAGTGTATTCCTCCAAAAATATATCACTCATGCCAAATATTTGTTAAGACCCTATAAAGAAGCGCGGCTAAACTCTGCAAAAGAGGATGAGGCAAAAGGTCAGTACAAAGAAGCGATAAAAAAATACCGAGAATATCTCAAATTGGCAGATGAAAAGGAGACAAAAGAGATAAGAAGTCATATTGCAGATGTCATGGTGAAATATCCCCAACTTTTTATTCTTCCGGAGGAAGCAAGAAAAATCGTTATCAGAGCCGAAACCTATACATCAGACGGCCATTTTGAAAAAGCGGTTGAGGAGTATAAAAAAGCTCTAAAAATTCAGCCATTTTTTCCCGCACTTTATAAAGCCCTTGCACTAAACTATGCCCAGCTTAAAAACTACGGTCAAGCCATAAAAAACATGAGTATCTATCTTGAGCTTTACCCGGATGCACCTGACGCAAGGGCTGCAAAGGATGAGATCTATCGCTGGGAACTTAAGTTGGAACAAAGGGAATAAACATGAAAAGATTAACTTTCTTCGCGGCAATCATAGCTTCTCTTTGGGCTCCCTGTACATTTTTCGCAAAAGACAACAGTTCTAAACACGGACTATGTGTATCTGTGTATTTTGATATCGAAAAGCTTAAGATGGATAAAGAAGAAAAACTTAGAAAATTGGAAATGGACATTGCGAGAAATGAGCATCTCATTAAAGAAGCCAATCAACTTTTGGCCGAAATTAAAAGAGCAAAGAGTCATGGTACAGAAAAAGAGAGAAAAGATATTACTGTTTCTGAGCCATTCGCTCAGAAGGCTCTTATGTCCACAAAGGAGACACCAGACTAATTTACAAAGACAGAGATTAGAACTGCGGTCGGAACTAAACAGATTCATGGAGGAAAGAAAAAAGGGTGACTGATCTATGTAAAAAGTTAGGATTTATGGAGATAAGTGTAGTGGTAAGGGGGTGTTCTGGGGATGTAAGGATCTTTGATAAATACCGAAAGGAAACTCCTCGTTCACCGTTTTTAGCCCTGACCGAAGGGGATGAAACTGTTACAGGAAGAGATGAAAGAATACAGATCCATTTTCTGTATGGGAGAGGAAATGCGAACCTTGAACCCAATACGAGACTAGTAATCCTAAAAAATACTTAAGAGGAGGAGAGATTAGCAGTTATCTATGTAAATGCGATTTTTGAGGTGGAAAAAAATGGACCATTTTTTGAATAAGATGAAGGAATGGAGTGGAAGATATAAAGAGGACATTAAAACTGTAGAAGACTGGGCTACCGAGAGGATCAAAGAGCTTAAGGTCTGGCTTTGTAAAAAAATGCATCCCGGGAAATGCAATATCATTCCCCACGCAGTCATTGGTACTAGAGGAACTCGTTTTGTTATCGATAGGATAGGAGAATATGAAGCAAAGGTTATCGTGTTCGAGGGTGCGGTAGAGATAAGTATTCCGGAGTTTAAAGAGAACTTGATTATAGATAGGGAGAACGAAGCAATTCTTTACTCTGATGGGACAGTAATTTTTAAAACTCGATCTTCCCTAAATCAGTTGCAGAGGTATAAGGCGTTTTTAATAGCTTTTAAATTTTTATGACCCAAAGGAGTATCTATAGGGTAAGGTTTTCCATCATCCTATCAATTTTCGGCTTTAGAATTTTTACCTACTGAATACTTAACCTTTGTGTATTTTTTAGCCAATAGTTAATACCGTTTAATCATCATGAAAGTCTTAATAACCATCTTTATGGTCACCATACAGGAGTTCAGTTTTAACTCTAAGACAAACGAAAAATAATTTTTCGATTTTTATCATATTTTTAACATAACGAATGGCCTATAAAACAAAATATGGGTGGAATAAATTTGAAAAAAAAGGAAGTGCAAAGCTCGAAAGGATTTGGTCAGCTAAATATTTTTTACGAAGAGTAAGATTAATTAATCCTGTGGAGAGGTAATTGAAATTTACAAAAAGAGGATGATGACAAAGATAAAGTAACTCGAAAACACTAATATCCAGAATAAGTTTCCAATAATAACAACAGAGCCTGCGTTTGTTAAGGCATGTAAACAACTCAGCAAATTTAGAAAAGAATTAGATTAGTTTTACAATAGTGATGAAGGAGGTTGTAAATATCAATATCCAAGGAATGATTTATATTCTCAATTATCTGAAAAGTCATTTTCTACAAGACCACATGAAATAGAGGAAAAAATTCTCACTTTCTTGAAATCTTGATGGATGACATCTTTTCACCGCAAAAATTAGCTTAACGGGCACAATAATGGGTCTTATTAATCTTGACGCTTGTATAGTGTTTAAAGGAAATGGAAGCGTATTTGAGCTTATTAATTTTCAAATTTATTTGTTATTAAGCTGGTCAGTCATTCTAATTTGGATGGTTCCCTCTTAATTAGATTGTATTTTTTTGAAAAAAAGTTTGTCACTACATTTAATTGGTCCTTTTTTGTTCTCCTATTTTCCGTTTTGCATTTCATGCGGCTTAATATTCTATTTAACTTGATCTGTAAGATGGGTCTTTAAGCTTATACCTTTTATTTACCCATTAATGATGGATTTATAAATAAACTCTGTTAAAATTTATCCCCCGATAGATAATGGATAGAAGTTTTTAGATGAAACATATTGAAATTGTTAAACTTTTATGGTGGAGGCGGCGGGAATCGAACCCGCGTCCAGGAAAGAGAAGACCAAAGAGCCTACATGCTTAGTCAGTGTTTTTTTCTCGGTAAGGGAAACACCCACTGACAGGTTTTTCCCTTCCAAAGCCTATATCACTTCGCCAGTCCCTATAGGCATCGGGGCTGACTATCCTGCTTGGTTTACACCACTCTGGACTTAAAGCAGGAGGAAAGTCCAGGCGATGTGGCCGCATTAAGCGGCCATTGCATACTCGTAAGAGTCTGCGTTTGTATTTAATTCTGCCTGGATACGGGAAGGCAGCAACCCGGCATGCCTCTTTGCCCCCAACTTCCCTGTCGAAACCTGTCGCCCCCAGTAACTGGCTCATCCGTATTTCCTTTCGTATGCCTCAATTCTTTTTTCGTCTCTCCTTTTTATACTTTCTCTTTTGTCGTATTTTGACTTTCCTTTGGCAAGTGCAAGCTCTACCTTTACTCTGTTATTTCTATCGAAATACATGGAAAGTGGAACGAGTGTGTACCCACGCTCTTTTACTTTTCCAAGAAGTCGGATTATTTCTCTTTTATGCATAAGAAGTTTTCTTTCCCTTTCTGGATCGTGATTATTCAGGTTACCGAAGGAGTATGGGCTTATGTGCGCATTCATTAGAAAGATTTCCCCGTCTTTTATTTTTGCATAGCTATCCTTTAGATTTGCTCTTCCCTCTCTCAAAGCTTTAACTTCTGTGCCTTTAAGTACTATACCCGTTTCGTACGTTTCGACTATTTCGTAATCGTGTCTAGCTTTTCTGTTAGTACAAACAACCCTCATATATTAAATATAACACATAAAAGGGGCATTTTTAAGTACCTATACAGGGGAATTTTATTATGAACTTTGTCCCTTTTGGTAAATTATCCTTGACTTCGATTGAACCGTTATGTTCAAGTACAATGGAATTCACAATAGCAAGACCGAGACCGGTTCCCTCTTTTTCAGTAGTGAAGTATGGGTCAAAAATTCGTGGTTTATCCTTATCTGGAATCCCTTTACCGTTGTCAGCAATTTCAACATAAAGAGAATTAGTGTCTTTCTCCATACCAGTTCTTATCTCTATTAGTCCCTCCCCGTTTTCTATAGCTCTTATAGAATTACTTATTAAATTCAATAAAGCTCTTCTTATTCCCTCCTTATCGCATAAAATTTTGGGAACCTCTCCTTTTATTAACTTGATTGAAACATTGGGTATTACATTCTGGTAGAGCTGTACAACTTCGTCTACTATAGCATTTATGTCTTCCTCTTTTTTTGCTTGAGGATAAGGGGTAAGTTTCGTAAGATCATTCACTATGCCTTTTATGACCTCTGCCGAATTTATTATGGATTTCGTAGTTTCATCGAGTATCTCTTTCTCCTTTCCTGAAAGAACGGTTAAAAACTTTCTCCGTAATCTTTCCGCAGAAAGTACTATTGGGGTCAAAGGATTTTTTATCTCGTGCGTCAGTTTTTTTGCAACTTCCTGCCATAAAGAAAGTCTTTCCGCCTGAAGAATGTGTGTTATATCGTCTATTGCAATTATGAATCCTTCAAGTTCATTTGAGTCCGTAAATATTGCAGTCATAGAGGCCCTTATATAGATGAGCTTATTGTCCCGATTAATTTTTAGGTCCTTAGTTACTGTCTTTTCCTTTGCTGTTTTTATGTCTTTTAAGAATAGCCGCATATACGTCCTTAGATCCTTACCAAGAAGCTCCTTTATGGATCTATTTTTCCATTCTTCTCCTTCGATCCTAAGAATGGATTTTGCTGCCCTATTGATAAGCAATATGTTACCGGTTCTATCAGTGGTTAGAATGCCAGTAGCAACGTTGTCAAGGATTATCTCCATGTACCTTCTTTTTTCTTCTATCTCGTCTTTTGCAATTTTTAGCTGTTTTGCCATAGCGTTGAACGCGGAAACCAAAGTTCCTATCTCATCCTTTGCCTTGTCTTCCAAACTTATGTCAAACTTTCCTTTCGCAATTATAGAGGCACCTTCTCGAACTCGTTCAATCGGAACCGTAATTGCTGTAGCAAGCTTCATCCCAACCCATGTGGAGAAAAAGATGGCTACTATTGTGACTAAGGACAAAGGTATATAAAAACTGTATTTCACAAGTTTCTTGTAGGCACGAGATTTTTTGAATTCCCTTTGAAATCTACTTAGCTCCTTAAATCTATCGCTAGTTTTGATTTCACTGTAGGCACCCAAGAAGAGGTAGGCCTTTAGATTTTCTGAGGAGTCATAAAGTGGAAAAAGAGAAACGAAATATTCTCCTTGGCCATCTGGAATTACTAATCTATAACTATTTTTTGCTTTTTCTTTCAGATCGTCGATTCTTTTCCTTAGATTTTTTTCAATGTCTTCGGCGAAATTTCCAGAGATTTTATTTCCAGAACCGTCCATAATGAGATAATAATCTATGCTAGCGGCTGTTCTTTCTTGCCTTAGAAAAGAATCAATTTTTTCTGTCTTTTCTAAAAGAGTTTTGTTTTCTATAATCGTTTTTAAGTATTTTGCGGTTCTTTCTTGTCTATCAAAGATATTTTTTTGGTGAATTTCGTATACTTCGTAAGCGGAATCTATAGCTTCCTCTAGCTTTTGACTGAACCATTTGTCCATACTGACCTGGAAGAACCCCGAGGCTATGACAAAGAGAGTAAACGAAGGTATTATGGAGATAAATAGTAAAGTTGTTATGAGTTTCAATTTAAGACCTGATCCCCAAATCCCTCTCTTTTTCTCTATATAGGCCTTCAAAAATGTCCTGGTGATTAGAAATATCAAAAGAAGGATAAGTAGAAGATTTATGTTGAGAAGAATAAGAACCAGTTTGTTTTCTTCAACAGGTAAAAACTTTTTGAAAAAGGGAAGTTGGGTTTCTAAGTAAAAAAGACCTGTAAAAACCGCCGCCACAAGAATTAATATTTTTGCCTCGTTCCTTATTCTCATTGCTATTCCTTTATAAACACAAAATTAATCTGTCTTTTTTCTTTGTCTCCGCGTCTATATGAATAGAATGTATCGGTGTTGCAAAAAGTACAAAGGTCAATAGTGTATATTTTGGTCACTCCCTGTCTCATAAGCATTGATACATTTGAGAGTTTTAAGTCCAAGTATATCCTTTCATTTCTGAACGTGAATAGCCTTTCGTCTCGAAACTCATTTCTGAATGACTCATAGACATCTTCACCTATGTTATAACAACACTTACCTATGGATGGACCAATGATAGCATTTATTTGGTTTTCGTCCGAACCTAGATCTTTCATTACACCAATCGTTTTTTCTGTGATACGTTTCAGTGTGCCTCTGTACCCTGTATGAATTATAGCCGCAATTTTTTTCGATGGATCTAGAAGGATTATAGGAACACAATCCGCACTTTTGATGATTCCGGCAACTCTTTTCTCGGTGATAACTAGAGCATCACCGTACATTGGATTTTCACCATCTTTCACGATGTTTATTCTATCACCGTGTTCTTGGTGCATTATTACAAATCTCTTAAGATTAAATAAGGAGACAAATGCATTAGATACTTGTAAGTCGTGAAGATCTGGTCCCTTTCTTGTAAAAAATCCGTAGCCAAACACTGAAGAAAAGTCAAGATTCAAGGTAAAATAAAACCAACTTCCTGCATTTACAAGAGAGTAGGTCATTTCTTCTTTCCTGAATGAGCCTCAATAAAACTTCTCATATCAGTAGGTTCAGGAGCAAAAACGGAGATAAATTTACCAGTGTATGGATGTACAAATTCAAGCTTGAGGGCGTGGAGTAATGGTCTTTCTGCCAAATTTTTTGCTCTTTTTCCGTAAACTGTATCGCCTACTATGGGATGACCTATATGTGAGAAGTGTACTCTTATCTGGTGTGTCCTTCCTGTGTAAGGGTAAATTTCTACATATGTGAACCCAATCATTTTACTAATGGTTGTGTATTCGGTTAAGGCATCTCTGCCTCCCTCTTTAAGAACTGTCATTCTCTTTCTGTCTTTTGGGTGCCTACCGATTTTTCCTTCGATTTTGCCCTCTTTTTGGTCTAAATTGCCCCATACTATTGCCCTATATATCTTCTTTATTTTTCTTTCCTTAAACATGCGAGAGAGGGTTTCCTGAGCGTCAGAATTCTTAGCTACAAGAATTACTCCCGTTGTGTCCTTATCTAGCCTGTGAACTATACCCGGTCTTATTTCTTGAGTGTTCATTCGGATGTGATTTTTATCTAAATAAGCTATTAGAGCATTGACTAATGTGCCATTCTTATGTCCAAAGGAGGGGTGAACCACCATGCCAGAAGGCTTGTTTATAAACAAAAGATATTCATCCTCGTATAGTATATGAAGGGGGATTTCCTGGGGTTCAACTAAAATTGAAGGCTGAGAAGGAACCTCCCCTTCGATAATCATATCTTTTTTCACCTTTAGAGAAGGTTTGGTTGTTTTTCCCCAGACTTTTACGTACCCCATCTCGATCATAGTCTTGGTTTTAGATCTCGCAATAGAGAGTTTTTCTGACAAAAAAATGTCAAGCCTTATTCCTTCTACATCTGGTTTTAACACGAACCGATTACCCATCGGTCTCGTACTTTTTATACACTTGTGTAATTCCGAAAATGAGAGATTTTTCATCTTCCTCGAGAATAGTTCTCATGTCGAACATTATCCTTTCTTTTTCGATCCGTGCAATGATAGGAATGTCAAGCTCACGCATTTTTTGTTCAAACATACTGACGCTTAATTTCTTCGGACGTATTGAGAACCCATAAGATGGGATTCTTACCTCGGGCAATGATCCACCGCCAACTTCTGAATATAAACTGTGGGGCATTATATCCAAACCTTCACACTCTTTCTTAATCTTTCTGAGAATTCTATTTGTTCTTCTTTTTAGATACTTTACGCTCAAAAGGGCCATCCTCAATGTGGGAATCCGTTTCTTTGCATTTTCTTCTTCCAGATAGAGTAGAAGTGTGGCCTCCAAGGCAGCTAGAGTCATCTTGTCGGGTCTAAGAGCCCTAATAAGAGGATTTTTTTTCATTTGTTCTATGTATTTCGTCTTTCCCAGGATTATTCCAGCTTGTGGTCCACCTAAGAGTTTATCACCGCTGAATGAAATTATGTCTATGTCTTTTTTAGTTTCCCTTATTATGTTAGGTTCATTAGTGTTTAAGAAAAGTCCTCCAGATAAAAAGAGGCCACTTCCAGTGTCAAAGTAAAAGGGTATGCCATGACTCTTTGCCAACGATAACAAATCGTCAATTTTCGTTTCCTCCGTGAAACCCTTTATGACAAAATTGCTTGTGTGAACTTTCATTATTAATGCAGTATTAGGCGAGATAGCTTCCTCATAGTCTCTGAGATATGTCCGGTTTGTGGTCCCCACTTCTCTTAGAATTGCGCCACTTTTTTTCATTACATCCGGTATCCTGAAAGATCCTCCAATCTCAACCAATTCTCCTCTGGAGATTATAACTTCTTTATCCTGTGCAAGAGTGTTAAGTACTAGATAAACGGCGGCTGCATTGTTGTTTACCACAATAGCATCTTCCATTCCTGTCAATTTCTTGAGAACCTCAGAACAGTGAACATATCGTTCGCCTCTCTGTCCTGCCCTTATATCGTACTCAAGATTTGTGTAATGAAAAGAAACATTTATGATAGCTTCAACTGCATTCTTTGAGAGGAGTGATCGTCCTAAATTTGTGTGAACTATTATTCCTGTGGCATTTATTACCCGTTTTAAACTAGGGGATAAGTATACGTCCATTTTCAATTTGGTTTTTTCGATTATTTCTTCAACTGTTGGAACTAAAATGCACTTATTGTTCCTTATGTCTTCCCTTATTTCTTCTAGTACCTCATTTAGACACATTCGGAGAACACCTGAAGGATATAAGGAACTTATCCTTACCCACTCACTATTATTGAGGATTGTGTCAACCTTTGGTATCTTCCTAAAAAGTTCATTCATTCTTTTATTTTTTTAGAGTACCACACTGGAAAGAACCAATCAATCTAAAACCTGTCCTTATTAGGGCATTTAAATGCTATAATTTAAAAAAGGAGGAACGTATGAAAGCGATGATCTTAGAGAGAGTGTGTGATTTAAACGTTACGAAGAATCCATTAAAGCTTGCAGATTTGTCGATGCCTGAGATAGGAGATCATGAGGTTTTAATAAAGGTCTCGACATGCGGCGTATGTCATACTGAGATTGATGAAATAGAAGGAAGGACACCCCCAAGCAAATTCCCAGTTGTGCTTGGACATCAAATAGTTGGTCGGGTAGCGGATAGGGGGAAGTCAGTGAAAAACATCGAAATCGGCGAAAGAGTGGGGGTGGGCTGGATAGGATATTCATGTGGAAAGTGTAAATTCTGTGCTGAGGAAAGAGAGAATCTGTGCGATTCCTTTCGAGCTACTGGACGGGATGTCAATGGGGGATACGCGGAATATACGAAGGCTAGAGCCGACTACGTTTTTAGAATACCAGATTCCTTTACAGACGAAGAGGCAGCTCCTCTTTTGTGTGCAGGGGCAATTGGATATCGATCAGTTAGGCTTGCCCAGATAACTAATGGTGACCCGATAGGCCTCATAGGATTCGGAGCTTCTGCTCACATTGTGATTCAAATGATTAAGTATTTATATCCTGCTTCGCAGGTACTTGTTTTCGCACGAAGCGAGAACGAGAGGCATTTCGCCATGGAATTGGGTGCTCACTGGGCAGGAGATATAGATGAGAAGCCCCCTATAAAAATTAAATGTGCGATAGACACCACTCCAGTGTGGAGGCCTGTAATCTACGGTTTAAGAAACCTTGAAAAAGGGGGAAGATTAATAATAAACGCGATTAGAAAAGAGGATAGGGATAGACAAGAAATATCAAATATAAACTATGCCGAGCACTTGTGGTTAGAAAAAGAATTAAAAACTGTTGCAAATGTAACGAGGACAGATATAAGAGAGTTTCTCGAATTGGCCGCAAAGATACCAATAAAACCAGAATTCCAGACGTATGATTTGACTGAGGCGAACAAAGCTATAAGTGACCTCAAAGAGAGAAAAATTAAAGGGGCTAAGGTTCTCAAAGTTGAATAGCATACATCTTATTATCATCTAACTTTCTTTCCAGAGGATTATACATTGGAGAAGTGATAGCTTTTTGCATGTGAGACGAAAGTAGTCTTTACATTTTTTACCCTGGACTTACTCTTTTCTATGTATATGTCCTTATATACATCCTAAAGGTTATCCTTGAGATTTCCATTACCATGGTTTCATCCTGTAGAAGATTAATTGTATTCCTGAGTTATTCTAGAACGAATCACCGGCCTATTACTATCCTTGGTTTGTTATGTTTCCAATCTTTGAAGATGGACGTCTAAAAAACTATCTCCGACAAAGAGCTGGTTAATCTCTATATTTTAGATCAATCTGCATAAGCAAAAAAGAATCATAGCGTAACTAAAGTTCGAATCACAGTCAAGAAAGAGTCATAAACTTGACATTTTGGCTAAAAATTGTTAAAAAATAGCATGAAGTTACCTACGCAAATAAGGTACGGGACAAGAGCTCTCTTTTATATGGCGTTCCAAAAGGGTGGAGCTTATACACAGACGAAGGAAATTGCAGAGAAAGAAGAGATACCTCCAAGATACATGGAACAGATATTTCAGAGATTTAAAAAAGCCGGGCTTGTGGGGAGCATGAGGGGTCCAACGGGAGGTTATTATCTTCTTAAACGTCCGGAAGAGATCACAGTTGGTGATATAGTGAGGGCCATTATAGGGTCTGATTTAGAGCTCGTACCCTGTGGCGAAAGAAAATCTAAACGGGCATGTAATAGAAAGGATAACTGTGTTGCAAGAGGGATCTGGAATAAGGCCTCGAGGCTGGTTATGGATTATTTCGATTCTGTGACACTGCATGATATGTGTGAAAAGGCTAAAAGCATGGGCCTCGAAAGAGAAATAGAAAGAAAGCTTATTTATCACATATAAAGATCCCTTATTTATTTTTACAAAAATTATTCAATGAACGTACTTTGCCGTTTAAGAGATAAAGCTATACAAAAAAAAGAATTGACCTTTGATGACGCTTTAATTCTCTACGAGGAAGGAAGGAAAAATATTTATCTTTTGTTAGCCTACTCCTGGGAGATTGCCAGGCATTTTAAGGGAAACTCCTTCGAAATGTGTATGATTTTGAATGCAAAATCTGGTCTATGCGTGGAAGACTGTAAATTTTGTGCCCAGTCTATTCATTATCAGACTCCAGTAGAAACTTACCCGCTCCTTAGTAAGGAGGAGATTTTAAGAAGTGCTAAAAAGGCAAAGGAAGAGGGGGCTTCCATGTTTAGCATAGTTACTAGCGGACCCTCCATAGAAAGAGAAGAAGAGTGGAATACGATTTTAGCTTCAGTGACGGAAATCAAGAAGCTGGGGCTTAATCCGTGCGCATCATTGGGCATGATAGATGAATTAAATGCAAAAAGTCTTAAACAAGCCGGTCTTTTCAGATATCACCACAATTTAGAGACTTCGAGGGAATATTTCGCTCAGATTTGTACTACACATAGTTACGAGGACAAAATAAGAACTATCGAAAATGTAAAGAAAGTGGGTCTTTCTGTGTGTTCTGGGGGGATAATAGGTATGGGGGAAAAAATAGAAGATCGAATAAAACTGGCTCTAGAATTAAGAGATCTAGATGTGGATTCTGTTCCTATAAATATTTTAAACCCTAGACCTGGAACACCACTGGAAACTATTTCCCCTATATCTCCCCAAGACGTGATTTTAACTATTTCCGTTTTTAGGTTTCTTTTGCCTGACAAAGATATAAGGCTGTGTGCGGGAAGGGAGATAAGATTGAGGCAACTTCTTCCCCTTGGGATCATAGCTGGCTGTAATGGGGTTATGACAGGCAATTACCTTACTACTGGGGGAAGGAGTCCTGAATTGGACAGAGAACTGATTTATGATTTAGGGTTGGAGTTAAAGAACACTTTCCTCTGCCAAGAAATTTAGTATTTTTTCACTTCCTACCTTAAATTCCGTCGAGTCGAAGCCAGGGATCCACTGGCCATTTCTAAACATATCTGATACCAAAAGAAACGCTATTCCTTTAACATTTAAGTACTTACATACAGCATAGAAAGAAGCCACCTCCATTTCTACCCCGCATGCTCCTTTTGAAGTGAATTTCTCCACCTTTTTTTTTGTTTCTCTGTAGAGACCGTCAGTAGTCCAAACAGTTCCGGGTATAAACCCTTTTTTTTCAACAATCGGAGCCCAGTATTCAAACCAATTTGAAAGAACAATTGGATAATCGTTTTTCAAGTACTGAAAAGATGTACCTTCATCTCTGATAGCACCCTTTGCAATAATCACCTCTCCTATGTTTAAATCATCCATAATGGAACCACACAATCCAAAAAAAATTATTTCTTCCGAACCGAATCGTGAGATCTCCTCAACCAATGCTGCCAACATGGGACCCGAAGGAATTGATCTTGTAAGAATAGTGTTTTTTCGAGGTATTTCATAAATTATTCGATATGGATCCCAAAATTTATTAAGCTTAGCTCCTGTCTTTTCTCTAAGGAATTTAAGGGATAATCTGTCGATGGTTATTATCGCTCTTTTTTTTAGGGATAGTTCTTTTTGATGTCTATGGGTTAGGGCACAAACAAGCGCTTCTGGAGTTAGAATAGGTTTTTCAGATTCATCCAAAATTCTCTTCGAATCTTTTCTTAAGCTTTTCATATGTAGAATATAAATGTTCTGATATCACCTTTGTTTCTGCTATAACAGGCATGAAGTTAGTGTCTCCAAACCATCTCGGAACAACATGAACATGGATGTGTTCTTCCAAGCCAGCGCCAGCTGCTTTGCCTATATTTATTCCAATATTTAACCCATCTACCTTAAAATCCTCTCTAAATATTGCGCTTAGTTTTTTTATAAGTCCTAATATTTGAATGACCTCCTCATCTTCTAAATCCTCCACAGAACTTATATGTCTTTGTGGGGCAACCATCACATGGCCGTTGGAGTACGGATAACGATTCATCATAATGAATGCTTTATCTAGTCTGGCTACAACCAAAGATTCTTTGTCGTCTTTATCACCAATACATAGAAAACAGGATTCTTTATACTTGTGGGTTTGTGTAACGTATTCCATTCTCCAGGGAGCCCATATTCTTTCCAATGTTAGTCCCTCATAAAAACATAATCTTTCCAATGTTCAGGCAAACTCTTTATACCTGTATGAAGCATTATCATATAGAAAGCTGTGGGTCTAGAAGGTCTTTTTCTCAATGACATTCCCACTTCTTCAGGTAGTTTATCTCCCTTCTTCATGTTGCACTGGATACATGAGGTGACTATATTTGACCACTCAGTGATCCCACCCCTCGATTTGGGGACGATATGATCGCATGTAAGATATTTAGGTTCAAGTTTTTTCCCACAGTACTGACATGTATAGCTATCCCTGAGAAAGATGTTTTTTCTAGAAAATTTGACATTTCTATGATTGTTATTCTTAACCAACCTTAAAAGTCTCACCACAGCTGGCTGTTTTATTTCACACGATACCCCCTTTATGGTTCTGTCATACTCTTTGAGCACTTCTACTTTTCCAAGGTATAGAAGCATTATTGCTTTTTTCCAAGAAACTATGCTCAGAGGTTCGTAGGATGTATTAAGAAGCAGAGTCTTCTCCATAAAGCTATGGAAAAATAACGTGTTTTTCTCTCAGATGTCAAGTATTTAAGCCGTTTATTAAAGTTCGTAGGAATCACCTAACGAAGGAACCTTTGTAACCATTCGGAGAGTTTCAACAACTTTTTTTTCGAATTCTAATGAAGCCTTCTCTTCACCGTGGTTAATAAAGACCATAGGGTCCGTTTTCACTTTTCCTAGCCATTCTAATAGCTCCTTTTGGTCAGCATGAGCAGAGAACCCTCCAATGGTAAAGATTTTTGACCGAATGACGATCTCTTCACCTAAAATTTTTGCTTTTTTCGCCCCATCAACAATGAGTCTGCCTAACGTACCTTTAGCTTGAAAGCCTGTAAAAATCACACTACATTCCGGTCTCCATATATTATGCTTCATGTGGTGTCTTATACGTCCTCCTTCGCACATACCGCTTCCCGCTATTATAATAGCTCCCGATTTGATCGCGTTTAATCTTTGCGATTCCTCAACTGACTTGGTGAAGTGTATACGATAGTTTTCAGAATTCTTATATAGAAATGCCAAGTCCACATTTTTTTCTAACATCTCCACATGCGAAAGATACACCTGTGTTGCCTTTTCTGCCAGCGGACTATCAACAAAAATATTCAAGTTTTTCAACTTATTTTCTTTTGCCAGGTTATGGAGTACGAACAAAACATCCTGAGTCCTTCCAACAGAAAAGGCAGGAATGAGCACATTCCCCTCTTTTCGTAATGTTTCAGAAACGGCTTCTCTAAGTTCTTCCACTGTGTCTGACAGGTTTTTATGAAACCGATCCCCATATGTGGATTCTATACATATATAGTCAGCTTTTTCGATGTTTGTTGGATCCTCAATGAGTGGGTTTCCACTTTTTCCAATATCTCCAGAGAAGACTATCTTTTTTTCTTTTCTCGTTGTTTCGTCTTTGAACCAGAGCTCAACACTGGCCGAACCCAGTATATGACCGGCATCTATTAATCTGAATCTTATTCCCTTATCCAGTGATCTAATTAAACCGTAAGGAACGTTTTCAAAATACGGTAGTGAAGCCAAAACGTCCTCTACTTTGTAGACAGGTTCTACGACAGTTGTTCTACCCTTTCTCAAATTTTTTCTCGTAAGCCACTCTGCATCTTTTTCTTGGATATGAGCTGAATCATAAAGGAGAATTTCGGCAAGATCTCGTGTAGCGGGGGTGGTAAAAATTCTTCCTTTGAATCCCTCTTTAACTAGTTTAGGTATAAGACCTGAATGATCAAGATGGGCGTGGGTCAAAATGAGGTAACTTATTTTTGCGGGATTAAAGGAAAAGGGAGTGTTATTTAGCTTTTCCGCCTTTATTCCTTGATGCATACCGCAGTCTATTAATATTTCAATTCCATCATGGTACAAGTGTATACAGGATCCTGTTACGTCTCTGGCTGCGCCAAAAAAGGTTAGCTTCATAAGAAACTAAAAGAAATTAAAAAACCCGGGATGACCCGGGTTTTTCTCACAGGTTAATATTGGAGTATTTCTTATCAGGTCTTTTTGCCTGTTTATTTTCTAAGACTTCTAGTGCCTTACATATGTATTTTCTTGTGTATCTGGGCATGATTACGTCATCAACGTAACCTCTCTCCGCAGCCTGGTATGGATTTTCGAGCTTTGATCTGTACTCTTCTATCAATCTTTTAGCTGTTTCTTTTGGGTTGTCAGACTGTTTTATCTCTTTCGCGTATATAACGCTTGCTGCTGTCTCAGCTCCAACTATGTTTATCTTAGCCGTAGGCCAAGCGAAGACAAGATCGGCCCCTATACTCTTATCAAGCATAGCATAGTGGGCTCCTGCGTATGATTTTCCTATTATAACGGAAACGAGAGGTACTGTCGCCTCAGACCAAGCGTAAAGCGTTTTGGCGCCATGACGGAGAATACCTCTCCACTCATGATAAGAGCCTATCCAGAAGGCAGGGCAGTCAACAAATGTCACAACGGGAATATTAAAGAGATCGCAGAAACGCACAAACCTAGCGAGTTTATCAGATGCGTCACAGTCAAGTCCGCCCATCAGAACTTTAGGCTGGTTGGCAACAATACCTGCAACCCTCCCATCAAATCTGGCGAAACCAACTATAAGGTTCTGAGCAAAATACTTGTGAATTTCAAAAAAACTTCCTTTGTCAACTACCATCTCTATAAGAGGTTTCATATCGTAAGGAACTCTAAGGTTAGGATCGGGTATATATTCATCGAGTTCCGGAATCTCTCTTTCTGGATCGTCGTATCTTTCACCTCTTGGCGGCTTTTCCTTGTTGTTTGAAGGAAGGTAAGACAAGAGTTTCTTACATAGCTCGATACACTCATAATCGTCTTCTCCTACTATGTGGGTACTACCAGCCTTTTTTGCGTGAGGCTCCCAGCCGCATAGCTCCTCAAGCGTTATATCTTCTCCGGTCTGCGTTTTTACAAATGCAGGCCCCGCGATTCCTATAAAGCCCGTTTTTTTACTCTGAATGAGAAAATCGTTCATTATTGGATGGTATGCCTGACCACCTAGACAAGGCCCAAGCAATAGCGCGATCTGGGGAATAACTCCAGAAGCTATCGTCTGAGCCCTAAAAAGCCATCCATAAGCTTCAAGACAGTCCATGCCTTCCTGTAGTCTTGCTCCTGCAGAGTCATTTATTCCAATAAAGGGCCACCCTTTTTCCATAGCGAATTGAACCGCCCAGACAAACTTTTTTCCGTGATACTCACCATAGGTTCCAGCCATAGCTGTGTAATCTTCGGATGCTATTACTACGTATCTTCCGTTTACCTTTCCAAATCCAGTAACAACGCCTTCTGCGGGAATATATCTGTCTGCCATACCGAATTTTGTTTGTCTGTGTGTAACGAAAAGCCCAACCTCAGTAAAGGTACCTGGATCACACAGAAGTTCGATCCTTTCTCTTGCGTTTGTCTGACCTTTTTCCTTCCTTTTCTTTAATTCCTCCTCACCGCCCATTGCAAGTGCCATCTGTCTTCTGCGCATATATTCCTCATATATCTTGTCAAATTTGCCCATCACGCTCCTCCTGGATTATGTTATTTTTTTCACATTCTATTATATTTTTTTACAATCTCTTTTGTCAATAAAATAATAAGACTCCATCAAAAATTCAGGTTGACACCCTTCACTCCGAAATTGTAAAAAAACAGAAAACCAACGGGGAGTATTATGGAGATACCGAGTAAAAACACGCTTATTGAGTGGGACAAGAATCATGTATGGCACCCTTTTACTCAAATGAAGGAATACTGGGAAAGTGAACCCCTAATCATTGAGAAAGGTGAAGGTTTTTATCTTATAGACCTTGACGGGAAAAGGTATATAGATGGGACATCTTCTATATGGGTTAATGTGTTTGGATACAGCAAAGAGGAACTTATCCAGGCAATAACAGAGCAAAGTAGAAAACTACCTCACTCCACATTGCTGGGACTCGCTAACATTCCGTCAATTATGCTTGCAAAAAAGTTGGTTGAGCTTGCACCCAAAGGCCTAAATAAAGTGTTTTATTCTGATAATGGGTCTACGGCAGTAGAAGTGGCACTTAAGATGACCTACCATTACTGGCAGATTAAAGGAGAGAAAAAAAGAAGATCATTTGTATGTTTTAAGAACGGTTATCATGGGGACACTCTTGGTGCTGTAAGTGTAGGTGGAATCGACATGTTTCACAAGATTTATAGACCTCTCCTTTTCAAGTCGTATAAAGCGCCGTCCCCTTACTGCTACCGGTGTCCTTTAAAACTAGATAGAAATAAGTGTTCAATGGAATGCGTCTCTATATTTGAACACATAGTCATGGAGCATAAGGAAGAACTCTGTGGGGTTATAATAGAACCATACGTACAAGGGGCAGGCGGTATTATAGTGCAGCCTGAAGGATTTCTATCCAAAGTATGGCAGATTACAAAAAAGAATAACCTATTATTCATAGCAGATGAAGTCGCAACAGGTTTTGGTCGCACTGGGAGCATGTTTGCGTGTGAAAGGGAAAATGTGATTCCCGACGTGATATGTTTGTCAAAAACAATAACGGGTGGATATCTGCCACTGGCTGCTACTATAACTACGGACGAGATCTATAATGCTTTTTTAGGTAGATACGAGGAGTTTAAAACTTTCTTCCACGGCCACACGTATACGGGTAACCCTATATCGTGTCAGCTGGCTTTGGCTAATCTTGATCTGTTTGAGCGAGAGGATCTCATAAGTAAAATCAAAGAAAAAATCGAATTTGCCCAAAAGGAACTTGAGAAGTTTAAAGACTTACCAAACGTGGGAGAGGTGCGTCAGGGTGGACTGATGATAGGAATCGAACTTGTTCAGAACAGGAAGGACAAAAAGGTTTATCCTCCAGAAAAGAAAATGGGACAAAGGGTTATTCTTAAAGCCAGAGAGAAGGGCCTTATCATTAGACCGCTTGGAGATGTGATAGTAATAATGCCGCCTCTTGCAATTGATAAGGAAACTTTAAAAAAGATTTTTGACATTACGTACGAAAGCATATGTGAGGTGACTGACAAACATAACTAGAACATTATTTAGCATTGACAAAAATTCTTTTTTAAGGATAAAAGATAACTTAGGAGGCAAGAAGATGAAATTGTTAATATCATTAATTATCGTTTTACTTTTTGTTCCCCTTTTTTTGATCCATGCAGCTAGTGATCCCGAAGTCAAAGGAAAGCCTTCTGGCGAATCCATACTTTTTGATCTTGTAATTTTGAGACCCTTTGGTATTGCAACGTGTGCACTGGGAATTGCCGCCTCAATTGTCAGTATCCCATTTAACATAGCAAATCCTGATCCAGAGTACGTAGGAAAGAAACTTTTAGGGGAGCCATTTAAATTTACCTTCATAAGACCCCTTGGCCAGATTCATTTGGAGGAAAACGGAATACCTACAATGGATGAATGACGTATATGGGAGGCAACGATGAAAAAGTTTCTTTTGATAGCCCTTTTTGTTCTTATGATTTCTTTAGTATTCAATTTCTATTCAGATGCAAAATTGGTTGTAAAATACGGGCATGTAGGGCCACCTGTCCATCCTCAGCACCACGGTGCAATGGCGTTTGCAAAGTATGTAAATGAAAAAACAAACGGCGAGATAGAAGTTCAGGTTTTTCCTATGGGGCAGTTGGGTGGAGAAAGATCGATGACCGAACAAGTCCAGACGGGTACGCTGCATATGACCGCCGTAACAGCTGGGGTTTTATCAAACTTCGTACCAGAAGTCATAGTAATAGAGCTTCCGTTCATATTTCCGAATAGAGAGGTAGCTTATAAGGTTTTGGACGATAAAGAAGTTAAAGAAAGAATAGCGAAGTATTGCGAGCAGAAAGGTTTCATCTTCATAGGGTACACAGAAAACGAGTTTAGAGATATTACAAATTCAAAAAGACCTATAAAAAAACCATCTGATCTTAAGGGGTTAAAGATAAGGGTAATAGAGAGCCCTCTTCACATTGACACTTTCAAAGCATTAGGCGCGAATCCAACACCAATGCCTTTTCCTGAAATATACAATGCCCTTCAACAAAAGATCATTGACGGACAAGACAATCCTCTTTACACATCGATTCTGATGAAATTTACGGAAGTAAATAAATATGCAACGATCACGAACCATATTCTGACAGAATGTCCCACTATTGTTAATAGGGCCTTCTGGAACAGTTTGACCGCTGATCAACAGAGGATATTTAGAGAGGCTGCTGAGGTACAAATAAAGGTGAACCGTGAGTTAAATGCGAAGAATCGAATTGAAGCCTTAGAAAAAGCTAAGGCGCAGAATGTAGAGGTGTACGTTTTATCAGATAGAGAGAAGGATGAATTCAAAAAAGCCGTAAAACCCGTTTTAGAAAAGTATAGACAGATCGTAGGACCAGAGTGGTACGACTTTTTTGTGAAAAAAATAGAAGAATACTCTAAGAAAAAGTAAGAAAAAGATTTTCTTCCCTTTCTTTTGCAATGAGGAAAATAACAAAGGGGCTTCAAACGATAGAAGAGTGTACTATTGGAGCGCTACTTCTATTTTTAGCAGTAGTTACTTTTTGTGAGACCCTTCTTAGATACACTGTTTCTTTAACCTTTATGTGGTTCAACGAATTTGCAAATTATACACTTATCTTTATGACATTTTTAGGCGCATCCTTAGGTGTGAAGTACGGAACCCATTTTTCAATGGAGGCTTTCACTGAAAGCCTGTCTGGAAGATGGGGTCACCTTCTTAAAACAAGTGCTTATCTTTTCTCCTCTCTTATATGTACTATTTTTGTGGTCTACGGGACTCACCACGTGATTCAGATAAAGAATTTTGGTGTAAAAAGTTCCGCGCTACAAATCCCGATGTACATTCCTTACCTTTGTATCCCATTTTTCTCTGCCACTATGGGCCTTAGATTTTTTATATTAAGTCTTAGCCACTTGAGATTTTTTCTAAAACGGGAAGAGTATAAAAAGATTACAAACATCAATTAAATATGGGTCTCACACTGATAATTTTATCTTTTACATTATTTCTTACTCTTAGCGTTCCAATTGCACTTGTGTTGGCTTCTTCAACAGCTCTGTATCTCTATTTAGCCGCAAAGATGCCTCTTACATCGTTAATCCAGCAGCTATTTAATGGATTGGATAACTTTGTCCTTATAGCCGTACCTCTTTTTATATTCGCAGGTAATATAATGGGAGAGGGAAAGCTAGCTGAAAAGCTGGTAGCGGTCATGAATCTAGTTGCCGGTAGAATAACGGGTGGACTTGCGATCGGGTCTGTTCTTTCTTGTGTTTTTTTTGCAGCTATCTCAGGTTCTTCTCCTGCAACAGTTATAGCAATAGGGTCCATAATGATACCGGCCTTAATTAAGGCGGGATACTCGGAAAGGTTTTCCATAGGGCTTCTTACTTCGGCTGGTTCTCTAGGAATATTGATACCACCAAGCATCCCTATGATTCTATACGCTCTCGTAATGAATGTGTCTGTAGCTGAGATATTCCTTGCCGGTTTTCTTCCAGGTTTCTTTATAGGAGGGTGTCTTATAGTATACTCCTACCTGGTTTCCCGCTCATACGGATGGAGATCTGAACAGAAATATAATGTTTCGGAAGTGAAAAGAATATTTTATGAAGGAATATGGGGTATGATTCTTCCTTTTATCGTGCTTGGAGGGATCTATGGTGGTATTTTTACGCCAACTGAGGCAGCTGCAGTCTCTGTGATTTACGCTATATTTGTGGAGACTTTAATTTATAAAGAATTAAGTTTTGCAACTGTAATGAAGATAGCCAAGAACTCTGCAATTCTCTCAGCTTGTCTTCTTTTTATCCTGTCCTGTGCTATGACTTTCGTTTGGCTATTAACTATAGAACAAATCCCACAAAAAATGGCGGAATTTATAATTTCCAATGTAAAGGAAAAGTGGCTTTTTTTGCTCGCGATTAACGTCCTTTTTTTGATCATAGGTAGTTTAATGGATATCGTAACTGCAGTCATTGTTATTTCGCCAATCCTTCTTGAGACATTAAAAATGTTCAACATTGACCCTGTTCATTTTGGCATAGTAATGATAGTGAACATAGAATGTGGATTTCTTACCCCACCTTTTGGTCTTAACCTTTTCGTCTCTATGGCCATAATGAAGAAAAGCCTTGTAGAAATATCAAGAGCGATCGTTCCTTTTTTAATACTATTCATAATGTGTTTAATAGTGATGACATATGTCCCTCAGATTTCCCTTTTACTTCCGGAGCTTCTTATGAGGAAATAGTTTATAAGTGATCATGCCACCGAGGGTGAAGGAGATCACAAATATAAAGTAATCTCCCCATTTGACATATAGAGTTTCTTCTGACCTTAAAGAAATTTGACCTAAAAGAGTCTCTTCTTTAAAAAGTGAGGTCTTCATTACAACTTTTCCTTTTGGATCTATTATAGCGCTTATCCCAGTATTCGCACACCTTACTACAAATCTTCCAGTTTCTACAGCTCTAAAAACGTAAAAAGCAAAATGTTGGTAAGGAGCAGAGCTTTTGTCATACCACGCATCATTTGTAAGGTTTACAATGACCTTTGCTCCATTTTTAACCGTCTCCCTTGATATATGTGGAAATATACCTTCATAACATATAAGTACTCCTATTTCTCCTAATTCCGGTAAAAATAGAGGATAGTGACCGGAGCCAGGACTGAAATCTTCTCCAGAAACACTAATATTTTCCATAAAAGGAAGGTAATGGACAAGAGGTGTGTACTCGCCAAAAGGAACGAGATGTACTTTTTTGTATATGCCTTTTATCTCGCCGTATCTATCAAATAAATAAGCTGCGTTGTAAAGTTTGCCTTTTTCATCTCTGGAGAGAGCTCCTGTAAGTATTGGCACATTAGCGTATTTCGCAAAACCTGAAATACACTTAAGTAATCCTATATTTTCTTCGAGGACATACGGTAATGCTGTTTCAGGCCATATGATCAGGTCAGCTTTTCTAGCTGTCTCAAGAGACTTTGACATATGCGTCTGTACGCTTGCCATTTTGTATTCTTCGGTCCATTTTATATCTTGTCGAACAGAAGCCTGGATTAACGCCACATTTTTTTTGGTAGAATCGTCGAAATTCAAACCGATCCTAAAAAAACCGTATGTAAGTGTACCAATGAAAATGACCGCCACAGATGACAAAAAAAAGGCTAACTTGGGTACCTTAAAGAAAGATAGTCTTTCTTTGAGTAAAAGGTAGATTCCGCAATTGACAAGCACGATGAGGAAAGACATGTAATACGGACCTATAAGTGCACTGACTTGGATTAGATAAATAAAACTGTACTGAGAGTAAGCAATAAGTGCCCACGGAAAGCCAGAAAGTAGAAAAGTTCTTAAGTATTCCAAAAGAGTCCAAATAAAAGGGGAGGACAGATATATGGGCAACGAGAGTCTTGAATCAAAAAAAGAAATTAGAAATGTGAAAGTTGCTAAATAAATGGAAAGATAAAGAGAGAGAAGAAGCATACAGAGGATACTTGAGAGAATATCAATACCACCATATTTATTCATTGCTATTACTACCCAATAAATGATGCCTGTGTAAGCTACAATCCCAGTTTTTAATCCATATAAAAAATCAGATTTTCTCCCGTCTCTGTTAAGACAGAATAAAAGAGGAACTAAACATACATATGCCAAAAAGAAAAAGGGAAATGGAGGCTGTGAAAAAATTATTAAAAGACCAGAGAGTCCGGGTAGGAAGTACTCACGGTAGACTCTTTTTTTCAGCAAATTCGGTTTTTCCTCCATATGAAGGAAGAGATCTTACAAAATCAATGAGTTTTTTTTCCATGTATCTCATTCTTCTTCCCTCTTTTTTGTCTTTCTCGTGGTCATAGCCTATTACGTGTAAAATGCCGTGGATGATTAGACTAAAAAGCCTATCATAGAACGAACAACCG
>JAOADT010000022.1:0-7700 GCA_026417175.1 Deltaproteobacteria bacterium | reverse complement strand
ACATTTGTAGGGTAATCCTTTTTTAGAAATCGTTTGTTAAATTCTCTTATGCCGGGATCATCTGTGAAAAGGATGTTAATAGTTTTATCGTTAATTCCTAAATAAGCTAATAATTCTTCCGTGACTTTTTTTACTCGTCTTATCTCCGTTTTTAACTTTTTCTGCTTGTTTATTATTTGTACTGGCATATTCCTTCCTTTCCGGATACTCCACTCGATGATGAAACATGGCCGTTAGTATATTAGTGAAACTTTTCTGTATTGCATGTAAATCTTTCAATGTCAATTCACACTCATCAAGTTGACCATCTAGAAAGATACTTTCTATTATATTTTGAACGTGTGTCTCTATCCTTTTTGGAGTAGGATCTT
This sequence comes from Deltaproteobacteria bacterium, assembly GCA_026417175.1. Taxonomy (GTDB): domain Bacteria; phylum Desulfobacterota; class Syntrophorhabdia; order Syntrophorhabdales; family JANXAF01; genus JAOADT01. The sequence continues at coordinate 7,329 of JAOADT010000022.1, read as the reverse complement.
CGAGTACACGAGATGAAGCTTCGACTTGATCTGCAAGCATAACTATACCAGCTTCCTTTGTCTGCGGTTTAGGGCCAGGATACCGGAAATCACTTTCTTCAATGACATAGACAGAAGGATTTTCCTGCTCTTTGGCTCTGCTGTAAAAGTAGGCACATAGACTTTTTCCGTGGTGCTGTTGGATTATATCCTTTATCTTTTTACCGAGCTTAAACTTTTCTGCAAGTTCGACCCCTTCTTTCACATGGGCCAGTATAATGAGAGCACTCATGTTAGGAGTCAAATTCTTGTGTGCATCTTCAAAACCCTGTCTATTCTCCACAAAGTAGTGGGGCATCTTAAGCTTTCCTATATCATGATAATAAGCTCCTACTCTAGCAAGTAAAGGATGTGCTCCAATACTTTCAGCTGCTGCCTTACATAAATTGCCCACAATTATACTGTGGTGATAGGTGCCAGGCGCATTTAACATCATCTGTTCAAGTAAAGGATGTTCAAGATTGGCTAGCTCCAGAAGCTTTATATCTGTAGTGTAGTCAAAGAGATTTTCTACTACTGGTAGTAATCCTAGTGTAAGGAAACTGCTAGATATGCCGGCCAGAAAAACAAGTCCAGCCCTTATTACCATGTGTTCGTTTTCCATGTCCGAAAGGCCAGAAAGTAATAGGAGTAGAAAGTTACTTATTAATGATGAATACACTCCAGCCTTAAGTACAGTATTCCTACTTTCGCATTGTCTTGAGAAGAAAGCTGCAAGCACTGAGGATAGGAAAACAAAAATGGAAAACTTAACTTCATGAGCTATAAAATAAACGCACACCATGAGTATGGATGAGAAAACAAAGGCAGCCTCGGAGAAAAGAACTATTCTTAAAAGCATACCGTAGAAAAATACTGGTGCAATGTAAATTAAGTTGCTATGCAAATCTGGGGCAAAAGAATTGATAAAGACAGAAAATCCTTTGATTAGGATCAAGGTGAAAAGAGTCAAGCCGAGCGAAAAAATAAGGTCTTTTTCGGAAAGATTGTATTTTTTAATGTTCTTCTCAGCAAATTCGTGAATGATAACAGATAGGAAGAACAGAAACAGAGTAAGAAGTGCGAATCTTATAGGAGCATCCGATTTTTTTTCTTCCTTAAATCTAAGCGCATTAAGCTTTTTTAAGTGTTCCTCGCTGACCCTTTCACCCTCCCTTATGACCATTTCGTCTTTTTTAAGAGTTATTCCTATCTCAGGAACATAAGTCTCCTCTTTGGCTTTTATATTTTTTAAAGCTATGTCCCCCTCTTTATAGAGAGGAATAGGTGTGTTTAATTCCAATGTGAACAAAAGAGAAGAAAGAAGGGAAAAAATCAAAAAGATGAAAGCTTTTCTAAGAAAAAGAGACGAGGGAGGTTTATCCTTTCCGTTGTGACTGTTCATTTCGTGCTACTACTCTTTTTGTTTCATAAGCCTTAATTATTTTTTTAACCAGAGGGTGTCTGACCACATCCCTTTCTGTAAAATAAACGAAGCGAATTCCTCTTATACCCTTTAGAATAGTTTGGATCTCAACCAAACCGCTCGACTTTTTGTCTGATAAGTCTATCTGTGTCACATCCCCTGTAATTACTGTTTTTGAAGAAAATCCCAGTCTTGTGAGAAACATTTTCATCTGATCGGATATGGTGTTTTGAGCTTCATCAAGTATTATAAAAGCGTCGTTTAAAGTCCTTCCGCGCATAAAAGCCAAAGGCGCTATCTCGATTATCCCCTTTTCTATTAGTTTTGATGCTCTATCAAATTCTACCATGTCGTAAAGGGCATCATATAGGGGGCGAAGGTAAGGATTAACTTTTTCGTACATGGTTCCGGGTAAAAACCCAAGCTTTTCTCCAGCTTCAATTGCCGGTCTTGTGAGGATTATCCTAGAGATTTGTCTATTGTAATAGAGATGAAGGGCCATAGCCATTGCAAGGTAAGTTTTTCCTGTCCCCGCAGGTCCAATAGCTATAACTATGTCGTGTTTTTTTATAGCCTCAATGTAATCCCTCTGAGTTTTAGACCTCGGAGTAATAGTTTTTCTTGTGGGATGAATGAAAATGTGATCTTGCACAAGTCCGCTCTTTTTATTATTAGTTACTTCAAAGACAACCTGGTCAATATCTTCTAAACCTATATGATACCCTTTTTTTACTCTGTCATGTAGTTCTTTGATAACTATATTTGTGGCCTCTAGATCTTTCTTATCCCCCGTAATTGTCAGATTGTTACCGCGAATATTGGCCCGTATGTTAAAGTGCTTCCCAAGATACTTTATGTTTTCGTCCCGTGGACCAAAGAGATTACGCGCAGTATTTATGTCTTCGAAGGATATCCGTAAAAAACCTTCTTCTAGTGTCCCTTCCAAAAAACCTGTTGCCCTCCGATCGGGATATATATATACCATAAAAACACTAGTAAGTGGTAGTCACGAAAACTATTGTTTAATGGGCGAGTATTCGTCTAAAATAATAACAGTGCAAAAAATACTCATCATAGATGACGAAAAGAATATTCTCGATAGCCTTTCTTCCATCCTAGAGGATGAAGGCTTTTTCGTAATAAAAGCAGAAGATGGAAAAAAAGGGCTAATTGAGTACGAAAGAGAGAACCCAGATATAGTTATCTTAGATGTTTGGATGCCTGAAATGGATGGAATAGAAGTACTAAGAAGAATAAAAAAGATGAACAAAGATGCAAAAATTATTGTCATTTCAGGTCATGGAAACATATCCACTGCTGTCGAAGCGGTAAAGAAAGGCGCCACTGACTTTCTTGAAAAACCTTTAACAATAGAAAAATTGTTAGAAGTGATTGGTAGATGTATAAAAGATTCTAAGGATACACCCAATACAGACCAGTCTTTCAAAATCAAGTCTGTCCTTACCGGAGAAAGAACATTTAAGCAAAGAACCATAGGGAAAAGTATAGTGCTATATGGACACGGACTCCACACAGGAGTGAAAACAGGAATGATCCTTTTTCCAATGCCCGAAAATACAGGTATAATCTTTGAACATGTGCCCGATGGAGAAAGGATACCCGCGTTTGTGGATTATGTTTATTCAGTTGGCTACGCTTCCTCATTGAAAGGAAAGAACTGTATTGTAAAAACCATAGAGCATCTTATGGCTAGTTTTCACATGTTTGGCATAACCAACATTCTTATCAAAGTGAGCGAAGAAGTCCCGATCCTTGATGGGTCTGCCATCCAGATCTGCGAGAAATTTAGGGAAGGAGGAATAACAGAACAGAATGAAAGTGTTGAGCCAGTTACTGTGAAAGAGAAAATAGTCTTGAAAAATCTCCATCCAGAAAAGTGGCTTTCCATTGAACCCTATGAGAAACTCTTCATCGATTTTACGATAGAAAGTCGACCTCCTATTTACAAACAGAATTACGTTTTTCATGGAGGGCTGGAAGAATTTCTGAAAGAGATAGCCCCCTCTAGAACTTATGGTTTCTTGAGCGATTTTGAATTGTTATCTAAAATGGGTCTAGGTGAGGGAGGAAGAATAAACAATGTTATACTTCTTGACGGAGAAAAGGTGATAAACACTAAACTTAGATACAAAGACGAATTTGTAAGACACAAAATTTTGGACCTATTAGGAGACCTATACCTTCTAAACAGACCAATTATAGGTAAAATTGTAGCTAAAAACACAGGTCACATGGAAAATATAGCTTTGGTTAAAGAACTGAAAAGAATTTATGGACTATGAAATCCATTACTTTTTCTACTTCTTCAGGAGAAAAAGTTGGAATTTCAGCACCAACTGCCTTACTGCTAATCAGGGCGAAAATTGTCTTATCCTTTTCATATAATGGTCCTTCCTTTTCTGAAAAAACCTCAATTTTAGGAAACTTTGAGCTTTTAAAACCTTCTACGAAAATAATGTCAACAGAATCAAAGAATTTTTCAACAATATTCTCGAGGGGAGCATCTTCTCCCATCTTTTTTGTCATTACAATGAGTCCTTTTGAGACAAGTAGTACCGGGTCCGCCCCAGCTTCCCTCAGTCTGGAAGTATCTTTTTTCTTTTCCTCTATTTTATGATGGGTATGCTTTATGGCTGCTACTTTATATCCTTTCTTTACTGCCACCTGTATAAGCTTGGCTAAAAAAGTTGTTTTTCCACTTTTTGACCATCCGACGATTGCTATAATTGGAATATTCTTTTTATGCACAGTGCGGGTACTTAAGGAAGTAAAAAAAGAAGGCAACTACAACTAAGGCGTGATTAATAGTTCCACTCTTTATGAGCTCACGTACTTCGTTTATGGGTACCAAAACTACCTCTATGTCTTCCTGCGGATCAAGGTTTATTTCTTTTGTCTTTTTAACATCTCTTACCAAGAAAGTGTGACAAAGATTGTTAAATAAAGCAGGATTTGGATTGACTGCTCCCAAAAACTCTATAGTGTCTCCCGAGTATCCGGTTTCCTCCAACAATTCTCTTTTTGCGGCTTCTTCTGGTGTCTCATTGTCAACAAGACCACCAGGTATTTCAAGACAGAATGAGTTAGAACCGTGTCTATATTGCCTTATCATCACTATTTGTCCATCTTTTGTTAAGGGGATCACATTTACCCACGGGGAAGCGTGGATCGTAAAAAATCGTGACATTTTTCCCGTTCTAGGAGAAACAGCTTTTTGAATCCATATTTCGAAAATCTTGTAATCTGAAGCCATGTAAGAATCTAATATCATCCATTCTCTAAGCATAGTAAAACCACGATGAAAAGAAAATTTAGTGCCTGGGACGAGACTCGAACTCGTACAGAGCTTAAAAGCTCCGAGGGATTTTAAGTCCCTTGCGTCTACCATTCCGCCACCCAGGCACTTCACAGATTTTTATAACAAATTCTCTCGCATGTCAATTAACTTAAGGTAACATCGAGAATCATCATAAAAAGAAAGCCTATTATGAACCCTAGCGTGGACGTATCGGTTTCTCCACTGCTCTGCGATTCGGGAATCAGCTCTTCCACCACTACGTATATCATTGCTCCCGCGGCGAATCCCATAACATAAGGTAGTAAGGATTTAAGTGTGGATACTGTAAATACCCCAATCAACGCAAACAAAGGTTCTACCGCGCCAGAAAGTTGACCATAAAAAAAACTTTTTTGTTTTGAGAGTCCACTTTGCCTCAAGGGGTAAGCAACTGCTACTCCTTCAGGAAAATTCTGTATCCCTATTCCAACCGTCAAAGCTAAAGCGGAGGAAAAGCCCATCCCAGTTGTCTCTACAGAAGCCGCTCCATAGGCAACTCCCATTGAAAGGCCTTCAGGAATGTTATGAAGAGTTATAGCAAGAAAAAGTAAGGTCGATTTCTTGAGGTTTACCCTAATTCCCTCGGTTGAATCATCTTTGAGATAGGGGTGCAAATGGGGCAATAGATAGTCGATAATCCGAAGAAAGAAAGCTCCAAAGAGAAAGCCAACCGAAACTGGCACCCATTTAAATAGTCCCATGGGTTCTGCCATTTCTAAACCAGGAGCTATTAAGGACCAAAAACTAGCGGATGTCATAACCCCTGCTGCAAATCCCAACATAAGTTCGTTTGCTCTTCTTGGGGCATGTTTAAACAAAAATACGGAAGATGAACCCAGTGCAGTTACACCCCAAGTGAAAAGCCCGGATAAGAGAGCGATAACTTCAACGGTTAGCCAATCTCGCATGTAATAATTCACAGCCTCCTTATAGCTTCATTTGCAGCGATAAGAATGGGATCCCAAACAGTAGCAAAAGGTGGTGCGTATCCCAAATCTATTGAAGCTACATCATGTACTGTCATTTTATTGTGGATACAACTTGCTACTGTGTCAATACGTAATGCGACCCCCTCCTCTCCTACCATCTGTGCTCCAAGGAGCATTCCACTTACCTTTTCCACTATATAGGTGACGGTGATCGGCTTTCCTAACGGATAGGCTTTACTTCTGGAACTCCCTTTTACGGTCACTTTCAAGAAATCTATTTTTTCGCGTTCTGCCTCAAGGGACGAGATACCGGTCCGAGCAACCTCAAGTTCAAACACCTTTGTCATAGCTGTACCGAGAACTCCCTTGAACGTACTTTTTTTACCTGCCGCATTCTCGCCTGCAATTCTTCCTTGTCTGTTTGCTGTAGTTCCAAGCGGTATATAAGCTTTTTTGCCTGTCACCAAGTGTAAGGATTCGGCACAATCGCCAGCTGCGTAAATGTTATCGAAGTTTGTCTTTGTGTGTTCATCCACACTTATAGCTCGAGAAACACCAAGCATTATCCCGGCTTTTTCAGCAAGTAAACTGTTTGGTTTTACTCCTATGGCCAAAATAACTAGATCACACGGAATTTCTTCTCGATCGGTTACCACCCTAAAAACTTTGCCATTTTTCTTATCGAAGCCCACAACTGTCATATTTTTTAGAAGGATTACCCCATGCTTTTTTATCACATCCTCCACAACTTCCACTATCTCAAGATCCATGTTTCCAAGTATTCGATCCATCTTCTCCACAACTGTAACCTTCATCCCCTTTTTTACAAAACTTTCCGAAATTTCAATACCTATGTACCCACCGCCGATTATGACTGCTTGACTTGGTTTATTTTCGTTTATGAACTTTTTTATTTCGAGTCCATCTTGCAATGTTCTAAGAGTGAATATTCCTTCTGCCTCTATGCCTGGAAGATCCGGTACAAGAGGAGATGCGCCCGTAGCCAGCACAAGAGTGTCAAATTTTAACGTTTCATCTTGTTTTGTTTCCTTGCTTCGGAAATGTATCTCACTTTTGCTAACATCAATCTCATAGACCTCTTTTCCAGTGAGAACCTTTAATCCCCTTTCTCTCTCTGCAGCTTCAGGTCTTAGCGCTATGAGTTGCTCAATGTCTCTTATGTCGTCGGAGAGATAGTAAGGAAGACTGCATGATGCGTATGATATAAACCTATCCTTCTCCAAAACGATTACCTCCGAATCCTTTTTTATCCTTTTCGCAGCTGAAGCAGCACTCATACCGGCTGCGTTTCCCCCGATGACTATAATTCTTTCTTTCATATTTTCACCCCCGAAAAAGTTTACTCTTTAATTATACTTTCGAGAATGAAGTGTCAATGGAGAAAGTTAATGAAAATTTCTTGGGATGGAGTTTTGAAGAAAATTTTTGCCAAAATTATTGACAGGAAGGAAGAGTTGTGCTAAAGATTGAGAACTTTTTCACTTTTATCTAAAATCTCATGGATGGTCGACGCCATGCAAGAAAAAACAACTAATTTAGGATTAAATAGGATCGTGGTTGCAGTGAAACAGGTCCCA
>JAOADT010000021.1 GCA_026417175.1 Deltaproteobacteria bacterium | reverse complement strand
TTTGTAAGTGGCTACCCTGACCAAAATATGGATTTTCCGGCAATGGACCATCGTTACAATTTTTTAAGTAAACCTTTGTCTTATAGTGAGCTCCTCTTAAAAGTCAGAGAAATGTTGGACACTGTCTGATTTTTATTCTATTATTTAAAAACGGAGGTGGTTTTATGCCCATAATGGATGAACTTAGAAAGAAAACGGGAGAGAGTTTAAAAACATTAAAGGAAGTGGCGGAGGATATCGCGCATAATTTGGAAATCAGAGCTAAAATAACGAAAAAAAAATATCTGGACATTGGAAGGTTAAAAAAGGATATAAATCAGGCTTACGCGGAGATAGGAGAGTATGTGTACGACCAGCATATGTCTGGTAAGGCAATTGATATGCAGACCCCTTTCATAAAAGAAAGGGTGGAAGATATAAATCGAATGAAAAGAAAGATAAGAGAGATCGAAGAAGAAATAGAAGACCTAAAGAAATTACAGGAAGAGGGGCAGACCTAGTAAGCCCCTCATAAATACTTTTGAATTAAAATCTCCGCAATCTGGACTGCATTAAGGGCTGCCCCTTTTCTAACATTGTCCGCTACAATCCACATATTAAGGCCATATTCAACTGTATCGTCCTTTCTTATCCTTCCCACAAATACCTCGTCTTTCCCTGCCGCATTAATTGCAAGGGGATAAAGATTTTTTGAAGGATTATCAACGACCTTTACCCCAGGTGCCTTTCGAAGTAAACTTCTTGCCTTTTCTGGTGTTATCTTTCTTTCGAATTCAACGTTTACCGATTCAGAATGACCATAGAAAACAGGGACTCTGACGGTTGTAGCTGTTACCTTTATAGTGTCGTCTTCCATAATTTTTTTTGTTTCATTTACCATCTTCATCTCTTCCTTTGTGTAACCATTTTCAAGAAAAACATCTATGTGAGGTAGACAGTTAAAGGCGATCTGATGAGGGTAAACCTTCTTTTCCACCTTTTTATTCATTAACAGAGCTCGAACCTGATCTTCAAGCTCGAATATAGCTTTTTTTCCGGTTCCAGAAACTGATTGATAAGTTGAAACCACTATCCTTTTTATTTTTGCGTAATCGTGCAGTGGCTTTAGAGCGACAACCATTTGGATGGTTGAGCAATTTGGATTGGCAATTATGTTTCTCTTTTTGTAATCCTTTATGGCATGAGGGTTTACCTCAGGCACCACTAATGGTACATCTGGTTCCATTCTAAAAGCACTTGTATTATCTATCACCACACATCCTTCACTTGCAGCAATAGGAGCATACTTTAAGCTTACAGAACCCCCTGCCGAAAACAAAGCTATCTCAACACCCTTGAATGATTTTTCATCGAGAACCTCAACAGGTAAATCGGTACCCATGAATTCCAAGCTTTTACCTATGCTTCTTTCAGAGGCAAGAAGTTTGAGAGATTTTACAGGAAATTTTCTCTCTTCCAGAATTTTTACCATTTCATTTCCAACTGCGCCCGTTGCGCCAACAACAGCGACATTGTACGTTTTCATCCTAAACCTCCTTCTCTTTCTAATTTTTTCCTTAAGTAGTTCAGAAGACCCCCGGATTGTACTAGTTCGATCATAAATGGTGGTATGGGTTTTGATCTAAGTTCCCTATCTTTCGTTCTAATTAAACCTTCTTTTGCGTCGACGAATATTTCATCACCTTCCTGGACGTGATCGTAAACGTCTGATTCTAACAAAATAAGTCCTTTGTTAAAGGCATTTCGATAGAATATTCTTGCAAAACTTTTTGCGATGACGACAGGAATTCCCAAGCCAAGAATGGCAATTGGAGCATGCTCCCTTGAGGATCCACACCCAAAATTCGTTCCTGCAACTATGATGTCTCCCGGTTTAACCTTTTTTGAAAATTCCTTATCAATAGGTTCCATACAGTGACTAGCCAATATCTTCTGGTCGGTATGCACTAGGTATCTAGCTGGTATTATAACATCCGTATCAATATTATCACCAAACTTGAACACCCTCCCTGAAAACCTCATGATACCTCCTCAGGATGGGCTATTCTACCCATGATTGCAGAAGCAGCTGCGACAGCAGGACCGGATAGGTAAACCTCGCTTTCAGGATGGCCCATCCTTCCTATAAAATTCCTGTTTGTCGTTGCAAGTGCCCTTTCATTTTTTGCTAAAACACCCATATGTCCTCCCAGGCATGGTCCACACGTAGGCGGAGAAATGACACACCCAGCTTCAAGAAATACCTGGACGTAACCTTTCTTTAACGCTTCAAGGTAAATCCCCGGAGTGGCGGGAATTATTATACATCTTAGACCATAGGGTATTTTTTTTCCTTTCATTATCTCTGCAGCTATCTTTAAATCTTCAAGTCTGCCGTTTGTGCAAGAACCGATAACCACCTGGTCAAGAGAAATGTTCGTCAATTCCTCCACATCTTTAACGTTAGATGGAAGATGCGGACATGCAACCTGTAATCCTATTTTTCCTACATCGAGATGGATTACCTCTTTATAGTTTGCATCAGGATCACTCCCAAAGATTTTGAACCCTCTTTTCGTTTTATCTTTTAAGTAATTGAGAGTGACGTCGTCAACATGGAAAATCCCATTTTTGGCTCCAGCTTCTACGCTCATATTAGCAACTGAGAATCGCGAATCCATGGACAGTTCATATATGGCATCTCCCACAAATTCCATAGCGGAGTAAAGTGCCCCGTCTACTCCTATCATACCAATTATATGTAAAATCAAATCTTTTCCCGTAACCCATTTTCTCCACTTTCCGTGACAAACGAATCTTATAGTCTCTGGTACCTTAAACCACAACCGACCTGTTACCATACCGAATGTTAAATCTGTGCTACCGACACCCGTGGCAAAGGCACCAAGTGCTCCATATGTACAAGTGTGGCTGTCTGCGCCTATAACCACATCGCCTGGCATCACAAGGCCCAGCTCTGGCAAGAGAGCATGTTCAATTCCGCATACTCCCCCATCGTATACGTTTCTGATACCCAATCTTCTTGCGAATTCTTTAACCTTTTGACAATTTTCTGCTGCCTGTACATCTTTATTTGGAGTGAAGTGATCCAAAACAAAAACTATTTTATCAGGATCAAAGACCTTCTCTGCTTTAACTTTTTCGAATTCTTCAATTGATAGAGGGGCAGTGATGTCGTTCGCTAAAGCCAAGTCTATCTTGGCTTCGATTATCTCCCCTGGTTCTACGTATTTTTTGCCTGAGTGATATGCAAGGATTTTTTCAGTGATTGTCATTCCCATGAGTTACCCCTTTTTCTGCTTCATAAATTCTAGCTTATTCAATGCATTAAGGTACGCTTTTGCGCTGGCAACTATTATGTCGGTATCTACACCTTTACCTACAGCTGATATACCTTTTTCTTCCAATTTTACGAACACCTCTCCCTGAGCATCCATGTCCTTTGTTATAGAATTCACTGAATATTTAACAAGCCTACTCTGTGTTTTCACAAGCTTCTTTATAACTTTATATGTGGCATCTACTGGACCTACTCCTGTTGACACTTCCTGAAGTACAACCCCATCTATTTCTAGCTTTACCGTAGCTGTCGGTACTGTCGTATTTCCGCATGTGACGTTTAAGTATACCAACTTATACTTCTCGGGCACTTTATATATCTCGTCCATAATGATCATCTCTATGTCTTCGTCGTAAACATTCTTTTTCAGATCGGCAAGCGCTTTGAATCTTTTAAACGCTAGATTTAGCTCCCTTTCATTCAAGTTAAAACCAAGTTCTTTAATACGCTCTCTAAAGGCATGTCTACCCGAGTGTTTTCCTAAAACTAATGTGCTTTTGGGGATCCCCACTGATTCTGGCGTCATTATCTCATAAGTGAATTTTGCTTTAAGTAAGCCATCCTGATGGATTCCAGATTCGTGAGCAAATGCGTTGGCCCCAACAATAGCTTTGTTAGGCTGTACCGGTACTCCTGTTATAGTTGTAACAAGTCTACTTGTGGGATAAATCTTTTCGGTATTTATCCCAGTGTATACAGAGAACATGTCCTTTCTGGTTTTTAAAATCATTGCTATCTCTTCTAAGGAAGCGTTTCCTGCTCTTTCTCCGATACCATTTATGGTGCATTCTACCTGCCTTGCTCCGCTTCTTATCGCCGCTATAGAATTAGCCGTGGCTAAACCTAGGTCATTATGGCAATGGACACTTATTATAGCGTTTGAGATGTTTCGCACGTTTTCTTTAATGTACTTTACTAGCTTTCCAAACTCGTCGGGAACGGCATATCCAACGGTATCGGGGATATTTATAACTGTAGCACCGGCATCTATTGCCTCTTCAAAAATTTTTACAAGAAAATCCCAATCACTCCTTGTGGCATCCATTGCTGAAAATTCTACTATGTCAGTATATTTTTTTGCTCTTTTTACTGAACGCACAGCTATGGATATAACTTCGTCTCTGGTTTTTCTCAACTGATATTTAAGATGTATATCTGAAGTTGAGATAAATGTATGAATCCGCGGCTTTTTTGCATTTTTTATCGCTTCCCATGCCCTGTCTATGTCTTCATCATTCGCCCTCGCCAAAGCTGCCACCTCGCACTCTTTTATGGTTTCAGCTATGAGTTTTACCGCTTGAAAATCACCTTCTGAAGCCTGTGGAAATCCTGCTTCTATTATGTCTACGCCTAGAGCCTCAAGTTGCTTAGCAACTCTTAGTTTTTCCTGTGTATTCATAGTGTACCCAGGGGACTGCTCCCCATCCCTTAATGTTGTGTCAAAGATATAAACTCTTTCCTCCATATAGGTTCTCCATGACGTTTTTTTTCAATGATATCTAAAATTGATGAAAAAAAATCTTTCTCTCTTTCAATATTCATATCTACTGAAAGGTAGTAGAAAGTATCCGGAATGTTTAGCTGGAAAAGTTTTACGGCGTCCTTTTCTGTGGTTACATAAAGTTGCCCTTTACGGTTTAGTATTTTTTGTATGTCCTTTTCCTTATAGAAATGGTGGTCTGGAAAAGAAATGGCGTCCTTGATTTTTGCCCCTACATTCTTTAGAAGATCAAAAAAAGACTCGTTATCTGCCAGACCGGAAAAAGCTACTATTTCCTTACCCTTCAGATAATTAAAATCCATGTAAGCCCCAGTCTTTATATTACAGATGTTCAAGGGTTTAAGACTGGCAAAAAAAATAGTTTTAGACTCGGTAAGCTCCTTTGGGATCCCCAAAAAACCTTTTTTTTTGAACCCTAGATTGAAAACAATCAAGTCCGATCTTTTTATATTTTCCAATGGTTCCCTCATCGGGCCTAGCGGAAAAAGATGAAAATTTAATGATTCCCTTTCTGTTTTCATGATGACTATTTCTACATCCTTTTTTAATCTTCGGACCTGAAATCCGTCGTCTAATATGACTAAATCTACTCCACGCGATTCTAACATTTGTCGTACAGCTCTTTCCCTCCTAATTCCAACAGCTACCGGACAATTTACGTTTCTAGCGATAAGGTAAGCCTCATCACCACACGTTTCTGCATTATCTTTCTCGGGATCAACAATAAATACCCCTCTTTTTTTTCTTTTATAACCCCTCATAACAATTCCGGGTTTCAAACCGGTTTTTAAAAACATAGATGCAATTTTGATTACAAGAGGCGTTTTCCCTTCCCCTCCCACACTTAAATTTCCTACACTTATAACAGGAACCCCGATTTTTTCCTCTTCTAACCTCTTAAGAAGGTGCTCTCTTATGACCAGACAAAACCTATAAAACCAAGAAAGCAACAAAAGAACAAAGTATACAGGGCTTTTTTTTATATTTTTTTTCTTATACCAAAAGGCTTGAAAGAAAACGCGCATGTCTGTGAAGTCTATACCAAATGTGTCGAAAAATCAATATTTCCATTAGCTTGGAAACCAATTATGACTTGAAAACACCACTTTTTTAAGTCATAATAAGGAGACTCATGGAGGTGTTACTATGTGTGAAACATGTTCATGCATGAATCCTACTAATCTTCAAGGAAAGCCCGAAGATTGCACCCCAGAAAGAATAAAGGAATGTCACGGAGAAGAAGAGGGACATCCTTGCGCGGAACCGCAAAAAACTGAAGTAAGTAAATAATCTAAATCCTTAGAACCTCCTAAAGCTTTATAAAGGGAAAGGAGGTTTGTGTTTCTCAGAAGCTCAAGCCGAGTTTCGTATATTTTTGCAGAAAGAAGACTATTTTGCGAAATAAGCACCGAAAGATAGTTATCTATTCCTTTTTCGTACCTCAACTTAGAAAGTCTTAATCCCTCGGCGAGACTAAAAACCATATTCTGGTATGCTTTCTTTCGCTCAATTATTATTGCCTTAAAAGAAAGACAATCTAAAACCTCTTTGAAAGCGTTCTGAATGGCTTTCTCATAGTTTAAAACTGCTATCTCTGCTTCTATTTTCGCCAATCTGTGAGCCTTCATGACTCTCGTATCAAATACGGGCGTTTTTATCTGTGGTTTGAAGGTCCATGTTTTAGACCCCGATAGAAAAAGTCCACTGAGTTCTCCAGACGCTACACCTAAGATACTGGTAAGAGAGATTATTGGAAAAAAGGCCGCTCTCGCTGCTTCGATTTGGGCATTCATAGATTTAAGATTGTGTTCAAGTGCCATAATGTCCGGTCTTGTCAAGAGAATCTCCGAGGATAAACCGGAGGATATATCCAAAAGAGGTACCACATCTGCCATACCATTTGGTAGTAATTCTTCTGGTACAGAAATTCCAACAAGTAAATCCAGCGCATTTTTGTCTTTCTGAGTTTCTTGAAGATATCTGAGGTGAGTCTCTTTCGCATTTTCAACCTGGGCTTCCGCGTGTTTCAACTCCACTTCAGTGGCCATCCCCGTAAGATAACGTTTTTTAACTATCTCATATATTTCGGTGTTCGTCCTTATCAGATCATTAGCTATTTTTAGAATTTCTTGGTCTGCCGCGTAGGTAAAGTACGCACCGGCAACTTCAGTGATGAGAGAAAGTTTGACAGCCCTGCTTATCTCTTTCTGCGCAAGATAACTTTCAAAAGCCATATCCTTTTGTGCTCTTATCTTTCCAAAAATATCAATCTCCCACGATACTAAGCCTGTTACAAAGGAGTACTGTTCGTTTATGATTGATTCACTCCTAGGAGAGAGATCAGAGGGTATCCTCTGTCTAGATCCTTCCAAATAAATACCTAACGAAGGCAAAAGCTCTGCCCTTTTTATTCCAAAATATTCTTTGGCTTTCTGTACATTGGCTAAAGAAATCTTAAGGTCTCTATTATTCTCTACTGCAATAGCTATTAATGCTTGAAGCTTCTTATCCTTAACAAAATCGTGAATGGTAATTTCCTTGACGAGTGGGGCATATTCAGTCTTTCCGGAAATGTCAGTCTTATTAAAAAAGGCAGGAACCGGAATAGAAGGTTGCTTGTAGGTGTAATTTGACGAGCAAGAAGCGATGGCAATTACAACCGTGAGTAATAGCGAAAGTCTCATCATGTGTTCTCTTTTATCCCTTTTACGGCAAAAACTTTTGAAACGAGAACAAAGAAGAGTGGAATATAGAACATATCAATAAAAGTGGCCGAAAGCATTCCTCCACACACAGCTGTACCTATAGCCTTCATAGCCCCTGCTCCAGCTCCAGTAGCTAGGGCAAGGGGTAAAACACCGAAAAAGAAGGCAAAAGACGTCATTATAACCGGTCTCAGCCTTATTTTTGCGGCGGATTTAGTGGCAGATAATAGATTTTCTCCTTTTTTCAATCTTTCCTTTGCGAACTGGATTATTAGAATAGCGTTTTTTGTAGAAAGACCCAAGGTGGTGAGGAATCCGATCTGAAAGTACACGTCATTGTGGAGCCCTCTCAAATATGTGGCAAGTGTTGCCCCAAACACTCCAAGGGGCAGCATAAGAAGATTGGCAATTGGAATGGCCCAACTTTCGTAAAGAGCGGCAACACAGAGAAAGATCACAAAAATTGAAAAGGCATAAAGAATCGGAGCCTGACCTGTTGCCAACCTCTCTTGGTAAGAAACGCCAGTCCATTCGTAACCTATACCAGAAGGAAGCCTTGACACAATTTCTTCCATTGCAGCCATGGCCTCCCCTGAACTCCTTCCTGGGGCTGCTTCTCCCAGTATGTTAATAGATGGAAAACCGTTATATCTTTCAAGTCTAGGGGACCCATAAACCCATTTAATGGTGGCAAGTGAAGAAAATGGGACCATCTTTCCCTCGAAATTTCTGACGTAAACATTATTTAAATCTTCCGGTAGCATCCTGTAGGGCGCATCCAATTGGGCATAAACTCTCTTTACCCTTCCTTGATGTATAAAGTCATTTATGTATATGCCACCGAAAGATGCCGAGATCACATTATACGCTGAAGTAATTGGAACGTCGAGTGCACCTGCTTTTTCCCAATCAATCTCTATTCTAAGCTGTGGTACGTCTTCTAGTCCGTTGTACCTTACAGCATAAAGCCTTTTGTCATTATTTGCCATCCTTAAAAGTTCATTTTTTGCAGACATTAGGACCTCATGTCCCACACCTCCCCTGTCTAACAATTGGAAATCGAAACCTTTTGATCTCCCAAGTTCTACAATAGATGGAGGTGGAAAAACGAATACGAGAGCTTTCTTATAACTGGAAAACGCCATCATAGCCCGTTTTGCAATCTGGTCTACCTTTTGTTCCTTTCTATTTCTCAAATGCCAGTCTTTCAATTTTATAAAAACCATACCATTAGCTTGTGTCCTCCCAGAAAAACCGATACCTGCCACGTACATGCACGATTCAACTGAATCCTTTTCATTATCCCTAAAGTACCTGTAAATCTCATTAAGAACAGACTTTGTTTGTTCCAAGGTAGAACCCTGTGGAAGTATAACCTGGGCCATGAGAATACCCTGATCTTCATCTGGAATGTACGCTGTAGGCAATTTTGAGAAAAAATATAAGGAACCAACCACAACTATGATGTAAACTATTAAGTAACGCGTTACCCTAAAAAAAGACTTTTCTACTTGTCTTACGTATCTGTCTCTCAAATTGAAAAAGGCTCTGTCTAACTTGAGGAAAAAAGTTTTTGAGATCGACGAAGTGGTTTCTCTCTTTCTCATGAACGTGACGCATAGCACAGGTGTTAAAATAAGAGCAACCAGAACTGAAAGAAGCATGGAAGATATGATAGTAACTGAGAATTGTCTGTAAATTACTCCCGTAGACCCACCAAAAAAGGCCATAGGTCCGAACACTGCCGAAAGTACGAGCCCTATCCCAATTAACGCACTAGTTATTTGATCCATAGACTTTTCGGTTGCTTCTCGCGGAGGAAGACCTTCCTCTCTCATGATACGCTCCACGTTTTCTACAACTACGATGGCATCATCCACAAGGAGGCCAATGGCTAAAACCATGGCAAACATAGTTAACATGTTAATCGAATAACCAAATAGTTTAAGAACCGCAAAAGTACCAAGAAGAACAACAGGTACAGTAATAGTAGGAATAAACGTTATTCTCAAACTTCCCAAAAAAAGCCACATTACCAGAAAAACAAGAATTATGGCTTCAAAAAGAGTTTTTATCACCTCACGTATTGCTACTTTTGTAAAGGGTGTGGTATCGAATGGATAAACAACGTTCATACCAGGCGGAAAGTACCTTTTCATTTCCTCTAGCTTTTTCTTTATCTTCTCTGCTGTATCAAGCGCATTTGCTCCGGGAACAGGTCTTATAGCTATTCCAGCAGAAGGCATTCCATTATAAAAGTTTTCTATGTCATACTGTTCAGTGCCCAGTTCAACCCTACCTACATCTTTTACCCTTATTACCGATCCATCTCTACCTATCTTCAGGGGAATCGAAGCAAACTCTTCGGGTGTCTTTCTGAGGCTCTCCACTATTATAGATACATTTAGTTTCTGACCCTTTATTTGAGGAGCACCACCGATTTGTCCTGCGGAAACTTCAACGTTATATGACTTCACCGCTTTTATAACGTCTTCTATAGTCATTCCGTAGCTCAAAAGTTTGTGGGGATCTAGCCAAAGACGCATGGCGTATTGGGTTCCAAACATCTCCACTTCTCCAACACCTTCCACCCTGGACAAAACTTTCTCCAAATACGATTGTGCATAGTCCCTTAAGTCGCTCCCATCCATGCTTCCGTCTTCAGAAATAAGGTTGGCAATTAAAAGATAGTTCCTCGTTGCCTTACCGACCCTTAAACCCATTTGCTGGACCACATCCGGGAGACTCGCCATAGCTAGTTGTAGCTTATTCTGGACCTTAGCCCAAGCCAGATCTGGATCAACACCAGGTTCAAATGTTATTTCTATTCTTGAGGTACCAGAAGAATCACTCGTGGCATACATATATAGCATCCTATCTAGACCGGTCAATTTCTGCTCTATGATTTGGGTAACGCTATTTTCTACAGTTTCTGCAGACGCGCCAGGATAGTAAGCCATTATGTAAATAGATGGTGGGGCAATTAGAGGATACTGGGAAACAGGGAGTTTGTATATTGCTAAAGCTCCACTTGCCATTATTATAATTGCTATTACCCAAGCAAATACAGGACGATCTAGAAAAAATTTAGATAACATGATTGATTATTCTCCTTTGTAAATCACAGGCTTTACGGGAATCCCAGCTCTTATTTTCTGTATACCTTCCACTATCACCAGGTCGCCTTCCCAAAGCCCCTCGCTTATCAACCACTTGTCCTTTACGGCTCTATCAATACTAACGGTCCTTATTTTTACCTTGTTTTCTTTATCCACCACATAAACAAAAGGATTTGCTTTTGTATCCCTTAAAACTGCATTCTGTGGAACAAGAATTGCCTTCCTATTTATTCCTTCTTTTATTACAGCACGAACAAACATTCCCGGAAGAAGAAATGCTTCCGGATTCGGAACAAGGACCCTTATAATCACGGTGCCAGTTGTCTGTTCAACTGTGATGTCCTTAAACTGTATAGTTCCTTCATGCGGGAAGATCCTCCCGTCTTCTAATATGATGCTGACTTTCTCTTGATCCTTACCCGCATATTTTAATCGGCCTTCCTCCAGCCTCTTTTTTAGTCGAGATAAGTCGTTTATTGACTGAGATATATCCACATATACTGGATCAATCTGTTGTATAACCGTGAGTGCCTGTGCTTGGTGACTAGTAACCAGGGCCCCCTCAGTAAAAAAAGACCTGCCAGATTTACCTGATATGGGAGCCTTAATCTTCGTATTCTCAAGATTTATCCTTGCGATCTCAAGTTGTGCTTTCAAGTAATCTATTTCCGCTTGAAGTTGTTTATATTGAGCAGATACGTCATCAAACTCTTGTCTGCTTATAGCTCCCACATTCACAAGCTCTGAATATCGCTCGTACTTAGCTCTAACCGATTCCATATTAGCTAAAATTTTTCTTATGGCTGCCTCTACGTTACTCACTGCCTCCCTATAGGGACGTTCATCTATCTCATAAAGGACTTCCCCCTCGTTTACGTAATCTCCCTCTCTAAAAAGCTTTTTTTTCAATATCCCGCTCACCTGCGGTCTTATCTCGGCGATCCTGAAGGGATTTACCCTTCCCGGCAATTCAGTTGTGAGAGTCAGTTCTACTGGAACTATCTTAAGTACAGAAACTTCTGGTGATATTTGCAGTTGAATATCTCTCTTTTTTTCACAAGCAGAAAAGATAAAGCAGTAACATGCTGCAATTACGACAAAAATCAACACTAGTATTTTATTTTTCAATTTTTCCTCCATTGATTATCCCTTTTTCAATCCGTAAAACAGAGGTAAGAAATAGTCTTTTTCTTTCAAATTGCATTCCTCGTCAATTACCAAAGAAAGAACAAATCCTCTTATTAGGGCCATCACGGTGTTAGCCACGCCTTCAACATCTATTTCTTTGAACTCCCCGGTCCTTATTCCTTCCAGTACTATCTCCTTTATAAGACCCCTCTGTTTTGCGCTATATTCCTTCTTTATCTCCAAACCAAAGGTAAATCCTTTTTCTGCACTATGGGCTACTATTAGCTCCCTGTTGTCTTTTGCGTATTCAATACAGGTTCCCATAAACGCCTTGAGTTTTTCCTCTGCCTTGGTTTTATTTCGAGTTACATCTTCCAGTTTCCTAAAGAGCTCTCCCAACTTCTCCCTAAGTATGAAAAGGCACAAAGCCTCTTTGTTCTTAAAATGCAGATAAAGGGCTCCAACACTTATATTAGCCTCCTTTGCAATCATCCTCATGGTAGTTCTGGTAAAGCCATGTTTAACAAATAGATTAAGGGCGGCCTCCATTATTGCTCTTTTCGTTTGAGAAACTGAACGTTTGTTCATATTCCCTGCGCTCATTTTACTAGCCCATTGGTTATCTGTCAACATATTTTGGAAAATAATTCTTGACCAAAGGGGTATATGATGTTATTTATTTTTAAAGAGTGCTAAAACCAACACAAGACCAAATTATTGACATTTACAAAGGACTTGCTGAATGTGTGAAATTCCATGGTCACCTGTGTCCCGGTTTAGCTTTGGGTTACAAAAGTTCAATTCTTGCTATGCATAGACTAAAAGAAAAGAAGGTCTCCGATGAAGAAATCATTGGAATAGTTGAGAACGACTCGTGCTTTGTTGATGCAGTGCAAGTTATAACCGGGTGCACCTTCGGCAAAGGAAATATTTTTTTTAAAGATTATGGGAAGATGGCCTTAACCCTTTTATCTAGAAATACAAAAAGGGGTTTAAGAGTTGCTCTAAAAAGTGGTGTTTTGACTCAGCCACAAAATATGGAGATCTTCAGTCTTATGGATAAAGTTTTAAGCGGAAATGCTTCGATGGAAGAAAAAAGACTGTTTGAACAATTTCAATTGGAAAGAGCAGTAAGAGTACTTAAGAGTGAACCTGAAGAGATATTCTCAGTAAGAGAAGTAGAAATGGAACTTCCTCCATCCGCTAAAATAATGAAGTCAGAGATCTGTGGAGGATGTGGAGAGCCTGTCATGGTGAAAAAGTTAGTTGAGATTAACGGATCCAATCTGTGTATACCCTGTGCCCAAAAAAGGGAATTTCGATAAATATGAGCCATATATCTTACGACTTTTATGAATCTCTCATCAAACGGAAAAAGAGAGTCTTTTCGATACTTCTACTTATTTTTGCAGTATTCTTTTTCATCTTTCTTGCCACCGGATCCTATCGAACTGACATACTTTCTGTATTTTCCACGATTTTAGGAAAAGAACATGGAACCATATCCCATATTTTATGGCAAATTAGGATCCCCAGACTTTTAGGTGCGACTCTGGCGGGTGCTGGGCTTGGACTTTCTGGATGTGTATTACAGAATGTTTTAAAGAATCCTCTAGTTTCCCCGTTCACCTTGGGACTCTCCCAGGGAGCCGCCTTCGGAGCTTCTTTTGCTATAATAGTGCTTGGTGCAGGTTTACAACACAAGACAGGAGAAGGAATAACAGTTTTTAGTTACTATCCTGTCGTCATATGTGCTTTTATAGGCTCACTTTTCTCCATTTCTCTGATTTTTGTGGTTTCCTCCCTTAAAGGAGCGACACGCGAAGTTGTGGTTTTAGCGGGAATAGCAATAAGTGCATTCTTTTCTGCGCTCACAATGTTTATTCAGTATTTTGCAGAGGATGTTCAGGTAGCTGCATCAGTTTTTTGGACATTCGGGGATATTGGGAAAGCAACGTGGAAAAATATTCCTCTCATTGCTTTTTTTGTCGTGGGAGGTTTCCTTTACCTCCTGACAAGAAGTAACGATCTTAACGTCATAAAATGGGGAGACGATGTGGCAAAAACTTTAGGAGTCAAGGCAAAAAGTATAAGAATGCAAGTGTTTCTGATTACGGCTATGGTTACATCAATTATAACATCATTTCTTGGGATCATTGCTTTTGTCGGTCTAATAGCACCTCATATAGGTAGATTATTTGTAGGTGAGGATGAAAGATTTCTTATACCGGTGTCTACGGTTATTGGCTCTCTAATTCTTGTTTTGTCTGACATGTTGGCAAGAAAAATAATAGCGCCCAACGTCCTTCCGGTAGGGATAATAACTTCTTTCTTTGGAGCACCATTTTTTCTTTATTTGCTTGTGAGGTCTAGAGATGCGAATCACAGTTAAAGGGATAACTTTCTCATATAATAGTGCGCCTATTTTGGATAATGTAAATTTTTCTTTGGAAAGTGGGCAAATATTATCCATCTTAGGACCTAACGGGTCAGGAAAAACTACGCTTCTTAAAGTTCTTGCCTCCATTCTTTCACCAAAGAATGGAGCTGTCTTTTTAGATGGAAAAAACTTGGCAGAAATTAGTCTAAGTGGGAAAGCAAAAATAATAGGATACGTCCCGCAAAGATCGGAAGGATTTAATACATCAGTTTTTGAAGCGGTACTTTCAGGAAGAAAGCCTCACGTGCATTTCAGGATTAAAAAAGAAGATATCCAGATAACAGAAAGGGTAATCAATGTAATGGGTCTTTCCCATCTAAAATCTAAGTCAATAATGAGGATAAGTGGAGGAGAATTCCAAAAGGTGATAATTGCAAGAGCTCTCGCTCAGAATCCAAAAGTACTCTTATTAGACGAACCACTTACCTATCTTGACATAAAAAACCAATTTGAGATGGCATCACTCATTTCAAAAGCCACAAAAGAATTACACCTAATCACTGTATTCGTTCTTCATGATATAAATCTTGCCCTTCGGTATTCAGACGTTTTTTTGTTTCTCAAAGAGGGTCGCATAGAGGCGTTTGGTGGAAAAGAAATAATAAGTAGTGAGATCATAATGAAAGTTTTTGGGATCGATGTGGAAATAAAAGAGATGATGGGTTCACCATACGTCTTAATAAAAAATGGCTGAATTCAAAAGATGGATAGGGAACTTTTGAAAAATTTTTGGGATAAAAAGGCACCTAAATATCCACTTCCCTTCGATCAGGGAAGTTTAAAAAACACTATATTCGTAATTGACAAGCTGAGAGTCCGCGGTGTCTTTTTTTCTGGAAAAAAAATACTCGATATTGGATGCGGAACTGGAATATATACACTCCCTCTTGCAAGTGAAGCGAGATTAGTTTGCGGAATTGACTGTTCATGTGAAATGTTATCCATATTAAAAAATCAAGCTGAAAGACACGGGTTAGAAAACATAGTTCTTTTGAATTACTTCTGGGAGGATGTAGATCCAAAAGAGCTTGGTTTTACAAAAAAATTTGATATTGTCATGGCTATGATGACCCCTGCCGTTAAATCAGTAAGAGATATCCTTAAAATGGAGGACTGTTCCAAGGAATGGCTTATTTACATGGGGTGGGGGAAAAGAAAGAACCACCTGATGGAAAAAATCTTTGCAATGCATGGTATTGAATGGAATTTTCACTCTCCCGCCTTTTCCATATGTTTGACTTTAGAAAAGTTGAGAAGAAGGTTTCACGTTGAATTTTTTGAGTATAGCTGGGATTTTTGGGGTACTCTAGAGGAGGCACTGGATGACCTTTGTTGCTATATCAGGCTATACGGAAAAAATCCTAGAAAAGAAAAAATATTTACTGAACTTAAGCGTCATTTTGGATCTAACATGGTGAGTCACAGGACTGATGCAGAAGTGGCTCTGATAACATGGAAAGTACAGCTAAAGGAGGGTGTATGAAAGTATTACTAAGTGTAATTTTTGTCCTATTATTGCTGATCCAAAGTCTGGAGTGTAAGGAAGTGGAAGACTTACTAGGCAGAAGAATCAAAGTACCTGAAAAGGTAGAAAGATTAGTCGCAATTGGCCCTGGTGCTCTTAGAATGATAACCTACCTTTCCTCCGTAGATAAAGTGGTGGGGGTTGAGAGAGTCGAAAAAGGCGGTTTTACTCCGTATGGGAGGCCGTACACTCTTGCAATTAAAGAAAAAATTAAAGACCTACCCTTAATCGGCGAAGGCGGACCTGGTAAACTCCCAGACTTTGAAAAGATAGTAAGTGTTAAGCCCGATGTCATATTTGCTGTGGGATTCGATAGAGGAACTATGGATATGATACAGGAGAGAACAATGATACCAGTTATTGCTCTCGACTACGGATCTGTTGGTGTACTAAGAGCTAAAAAATTCATCGATTCCCTTACACTTGTTGGTTCAATAGTTGGCAGGGAAAACAGGGTTATGGAAATAGACGAATTCCTCAAAAGAACAGAAGAATATCTGGCACAAAAGACTTTAAATCAAAAGGAAAAACCGAAGGTATACGCAGGTGGGATTGGTTTTAAAGGGCAGCATGGTATAACATCAACTGAGGCGGGTTTTCTTCCATTTAAGCTGGTAAATGTTAAGAACGTTGTAGATGATTTTGGAAAAGATGGCCACCTTTTTCTAGAAAAAGAAAAGCTCCTATCTCTCAATCCTGACATTATATTTGTAGATGTTAACGGTCTTTCGATTTTTCAGAAAGAGCTAATTGACTCTCCCGGTCTCTTCATGAATCTTAAAGCTATAAAAGAGAATAAACTATTCACCATACTTCCTTACAATTACTATAACACAAATGTTGAGCTCGCCGTAACCAATGCATTTTTTATCGGAAAGGTTGTTTATCCAGCTTCCTTCAAGAACGTAAACATCGACGAACAGGCAGAGCGAATAATTAGATTCTTTGTTTCTGAATCAGTATACGGAGAAATCAAGAGAAATTTCGGATTCTTCGGAAAGATTGTTATAGAAAAGGGGAAAATAACAGTTCTTAGCAACTGGTAAGGTTGCGTTACGTTCAAAAAATCAGATATATGTGGTTTTCTAATTGGAGTAAAAAGTTGATCTCCAGTTCTTAAATTTTTCAGATTCCCGAAGTAAATCGATGTCAGTTTCTCGTTCAAAGTTTAGTTACAATACGGCCATTTTTTAAGCCTCTCGTTTACCTCTAATAAATTTGACCTTTTAAGGTTTTGGTGACTTTTTATGAATGAGTCATGTTTCTATGATTTCCTCATTTAACCATGTATTTACAAGGCTAGAAAAATTCTTTTCAATGAATTTTGGCTTATCCATTTATAACCCAACGTAAAATTCCAAAACAATGGTTCTAGTCAAATCTTTTTTCTTGTAACACAGCCCATCAATTCATACTTCAGTCTTCACCATCCTAAAATACCAACCTTGAGAGTGTAGTATAGAACACCACCCTAATGTGATTGTTGGTTTCAATGGGTAATTGACGTAAGAGCATGATTGACTTGCTCTTGACATAAATTCGAGCGTTATATATAATAGGCTACAACGCTTACACAAGATTTACTGGAGTATAAGTGTTAGAAGTGAAAGATCTTATTGTGGAGGTAGGTAATTTTTCCCTGGGAGGGATCAACCTTGAAGTAAAAAAACACGATTACTTTGTCATTTTGGGTCCGAACGGTTCTGGAAAAACGGTCCTTTTAGAAGCTATTGCAGGACTAAGGAAAATAAAAAAAGGTTCTATACTCCTTGGTGGTAAGGATATAACCAATGTTCCACCCGAGCACAGAAACGTTGGGTATGTGCCACAGGACTGCGTGCTCTTTCCATTTTTGGATGTGCAAAAAAATATCGAATTTGGTCTTAGAATGAGGAAGTATTCCGATGGAGAGAGAAAGAAAAAGGTGAGATTTTTATCTGAGATTTTAGGAATCGAACATCTTTTAAATAGAGATATTAGAACATTATCAGGCGGTGAGAAACAGAAAGTCGCGATAGCACGGGCGCTTGCTTTAGCACCTGACTTGCTTCTTCTTGATGAGCCACTTAGTAATCTGGATATTTCAACTTCTAAAATCTTTAGGGTTGAATTGAAACGGCTCCATAAGGAGCTTGGATTAACCACAATCCACGTTACACACAATCTTGGCGAAGCGGAAGAACTAGCTGTAAAAATCGCCATTATAAACTCTGGAAGAGTTGAGCAAGTAGGCTCCCCCCACGAGATATTCTTCTTTCCAAAAAGCGGTGTGGTTTCTAAATTTGTGGGTGTCCCAAATATATTAGATGTGGATCACGTTAGACCTATTGGATCTGGTCTTTGCGAAGTTTCTTTAGGCGGGATAAGACTACTCGTGCCCCAAGAAAATAATAACATAAAGAAAATTGCCCTTTCTTCGAGAGACATTTACGTATCAGTTGATAAGCCTCCCGGACCAGAGGTAAACAGGGTAAAAGGTACCATTCTCGAAATAGAGGATCTTTCTTCGATAATTAACATGAAAGTGAGAGTTGGTGACCATATTCTTGTCGTCGAACTGCCTAGAGAGACTTTTCGGGAATTGAATCTCCATCCACAAAAAGAAGTCTTTCTAATATTCAAGCTGAGAAGATTAAGAACCTACACGGAGGAGGCATGAAAGGGATATTAACAGCTCTCTACGTTGTAACATTTTTTTGTGGCTCAATTTTTGCGCAAGACAAAATTTCCATCGCCACCGAATTTAACACTCATGCGGCGGCTTTCTACGTAGCACTTGACAAAGGTTTTTTTGACAGAGAACAATTGAAGATAAAATCTTATGAAGCTTATGTTACTGGGGTTGCTCTAGCTTCTTCACTTAAAAGGGGTGACATTGAGGCGGCTTTTATTTGCCTTCCTCCAACGATTACTTCTTTTGTAAATGGGGGGGTAAAACTGAGGATCATCTCGGGGTTACATTTATATGGATATGGGTTAGTGTCAGATGGCGATAAGATAAAACATCCAAGAGATCTTGAAAAAAAGGGACTTAAGATTGGGTGCGTAAGAGAAGGGAGCGGAACAGATTTAATTTTAAGAAAAACCGTGGAAAAGTATAGATTAAATGAGGACGTTGTGCTTTCGTCGGTTTTACGGATGAATCCTCCAAACATGCTTTTTGCTCTAAAATCAGGTTCATTAGATGCTTGTTTTTTGCCGGAACATTATCTTTCACTTGCAGAAAAAGAAGGCTTTAAGATTATTCTAACGGCAAAAGACATCTGGCCAGATTTTCTAGGAAGTGTTCTAGTAGTAAAAAATGAAGTATTGGAGAAAAAACCTAAGGCCGTAAGGAGCCTCAACGTAGCAATAAAAAAGGCAACCGAGTGGATTATTACCAACAAGGAAGATTCAGCACGGATTATTGCAAAATATCTGACATTTGAAGCCCAAAGATCGGGTTTTGTTGAAAAGCTGGATCCTAAGACGAAACTTTCTGTAACAGAAAATGAGATTCGGGCATCTATGTCGAGGGTCATATTCACTAACGATGTAAACCGGGACGTCGTGCAGGATGTTATAAATTTTATGGATAGAAAGGGATATCTAAAAGGTCGCGTTGCGGCCAAGGATCTAATCTATACTGGGTTTTAGGACTTGAAAGAAAAAATTTCCTTTGTCGCACCAATTATTTCGCTACTTATAGTGTGGGAGTTCGGCTCGCATCTTATGAGGAATGATCTTTTTCCCCCTTTCAGCACGGTTGTTCAAGAAACAGTAAGCTTAACTTTAAAGGGAATTTTGACAGAACATTTTTTTCGCACCCTTCTGCGGGTAATAATTGGATTCTCCATAGGTGCCCTTGTCGGGACAATTGTGGGGATCATAACTGGATACAAAGCCTTGTTAGATAAGTCCCTCTCTCCAGTTATCTCCTTTTTTTACCCTATTCCAGCGATAGGTTGGGTGCCACTTTT
Source organism: Deltaproteobacteria bacterium (assembly GCA_026417175.1). Classification (GTDB taxonomy): domain Bacteria; phylum Desulfobacterota; class Syntrophorhabdia; order Syntrophorhabdales; family JANXAF01; genus JAOADT01. Next base: position 16,003 of record JAOADT010000021.1, on the reverse strand, counting down.
GATGTTGTGGGTTGGAATAACAGAGGCTCTGCCAATACTCGTTATAGCAATTCATTCTTTTTTCCCGGTGTGTTACACGACTAGATCCGGGATAAAGAGTATTGACCAGAGAATCGTAAAGGTAGCAAGAAGCCTCGGAGCAAAAGGTAAAGATCTGATACTAAGAGTTATTATTCCCTCTGCGCTTCCCCATGTATTCGCTGGACTTCGGTTGTCTTCTGGTGGATCATGGAGGGTCGTAATCGCAGCTGAAATGTTGGCAATTCCTAAAGGCCTAGGCGCGCTTGTAATGAAAGCAGAAAGTCTTATTAGACCGGACATCATATTGAGTTGTCTTTTTATTCTGGCCCTTATGTCTTTGTTTTTCGAAAGAATTTTTCTTTTTCTTGAAAAGAAACAATTTTCAAACGGCATTTCTCCATATGCACATTGAAAAGAGCTCTAAAATAATAAATTATGCAGAAAGGGAAGAATCCACTCAAGTATAAAAAATATAAAACCTTACAAGAGACATTCCAGTATAAAGTTTTTTAAGGCTGTGTTAGATTTTAGGGGCTGAAAAACCGTGTTTCAGGAACAAGTCCTGGATCTTTACCTTTTTGGGACTTCATAAGAATAGGCCAAAGACATTTGGGAAATTCCTAATAAAAAAGGCGAATCTAGACTTCTAATAGCTGAAAAACCAGGGCTTACAGGTTTTCGTGGAACTTAGGGAGGTCACACAGATAAAATGGAACCACCCTTCTATTTTAAGCTTTTCGCCATTAAAATTTTTTATTGAAAGATAACAGTGGGTCAGATGTTCCATTGAATATTTTTTCTATTATGAATGAGGTTAAGCCATAAAACTTAAAACACAATTGAGCCAGTTTTTAAGTTTTTTATATACCTGATCCTGGTGCGGATTGGGGACTTCTCTAATTTTAATATCTCCCATAAGGGCAAATAGAGTTTAAACTGAGTAAAGTGCAGATACCTATTCCAGTCACACCATAAATCAAATGGTTTTTGCCATGTTTTTCAATTAATTCATGTATACCCTCATATGTTCCATTTACGAATGTAGTGCCGGTTACAAGAATAAAGTCAACTTCTTGTATCAATCGTTCCGTCATAGAGTTGCCATCCCAAATAGGAACTCCAAACTTCTTTTTCCCAACATTTTCGGTGTTCAAGTCTGTCACCCTTAAAGCCTTAGGTCCAAAAGCATCTACTAATCCTTCTAAAATTCCTGGATTAAACCCTATGAGGCCGATTTTCTTTACATCTTTTTTTTCTATCAAATATTTTGCAATTTTCTTTCCGCACTCAAAAGGTTCTTTGTCCTTACAGTGTATTGTCTTTTCCACAATGTCTAAAAACTTAAGCACCGCATTTAAAGCGCCAACGAATACGGCTCTCTCTTCGTTTGTTCTAAGATTGAGTTTCAGGATTTCCCTTAGGTGTCCCGAGTAGTTGACTGGTGAGTCGGTAAAAACATGGGCTTTTGCTTCCTTAAAAGAAGCTTCAATTACTTTCTCCTTTCCAATAACTATTGGGAAATCGTCTCTTTTGGGGTTTCCGATAGTTTCTTCTGGTTTCAGTGGACGAAAGGATATTAAAACACTATCTTCATATAGTCCTCTTTCTCGTACAACTTTTTCGAAAATCTCTTTTACTCTCTCAAGTGTCACCACACCTATTTACCCCAAAAAATGATAGGTACTTCCAACTGTATTAATAATACAGCTTTTGCCAAACGTTGCAATAAAAAGAACTTTTGCGAAAAATCCTGTGCAATGGCATGGGATAATGTAATCTGGAGAAAAATCTTTTAAACCTTTGAATGTCATATGTACTCGTTCTTCTTCGGCGTGAATAAGATGAAATCCACCTACAATTGCATGAACCTTCTGTATGCCTGTTATTTCAACAACTTGACTGATGGTATTCACAATTCCTCTGTGTGCACAACCGGAAATTACAACCAATCCCTTACCCTTGATGAAAAAAAATACAGCTAGTTCCTCTTGAAAATTATCGCTGACGATTTCCCCTTCCTTATAAAGAAACAGATTATTTGGAATGTGCTCGTAATCATTTTTCCTTTCTATTATTCCCGTAAGGTAACATCCTGGTAAAAATTCTATCGGTTCCCTTAACTCATAAATCCTGGTAACTCCTTCAACCTCTTCTCTCTTTAGCTCGCCCAGGTCTATAAACTCCTTTTCGTCCTTCTTTTTAAAAAATCTTCGTGAAAAAGCCCCTTCTCCCAAAAAGAGTGGAAGTCCTTTTATTCCATGATAGTCCAGGTACTTCACAAGCCCTTTTAATCCTCCATAATGATCAAAGTGGCCGTGACTTAGTACAAGGGAAGATATGGATTTGATTTCTATTTCAAGTACCTTTAGATTATGCAAAAGTAGGTTACCATCCACACCAAAATCAAGTAAAAAGGAGTGTTTCTTTTCGCCTTTATGAGCTGTTATGAAAAAAGAAAGACCATGTTCAGCGTAGATAGATTTTTCAGGAGTTGTTCTAAACCTTTTTCCGCAAGGCGGATCATCGAGAAGCGCGTCATAAAAATTATCTACAATGACCGTTATAGACAAACCATCGATCTCTTTAAAATCCATTCTCCCCTTTATGCACTGCGGATCTGACCATAAAAAGTATGACACATACGCGTAAAAAACAAAATCGATTTGCGTTGCTTATTACCTATATATTTAAAAACATACTTCTTATCCATTCGAAGACAAAATCATTATGTATATACAGCAATTTAATAATCGCATATATTCTAAATATTTTCAAACTTAGTGTGTCTTTTGGTTTAACCTTTTTTTAATTGGCTTTAAACCTGTTATAAACATGCTAGGTTATACCAACAAAATTGGCAAAAAATCAGTGCTTATTAGCGTTTTGTAATTTTTTTAAGTCAAATTAGCAAGCTTTTATTGGTGCTTTTTGCTACGCAGGGCTATAAGTTTTTATTAAAAGACTTTGAAAATTATAAACTAGTGATGTATATTCATAAACCATTGAGGTAAAGCTTTGGATTACGGAGAGTTCGAGGGCGTAATAGGGCTTGAAGTACATGCTCAGCTTTTAACAGAGAGCAAACTCTTTTGTGGATGTTCAACGAAATTTGGTGCTGAACCAAATGCCCATACCTGCCCAGTCTGCATGGGTCTACCCGGTGCTCTTCCAGTGCTCAACAAAAAGGCTGTCAATTATGCAATAAAACTGGGACTCGCACTGAACTGCACTGTAAATAGAAAAAGTATATTCGCCAGGAAAAATTACTATTATCCGGATCTACCAAAAGGTTATCAGATATCGCAGTATGAAGAACCTATATGTGTGAACGGACACATTTATATTACCACGGGGAATGGAAAGAAAAAAATTAGAATAAGAAGGATCCATCTTGAGGAAGATGCGGGTAAACTGATCCACGAGGGGACAATAGAGACAAGCTCCTATACACTAGTCGATTTTAATCGAGCAAGTATACCTCTTTTGGAAATAGTAAGTGAGCCTGATATATCCACACCGCGAGAAGCAGTTGAATATTTAAAGCTTCTCCGGAGTACTCTAGTTTATCTCGAAATATGTGATGGAAATATGGAAGAGGGAAGTCTAAGATGTGACGCTAACATCTCTGTGAGGAAAAAGGGAGATACGAAATTTGGCACAAGGACAGAACTAAAAAACCTAAATTCTTTCAGGTACATAGAGAAGGCTCTCGACTATGAAATAAGGAGACAGATAGAGACTATAAAGAAGGGTCAGCAGATAATCCAAGAGACGAGACTGTTTAATCCCGATCAAGGAATAACTTACTCCATGAGAGGTAAAGAGGAGGCTCACGATTATAGGTATTTTCCAGACCCTGACCTTTTGCCGTTAATAGTGGACGAAGAATGGATTGAGACTATAAAAGTAACACTTCCAGAGCTCCCCAGTGAAAAGATGGAGAGGTTTGTGCAGCAATACAATCTGCCTCAATATGATGTAGAAATACTTTGTTCGGAAAAAGAATTGGCAAACTATTTTGAGGAGACTGTAAAACTTTATCCTGAGCCGAAAGCAGTGAGTAACTGGATAATGACTGAATTTCTACGGGAACTGAAAGAGACTGATGTGCCAATCGAAAAAGTAAAGTTTCGTCCCCAGCATCTTGCAGAACTTCTGTATCTAATAAAGGATGGAAAAATAAGTATAAAGATCGCAAAAGATATGTTTCCAGAACTTTTTAGAAAAGGTATTTCTCCTAAGAAATATGTGGAAGAGAAGAATATTTTACAAATTTCAGACGAATCTCTGATAAAACAGGCAGTGGAGAAAGTGATATTAGGTCACCCAAAAGAAGTAGAAGAGTACAAAAAAGGAAAGGAAAAACTTTTCGGTTTTTTTGTAGGTCAGGTTATGAAAGAAACTAAAGGAAGAGCGAACCCAAAGTTAGTAAATGACATTCTGAGGGAAAAACTTAAAAAACAAAGTGAGTAGTCACATAATATTTAGAGAGGATAGAATCCTTGTTCTAGATCAAAGAAAACTTCCTTTCAAGGAAGTTTTTGTACCTTTAATTACTTTGGATGATTTTGTAAAAGCGATAAATGGCATGATTGTTAGAGGTGCTCCACTTATAGGTATTGTATCTGCATATGGTTTTGCTTTTGGCGTAAAAGAGCTCCTAGAAAAAAAAGGAGAATTAACAAAAGATGACATTAAAAGAATTTACAGCAAGCTTGCTAAAACTAGACCTACAGCGCACAATCTTTTCTGGGCTTTGGACAAGATGAAAAAAGGCTACGAAAAACATAAAGACGAACGTGACCTACCGAGGAAGCTTCTTGAAATCGCGCGTTTTATACACGAAGAGGATATAAAAAACAACATAATGCTCGCAGAGAGAGGCGCGGAACTAGTGAATGATGGTGACACTATCTTGAGTCACTGCAATGCAGGAGAACTTGCTACAGGCGGTTATGGAACTGCACTAGGCATAATTAGGAAGGCAAAAGAACAGGGGAAAAGAACAAAGGTGATTATTACGGAAACAAGACCATACTTTCAGGGTGCGAGACTGAGTGCGTATGAACTTAAAAAACAAGGCATCAATTTTGAGATTGTACCGGATAATCATGTAGGTCTCCTTATGAAAAAGGGAATGATTCACAAGGTTATTGTCGGCGCGGACAGGGTAGCTTTGAACGGAGATACCGCGAACAAAGTAGGGACTTTCATGATAGCCCTATGTGCAAAAAATGAAAATGTGCCTTTTTTTGTGGCTTGCTGTCTATCAACCTTTGATAATTCTTTACCTTCAGGTCAGTCTATTCCCATAGAGGAAAGGGACGGGAAGGAAGTTATAAAAATTGGCAAAAAGTATATAACTCTAAAATCATACAAAGCACTTTACTATTCTTTTGATATAACCCCTAATTACCTCATATCTGGTTTTATCACCGAAAAGGGTGTTGTTGTGCAACCATTTACTGAAAATATAAGGCTTCTCTTTAAGGAATGAAGATTATAACTTTACTGACAGATTTTGGTACGAAAGATCCTTACGTAGGGATTATGAAGGGAGTTATGTTAAACCTAGCTATGGATCTCGATGTAGATATTGAAGTGGTAGATATAACACATGACATAGAGCCTCAGGATATAAGAGAAGCAGCATTTGTCATAAAAGAATACTACTCATTTTTTCCACCAGGAACTGTACATGTAACAGTGGTCGATCCAGGAGTGGGGACAAACAGGAGACCAATTATTCTCTCGAAATCGGGATATTTCTTTGTGGGTCCTGATAACGGTATATACACGCTTCTTTTGGATGAGGAGTTTGAGACCTATCAGATAACAAACAGAGACTTCATGCTTAAAAGGATAAGTAACACTTTTCATGGGAGAGACATATTCGCCCCCTCTGCTGTTTATCTTGCCAAAGGATTTAATCCTTCTTCATTCGGTGAAAAAGTTATGAACCCTGTTTTTAATGCAAGCTATTTCCCCGATATAATAAATGATGTTTTAATAGGTGAGGTAGTAAGGTTTGACAGATTCGGAAATGCCATCACAAATATCCCCTATGAGTTCTTCGAGGAGTTTACATCAAAACAGGGGTTCAGGATTCGTATACGAGATCTAAACTTCACAAAACTAAGTAAAACATATATGGACGATGAACTTACATGCGTTGTGGGAAGCTCAGGTTATCTAGAATTTGCAATGTTCAGCGGTAGCATACGAGATACTTTTTCTATAACAAAAAATGAAAAAGTGAGAGTGGAATTGGTCTAATCATGCCTGAAATAAAAAATACCCGTACGCTTAATGTGGTCGCGGGTATAATTGAGAAGGAGGGAAAAATTCTAATTGCGAAAAGGAAAGCTACAAGATGTAGAGAATCGAGATGGGAATTTCCAGGGGGGAAAATTGAGAAAGGGGAAAGTCCTGAGGAGTGTCTAGTTAGGGAGATAAGGGAAGAACTAGAGTTGGAAATTAAAGTGAAGAAATGTGTGTCTGTGGAAATGCACGAGATATGTTCAGGACGTAAAATAATCTTACACGCCTATGAAGCAGAATACTTATCGGGCACTCTTTGTCTAAAAGAACACGAAGACGCAAAATGGGTAAGAAAGGAAGATCTATTAAATTTTGATTTTTATGAGCCCGACTTTAAAATAGCTAGAAATCTCGTGAAGAGTTTTTAACCCTTCTTGCAGTATTCAAGTAAATTTTTACTCTTCTTAGATTTTTTTCACCTGTAATCAGTGAAAAATTTCTCTCATCTAACATGGCGAGCTCATCAATCGAATTTATTCCGTGATTCTCAAGTTTCTTTAGATTCTCGATCCCCATGCCGTAAAGGTGAAGAAGTTCCATTTTCTGTCTCTCCTCGATTGTTAGAAACGATTCATCTATTCCGTAGCTACTCATCACTCTCTTCGATTTTAAGTGTTCCAACTTTCCTTTTCCCAAAAAGTATAGCTCATCAATCTTAGTTCTATATGAAAATACTGTATATCTGTCAATAAGAGGAAACGCCACAATGAATACAATGAAAGCCAACAGGATTAAAATCTTTCTCCTTTCTTTGCCAAGACCCTCTATAAAATTGACAAATGAAAGAACTTCCAATGCAAAGAGAGAAAATCCCAGATACCCAAGAAGGGGCATTTCAAACACTTTCAATCTATCAAAAAAGGGGACAGTGTAAACCCACTTTGCTATTGCCCAATAGTTCCAAAATTCCCATAGGATGCCACAAACAAAACCGGAAATCATTGTTGAGACTAAGTTTCCATACTCTCCTTTCTCGACTTCGGAAAAAATAGAACCGTAACCTTTTTTGTAATTTATCCCATCCATAACAAGAAAAAGAAAGATCCATGTAAAAGGAAAAAAATATTCTGGGAAGAAAAGGGTCAAAAAAAACGTGGTTGTTCCTAAAGAGATTGCATAAATTGGATAGTTTCTTATGATTAAAACCTCTCTCCTAATTTCAATGCGGAAAACCAGATTAAATAAGTCTCTCAATAACATAATCCCCGGTATAACAGTACCATATGCAAAAAAATAACCTAAATACCTTATCTCTATCTCTTGAGGAAGGTTTATATAAAACCAGTTTGCGATTCTAACATTTATAATTTCAAAGATACACCAAAAAGCTGAAGACATTAGAATGGTGTAGGGGAGCTTCCTATTTAGAACTCTTGACTCGCCTGTCTTCAACCAGAGTAAAGAATCCAAACCAACAATGAACGTCCACCAAAATATAAGGTACTGAAAGTAGATGAAAGGTTCAATCCTTTTTATTAGAACGAAATATCCAAATACATGAAAAAGAGAAGCTAATAACAGTAATAGCAATAGAATACGAGTTTTTGTCAATAGATTACGAGTTACTTTCTGACGAGATTCTATCTTTCTTCTCTGCTAAATCGTCAGGTAGTTCCTTTATTCTTACTGCTCCCACATATGTTCTTTTATAAAAAGGAGAATCTAGACTATCTACTCTTACTCCTCTTTTGTGATGAGAGGACGCATGGATAAAGGTTCCGTTTCCTATATAAATTCCCACATGGGTTGGATAATTCCTACCAGGTCTTGTCTTAAAAAAAACAAGATCCCCTATGGTAAGCTCTTCCTTTTCTATTTTCTTTCCTACTCTATACTGCTCCTTAGCGGTCCTTGGTAAATTTACATCAAAAATTTCAAAAATCTTCTTAACGAACGCAGAGCAATCAAGACCTCTTACGGTGCTGCCACCCAGCTTGTAGGGAGCACCCTCGAAGCTTTTTGCAACTTTTACAAGTCTGTATCTTTCATCTGGGTCTTTCCATTTTCCGAATGATTTTTCGCCAACTTCAACTATTTCCTCCTCTTCCTCTTCTTCTCTCTGAGGAATAACTAGTATCTTTCCTGGTGAAAGCGTTTGCGTCTTAAGTCTATTTACACTTTTAATTTCCCTTATGCTTACCCCGTACATCCGGGCTATTTCAGCGAGTGTTTCACCTCTCTTTACCCGATGTCTAATAAACGTTGATTCATTTTCCTCATAAATGTTATCCTGGGCTGTCAAAGTGACTGATTTTTTTGTTTGATGCACAGAACTGGTAACCTTTTTCTTTGTAACCTGCGCGCTAGCCTTCCGTAAATTATTGTTTTTTTGTTCAGCATGCACTACAAATGAAAATGAGATAATGAATATAAGGCTCAAAAAGAAGGAAATTACTTTCACTACCAACCCCTTTTTGGATGACTTTTTACCAAAATGGAAAAACCTGTGTCAAGAATTTTTTGCCCGTCTCGAACTAATATGAAAAAGTGGATGAAGCGTATCCTACTGAAATATTCAACCGTTTCGGTAAAGACTTAACCTTTCTTCTTTTCGCACTTTCCGCTGGGCCTTCCTTGTAATAGAAAGTAAAGTAAATTTTGGCCTAGATAATACTTTATGCGTGACAACATTGGTGTGAAAAATCCGGACTAATCTTTAATCTTAAATTGGCCAATAGAGTTGAAATTAGATCTCACAAAGAAAAATAAAGAACCAGATCGCATATACTGTTTAGCACATAATTGTTTTCTTAGTGCGCAGTCTTCATACTAGATTTTGTCCTTGCTTCTGGTACATAAGACAAAAGGATTGCAATGCTAAAATTAAAATTTTATAATTGGGAATAACTGTGTATCGCACATTGAGGACAGAAGGATCGAGGCACTAGGGCAAACTTTTCGGGGGGTACTTTTTATTTCAGAACTAGTTGTAAAACGATTAAAAGGACATAAGAGTCGACCCAAGAGGTCTTACTTCAATTTTTCTATTTTCTCTTTCTTACTAAGTTTTTGGAAGATAGGTGACGAGCTGGATCAAATTTGTAAGGAGCTCAAGCTAACTCAGGGAAAAATCACAAGCGACCGAAAAACAACTGAGGGACTAAAATAAACTTTAAAAGTAGGAACAGAGAATTCGGTTGTGAGATCGAGGCAAGAGGTTATTTTAAAAATAATACGTGGGAAAAACCGGAGGAGGTATTTAAACCCGTTGTTAAAAGGTCCATAGGTGAGATGGGAGTAGCCAGACGATATAAAGGGTTGGTGGGTCACTTTTTGTTAATTTCTTTTGAAAAAATAGGATTATGACTTAGATCAGTATGTGGTGAACAAAGCCTTGGTTGGACTTTTTTACGTTCTGGAAGAGGAAGAGAAAAGGGTTAAGAAAAGATTTAGCCCGGGGTTACTCATTTGCTAAAGAAGGTTTTTGTAAAAAAGAGGTGCGCTCATGAATAAATCGCTTTTCCAAAAGATTCTCATTTCTGTCCTTCTTTTTATTGCTCTCTTTTCTGTGCTCGGTTTCTTCATTTTACCGCCAATTCTCAAGTCAGTCTTAACTAAGGAACTTTCTCGTGCCCTAAACAGGGAAGTAAGCATCAGAAAAATTAAAGTAAACCCATATGTGCTTTCTCTTACGGCGATGGGCTTACGGTTAAAGAGAGGGAAGAAATATCAAAAGAAGAATTATTCCTTTCTTTAAACGAACTCTTTTTGAATCTTGAGAGTATTTCCGTCCTTCGCCGAGCACTCATTCTCAAAGAAATTAGAATCATCAGGCCTCATCTCACCATAAAAAGAAGGTCTGATCTGACTTTTAATTTTTCAGATCTTCTTGAAGATAAAGAAAGGTATCCTAGCGAGAAAAAAAGCAAAAGAGATATCCTATTTTCTTTTAGCAATATACGGATCGTCGACGGTAGTATCGATTTTTGGGATGAACCTAAAAGAACGAAACATACAGTGCGTGAATTACGGGTAGGGATTCCCTTCATTTCAAACATACCCCATTATGTTGAAACGTTCGTCCAGCCTGAATTTTCTGCACGTATAAACGGGACGTATTATGAGCTAAAGGGAAAAACTAAACCCTTTCATGACAGTCAGGAAACCAATTTTGAGATCAATGCGAAAGAACTAAGTCTACATCAATATATTCCTTATGTTCCGGTCAAGATAAAATTTAAGATACCTTCAGCTGTTTTGGATATGTCACTTAAGATTAGATTTATCCAACCAAAAAACCAACCCCCCTCTTTGAGCGTGAATGGAGATCTTTCGTTGTGGAAAGTCTCTGTTGACGAATTGGACGGTACACCCCTATTAAGGATGCCATATTTAAATGTCATTTTGGATTCCTCGGAGCCCTTAATCAAAAAATTTCATGTTTCTCGAATACTTGTCCAATCTCCGGAAATAACTATCATGCGAAGAAAGGATGGGAAAATAAATTTTGTAGACACCTTTTCGTTTACGGAAAATAGCAGGAATTCAACTGGTGATTCTGAAGAAAAAGGGAAATCTATTAGTCTTGACATTGATCAAATACAAATCACGGACGGAAAAATTTATGTTTCGGATTTTTTAAGGGATAAGTTTTTTAGAACTACTATTTCACCGTTGAATTTAACAGTAGAGAGCTTTACGAATAAGGAAGGGGGGAAATCGATATACGCTCTAAAAGCCAAGACCGAGTCCAATGAAGAAATGCATATCTCAGGCGAGTTTTCGGTACAACCACTAGGTATTCAAGGAAACCTTGAACTAAAGGCGGTCAGGTTGAAAAAGTATTCTCCATATTATGAAGATTTCATTCTATGCAACGTGGATGGAGGACAACTGAACATTTCCACATCCTATCGGTATTTTCAAAAAGGTGGCCAGTCGGACATTTCTGTATCAAAGCTTGATTTATCTTTGACAGATCTACGACTTAAGGTAAAGGACAAGGAGGAAGAAATTGTTAAAATCCCAGTTCTCACTATCAAGGACACCAATCTTCACCTATCAAAAAAAGAGCTAAAGATTGGAATGATCCACACGGATAGAGGGATACTCAGGGTAGTTCGTCACAAGGACGGCTCAGTAAATTTTCTCGAGCTAGTTCAGCAGAATGACATTTTCAAAGAGACGAAAGATAAAGGAGAAAACAAAAAATTAGAAAAACCATGGTTGATTTTGATTCGGGATGTAAATATTGAACGATACCGGGTTGAGTTAGATGACCGGCTACCCAAAGATTCAGCTCATCTTTTAATTGATGAGATTAGCGTAAGAAGCCAAAATCTCTCCACAGAAAAAAATAGCAAGGGAAATCTTGCTCTCTCCTTTTTACTCAACAAAAAGGGGAGGTTCAAAGCAGCTGGAAATGTAGTTATTGAACCCTTTCAAGCGAAGCTTAAGATAGAATTAAAAGAAATCCCAATTTCAGCATTCCAGCCGTACATCACAGACAAATTGAGGATCCAGATTACTAAAGGTATTTTCTCAACTAACGGAGATCTCTCTTTGACCCTTTCTGAAACGAAAGAGACAAAGATAGCGTTTAAGGGAGACCTTTCTATCATTCAATTTGCCTCAACTGAAAAGGAGACTGGAGAGGAACTCTTAAAGTGTGGTTTGCTAAGTTTAGAGGGTTTAGTATTTGATATTGAGCCTCTTACTATTCGCGTCAAAGAGATATCCCTTTCTGATTTCTACGCCAAAATTCTTCTTTATCCAGAGGGCAGGCTCAACATTCGTGATATAATCGTTCAGGAAAAACCCGGAGTAAATATAGACAGATCTAAAATACCTTCTCAAAAGGTAAAAGAAAAAGAAATAGGTTTGAAGCCTTTTGGGAAACAGATCCAAATTGGGACCATTATTCTCCGGAACGGAAAGATTGAGTTCTCTGATAGGTCTTTGGAGCCTCCATATTTTGCGAATCTAGTTGAGATTCAGGGACAGGCGTCCGGTTTATCGTCAGAAGAATCGGCGATGGCTGATCTTGAGTTTCATGGAAAGCTTGACGGATATGCACCGCTCGAAATTGTCGGAAAGATTAATCCCTTAAGAGAAGATCTTTTTATTGACGTGAAGGTAAGGTTCAAGGATATGGATCTTAGTTCTATGAGTCCGTACTCTGGGAAATATGTAGGCTAAACAATCCAAAAAGGGAAACTTTCCTTAGATCTGGAGTATCTCATAGAAAAAAGAAAACTTGATTCGGAAAATCGAATTTTTTTGGATCAACTTACGTTTGGTGACAAAGTAGAAAGTTCTCATGCAACAAAATTACCCGTAAGGCTCGCAATTGCGCTCCTTAAGGATCGAAATGGGGTGATAAAACTAGATATCCCGGTGCGCGGAACTATTGATGACCCCAAATTCAGTATCTTAAGAATTATACTTCAGGTGGTAATCAACCTTGTCACAAAAGCGGCGACATCTCCTTTTGCCCTTCTCGGTGCGTTATTTGGTGGAGGAGAGGAGCTAAGTTATGTAGAGTTCGAAGAAGGAACTCTTATCCTTGATGAGACCAATTTTAAGAAGGTTGAAAACCTAGCGAAAGCACTTCAAGAAAGACCTGGAGTCAGACTGGAGATACAGGGACATGTGGATTTGGAAAAGGATCGAGAAGCATTGAAGAGAGAAATCTTGCTTAAAAAGTTGAAGGCTCAAAAGATTAAAGAAATGGTTAAAAAAGGGCAGACCCCACCATCGATAGATGAAATAAAAATTGATCCTGCAGAGTATTCTAAGTACTTAAAGATGGCATACAAACAGGAAAAATTTCCAAAACCTCGGAACCTAGTTGGCATGACAAAAAATCTTCCAGATCCTGAAATGGAAAGACTCATACTTAACCACATAGAGGTGAAAGAGGGTGATTTGAGAACGCTCGCTTTTATGCGTGCCCAAAAAGTAAAAGACATACTCCTCAAAGCAAAAGAAATAGAGCCTGAAAGGATCTTCCTTGTGGAACCCAAGAGCCTTTCACCGGACAGAAAAGAAAATGTAAAAGATAGCCGGGTTGAATTTAAAATAAAATAAAAATTACTGGGAGGGACGCTATTATGCTAAAGGAATTCAAAGAATTCGCAATGCGTGGTAATGTCCTAGATATGGCTGTCGGGATTATTTTAGGGGCTTCTTTTGGAGGTATAGTTAACTCGTTAGTTAATGATGTGATTATGCCGCCCATTGGATATGTGTTGGGAAACATTGATTTTTCAAATCTCTTTCTTGTAATTAAGGAAGGAAATGTTCCGGGTCCATATATCTCCCTTGCCCAGGCTAAGGCTTCCGGTGCTGTTACCATCAACTATGGATACTTTATCAACACTATTGTTAGCTTCGTGATTGTCGCTTTTTCCGTGTTTATCCTAGTAAAAGGAGTAAATAAATTAAGGCGCCAGCAAGAGGTACCTCCTTTGGTTCCGACAACAAAAGAATGCATTTATTGCTTCTCTGTAATACCTGTTAAGGCTGTGCGCTGTCCCAACTGCACTTCGGACTTAGGATGATCCGCAAAAAATGACAATATTTTCTAAAATTTTTGGTTTTATTCAGAGGGGAATATGGGAGATCCACATAAAAGACCTGCCTAAGTGGAAGGCTGTCCCCCTAAGATATCTACGGGTATTGTTTTTGGCCGGGTATGGCTTTTGGAAAGACGATTGTCAGAAAAATGCCTCGATGCTCACTTACTACTCTTTACTGAATATTGTCCCACTGATGGCAGTCGCCTTTGGAATTGCGAAGGGTTTTGGGCTGGAGAAAATAATCGAAAAACATATTCTTCAGATTGCTGCTAAAGGGAACTGGAGTGCGGATGTTACAAATCAGCTGCTTGCTTTTTCGAGATCTATGCTTGAACATGTAAAAGGTGGAATTGTTGCAGGAGTTGGTGTTTTAGTTCTTTTCTGGACGGTTATTTCCATATTGGGGAAGATCGAAGAGTCCCTAAACGAAATTTGGGATGTACGAAGAACAAGGAGCCTCACTCAAAAATTTACTGATTACATCACAATGATAGTTTTTGCTCCTATCCTTTTTGTCGTTTCAAGCAGTGCAACGGTGCTTGTGGCAAGCCACCTCAAGGCGGTTATGAATAAAATTGCCGCACTCGGTTTCTTTGGTTATTTTTTCCTTATTCTTTTGAACATCCTGCCTTATGTGTCCATGTGGACCCTTTTGACTCTCGTTTACATAGTTTTACCAAATACGAAAGTGCCTGTACGTTCAGGTATTCTCGGTGCATTTGCGGCAGGAACGGTATTTCAGATTGTTCAATGGTTGTATATCAAGTTTCAAATTGGGGTCACGAAGTTCGGAGCGATATACGGAAGTTTTGCGGCCTTACCCCTTTTTCTCATTTGGCTTCAAGCGGCCTGGATGATTATCCTTTTTGGTGCAGAGATAGCTCATGCAAATGAACATTATGAGACTTTTGGCTTTCACCCAGATTACTCGCGAATAAGCCAATCTTCAAAGAAGGTGCTTGTACTCAGAATCTTTCGTCTTATAGCTCTGCGGTTTGCTCATGCGGAGAACCCATTGAATGTGAAAGAAATCTCGAATATGCTGAAAATCCCGGTCCGTCTTGTTTCCCAACTTTTAAATGAACTGATAGAGGCTGGTCTGGTGGTTGAAGTTTCAAAAGGAGTAAAGGAACAACCTGCCTTTCAACCCGCAAGACCAATCGAAGGACTCACGCTGAAAACAGTAATAGATGCCTATGAAAAAAAGGGGGATGCTTATTTACCGGATACCGCTTCAGAAGAGGTTGATCGAGTCCTTTTTTTTCTGGGAAAGATAGCAGAATCCATCGAAAGTTCTCCAGGAAATGTACAGGTAAGAGAAATTTAACCTCGGTATCATCAAAAGCGGGTATTCATGACAGATTCCAACATCTTATAATCCTTACGCGCGTTGTTCGCAGCGAAACATAAAGGAGATTCTTTTGATTTAAGAAGAAATTTTTCCGGCCGTTATAAACTGTCCTAAAAATAACAGAGCCATAGCTCTAATGGACGACGTTTAAGTCAAAGTGATAATGAAAGGTACTCTTTCGATGTGATGTTCCAAAAGATGATCTGCATGTAAAAAAAATCACATGAGAGCGACAAAATTATTGACAGAAAAGGAGAGTTGTGCTAAAGATTGTGCACTTTATTTCAAGTCTATATAAAATCTCACGGATGGTCGACGCCATGCAAGAAAAAACAACTAATTTAGGATTAAATAGGATCGTGGTTGCAGTGAAACAGGTCCCAGACACTACCCAGGTGCGGGTGGATCCTGTTACTGGTACTTTAATAAGGGAAGGTGTTCCATTTATCATAAACCCATTCGACACTCATGCCGTCGAAGAGGCTTTAAAGATAAAGGACACCTTTGGGTGTAAAGTTACGGCTATATCAATGGGACCCCCAAATACGGTACAGACGCTGAGAAAATGTTTAGCTATGGGTGTAGATGATGCTATTTTGCTTTCCGATATAAAATTTGCAGGAGCAGACACACTCGCCACTAGCTTTGTTTTGGCTGAAGCAATTAAAAGAATCCAAAGAGAATACGGTAGAATTGATTTGATTATATGTGGCAAACAGACTATAGACGGTGATACGGCACAGGTAGGTCCTGGTATTGCTACTAGATTAGGTTTTACACAGCTTACGCT
>JAOADT010000020.1 GCA_026417175.1 Deltaproteobacteria bacterium | reverse complement strand
GTATAGACGCATGTCTAAACTATTGAATACCATGATTAGACCACTTTGAGATAAGAAATTTCAAGATTAAACTTCTTTCGTGACCCCGCCTCCCGAAAGCTGCCTTGGCCACAGCTAAGACGCGAACCCTATCTAGATCCTTTACAAACTTCAACTACCGCCTAGAAAAGATTCTTTTTGCCGTCAGTTCCAATACTGTACCCTTTGCTCTTACTTGGATGTTTGTCCCACAGTTGAATTTTGGATCATCAAGATTGTGTCTATCCAGAAAGTCTACTCTTTGATGCATTACCATTTTAGACTCAGGTAACTGCGTATCATATGTGCAAAAATATTAATTATCCAGGTATCTCATAAGTTTTACTGTTGCAATTGCCGTCCTCTTCGCAAAATCTTCTTCGCATCATCTCCCATAGAGAATCATACATTAAGATACTGAAGTGTAAATAAACTTTTAGGACACAGTATGCCACATAGGTAAAATATGTTAGTTTCTCATGTTTCTCCAGTAGCGTTAAACGTTTGACTAATAACGCCGATGGCACAGCAAGGAAACAAAAAATAACAGGTCTTGCCAACAGTACTGACTCTACTTTATTCTTTGTCCTTAAATTCATGAAATTCTTCTGTAGGACCAATTTTTCATACGTATGGGATTTATCTGGGTTAAAAAAACTTAAAATTCAGCAAAGCTGTTGACTTTGAAATATTGCTCTGGTAAATAACAAAAAGTGATCAGATTTAAAAAGAAAATTCAAACGTTTACATATCTCAGTCCAATCCAGGGTTTTCAACCATTCGAAGGCAAAATTGAAGTTCGTTGGGATCCATTGACGAGACTAACTTCAAGAATCGTTCACTTTCCGACAAAAAAATTCGAAAAGTACCATACGGATCTTTTACCAAAAATGGCTCCGCCCGATACCTGCCCTTTTTGTCCTCAGAATATACCTACTATGACTTCCAAATTTGAAAGAACTCTCTTCGGAAAAGAAAGATTAAAATTTGGCAACGTCACTGTTATTCCTAATCTTTTGACGTTCGATAAGTATTGCGTCATTGCTATTATATCCAAGGAACATTTTATGGATATGGCCGATATTGTGAACAAAGGATATCTCGTAGAAGGAATAAGAGTGTTAATCAACATACTCAAAAGAATAGCCGAAAAAGATCGAACAGTTAAGTATTTATCCATAAACTGCAATTATATGCCAATGTCAGGCAGCAGTATTCTACACCCTCATGTTCAGGCAATAGCGGGAGAGGTGGGAACAAATTATCATAGGATGATACTGAAAAAAAGCGATCTTTTCTTTAAGAAGTTCGGAGAGTGTTACTGGGATGTGTTAAAGGATTGTGAATACGAAAAGGGTGAAAGAGTGATATGGGCGACAGAAAACACTTTTTGGTATGTACCGTTTGCACCGAAGGGAAACCTAGATATAGGCTGTATTTTTAATAAAACTTCAATTTTGGATCTCGAGGAAGAAGATCTAAACGATTTTAAAGAAGGTTTAAGAAAGGTAGTTACCTATTTCAAATCTGAAAATGTTCCAGGTTTTAACCTATCTTTTTTCTCGGCAATGCCCAACTCCGGAAAATCTTTTAAGGCAAATTTAAGAATTTTGGGGAGAAGATTTTTACCACCACTTGGAGCGGCGGATACAAACTACTTTTACACGTTGCACATGGAATCTACATCTGTCATATTGCCAGAGGAAGTTGCCAAAGAAATGAAAAACATATGTGTAGAATAGAAAAGTCATGAGAAAGGAATCGTTTCTTGAACGAATAGGTCTGAAGACTGTGAAGGAGTTGATTGGTTTCGACATTGGGACTTCCAGTGTCAAGGTATGCGTTTTAGAAAGAAAAAGAAAGGGATTCGGATTAAAAAGGATCTCCAAAAAAGATTATGATCGAGATCTTTTAAGCGATGGGGTCATTATTGATGAGTTTTTCCTCGCTGAAGAGATAAAAAGAATACTTAAACTCGAAGATATAAGAAGCACTGATGCTGCAAGCGCCGTATCCAGCTACGCCACAATGATGAAAAAAGTTTCAATTCCATATGTGGATGAAGAGGCCCTGCAAGGTGTTATAGGTGCAGAGGTTGAGACACAGATCCCTTTGCCCTCGAAAGACATTTTTTACAGTTACCACGTTATAGGACCAGATCCCGAAAAGGAAGGGTTCATGCAGGTTATGATAGTCGCTGCAAAAAAAGAGATAGTCGAAGGTTACATGAATACTTTTGACAGGGCAGGGCTTAAGCTTAGGATATTAGATGTCGATATAGTTAATGTGGCAAATATAGTGGCAGAGGTCTATCGGCCGAAAAATAATGTACTTGTAGCGGATATCGGATCTTCATTTACAAATATTGCCATAGTTAAAGGTTCTGACCTTGAATTCACACGGGAAATAGCTGTAGGGGGTAAATACCTAACCAGTCAAATCGAAAAAACTCTTAAGATACCTTACAGTGAAGCTGAAAAGAAGAAGATAAGCGGGGATTCAGAACTCGCGTATCTTTTTGAGGACTTTATCTTTAATATTACGAGTGAAATAAATAAAACGATTAATTTTTTCCGTTCCATAAAGACATCAGAGACAGTAGAAAAAGTCTACGTAACAGGAGGATCATCCCTATTAGTTGGTCTTAAGGAGAAAATAAAAGAGGAGACAGGTCTTGAAGTGGAAACTGTAAACCCTTTTCTTCTATTAGGTCAAAACTATAAAGCCGACAAGACTATCGAAGAGTATATGGTATTTATGCCGGTAGCGTTACAGCTATCGGCGAGAATAAAAGAACTTCAGTAAAATGATAAAAATTAATCTTCTTCCAGTTCCCGAGAAAAAACCTTCGTTCACTTTCGATGTGGTCACTTTTTTAGTTTTACTCTCGGTAAGTCTTGTTATTTTTGGCATTTCGTACTACTCAACCAAAAACAGGATTTCAGATATTCAGAGGCAGATAGAAGAAAAAAAGAAACAAATTTCTAGTTTGGAAGGGACATATAGAGAGTACATGGCGATGGAAAAAGACAAAAGGGAAATACAGAAGAGACTGACAGTGGTCAAGACTATAAAGAAAGGGAGAGCACTTCCAGCCAGGATACTTTACGATATCACAAATGTTACAAAAGAATCGATTTGGCTTAAAAGCTTAAAAAAAACCGATGCAAAATTAACGATAGAGGGACGGGCTATAGAAAATGAATCTGTGGCAGATTTCATGGAACAGCTTTCGAGGCTACCGTACATGAGAAATGTTGAACTTGTTAACGTGGAAGAGACGGTTGAAGAAGGCCTGGCTGTGAGAAAGTTTGTGATTCAGGGGGATATTATTTTGTAAAAAATTGAGATGGAAAAAAGGGCTTTCTCTAGAAGAATACAGAAAATTCCAAGAATATACAGGATATCGGTCATAATAGTCTTAAATATTTTGATAGTGTCTGGACTATTTAATTTCGTGATTAAACCTAATGTGGAAACCGAAAGAAGACTAGCTACTGAACTTCAAGATTTGGATAGAAAATTTCAAAGTTTAACAAACATAAACAGAAACATAGATAACTTTAGAAGGGAGTATATGGAGCTTAGGAATGTTTTCGAGGAAACTATGAAAGAACTTCCAGAAGCCAAAGATGTTCCAAATTTATTGAGAAGTGTATCGAATTTGGGTACGGAGACGAAGATCAAGGTTAAATACTTTGAGCCAAAACCTCCCCTCCAGAAGGAATTTTATGCAGAGTTTCCGTTTGAGATTAAGTTCACAGGTCCTTACCATAATATAGGTTACTTTTTTGACGGAATAAGGAGGGAAAAAAGAATAATACATGTGGTTAACTTTACTTTGGAGGCGAAAGGACCGGCATCTCAAGCTTTAGTTTTAGATGGATCGTGTACAGCCAAAACATATGTTTATACTCCAGAGAAACCAATAGAGGGTAAGAAAGTTGAGACTCCTACAAAGAAGTAAACAAAAATTAGAAATTAAAAAAAAGAAAAAAGGTAAAACTGCACTTTACATTGTAGGGGTGATAGTCATTATTTTTGGAGCTGCTTCATATCGAGGTTATGCCATCTTTAAAGAACTTGAAATGTCAGCAAGAGCCTATACTAGGGAAGTGATTTTATCGGTTACAAAGAATTGGAATTACAGAGAGCTTTTGCTGAGAGCTTCAAGGGAATTCAATGAAAAAGCGGATGTACGTGAATTGACGAGGACATTTAACTTCTATGGAGAAAAATTAGGTAGCCTAAAAGCGCTCATCGATTATCACGGTAAGGTTACGTTCGATTTAAAAGGAAAAGCTATAGTTATAAAAGCAAATTACAAAGCGGATGCGATTTATGAAAAGGGAAGAGCACTCATAGACGTAGCTCTTGTGTACAGCAGTGATAAGTGGATGGTAGACAGCTTTTCTCTATCCTCGCAGGCCTTGTCTGTATCTAAAGATGGACCCTCCAAATCCATTGATGAAAAGAAACAGCCCGTAGAGTTGTCGAAAGAGAAGGGGGTAGAGCAGGTTAAACTGAATGTAGTCAAAAGTAAAGAGGAAGCTGATGGAGATTTAGAGGAGTTTACTTACACTTCAAAAGGCAAAAGAGATCCTTTTTTTGCGGTTATACTGAATCAAAGAAAGAGAGCATTGAAAGAAAAGTCGGAAAAAGGAGGTTATGAGCTGGAGGAGCTGAAAGTTGTTGGAATTCTCAAGACTGACAAAGAAAAACTTGTGATGATGGAGGATAAACAGGGAAATGGGATCCTTTTTAGGCGAGGTGATTACATTAATAAAAATCTTTGGATTGTCGACATAAGCGACGAAAAAATAGTATGCGGTTACAGACTGAAAAATGAAGTTCGGACAATAGTGATGGACGTACAAGGCAAAAAATGAGAAAAATAAAAAGGATGGGGTAACATGAAGGCATTCAAAGCTAGTATTTTTGCAATTCTGGTTTTTTTACCCTTTTTGCTTTTCTCGCAGGAGTCTCAAAAACCACTTCGGTTGTCTTTTGATTTTATAGATGCAGATCTAAGGAACGTGTTGAGAGGTTTAGCCGAAATAGCAAAAAAAAATATTGTTATTGCTGAAGATGTCAAGGGAAGATTGACTATAAAGCTTGAGAATGTAACTTGGGACGAAGCCCTTGATGTGATTGTGAAGATTACTGATAACGTTAAGATTGAAGAGGAAAACATTATCCGTATCGTTACTAGAAAAAAGTATGACGAAGAAAAAGAAAGAGAGCGAAAAGAAAGAGAATTCTTTCAAAAGGAAAGGATAGAAAAACTGAAACAAGGTGAAGAGTTTGTCACGGAAACGATTTTTCTTAACTATACATCTGCATCTGAAGTTGTAAAAGTTTTACGCGGGGAGCTTACTGGAATTGCTCCTGGAGCTCCAGGTGCTCAACTTAGGGGGCTTTTGTCCGAGTACGGCACAGTTACTCCTGTTCCTTGGAGTAACGCGATAATCGTTAGAGACACAAAAGAGAATGTGGCACTAATAAAAAAAATGATAAGAGAGCACGATTTTCCACCCGCTCAGGTTCAGATTGAGGCAAGAATAGTGCAAGCAACGGCTGATTTCTCCAAAGAGCTGGGTATCCAATGGGGC
This sequence comes from Deltaproteobacteria bacterium, assembly GCA_026417175.1. Lineage (GTDB taxonomy): Bacteria > Desulfobacterota > Syntrophorhabdia > Syntrophorhabdales > JANXAF01 > JAOADT01. The sequence goes on along the minus strand of JAOADT010000020.1, from coordinate 30,253 downwards.
GCGCGATATATAACCAAACTGGACAATAGAAGATTGGAAATAGGCGGTGGGAAAGATTACGGTTCCTCTTCTGATACTTCTACTTATACTTCAACAACGGATATTGTGGGATTTAGATCAGGTACAACTTTTCCTTACAACGTTAATTTACCCGCTGCCGTAGGAACTGGCGCCGGTGGCGTTTTGGGCATTTATATAGGGTCTGTCGCCGATTCTCTAAATCTTGACGTCCAATTAAGTGCTTTGGAAAGCGAGGGAAAAGGGAAAGTTATCTCTAATCCAAAAATAATAACAACTGACAACAAACCCGCAGTTATAAAACAGGGTCAGCAGATTCCTTACCAGACGGTATCTCAACAGGGTACCCAAACGGAGCTTAAAGATGCAGTTCTTTCTCTTGAAGTCACTCCTCAAGTTACCAAGGACAATAACATTAAACTTAAAATAAAGGCTACTAAGGATAGGCCTTTAGCTCCTGTGGTGGGCGGAATCCCGATAGATAAGAAAGAAGCATCCACTGAGGTAATTGTAAAGGACGGAGAAACCGCGGTTATTGGGGGCATATACGAAATAGAAGATTCTGACACCACAACTGGCGTTCCGTTTTTAAGACGGATTCCGTTGCTGAGTTGGTTATTTAAAAAAGATACTAGGATGGATAAAAAAACAGAGCTTCTAATCTTTATTACACCAAAGATCATTAAAAACTATGTAAAAGAAGGTGGTTAAATGAAATTTCTAAAGTATACCATCATTATTACTGCGTTACTAATTGTGTTGGAGGGGTTTTTATACGGAGCAAATAGAGGGAAAGTGATCTCAACGGAAAGTAACAGACTTTTCGTTGCAAATGGGGAAAAAGTGATCATAGATATTGGGGAAAAGGAAGGGGTTTTAAAGGGAGACATACTCAAACTCGTTAAAACAAGGCAATTTGGTGGAAACGTTGTTGGTGAATGTATCGCTGTTAAAACATCTAAAGCGCGAACCATTTGCGAAATCGTAAAGACTTCAATAGAAATAGAAACCGGAGACGCGGTACTATATGAAAAGATTGAGTGGACTGACGAGACGATAGGCTCCATGCTTATCTCTTTATTAAAAAACATACTAGACCCTTACAAACCAGATGCGTCCCTTCTAATTTATCTTGCGGGTATTTACGATAATGAAAACAGGAGGACTTTATTTTCCCATCTGATCGAGAAAGAAATAGGAAACCTTGCGTGGAATAAAGGACAACTAAAACTCGTTGAAAGAGGTGAGGCCGAAAAGTTAAAGGAGATGATACTGTATCCTGAATCATATTTTAAGCTAGGGACTGATTTCTTTTATCCAGAGGAGATGGAGAGGTTGAAAACGGTTATGAAAATGAGCAATATTGATGTTGTAGTGATGGGCAGCTACACTGTGGAGAACGAGTCGATCTCTATTTCACTTTATTATATTGACAGGAACTTTGGAGAAAAAAGAATAGTCCATAGACTTCCCAAAAGCAAATACCTTGACCATCTAACACAGGTAATAGAACCCTATAGACCGTTGAAACCTAAAAAACATCAGCAAGCTAGGATATCTTATAAAAAAGTTCACTTCTTTCCTTCATCTTATGAACAGAAAGAAATTGCTGAAAGAGAAGCAAAACTTGATGTGGATTTTAGATATACGATTTTGGAGAAGAAGATTAGATTCAACAGAATAAGTCCAGGCAATGTAGAAATTAAGCTTAACGGAAAACTAGTGAAATTAGCAGAGAATGAAGAAGCCGTTTTTTATCTTGAAGAAGGTACCCATGTGATAGGAGCCAGCTTTCATCCAATATTTTACCAGGGGACAGATATGCTTTATGCGTCGAAAAGAAAAATTGGTAAAGAAATAGCACTAGTTGTGAAAGAGCAAGAGATAACGGATCCAGTTGATATAGAGATTACACTTGAGTGCGGCTTTGAGAGAGACGATTTAAGGTTCAAGGTGTACAGAAAAATTGACGTCACACCGAAAATAGTAAAACCGATAGAGACAGTAAGAGAAAGGAAGGGGGTTTTTGAAGTTTACACAGACTAACGAGATTGGGATTAATTTTAGTTTACATAATATCCATTATCGGTAGTTATCACTTTTACTTCCGTACTTTTTTTCAACACACTTTAGGGATTCTTCTATAGCGTTCACGGCCTTATCCAGGTCGTTGTCCGCGTGTCTATAACAAATATACGCGTGATGGTGCGGAGCAAAAAAGAAGCCTCTTCTTATTAGTTGTGTATAAAACTCGTTTCTCTTACCCCTTCGAATTTCTGGGTCCTTGTCCTCGAAAGTGATGAAGAACATTGGAGCAACCCCACTAAGCTCTGCATTTACCTTATACTTAGATATAACTTTACGAACTTTATTTAAAAACCTACCCCCGCGCTCCCAAAGAGTATCTATAACCTTGTCTCTTTCTAGGATTTCTATAGTTTTGAGAGCTGCTATATAACCATCGCTGTTGGGAAAGAAAGTGGATGAAATAAACAATCTGTCTTTTGCGGCCATCATAATTTCTTTTTTGCCCGCAACGACGCTTATAGCATAACCATTAGCCATACCTTTACCAAGAACCGTTAAGTCAGGTTTTACGCCATACAACTCTTGCGCACCACCCATCCTCAACCTAAAGCACGTCCTTACTTCGTCGAAAATAAGCACAGCACCGTACTTATCAGCAAGACTTCTTACTCCCTCCAAAAAGCCAGCTTTTGGTTCCTGCATTTTCTGGTGAAGATGGTGCCCAAATGGTGTCATTATTATAGCAGCTGTTTCATGACCGTGTTGTTCCATTAGCCTTTCAAGGGAATCAAGATCGTTATAGTGAAACTCAAAAACGTCCTCATAAAGCTTTTTTGGTATCCCTCCTTTCATCTCCACGCACCAGTCATGCCATCCGTGATACCCGCATCTCATAATTTTGATTCTATTGGTGTGTGCACGCGCTATTCTTATACTTGCGGTGGTCGCATCTGATCCGGTTTTGAGAAAAATGCACATCTCTGCTGATGGGACATGTTCTCTTATCTTTTTCGCCAGCGCGTTTTGATAAGGCTGCGTCAACGTGAAGCAGAACCCCTTCTCTTTAATCTGTCTAATTACCGCATCGTCCACTTCTTCTTCACGATAGCCAAGAATTATAGGACCGTAACCACACATAAAGTCTATAAACTCATTTCCATCGACATCTATCAGTCTACATCCCTTCCCATACTCTAGAAAGATAGGATATTCTCCAAAGATAAAATCTGTTGGTTTTCTGGCACCCAAAACCCCCCCTGGAATTAACTCGTTGGCCTCGCTATACAACTCCATACTTTTTTTAATGTTGAGAGGTTGTACGTCTAACATGACTTCCTCCATTAAGCTATTTTTATAAGTCTTCAATATCTAAAGTTCTTTCTTCCGTGTATTGTTCATAGATCTTGGCCCCTCTTTTTATGAATTCAGATAGGAACATTTTCGGATCTACGCAAGCCTCAGGTACAAGAACACCTTTTTCTTTTATAATACCTTTTGCGATCATTCCCGCTGCTATCCCTGCAGGCAAACCCGTTCCCGGAGCCATCCTTCCAAGTATGTCAGCGGTATATCGAACCTTTTTTGCCCCTTTTTTTCCTTTTACCACAACTTTGAGTGCAGAGGCTGATGGTCCTTTATCCTTTGATTCTTTTATGTTATGCCATAAAATTAACGTTAATTCATAGGGTGTAATTTCAACTTCTTTAAATCTAATAGTTTTATTCTGGAGAAACCCCATTTCTTTTTGAGTGATAATGTATTCGTCCACCCATTTGGGGAACAAGGCGCCCTTTATAATTACGTTTCTTACCCCCTTTATATATTTTGGGAGCGTTAAGGGTTGTGGATGACCAACGAATCGAACAATACATTCTCCAACAGGGGGTAAAAATACTACTGTCTCTGCTCCTTCACCCCCCTCTAAATAAACAAGTTCCCCATTTATGTATTGTGGCACTTTGCCAATTATCATATGCAGACTGTGATCCATTGCAGCTCCCGATATTTCAGCTATACTAACCACCCAATAGAGGAAAATGTCTTCTACGAAATCCATTTTTTCCGCATACCATTTGGCAAGTATATTATTAGTACCAGGGTCTGAACCCATACCTGTCAAGATGATTATATTTGATTTTATCGCTTCTGCATTAAGGGTAGGATCCGATAAAAGCATTTGTGTAGCCTCGTAGTCGTCACATATATCAATATAGTTTGCTTTTGCTTCTAAAGCCGCTCTCACTACGGCCATTGTCGTCTTATAAAATGGTCCCGCGCAGTTAACAACTATCTTAGCACCACTTATGACATTGAGAAGTTTTTCGTATTCGTAAAGATCGACATTTTCAAGAGCTGTCTTTTTGTTCATGAGAATTTTTTCGCTGATTCTTTCCTTATCGAGTGTTACGTCCGAAATGACTACTTTATCAAAAATTTCCTGTTTTATTAAATCCCTTACAACTGCCTGTCCCATACTACCTGCTCCTCCAACTACCACAACTTTCATTTTATTCCTCCTGTTTTCCTATATCGAACTCCCCCTCAACTAATTCTATTAGTACCCCGTGAAGCTCACGGGGATGATGGATAAACGCATATTTAGTTCCAAACAATTCCCGTGGCTCTTTATCTATCAATTTTACATTTTTACTCATAAGTTCATGGAGCGCATTTTTGAGATTATCAACTTTATACGCGATAAGATAGAGACCCTCACCTTTTTTTGAAAGAAATTTTGCCACCTCACTGTCCTCTGATGTAGGCTCCATAAACTCTATCCCTACGTCCCCTATAACGTATCGGACCACATGTATTTTCTCGCTATCGGCAACGTATTCAAAGGCAGGAAAAAGTCCGAAATGATCTAAATATTTTTTCTTTACCTCTTCTATACTTTGAACAGCGAAACATAGGTGATCTATTTTTTCTATTTTCACAGTTTCCCCACAGGATAAAATGTATACTGTATACAAAATACAAAGAAAAAAAATAAGTGTCAATTAGAATATTTAGAAAAGTTGATCACACGGGGGAATCTGACACATATTTTGCTATAAGGTCTCCTACTTCCTTCGTTCCCATACCCATTTTTCCGGCTTCCAATGATTTAATGTTCTCCTTCACTGCTTTTTTTACCGCTTCTTCAATCAAACCCGCACCCTTTTCTTCCCCCAAATTCTCGAGCATCATCGCACCGGCCAGGATGGCTGCAAGAGGGTTTATCATGTTTCTACCGGCATATTTTGGTGCGGACCCTCCCATGGGTTCGAACATGGAGACCCCTTCTGGGTTGATGTTTCCACCTGCTGCTATACCTAATCCTCCCTGGATTATCGCCCCTAGGTCTGTTATTATATCTCCAAACATGTTGTCGGTCACTATTACATCGAACCATTCTGGATTTTTTACCATCCACATACAGATGGCATCTACATGGGCATAATCCGTCTCTATGTCTGGATATTCTCTGGAAACTTCATTAAAAACTCGTTCCCACAGGTCAAACGCATAAGTTAGAACATTCGTCTTTCCGCATAAAGTGAGTTTTTTATATCTCCCCTTTTTTCTCGTATATTCAAAAGCGAATCTGATGCACCTCTCCACACCCTTTCGCGTGTTTATCGATTCCTGTACTGCAATCTCGTCAGGGGTTCCCTTTCTTAAGAAACCACCAGATCCCGCGTAAAGACCCTCTGTATTCTCCCTAATTACGGTAAAATTTATGTGGTTTGGCCCCTTGTTTTTTATGGGAGTTTCAACTCCCTCGTAGAGCTTTACGGGCCTTAAGTTTATATACTGATCCAACTCAAATCTTATACGCAGAAGTATTCCTTTTTCCAAAATTCCAGGTTTCACATCAGGATGTCCAACGGCGCCTAAGTATATAGCGTCATGTTTTTTTAGTTCTAAAAGTACGGAATCGGGAAGAGTTTCACCGGTTTTTAAGTACCTTTCACCTCCAACATCATAGAAGGTATAGTTTATTTTGAAATTCAATTTTGACGAACAAGCGTTTAATACTTTTATTCCCTCGGCTATTACCTCCGGGCCTGTTCCATCCCCTGGGATTACCGCAACGTTGTATGTTTTACCCATAATCTATACTCCTTTCCATCAATTTAAATACTTAAATGCTTTTTGCCCTATGTCCTTTCTATAGTGCATGCCTTCAAAATGTATCATTGAAACCGCTTCGTAAGCCTTTCTTATTGCTTCCTTTAAGTTATCTCCTCTTGCTACTATGTTTAAAACTCTACCTCCCGAAGTATAATATTTACCATTAATTTTCTTTGACCCCGCATGAAAGACCATCACATCACTTAAGTTTTTTAGAGATTCGAGACCATTTATAATCTTATCTTTTTCGGGCTTTTCAGGATATCCTCTCGAAGCAATAACAACACAAACAGTGTAACCCTTTTTCCATTTTATTTCTTTTATCTCACCTAACGTACCATTTATACATGATATTATTATTGGGAGTAAGTCAGACTCCATCTTAAACAGTATTGCCTGGGTTTCTGGATCACCAAAGCGTGCGTTGAATTCTAATACATACGGAGAGTTGGAAACCACGATCAAGCCCCCATAAAGAATACCTTTATATTCTATGCCCTCCTCTCGTAGTCCTTCTATCATCCTCGTCATTATTTTGTTTTTTATAGTATTTTCCATTTCACTATCCACAAATGGCACAGGTGTGTAAGCTCCCATTCCGCCGGTATTAGGACCCTCATCGTTGTCGAGAAGCCGCTTATGGTCCTGAGAAGGTACAAGAGGTAATATTTCCTTCCCATCCGAAAATACCAAATAAGAAACTTCTTCACCGACAAGAAAATCTTCTATTACTATGCGTTCTCCTGCTGACCCGTGAATTTTCTTTATGAACAAATCTTCTAAAACGGAATGAGCATTTTCCCTATCTCTAATTATGTAAGCACCCTTTCCACCGCAGAGTCCGTCAGCTTTGATTACAAAAGGCAAATCTTTTTCATCCACATAAAGTGAAGCTTCATGATGGTTTGAAAAAGAAGCATAATTTGCGGTAGGGACGTTATACTTCTTCATTATTTCCTTCGCATATATCTTACTTGTCTCAATGAGGGCTGCATCCTTTTTCGGGCCAAAAACCGGGATGTCAATTTGGGAGAACTTATCCACTATACCTAAGGCCAACGGACTTTCAGGACCCACGATAACTAGGTCTATACCTTCCTTTTTCGAGAATTCAACAAGCCCTTCTATATCTTCTGGATTTATAGGAATACATGTTGCTAAATCTGAAATTCCACCATTGCCTGGGGCACAAAAGATCTCTGAAATTCCCTTAGACATGGAAATTTTCCACACAAGAGCATGTTCCCGTCCGCCTCCTCCAACAATAAGCACCTTCATATAGTTCTCCTTAAAGCTTTGCCGATGCCAAATATTCGAAAATGGCCCTGTCGTACTGGTAAGTTAGATTGAAAACCTTCTTTGCCAAATAAAAGCGGAATTCCAAAGTAGTGTCACCATTATTTGCTCTCATGTTCTTCATGAGCTCAGGATAATCATCTGGATCAACAATCACAGTTACATATCTAAAATTTTTTGCAGCAGCCCTGATCATGGAAGGACCACCGATATCGATATTTTCAATGGCTTCCTCAAACGTGCATTTTGCCGCCACAACTTCTCTGAATGGGTAAAGATTGACTATTATCAAATCTATGGGTTTTATACCATGAAGCTCCATAGCCTTTTGATGATCCTTATTATCTCTTATATTCAAAATACCTCCGTGCACCTTAGGGTGAAGCGTTTTTACTCGTCCATCCATAATCTCAGGAAAACCTGTATACGCACTTATCTCCAATGTCTCTATACCCAAGCTTTCGAGATACTTTTTTGTACCACCAGTAGATAATATCTCAACGTTGTAAGTTTTTAAAAAAGGTCCAAGTTCAGAAAGACCTATCTTGTTGGACACACTTATAATTGCCCGTTGTATTGGCATATCTACCTCCCTACTAAAAGCCAATATCCTCATTTATGATAAAAATATACATTTCTGTTTCAGGCGGCCGTTTTTGAATTACTGTCAGAATTCTACAGATTCTTTTTTCAGATTTACAGTTCGTGCAGTACCCGTATTCCGAACACGGCAAGGTCAAATTCAACCTTTTCGCATTCATTGGCGCAGCAATAGATTTTATTCTCTCTATGGCACTTTGTAGGTTCTTTACAATCTTTTTGTATCCTGCTATTACTATAACGGTTTCAGGTCCATAAATCATGCTAGCTACCCTATTACCGATCCCATCAATATTCACAATCTCTCCATCTTCCGTAATTGCGTTTGTGCCTGTTATGAAAACCTGACAAGTAAGATGAGCTTTTCTTATTCTAGCTCTTTCCTCATTTGACAATCCTTCTTTCCAATGGTCATACACTGTAAATCCACGCCCATTTAGAATTTCCACTATACCAAGTTCTCTTACAGTCACGGACCCTCCTACCCCGATTGTAGCACCCGGTGGAATGATACTTAAGACTGATTCACGTAATGTATTTCTATCTTCAAAATAACTAGCTTTAAATCCATTCTCGGTCAGTTTTTTTATCGTCCTTTCAACTAACTTTTTTACGAACCATTCTTTCATGTTGCCTCACAAGGAAAGTAATAGACCGTGTTCTCCATGTAAAAACTTCTTATTGCCCCTTTTTTCTCTAAAATTCTAAGTTGATCCTTTGCTTGTCTTGCGGGTATCCCAGTTATCTTTGAAATATCATCGATCGTTAAAGGTCTTCTCTTCAATATTTCCAGTATTTTGTTTTCCCATTGATTTTTATGTTCATTGGATACGTACTTTTCAAATGCGCATATGATTTCACATTTTGGACCTAGAAAATCTCTTATTCTCTCAAGCTCTTTCTTGCTTAAGCCTTCTACGAAGTCCTCAGCTGGAGGGCGTACCACGGTGTTCAGTTGAATTTTTTCTACATTTATCTCGTCGGTAATGTTTTTTAATTTTTCCAATTCTTCTATATCATCATTTATATCCTTTATGATCATAACCTCCAACCAGACTTTACCTTTAAAATTTTTACTAAAAGTTTTTAATCCGTCTATAATCTCGTCAAGTTCGATGTCAATATGTGGTCTGTTTATATAGCGAAAGATATCCTCGCTGACCGCATCAAGGGATGGCAAAACCACATCTGCCATCATCAACTCTTCTCTTACCTCGTTATCAGATAAAAGGGACCCGTTAGTTATAACTGCTACAGGAATATTAGTAACTTTTTTTACTTTTTCTATGAGCCACCCGAGATCTTTATTCAGAGTCGGTTCTCCTGATCCGGAAAATGTTATGTAGTCAATTTCCACTCCACTTCTTAGAACCTCCTCAATCTCATGAAGTATGTCTTCACGGTTGAAAAAAGAACTTCTCCTTAAATCTTTATTCGTGGTCTTTCCGACCTGGCAGTAAATACAATCGAAGTTGCAATACTTCCACGGAATTACATCAACACCAAGAGAGAATCCTAATCTTCTTGAAGGTACAGGTCCAAAGACAAATCGCGCCATGTTTAAATTTAAGTGCCCCTGGCGTGACTCGAACACGCGGCAGCAGGATTAGGAATCCTGTGCTCTATCCTCCTGAGCTACAGGGGCAACTGGTAGTTTCAATAACTTACAATGATCTTGTGACATTTATAGAATTTCCTTTCCGGACTAGTCTCTCATATTCCTTCCATGTAAAGCGTATATCTCCTTTGTCATTTTCTCGATGCATTTTAACCATCCATCACGTAACATTTCGTCCACAAAAGTTTCACAGCTCAATCTTATACACTAGTAGAGGAGATAAGTCAACTATCAGAACATATAAAGATATGGCCAGGACTTGTTAGTTACCAGAAAATTAAAAAGCGCCAAGAAACAACTCAATAAAGAAAGTTCTTTAAGTACCGCTTTTTATGCTTTTTGAAATTTTTAAAATATTTCAGTCAGTGTACCGTTTTGGTGTTGAAAGCAGATTAATATTCTTCCGTCACAAAAATGCTTGACTTAGTATCGGTATGATAATAATATACCATCTCAAAAAAAAGTTTTTTAACGCTTTACTTTTCGCCTCTTAATTTAAATATTCCAAAGGAGGGCATATGACACGCCCTTGGCATGCTATGGACGTATCACAAGTCATAAAAGAACTCAACACAGATGCTATTAACGGCTTATCGGAAAGTGAGATAGAAACGCGGTTAAAAGAGTTTGGATATAATGAGTTAAAATCAGAAGAAAGGGTTTCTCCATTCGACATTTTTATCCGTCAATTCAAGAATATTTTAATTATTATACTTCTTATCGCTATAGGCCTTTCCGCACTTGTTGGAGAATTTCTTGACGCAGTTATCATCGGAGTCATAGTCTTTTTTTGTGCGGTTTTGGGATTTATCCAAGAATACAGGGCGGAGAAAGCTTTAGAAGCGCTAAAAAAAATGCTCTCTCCCACCATCACAGTTTTGAGAGATGGGAAAGAAAAGGAAGTACTAACAAAAGACGTAGTTCCTGGAGACATTCTGATTTTGGAGGCTGGTGATAAAATACCTGCAGATGGAAGATTGATAGAAAGTTATTCATTGAGATGTGATGAGGCAGCGCTTACAGGAGAGTCTGCGCCGGTAGGAAAACACACAAAAACAATGTCCCAAGACGTGGCTGTTCCTGACCGAAAAAACATGGTGTTTGCCGGCACTACTGTGACCTATGGTAGAGGTAAGGTAGTTGTTACTTCTACTGGCATGAAAACCGAATTTGGCAAGATAGCGGAACAGTTGACAGGAATAAAAACTGAAAAAACTCCGCTTGAGAGAAGAACAGAGGAGATAGGAAGATGGCTCGGAATAATAGCTGTGAGTGTGTGTATTTTTGTTGGAGGCGTGAGCGTATTAAGAGAGTTTCTCTCTGGTGGCAAAATAGACCTTCCCTCAGCAATCACACTCGCCATGTTTGTTATTTCCCTTGCGGTCGCTGCTGTTCCTGAGTCGCTACCTGCGATCGTTACAGGAGCATTAGCAATTGGGATGCGCCAGATGGCCAAAAGAAATGCCCTTGTTAGAAAGATGCCCGCAGTGGAGACCCTTGGGTGTACGACTGTTATATGTTCGGATAAGACAGGAACCTTGACAAAGGGAGAAATGACGGTAAGGAAACTTTTTTTCTTCTGAGAGAATCATCGAAGTTACAGGTATTGGATATGCACCCCAAGGCGAACTAAGGGGTTCAGAAAAAATTGACCCTACATAAGATAAGGCATTGGGTCTGTTACTTGAGGGTGTTACTCTGTGTAACGATGCAGATCTATATGAACACGCGGGAAAGTGGTTTGTAAAAGGAGACCCTACAGAGGGGGCCCTTTTGGTCGTCGCCAAAAAAGGAGGGGTTGACTTCAGAAAGAATAGACTTGAGAAGCCCCGTATTGGTGAGATACCTTTTAGCTCTGAAAGGAAAAGAATGACAACCATTCACAGGACGAAGGAAAATAAGTTAATTGCGTTTATGAAGGGAGCGCCTGAGATAGTTTTGAGCGAGTGCTCGTTTATTTTAGAAAACGGAGAACTAAGAGAACTGACCGAATCTCATGTAAATAAAATTTTAAAAATCAATGAGGAGATGGCCAACGAGGCACTGAGAGTGCTGGGCGTAGCTTATAAGCACATAGATAATGGAGTAGACGAAATTGCGGAACATAATATTGAGAAAGGGATGATTTTTCTAGGCCTTATAGGTATGATTGATCCTCCAAGGGAGGAAGCAATTGAAGCGACAAAAATATGCAAGCAGGTTGGCATAAAACCTGTGATGATAACTGGAGACCACAAACTTACTGCAGTTGCGGTGGCACGGGAGATAGGAATTTTTAAAGAGGGTGATATTGTCCTAACTGGAGAGGAACTTGAAAAAATTTCTGAAGAAGAACTTGAAAAAATAGTAGATAAGGTAACTGTTTATGCCAGGGTTTCCCCGATGGATAAACTGAAGATTGTGAAAGCTTGGAAAAATAGGGGTGAAATAGTTGCCATGACCGGTGACGGTGTCAACGATGCACCCGCGTTAAAACACGCTGACATTGGTATCGCTATGGGGATCACCGGTACTGAAGTAACAAAAGAAGCTTCAGACATGGTCTTAACAGATGACAACTTTGCCACGATAGTTAAGGCAATCGAACTTGGAAGATGGATTTACGACAACATTAAAAAATATCTCACCTACCTTCTCAGATGTAATATAACAGAAGTTGTGGTTATAGGCGGAATTGTTCTTATAATGGGTCCAGAATATTTGCCTTTGCTTCCTGCTGCAATTCTATATATAAATTTAGCGACAGACGGACTTCCAGCGATTGCGCTTGGAGTTTCTCCCCCTGAACCGGACGTAATGCAAAGACCTCCACGTGACCCAAAAGAAAGTGTATTTTCATGGGATGTGAAGGCCTTTATTCTCCTTGCACTTGTTGTGGAAATTCCATTCTTTTATTTTCTTTATTTTCATAACCTAAGAGACATCGCGCATGCTCGGACTGAGATTTTCCTCCTTTTTGTGGTTGTAGAGTTGACCATAGCTTTGAATTTCCGGTCCTTGAGATATAGTATTTTCAAGACACCGCCCCATAGGTGGTTGTTACTTGCTATAGGATGGGAGATATTGCTTATAATTATTGTGTTACATGTGCCTTCAATTCGTAATGCGTTTGGGATTCTTACTCCTACTAAGTCTGATCTCATTTTAATTCTGACCTTCGGACTAATTATTTTTATATCTATGGAGATTATCAAATTCTTGATTAGAAAAAAGATGAGCTGGAATACAAAAGATGTATAATTTTTCTAATAAAAGATAAAATTAGTTATAATGTCAGAAGTACACAAATACCTTGTTTTTTAATTAGTTAAGTTATTTCACGTGGAGAAATATTTTTTTCTTTATCACTTTAAGCACATTTATAATGTTTATACTTGCTGCCTCTTTCAATACAGATTGTATTTTCTGCATAAAGTCCTTTAAGTTCGGTATGCTCTGTTAGGATTCTTTCTGATAGTAATAGCCTTTTACCAGTTAGGTCCCAGGAAAACCCCCTACTCCTTTTTTATCACCTTTTGAGGACATCGGGAAGGGGATAGAATCTTTTCCATTGTGTGATGTTCCTTTATGGCCGTGCCACAGGCTGCAGAGAAAGTATCAAATGAAGATCAAAGGGCAAAACACATAGTTGTTCCAATCGGAGATCGGATATACTTAAAACTGAGTAAGAGCATAAATCCTTTCTATTCCGTCTAGGACGAGAAGAATAAAGGAATACCTTCCAAAGGTTGGACCAGTTTTAATCTTTCCACGGCGAGAACTGGGATGGAAAAAAACTTGAAAAAACAGCTACAAAAAAAGACAAGAAACAAAAAATCGAGGAGTAGATAAACTCCAATGTGAAGTGTGCGGGCTCGTTGTTAGTATCGATGAACCTTGTTGCTACCTTGAGACTCATTCGATAATCTGCTGTGGAAAGCCAATGAAAAAGAAATAGAAGTTCGAAATTTCGATCAATTAAAATATTTGTTTTGGCTTCAAAAAGCCTAATATGCATAGATATCGAAAGTGAGTAGTGTTGAACATCATAGAGGCCTGTATTTAAAGGCTCCATGATGTGTTTTCACCCCGATTTTTCACTTCGTAATGGTATACTTAATATAAGCGATTTACAAATGTTACACTTTTTCTAGTAATTTCTCCAAAAAATTATCCCAAAGACTATAATTATTCTAATAATCCGTAATGTATTGCAAAACTTGGTTATGGAAACTTATCTCCTTCTATTCTGCCAGAAACTGTCATGTCTCGAAGACGAGCTAAGAAATTGAAAGATTTAAATTGAAAGTCATTTTTTGCCTTGCTAGTTTGTACCTTTACCAGAGACATAAAAACTAAAGTAGCTAGCTCAACTAACTTTATTTACATGACATTTCTTGTTGACATATTTATTTTTGTGTATTAAAATAGTAAAATTTTCTAAAAGTGAGTCAAAGGCGTTTTTGCAATAGACTCATAAATCATAGTTATCAGCTATGTAGTGACAAAAAATCCAGGTATGACAAACTTTATCTAAGTACCCCTTATCTTTATTTATATTTGAGCCAAAATGAGTAAAAATCCAAAAAAGAAACTTTTTCAATATATGAGTGATCCATCAAAAAATATTGGCGGATATTTACCAGATTATATGAAAAACTTTTATACCCACAATCACATTTGTCTAATCTATGAAACGGATAAAGAGTGGAGCAAAGCCATTAGTCTCTTCATTGAGAGTGGCCTAAAAAAATAAGGAAAAGTGCATTTATATTACCTACGAAAGGAGACCTGAAAAAGTACGTAAACATTTGAAAAAAGAAAAACTTCACATCTGCCATGCTGAGAAGGAAGGAAAATTTGTGATAATGAATGCCTCTCACGCTTTTACACGTAACTGGTTTTTTGATCCTGATTGTACAATCGATTTTCTTATGAAACTAACAGAAAAAGCCATAAATGAAGGATTCAGTGCTCTCAGGACAACATTTGAAATGACTTGGAGTCTTGAAAATTTGTCAGGTTCAGAAAGGATTTTTGAATACGGTTCCAAATTGAACGAGAGACTTTTTCCAGACTATCCCTGCTCTATTCTTTGCCAGTTTAACCGGTGGAAATTTGACCAAGGACTTATCAAATAAATGCTTTTGATCCACCCGTTCATCATGAAAGGAAACCGTGTGTATCACAATTTCTACTATCTTTCCCCACAGGAATTATTAAATGAAAAAGAACAGAAATAGAAGTAACCCGTTGGCTTGATACCATAGAGAGGGAACATCTTCTATTCGATGAATTAGCAAAACGAGAGCAGCGGATCAGAGGAATATTTATGGCTGCTCCAATCGGCATAGGTCTCGCGAATGCTGAGGGCGTAATTCTTGAAATTAACTCCGCAATGTGCGAAATGACGGGATACCAACCCTCCGAGCTAATAAACCAGAATATGGGTATACTTTGTTAGGATGAGATTTTTGCTCATTATTTAAAGCAAGATTCTTTAAGGAAAGTTGGAAATGGAGTTGCGCAACCTGTAGAAACAAGGTGGAAAAGGAAGGACGGTAGTCTAAGAGATGTTTGGCTGTCATTCAGTTTTCTTGATCCGGATGATCCTTCAAAAGGAATGGCCTTTACAGCGATTGACGTAACTGACCTGAAACGAAAGGATAGTGAACTTTTAGCCATCCAAGAAAAGTTATTGCAAGCCCAAAAGATGGGGGCTATAGGGAGATTAGCAGGAGGGATCGCTCATCATTTTAACAACATCTTAACCATTATATTAGGAAACTGCGAACTGATAATGAAGTCGGGATTCAGAGATCCTAAGTCAGAGATTAGAGTAAAAGAGATTAAGGAGACTGCTGAAAAGGCAAAGGATTTTATAGCTCAGCTTCTCACCTTTTCTAGAAAACGGGTAACGCAGATGCAGACAATAAACATAAATGATTTGCTGAGTAAGATGGAAAACATGATTAGAAGAATTATAGGAGATACCATTGAGTTTTTCATTTCATTTTCAAAAGAACCCTTAATGGCACACGTTGATCCTTCTCAGATAGAACAAGCTATAATGAATATAGTTGTAAACGCGGTAGATGCAATGCCAAATGGAGGTAAGTTGACTATAGAGACTTCTTCTGTGATGTTAGGTGAGAACTCTGAGCTCGGGACAGGTCCTCACGTTATGATAGCCATAACTGATACTGGACAAGGGATGAGCGAGGGAATAAGAAAAAGAATCTTTGAGCCTTTTTTTACAACCAAAGAACCAGGTAAAGGCACAGGTCTTGGTCTTTCTATCACCCATGAAATTATAAAACGGAGCGGTGGTTACATAGACGTGAACAGTAATCCAGGATTTGGTTCGACCTTTTTGATTTATCTTCCACTTGTACCCAACCAAAACGGTTCTCTTATGAAGCAAGAAGATGAAAATGTAATGTTCGGAAGTGAAAGGATTCTCCTTGTAGAAGATGATAGAGGTGTAAGAAAACTCATTTCTGAGTTACTTTGTAACTTAGGCTACAAGGTAATAGAGGCGGGAAATCCTATGGAGGCCCTTTCCATTTACGAATCACTCAACTTCTGAATCTGTC
The DNA here is from genome assembly GCA_026417175.1 of Deltaproteobacteria bacterium. Classification (GTDB taxonomy): domain Bacteria; phylum Desulfobacterota; class Syntrophorhabdia; order Syntrophorhabdales; family JANXAF01; genus JAOADT01. The sequence goes on along the minus strand of JAOADT010000020.1, from coordinate 14,002 downwards.
TATCTAGACCCTCCAAGCCAAATTCGTCTTCCTTCCTTTATTGTGTTTACAATGTCCATACTTGTCTGGATCCTATAAGCCTATAAGAAAGAAATGGCGCTTCTTCAAAAATTAACCTAAAACACGCAAACAGGTGGTGCTATTACTGCCACAGTGTGGCCAATTTCGATAAGTTGAAGGTTGCTTAGGGTGATCAAATTCCTTTTGAAAGATCTTATAAGCTTTGTGGACAGTGTCACGGAAACATTTTAAAGGACTGGAAAAAAGGAATTCATGAAAAAAGAACAGATTTTTGGCAAGGAAAGAAACGGTATTTTTTATGCGTTCACTGTCATCATCCTCACAATCCTCCTTTTAAACCTATAAAACCTGAACCTCCACCATTTGCTCCGATAGACATGCCGTGGAAAAGCAAAAAAATGGCAACATATAGAAAGGTCTCAAGAAGAAACTGTCTATTAGGATCCTTTTCTCTTCTGTTTTCATCATTCTTTTCTGCCTGCAGTACCCCTCGTTTCCTCGATTTCGACAGAGGGGATTTTTTCAAAAGCATTTTAAGGAAATGACTAAAGGGGAGCTGAAAGCATGCTTTTGAAAATAGAAACTCAACATAAGAAAAAGTGTGGAAAGGACATAAAAGTTAAGGCTACCCCACCTATAAAAGGTGTAGAGTTTGCATACGCTTTACATCTTTCAAAGTGCATAGGGTGTAGAAGATGTGTTTATGCTTGTGTAAGAGAGAATAATCTTTCTAGATCTCCTCATCAGGTTTACACCCTAAGGGTTCTGAGGTTCAAAAAAAGGATCAATGAATTTTTTAGGAAGCAGATCACTACTACCATCCGGAAAGCGTACCGGAGCCAGGATACTACTATTGTTGCAATGTCAAAAATGGATGAGACCATAATGTGTCAAAGTGTGTCCTGTGCGTGCGACCTGGACTGAGCCCGACGGGATAGTGGTCATCGATTATAATTGGTACATAGGATGCAGATATTGCATGGCCGCATGTCCATATAGATCGAGATCTTTTAATTGGTCGGATCCCCAGATACCGAAAGAAGAAATCAATTTGGAAACTTATTATCTTGGAAACAGACCAAAGATGAGGAACGTTGTCGAAAAATGTCATTTTTACATTCTTAGAGTAAGGCAAAGAAAGTATCCGGTCTGTGTTGAGGTTTGTCCTGTTGGTGCTAGAAACTTTCGGAATCTGCTTTATCCCGAGAGTGAGATAAGACTCGCTATGGAAACAAAACGGGTATTTAGACTAAAAGAGGAATTGCACACAGAACCTCTGTTTTTTTCTTTTTCCATGGTTAAGGTATGAAAGGAAGAGCTTTTATTAGGGATGCAGCTAATGAGGCTATAAGAGGGCAAAGATATTACTATTTGTAGCTTACACTGCTTTTAAGATTAATTGTTTGCGGTATTGCTAGTTGTTCCTGCGTACATTTACTATTTTGAACCAATCAAAGAGATTACTGTCCTTGGAGAATTATTGGCATTTAATAGTGGATTTTGGAAGACCGGAAAGATTCCGGCACATAATCCCAGGAATAGGTAAATGGAACTTTCCAGAATCTCTTCTTGTGTGGGATACTATTGTCCTTTCTGGATATCTGATTCTTAACACGGTACTACCAATTTTATCCTTACAAAAGTTACACTAAAACGGAACCAGATAAAAAAGTTTATGTTCCGCTTGTCCTTATTTCCATACCTTGGGCAATAAATATTCATACAGTAACTGCTTTCACTTGATAATCCACAATTTTGGCCCCTCGATTTTTGGCATCCGCATTTTGCTCTCGTCCTGCAATAGTGCTCATTGTTTTTCAAATATTTAAACACTTTAAAAAAATGGAAATAAAAGACAATGCCTTGTTCAGAATTGCATACATTATGGCTCATGCAATTTTTTCAACATACTTTTTACCATAGCAGAGGTCTTTAAAGACTACTACTCTGCAACAATGCATATACCCCAGATGAAATATCTTTACAACGGATTGGGCGAGCACAGAAAACTTGTTTCTTACATATCGACTGCGATTAGTCTAAACGCGTCTGCCTTTGTGTCGTTTATGGCACTTCGACACTTTCCAAAAAAGTCGCTTATCAATATTGGTTGCATTTTAATCATAATTGGCGTTTACATAGAAAAGGGTCTTTGTTTTATTATCCCAGGCTTTGGGCCCGATCCTATCGGAGAAATCTACGAGTACGGCCCCTCATTCCATGAGATGGTAATATCAGTAGGAATCTTAGCAACGGGACTTCTAATCTACACGTTATTGACAAAACCAGCTGTAGGAATCACGCTTGGAAAGTTAAGAAATCAAAAAAGCTATCCGGTTCAAAATGCATAGGTATTTTTAACTAAAAGAGCTCAAAAGATGTCCGCCAGTTCCTTATTATTTATATAGAAAAAAGACTTATACTTGACTTTTATAGTTAGTTTTTCTATAATTACTAAAAATCAGCTATTTAGTAAGCGCAGAGGAGACAACATGAAAAGACTTTTTGAGAAATCAGGCGAAAAGGACGTAACGAAAGCTATAATTTCGGCCTTTCTGTCGGAACTTGCAGAGTACGTAGAGTCGGATTGCATCATCGTCGGTGGAGGACCCAGTGGCCTTATGGCCGGTGCTGAACTCGCTAAAGAGGGATTCAAAGTAGTTATCATAGAGAGAAACAACTACTTGGGCGGAGGTTTCTGGATTGGAGGTTATCTTATGAACAAGGTTACATTTCGAGCTCCTGCTGATAAGCTTCTTGTGGATTTAGGAATTCCCTTCAAAGAGGTAAATTATGGGCTTTTTGTCGCAGACGGTCCACACGCGACATCTAAACTGATTTCCTATGCGTGTTCCATGGGGGTTAAGATTCTGAACATGACTATTTTCGAGGACGTGGTAGTGCGAGAGAAAAAAGTCGCGGGGTGCGTGGTGAACTGGACCCCTGTTGAAGCATTGCCACGTCAGATAACTTGCGTTGACCCCATCGGACTTGAATCAAAGACTGTTCTCGATGCAACGGGGCACGATGCCCAGGTGGCAAAAAAGATGGAAGAAAGGGGATTTGTCAAAACAAGAGGATATGGAGCAATGTGGGTAGACGCATCAGAGGACTTAATAGTTCAGCATACAGCCGAAATTTACGATGGTCTATTCGTTGCTGGGATGGCTGTGGCCACTGTTTTTGGGCTTCCAAGGATGGGACCCACATTTGGAGCTATGCTTCTTTCGGGAAAAAAAGCGGCAAGCTTGATAAAGAAAAAACTGGAAAGTGAAAAAGATATTTTTTTACGTTGAGACTAAAGAAAATCTTAATTGGAAGAACGTTTCCAACATTAAAGAGATTAATAATCTAGGATACGATGTAAATTTTTGTGACAGTCTCCTACATTGGGTTCCTGAGGAAAAAAGATACGAAATAGCGCGATCCTTTGCATCAGCTCGTATAGTTGCTGCCAGATCTCCCATTATAAACCCTTTTCCCTACGAGATTGAATACGAAATGGGTAGGTTTTTTGGGAATAAAAGTGTAGGAGTTCTTTATGATGCAGTCATCCTCAGAAACATTTACTTCAAAATTCTTAGCCTCTGGATGAAAAAAAATCCATTGGACCATGTCCATATTGTGGTGACGGACGACTTAATTGCAACAATAGACTATGATGGTTACTATCACGGGAGAATAGCCCTTTTTTCTTTTCCTACAATAATCTCCGTTTCTGGAATCAGATATGTGCCAGCGAGGAGCAAGCAATATTATTGGGCCTGGATGGTAAAAATGGCTTTGGGAGAAACTTTTTCTCCGAACTTAGAGTTTCCTGAAGAACGTTTACCGGATATATTTCGCGGGTACATGATCCAGAGCATATTCTTCTATTTTACAGGTAACCCTTTTTGCGAGGACAAAAATTGCCGGCTTTTTAATGCACACTGGTTACGAGATATGATTCAATCCCAGATTATCTCAGGCAAGTTATGCGAAAAACACAGAAGAATGCTCATGGATTTATAGTAATGTCCCTCAAAGGTTATGTGAGAAAGGTGAAGTCCCTTTTTCTTTTAAGCTTTCTAAGGTGTCTATAAGACAAATCAAACTAGCAATTTTTTGATGGAATTTGATCACCAAAATCGAACAAAACTAAGTGAATTTTTGGTGTTTAGCGCGATAAGTTCGCAAAAAAGTAATGCATGAAGAAGATTCATACAAAAGTTCAATGAAAAAAAGGAGTAAGCTTTATGATGAAATAGCATAAAATAAAGGTTTTACCCATTGTCCTAACTCTTCATTAGTATGTTTATTAACAGTAAAAATGTGGGTTCTTATAATCTAAAATTAGAGGTCAGTCAGAAATAACCTGGTCTAGTTCAGGGATTCGCCTTAACTGGTCCACATCTCAATGTTTTTGATGATCACTTTAACGAGAATAAATACACTGGTTGTAAAGTTACAACATACCCTCTTACAATATTGATCTATAATTACAAAAAAGAAAATGTGTGGCTAACGCTTTTTGGACTTATCTGAAATTTGACAGTGATAATATCGGAATAGTTTTGCTTCTTGACAACTCGTATAAGATTTTGCTACTCTTACTTTTGATGCATCACTCGTTATGAACCTAGAGTTGTATAAAGGGATATTCGGGGCTATTACACATTTAAAATACTCAGGATTTGGATTCTCGGAAAGTTTCACCTATCTTCCGCAAGAAGTCAGTTTGACCCTTTACGTCAATGGTTATGAAATGATTACTATTCAATGCACTCCTGTTAAGACAAATTTCTTAATAGTGGGTTTTCTTTTTTTCGAAAATTTAATAAAAAAGATTGAAGATGTGCTTGTCTTGGGATTGTGCGATGATGAGAAAATCGTCAATGTGAGAATAAAAAATGCGGAATTTAACTTAAAAAAAACCAAAGTTCTTACCTCTGGATGCGGGGGTGGCTCTGTCTTTCAAACCGATCTACAAAAAATCGAATCATCCATAACCGTTGGAGTGAAACAAATCCCTTTTCTCATGAAAAGCTTTCAAGAAAAAGCTGAGCTTTTCAAAATCAGCGGAGGGGTTCATGCCTCTGCGTTGGCAGACACTAACCAGATTTTGATTATCGCAGAGGATGTAGGAAGACACAATACGGTGGATAAAATAATGGGCGAATGTCTCTTTAGAAATGTGGATCCTAAAGATAAAATTCTCCTGACAACGGGTAGAGTATCCTCAGAGATGCTGATAAAAGCATCAAAAATGGGAGTGCCAATCGTGATATCGAGACATTCTCCTACCGCAAGGGCCTTTACCATGGCCCAGGAAGCCGGGATCACCCTTATCTGTCATGCAACTAGCTACCGGTACTCTGTTTACACCCATCCTGAAAGACTGCAGGAATAAAAATTGAAAAGGAATAGGTAATTATCCCGTATGTCTCATATATTTTATCGTCTTAATCAGATTTAGATTGCTAAATAGTCCCTTAAGCCTTGGTACGTTCTTAAAAGATGATTTTTAAATAGTGTTTACTTATTGAATTAATTAGTTCCTCTAGCTGATAAAAGCTCATACTAAAATCCACTATGCTAACACCAAGCTGCAAGTCTCAAATCATTACAATACTCAAGAAAAAATGAATTAAGAAACGATCAATTAAAAAGTACATTCAGGGCAAACTCAACCTTTTCCTACTAACTAAATAGAGTCAATATTTAGGATATATTCTATCTATTACTGCAGTTAGTACCGTCGCTTAACCCGGCGGATGAAGTCCTTCGGATAAGATGCATTAATAAAATAGCTGTGTCAAAGACAAAAGGAATAGCCACAACTGGATCAATAAATAATTTCTGAGCTAAGACTCCCAAGTGTAGCCGAAATGACATGAGCACCAATCAAAATTTCTAGTATGTGGAAATGGCGATTTTGGAGCACCATAAACCAGCACCGAGCATGCACCAAAGGAACCAATAATTAACGTAAGGTCCTTTGGCTCTAACCGGTATATGTTTTGTTTTTTCTAAGTACCTCTTAAAAATTATAAAGAAACGTACCTTTCTCCTCGGTCAGGAAATATAGTCACCACTAACCCTTTTTTTAACGAACTGGCTAATTGAGTTGCAACAAAAAAAGAAGCACCAGATGAGAAACCAACCAGGATGCCAGTTTCCTTCGCTATTGACCTTTGAGCACTGTAGGCCTCCTCAGTTTTGACATATACGACCTCATCAATCACCGACTCTACGTAAATACCGTTGGTTTTAAGTTCTCTTACATGTCTTAAACCTTCTATCCCGTGGAAATCATCATCTGGCTGAACGCATATTACCTTTATGTGCGGATTAAAGTTTTTTAATCGCTTGCCTATCCCGAAAATGGTTCCCCCTGTACCTAAAGTGGCCACAAAGTGTGTGATTTTACCCTTTGTTTGTTTTAGAATCTCACTCCCAGTTGATTCATAATGTGCAAGAAAATTTGATCGGTTTTTATACTGATTTCCGAAAAAATATTTCTCAGGGTATCGCTCGTAAATTTTCTGGGCCAACTTGTATGCCCCTTCTGAGCCTTCCAAAGGATCACTGAGTATGAGTTTAGCACCAAAAGCTTCCATAATTCTTTTTTTTATAGGATTGATATTTCCAGGAACCACAAGCTCCACAGGTACATTTATGCCTGCACATATCATCGAGTACGCTATACCGGTATTTCCAGAGGTAGCATCCAGTAACATCTTTGAACTGTTCAGTCTCCCTGTGTCAAAAGCATCTTTTATGATTCTAAAGGCAGTTCGATCTTTAATGGATCCCCCAGGATTCATAAATTCAGCTTTAGCTAAAATTCTGACCTGGGAACTGACATTTGGACCGGAAATATTTATGAGCGGGGTATTACCTATTGTTTGAACTATTGTTTTTCTGATTAAACGATTAAAATACATGACATCTTTTCATGTGATTGTATATTCAACTTCTTTAACATTTCCATCTTCGAAAGAAAAAATGTAAACTTTGGGCTTTTCTTTTCTTTTGAGAGAAATAATAACTGATAAAACATCAGGATAGATCGCAAACTCTAAATCCCTCTTAGATGGATAAGGGTCTGTATTTGGATGGGAGTGGTAAACACCAACCATCCTGAGATCACTTTTTTCTATGTCGGACAAGACTTTTAACTGGTCGAGCGGAGAAATAAGGAATTTGTACGGACTTTTTTCCTGATTTTCTAAAGGATATATCTTTCTTACTTCATCATCGGTACCAGCAAGAATACCGCATGCTTCATTTGGCCACTCTTTTTGAGAGTGACTTATCATCTCTAGGTAAATAATAGAAGGGATCTTAATAAGAGGCCATTTCATGCTATCCATATCCTCGATTCACAAAATTGTTCTGATTCTTCAATCTTTTTAATTGTCGGATTTTCTCCACATAAGCTACACGAAGAGTTCTTCTTTACCGTAAATGTGACAAAACTTGTTCTTAACGCATCGAAATTTAGAAATCTCCCTATAAGTGGGTCACCTATTCCCAAAAGAACCTTTATGCATTCCTGGGCCTGTAGTACACCTATCAAGCCGGGCACAACCCCCAGGATACCAACCTCGCTACAACTCGGCACAACACCTTGGGGAGGAGGGTTTGGGAATACACATCTAAGACACGGACCTCCTCCGTGTGGATGGAACAAGCTTATCTGTCCTTCAAACTGGAATACTCCACCGAATACATAAGGGATACCCGTAAAGAAAGCGAGATCATTTATCAGAAATTTAGTAGGAAAGTTGTCAGATCCGTCAATCACGATATCATATCCCGAAAAAATTCTTAGGCCATTCTCTTTTGAGAGTCTTTCATTATAAGTAATTATATTGACGTCAGGATTTAATTTTTTTAGAGTTTCACGAGCGGATTCGACCTTTGGTAATCCCACCCTATCTGTTGTGTGAATTACCTGTCTCTGAAGATTTGACAGATCAACAACATCGTGATCAATAATCCCTATCGTTCCCGCGCCGGCAGCTGCCAAGTAAAGGGCTGAGGGGGATCCGAGACCTCCCGCGCCCACTATGAGAATTTTTGATTGAATTAATCTCCTCTGTCCCTCGATTCCTATCTCTTTAAGAAGAATGTGTCGGCTATACCTTGTTAACTGTTCCGGAGAAAACTGCGCATCACCAGAAAATTCGTACCCAGCTGCGCGCCAACCCTCAAATCCTTCTCTTAAGGTGTAGACGTTTTTATAACCATGTTTCTTTAATTTCCGTCCCACATCTAGAGACTTTATTCCAAATCCGCAATACAAAATCAAAGGTCTTTCTCCGTCTATACCCATCTCCGTAACTTTCTCCAGTATTTCATCTGGTGCTATAAACAGAGCGCCCTTCAAATATCCCGTTTGGATTTCCGACTTTTCCCTTATGTCAATAAGTAGAAAGTCCTTTTCACGTTTTAGGACCTCTGCCAATTGGTGGATTGAAATCTCCTGTACTTTCTCGTCCTTTGTATTCATGTTAAGCTCTCAGATTAAAATATCACCTTCAATGGGCTCGACTCTTATTCCTAGTTTTTTTAGATATTCAATAGCCTTACTGAACTCTTCGTCACTTCCCTCCACTTCGAGAGAGACCCAGCCAAAATCCTCATCAACATTGGCTTTTCGTATGTTTGTTACTATTTTGAACATATGACCTAAATTGTAAATCACTGGTTCTTTTACTTTATCTGGGGGAAAATAAAGCTTGACTCTCCGTTTTCCCTGCCCACCTGCTATTGCTGGGACAAGGATTATGTGATCTTGATCCTTAAGTTCGGTATCAAGTTCGTTCAGAAACCTTATATCCTCATTATTAACAAAAATATTTATGAATTCCCTTAAAAGCCCCCTCTCATCTTTTAGTCGGTCCTCAAGTTCAGGGTAAGTTTCTATTAACTTTTCTAAAGCATCCTTGACTGTCACCACCCCCTCTAGTTGTATTAGGTCTTTACCGCCGGTCAGTTTTCTCAAAGGTCCTGGAATTTTTACCGTTACCATTTGTCTCCTCCTTAGATTACTGTACAATAAATTTTCTCAAAATCTTTCAAATTTGGTTCGATTACAGTAGGCTCTCCCATATTATTTCTGACTACTTCCTGGGTCTTTAAACCATTTCCTGTGATAGCTATTACAACTGAATCGTCTTCACCGATTACGCCTTGTTCCTTCAATTTCCTGGTAACAGCTACTGTTACGCCACCAGCTGTCTCTGTAAATATACCTTCTTCCCTGGCAAGCATTTTTATTCCTTCCAATATCTCGTCGTCCGTTACATCCTCGGCAGTTCCACCCGATTCTCTTATGGTCTGCAAGGCATACGCACCATCGGCAGGGTTGCCTATGGCCAAGGACTTGGCGATTGTATTAGGCTTAACCGGTTTTATCGTTTTCCTGCCCTGTTTATAAGCAGATACAATAGGGTTAGCGCCTTCTGCCTGTGCTCCGTGCATTTTAGTTTCGATGGCATCGATGAAACCAAGTGTTTGTAGTTCCTTAAAAGCTTTCCATATTTTTGTTATAAGTGACCCCCCTCCCATCGGCACGACTATGTGTTTTGGCAACTTAAAATTCATCTGTTCTGCTATTTCAAAACCGAAGGTCTTTGATCCCTCAGCGTAAAAAGGTCTTATGTTTATATTGACGAATGCCCATTCAAAATTTTCTGCTATTTCACTGCAGAGTCGGTTTACGTCGTCGTATGTTCCTTTAACCCTTATTAAATGGGCACCATAAATCAATGTTCCCAAAACCTTCCCTGCTTCAAGATCCCAAGGAATAAAAACATAACTTTTCAGACCACATGATGCAGCCAATGCCGCAACAGAATTAGCCAAATTTCCGGTAGAGGCACAGGAAATAACATCGTAACCAAATTCCACTGCCTTGGAAATTGCAACCGCTACTACCCTGTCCTTAAACGATAGCGTTGGATGATTCACCGCGTCATTCTTTATATAAATTTCCTTTATTCCTAGCAGCCTTTCGAGCCTTCTTGCCCTAAGTAGGGGCGTAAAACCCACATTAAATCCGCATACAGGCTCTTTTTCTATAGGAAGTAGCTCTTTATATCTCCATATATTGTATGGTCTATTTTCTAGAGCCTTTAAGGTGAATGTATGTCCTACTTTGGAATAGTCATATACGACATCAAGCCCCCCAAAACAGAATTCACATATGTGAGTAGGAGATAAAGTGTAACTTCTTCCACAATTTCTGCATTGCAGTCCCTGTATTATATACATTTCTAACCTCAACATCACGATTTTTAAAAATTGTACCTTTTCCTAGTTATAATGTCAAGAAGAAAAATAAAAGTCGATATAAATAATTGATTATTTGGGTTACTTTACCAGTGAAGTTTTTGCTTGTAAAAACCCCTAAACTTGATGTTAGAGATCGTATTAACCCTAAATTATTAAATGTTTTTATTTAGGCTTTTGCACTCCTTTTGGCTTCCCTGTAAAAAAAGAAAATAGAAAAATTTCGAATAAAATCTACTTCGGCTATTCCCATTTCTCTTCATCAAAGTTGGATTTTTGCAAAATTGCGTTTAGAATCTTGTTTATTCCTAATCTGGTTATGTTTACTTTTAGATGGATTTCCGTTCTCTTCGATTAAATAACCGCAGGTTCCAAAAAGAGAGGTTGTAATTACCTTTTTCTTCTCTCTTTAACTAGTTCAGCCACAATACTTAACCCAATTTCCTCAGGAGTTTTTGCACCGATCCTAAGCCCAATAGGAGCGTGAACCCTCTTCAAGGAGTCTTTACCAATTCCTTTTGACTCCAAATAATTGTAGACTGTTTTTACCTTTCTTTGACTTCCAATCATTCCTACGTATTTTGGTGGATCGTTAAGAATTTGCTCAAGAACAAATGCATCATTTTTATGACCTCTCGTTGCGATCACTGCATAGCCTTTTTTCGGAGGTCTGGCCTCTAAAGACAGAGATGTTAATTTTTCAATCAATATACGATCTGCCTCCGGGAAGCGCTCTTTATTTGCAAAATTTTCCCTATCATCTACAATAGTTACATAAAAACCGACCGCCTTCGCAAATCTACATGCGTGCTGGGATATGTGACCTGCCCCATAGATTATGAGCTCTTCATAACAAATTAAAGGCTCTACTACAACCCCTCTAAAAATTTGTGGGTCTTTTAATGAGAAGAATTCTGAAGTGATGTATTCGAGGTTCTCCATTTTATCACCTATTACATGTCCGCCTTCCGTAAGCAGAACTTTCTTATACGGTCTGGAAATGGTTGTTAATAAAATCGCACTATCTCCGTTTACAAAACACTCAAGAGCTTTTTTGTAAATTGGTTTATGTTCGTACTTTAGCGGTTCAACAAAAATCTCTACCTTTCCCCCACAAACCATTCCTTCATCTTCCACAGTTTCACTCGTAAGATGAAAAGTAACCTTCTGTGGCTCTTTACTCATCATCACGTACTTGGACCTCATCCAGATCTCTGATTCCATACATCCTCCACCTACTGACCCAATAAATGATCCATCTTCACAAATAAACATTTTTGATCCAGAAGGTGCAGGTGTTGATCCTTTGGCCTTAATAACTGTAGCTACGGTTCCCACCTTTCCTTCATCAATTGCGAAGATTATGCTGTTTATAAGGTCTTTAAAAGAACTCATATTTTAACGTTTTTAATATCCTATAATTTCTATCTAGAAAAATCAACTACCTTATTTTAATAATAAAGATAGATGGACCAAATTTGAGCTAATTTTGTAAAAAAGGGTTATTACGGTAATTGGTTAAAATGCTTACGCTTCAAATTTTTTAATCTTTTCCTCAACAAGCGGTAGATAGATATAAAAAGTTGTACCCACACCAAAAGTGCTTTCCACCCTTATGTAACCATTATGCTGCTTGATTATACTGTATGCAACAGAAAGGCCAAGCCCAGTTCCCTTGCCTTTCTCCTTAGTTGTGAAGAAAGGTTCAAATATGTGATTTTTGACATCATCTTTTATTCCAGATCCCGTATCTGAGAAAGATATGAGAGCGTATTTTCCCTTGTTACCGAAACCGTTATCTCTTATAAAGTCATCATCTATCTCAAAGGGTTTTACTTTTATTACAACAATCTTTCTTTCTGTCATTGCATCCCTTGCATTGGTAGCAAGGTTCATGAGCACCTGCTGTATTTTTACGGGATCACACATAACAGTTAGTTTTTCATCTGAAAGATGAAGTTCCATATGTGTATCGCGCGTAAAAAGTCTTCTGAGTAATCCTTCCGAATCCTTTATCACTTCATTTAGATCAATCTCCTTCATCATCAAAGGATCCTTTCTTCCGAATATGAGAAGATCTTTTATTATGGCCTGAGCCTTTTCGCACGAGGAGACTATCCTTTCCGTATAGATCCTCAAAGGATCGTCCTTTTCTAATCTTTCCTTCATTAGGGATGCGTATCCTACTATAGCGGTAAGAACGTTATTGAAATCGTGGGATATGCCCTGTGTAAGCACACCTACTGCCTCCATCTTCTGGGCATGGATAAGCTCTGACTCTAGTTTCTTCTCTCTTGTTACATCTATCATAACTCCGGAATAAAGATTTTTTTCTCCATAAAGGATAGGGACTATAGAGAAAAGGACAAAAAGTTCTTTTCCATCTTTTGATATGCACCTTAACGTTTTTTCGGAAAGAGGAAAGCCCTTAGCAAAAAAAGGGAAGATATGGTTTACATCTTCTGGATGTATAAATTCCACAAAATCCTTTGTTACTATTTCAGTTTCATCGACTCCAAGGATTTCGCATGTCTTTCTATTTGCAAAAATGAACTTTGTCCCATCAAGAAAGAAAAAACCTGCAACGGAGCTTCTTATCATGGATCTGTACATGTCCTCGAGCTCGGCTGCCTTTTTCTCTGATATTTGCCTTTTTATAATCTCTTCTTTAAGTTTACGGTTTACTTCGTAAAGTTCGTTTATCTTTTTCTCAAGTTTTTCTTTTGCTTGAGCTATAAAAAACAATACTGGAAATGGATAAAAAAAGAAGGCAAAAGCAACAAGCGCCCACATTTCAAATGTGGGAAGTCTTTTTAAAAATACGGGACTTACACTAGTATACCCCATGTCCAAAAGAATGCCTTTAAGGACTATAATAGCTGCTCCAAAAGAGAGGCTTAAGTATCCAATCTTTGGACCAAAAACGAAAAAGAGTAGTATGCAGATGTGTGAAAGGGCAAGTGTGCTTTTCATCTCAAAACCGTACCAGATGAGAGAGAAGGCAGAAACGAAAAAAAGAAGAAAAACGATGAAAAGAAAATTGATATGAGAGGGAATATATTTTCTAAAAAAATAGGATAGAAGGAGACCAAAAACGGTGAGAGAGTAGAATAGAAACTCCAGGGACCGATAATTTCCACCCAGTCTTCTTAGATCGAAGAAAAGAAAAACCAATCCTAGGGCAACAACGATTGGAAGGATAACCTTAAGGAATCGTTCTATGGATTCTTTCTGTTCCTCTGATTTAAGGGAATTAAGGCTCATAATAGCCTCCCATGAAGATTACTCACCTAAAGGATTATCGGCAGGGAAAGTAATGTTTTTAGAGATAAAGAAGGGATCATTCTTACCCAACAAAATCTAAATAAACCAGTGGGGAATGAGAAGCTTCTATCCAACCTAATCACATGAAATTTTCCTATTCACATTCAAAAGTAGGCATCCATCGCGTTTCTATCGTCCCCACAATAATCTTTTCTTTTTCTAATCCAAAAGTCTTTCATTCTCATTTCGAAGGAATAATAATTTTTTATACCGTTTTTTTCTCTTCTACCCTTCCCCACTGGTTAAATTTTGAAAAATTTTACGGAACTTTGGAGAGCACGGGCCAAATTGGATAGGTTAACTGCATACTGGGTTGTATCATGGGCACTCTGGGTAGTGTTTTTAGCAGCATTTGCTATATCTACTATCTCTTTAC
>JAOADT010000001.1 GCA_026417175.1 Deltaproteobacteria bacterium | reverse complement strand
GGTTACGACTCGAGCCCTGTTTCAGAGAAACTGTGTGGTGCTTTGGCTTGAAATGGCTTCCAGATCTGGAAGGGTTACGACTGAAAACAGCTACGATATCGTGGTAGGGAATGTGACCTTGAAATGGCTTCCAGATCTGGAAGGGTTACGACAAAAAGAAATTAATCTACGTCTGCTTTTAAAAGTTTTCTTTGGTTGTCAGTAGGCAAGAAATTTTCCTTGACACACAAAATCCAACTGGGGTACAGTATACAAGTGACTGAGGTTAAATTCATTGGCAGGGGCGGACACGGAGCGGTTGTTGCTGCCCAAATACTTGCAAAGGCATTCTTTCTTCGCGGATTTTATCCACAGTGTTATTCGTTATTTGGGGGGGAAAGAAGAGGCGCACCTGTAAAAAGTTTCTTGCGGGTTGACTCAGAAAAAATTCTTCTTAAATGCGAAATAAAAAGGGCAGATCACTTGATTGTAATGGCAAAGGACCTTATCCTGGAAGAGCCGATTATGAACCACGTAAAGCAGGGAGGCATTGTCCTTATAAATTCTGACGAACCTTTAGAATTAAAGGAAAATGTGAATCTGGCTTATGTGGATGCGCAGAAGATAGCCAGCGAATGTGGACTTGGAAACATTATAAACACTGCGATGCTTGGAGCCTATGCGAGAATCAATCAAGATCTCCCTATGGAATTCTTGGAAAAGGCTGTAAGAGAATACGTTCCCGCAAAGGTTGAGGAAAATTTGGCCGCCCTTAGGAGGGCCTATAATGAAACAAGGTCTCCTTGAAGAGATAATGCCCGTATCAAGGGTCTCTACAGAGATCCAGAAGACGGGTCTTTGGGGAAAGCTTAAGCCTCTTTATGAAGAAGGTGTTGGCCCATGCAGAGAAGCTTGTCCAATGGGTACTGACATCCCACTTTTTATCTTCTATATGAAACAGGGAGATCTCATTCGAGCAAAGGAGACTATTCTAATTGAGAATCCCTTCCCAGGAATATGTGGAAGAGTCTGCTATCACCCTTGTCAGGAAAGTTGTAATAGAAAGGAGTACGATTCAGGAATCCTAATAAGGAGTATTGAACGTTATCTGGGAGATTATGGATCATATCACATACCGATCTCCGAAAATAAGAATCCAAAGAAAGTTGCGATTGTTGGTTCGGGGCCGGCTGGGCTTTCATGCGCGTACTTTCTTTTGAGACTCGGCCATAAAGTAACAATATACGAGAGGGAAAGGGAGATTGGAGGACTTTTAAGATACGGGATTCCGTCATATAGATTGCCTAAGGATGTGGTGGAGAGGGAGATACAGAGAGTTTTAGCTCTGAACCCCGAGATTATCAAAGAGAAGGAGTTAAAAGGAGACAGCATTTATTCTCTATCTCGATCCTTTGACTATGTGTTTTTGGCTCCGGGTTTATGGGAAGCTAAAAAGATCGGACTTAGGGGCAGTGAAAAAAAGGGAATATATTACGGATTAGAATTTTTAAGAAATACAAACTCGATAAATGGTGAAATAAGAAAAGCAATTGTTATTGGTGGTGGAGACGTGGCAATGGATGCGGCAAGAACTTTAAAAAGACTAAGGCCACACGCAGAAATACGGATTTTTGCCCCTGAAAAGGTCGATTCACTTCCAGCTCTTAGAGAGAATGTGGAAGAGACTCTTGAGGAAGGTATAGAAATTGTGGGCGGATTTTTGCCTACATCTTTCGAAGGGAAAGAAAGACTTGAGGGTATAAGCTTTCAAGCCACAGATGTGAAAAAGGACCTCCATACAGGCGAGTTAACGTTTATCCCGAAAGATGAAAAAAGGGAAGAGATAGCAGATACAGTTGTAATATGTGTTGGACAGAAGGCTCATTCGGATATAGTAAAAGGCGAGATTTTTGATGCGAGAGGATTTGTTGTGGTTGATGGAAAAGGAAAAACAAAACTGGATAAGTTTTTCGCAGGAGGAGATATTATAGGACAAAAAGCTTCTGTTTCTGATGCTCTCGCATCAGGAAAAAAGGCGGCCATATTTATTGATATGGAGTCAAAAGGTCTTGAGATACCGCTTGAGGATCTAACTTTAGGCGAGAAAAATTCCGTATCTTTCGCTAAATACCTTAATCTCGAGAAAAAGAACATAAAGAAGGTGATAAGCTTCTCGCAACTTAATACTTTGGTTATAGAAAAAGAACCGGAGGCAAAGGTAAAAAAAGTTGCGCCCGAAGAGAGGCTAAAGGACTTTCGGGAAGTTACACAGACTCTAGATGAAAAAGAAATAACTAAAGAAGTTAACCGGTGTTTATCTTGTGGTCAGTGCAAGAAGTGCGATCTTTGTTACTATCTGTGCCCTGATGTCTCAGTTATACGAAGGGAAATAGGACTCTACGAAGTAAACGAAACATACTGTAAATCCTGTGGGATATGCGCTCGTACATGCCCTTCTCACATTATAGAAATGGTGGAAAAAGATGGTGGAGCTATTATCAGGTAATTACGCAATAGCGGAAGCGGTTAGGCTTTGTGATGTAGACTTCATAGCGGCTTACCCGATTACACCCCAGACCCCCATATATGAGAAAATCTCTGAGATGGTCTCAGATGGAAAAATCCGGGGTCAGATGATGAGGGCAGAATCTGAGCATTCTGCTATGGCTGCATGCATATCCGCCTCGCTTACGGGTGTGCGTGTTTTTACCGCAAGTTCTTCCCAGGGAATAGCCTTCATGCATGAGATGCTCCATTTTGCTTCCGGAAACAGGGTTCCAATCGTAATGGGTTGTGTGAATAGAGTTGTCTCGTCTCCGTGGGCATTTGGAAGTGATCAGACTGACACTCTTTCCCAGAGGGACACTGGATGGTTACAGCTTTACTGCGAAAACGGTCAGGAAGCACTTGATACCGTCATCATGGCCTATAGGGTAGCAGAAACTGTCTTTCTTCCTGTAATGGTAATAATAGATGGTTTTTACACGTCCCATTTTATAGAACCAGTGGATATACCTGAGAAAGAAAATGTGGACCGATACCTTCCTCCAAAAAACCTTCCCAATAGATTCGATCACAGAAACCCCGCATTTCTTCAGAACGTTGTAGATGCTTTCTATTACTCAGAATTCAAAAAAAGGCAGTTTGAAGACACACTAAGAGCCAAGGACGTAATAGTTGAGGCAGATCGGATTTTTGGAGATACGTTTGGGAGATCTTATGGAATAGTTGAAGCGGTACACCTGGATGATGCCGAGATCGGTATAGTAACTTCAGGTGCAATTACTTCCTGTGCAAGACTTTCGGTGAGAAACTTAAGGGAAAAAGGAATAAAAGCTGGTCTTTTGAAGATAAAACTTTTCCGACCTTTCCCGTATGAGGAAGTAGTAAGATATCTTTCACATTTGAAAAAGGTCGTAGTAATAGACAGGAACGTTTCTGTGGGAAAGGGAGGTATATTCTGCGATGAACTAAAGGCTTCAATGTGTAATTTGGAAAATAGGCCTCAAATTTACGGTTTTATAGGCGGACTTTGTGGAGAGGACCTTCCCCCAGAATTGATAGAAAAGATTACCCTATACGTTTTGAGAGAAGAAAAACCGCCGGAGATGCCCATATGGATACACGGGACGAACTTTTAAGACAAGGACATTTAGCGTGTCCAGGATGTGGACTTGCTGTAGCTATGAGACTCGTACTTAGCGTGCTTGGTCAGAAAACAATAGTTGTAATTATACCCTCGTGTGAAGCAGTAATAAGTGCCACTTATCCTCTTTCGGCACTTAAGGTGCCGGCATTTCATTCCGCTTTCGTTATTGCAGGCGCAACCGCATCTGGCATCTCGCGAGCATTAAAAATAAGGGGAGAAGATGACATAACTGTTCTTGCATTTGCAGGTGACGGTGGGACGTACGATATAGGTTTACAGTCTCTTTCGGGAGCAGCAGAAAGAAACGAAGACTTTATATATGTTTGTCTCGACAACGAAGCTTATATGAATACCGGGATACAGGCAAGCTCATCTACACCTTACTGTTCCTGGACAATAACAACACCCAAGGGAAAAAGAGAGAAAAAAAAGAAACTCATGGACATAATCGTTGCCCACTCTGTGCCCTATGCTGCAACTGCAACGATAGGATATCCTGAAGATCTCATGGAGAAAGTGAAAAAAGCTAAGGCGCTTAGAGGCACAAGATTCATTCATATTCTTGCTCCTTGCCCTACTGGATGGAGGATGAAGGAAGATTTGACAGGTATAGTATCAATTCTTGCCTCTGAGACAAAAGTATTTCCTTTATATGAAGTTTACGATGGGGAGATATATAAGATAACTAAAATGCCAAAAGGGTTGCCAGTCAGAGATTACCTCTCCATCCAAGGAAGATTTTCGCATCTTAAAGACGAAGATATCGAAGAGATTCAAAGAAACGTAGACAGAGAGTGGGAAAGGCTAATGTACCTCGTTAAAAGGAATGAAAAAGCTTAACCTGGCATCTACAGAATCCATAAGAAAAAAAGTCTACAATTACATAAGGGAAAAGATACTCAAAGGAGAGCTTTCACAGGGAGAAAGGATATACGAAGGAAGGCTTGCAAAAGAAATAGGGGTATCAAGAACACCAGTGAGAGAAGCTCTTCATGCCCTGGAACATGAAGGATTAGTTATTTCCCGTCCACGAAGCGGTTATAGTGTTAAACCCTTAAGCAAGGAAGAAGTTTACGAGATATGTGAAATTAGAAAGGTTATAGAAGTACTTGCTTTGAATTGGGCTTTAAAAAGGGACAAAAAAAAGCTCATAAGAGAACTTCAAAAAAACATAGAGCTTTGCGAAAAGAAGCTGAAAGATAATGACATCAAATCGTTTGTAGAGCTAGATGGAAAATTTCACGAGACAATAGCAACCCTAAGCGGCAGTGAGAGGCTTTTGGAGCTTTCAAGAACTTTAAGAAGACATATGCTGAGATACAGAATCCAAAGTATATACACAAAGGACAATGTAGAGAGGGCAATTGAGGGACACAGGGCAATTCTTTTAGCTATAGAAAATGGTTCGGAAAGGAAAATAGAAGAGGCTTTGAAAGAGCATATAGACAGAGCAATGGAAGATATTCTGAGATACGGTTTTTAGAATCAAATCTAAAAAGGGGGATAAGTCGTGAAAAGAGAGTTTTATTTAAATTACGGAGAAGGAAAGATACATTTTAGTCTTCCCGAGGGCTGGGATTCTGAGGAAATAGAAGAGAAGAGGGATTTCAACGTATGCAAAAATCCTGACCAAGAAGTATTAAAAGCCCTAGATAATCCAATTAAATCAAAGAAATTAGAAGAGCTAGCAAGATACGCTTCAGAAGCGGTCATCCTGTTTGATGATCCGCAAAGGTTGACCCCGTGTAAGCTTATTATGCCTTACTTAATTGAGAGGCTAAATAAAGGGGGTATCCCGGATGAGAGGATAAGGCTTGTATGTGCAGTGGGAACCCACCCTTTGGCGACTGAAGAAGATATGATAAGAAAGCTGGGAGAAGAGATATACGTGAGATTTAAAGGAAGGATTTTCTCACACGATCCTTTTGGTGAGCATGTTTTCATAGGTCTTACAAAAAGAGGTATACCAGTGGAAATAAATAAAATTGTACATGAATCTGATCTCATAGTAGGTATCGGGACTTGCATGCCTCATCCAACTTCTGGCTATGGAGGAGGGTATAAAATCGTAATGCCCGGTGTTACATCCTATAAGACTACAGAAAGACATCATATGGCATTCATAAGAAATAGACGTAGCAGGGTAAACGTGCTTGAAGGAAACCCTTTTTATGAGGAGATAAAAGAGATAGGTGAGATGGCTGGACTGTCTTTTAAAGTGGATGTTGTAATGGATGAAAAAGGAAATCTTATCAAGGCCTTTGCAGGCCATCCTTACTACGAACATCAAGAGGCGTCAAGGTATTCAGGATCTGTGCATGAGGTGACGGTAAGTAGTCTGGCTGATATAACCATTACTTCAGCGCATCCTCTTGAAATAGGGGTCCAAGCAACGAAGGCTCTTCTTCTTGCTCAGTACGTGACAAAAAAAGGGGGAACAATAATATGGGTTGCTCCCCATAAAAAGGCGGGCTCCATAGGGCCTCTATTGGAAGAGATGAGTAAGCCCATTTCTGCTGGAGAGTATCATAGGATTTTTTTGGATAAAGGCATACCTGACCATTTGAGAAATCTTGGTGTGTCCTATGTCATGCAGATTGTCCATTTTAAAGAGATTAGTGAGAGGTATAGGATCATTCATGTTACAGAAGGGTTAAACGAAGAAGATGTAAAAAAGATGGGATTCGTCTACGCGGAAACACTTGATGACGCTATACTTATAGCCAAAGAACTAATACCCCGGGGGAAGGCCTATATCTTACCATCTGGGGGAAATATCCTACCTAAATATCCCCAAACTTGAGTTTTAAAAAGACCTTAAACGCAGAGCTCTTAAAGATATAGCCTTATTCTATGTCTTAAACTTAAGTTTTAGTCTTAAACTTAAGTTTTACCAAAGTTATACGATAAAGAACACAAGTATAAAAAACCTTAAAGGAGGTTAAGAATGAAAAAGGTATTTTTCCTAGCCACAATTTTGGCTGTAATCGGGTGGATAATTGGTGCTTTCGCGAGTGAGTTCGGAACAGAGGAAGAAGCAAAGGCAATGGTGAAAAAAGCTATAGCTTACGTGAAGGAAGTGGGAAAAGAAAAGGCCTTGGCTGAATTCAGTAACACCAAAGGTAAGTTCATAGACCGGGATCTATACATATTCGTTTATGACATGAACGGCGTAGTCCTTGCGCACGGACAGAACCCAAAGCTCGTCGGGAAAAACCTTTACAACGTGAAGGACGCGGATGGCAAAGAGTATGTGAAGGAAAGGATAGAACTTATCAAAGCGAAGGGAAGCGGTTGGCAAGAATATAAATTCATGAACCCGGTCACAAAGAAGATAGAGCAGAAAAAAGCCTACGTGGAACGCTACGAAGACATGATAATAGGCTGTGGAGCTTATCCGAAAAAGTGAGGTGATGTAATGCTTGGAATCGGCACCATAAAGAGCAAATTCCGGTTTTTGACAGGAGTTGTTTGTGCCTCGATAATTGTCATCTCACTTATAGGCATTTACCAGATAAGGTATATAACCAAAGCATATTCGAGTAGTGAGATGGCGAGGAACGTGGAGAACCAGATTCAGAAACTGAACATCACAATTACATCTGTCCTTCTTATAAATGATCCCACTTTGAGAAAGGAAAGCAAAAAGATAATAGATGATTCGATCTCTACTGTAGCAAAAATGGTTGAACATCTGAAAAAAAGCGGAAGAAATGCATCTGAAATAAACGAGATAAAAACGCTATTGGATGATCTGACCAAAGGTTACAACGAAATTATACAACTCTGTGATTCCGAGACCTTTGATATAGCCACAAACACCTTTTTGTCTATCAGAACTAAGCAGGAGAAACTCTTTTCGGTCTGTGAAAAGCTTGTGGAAGCTTATTTAAAGAACGCATCGTCAGCAGTTAACTACATGCGAATATTAGCTATTGGAATAGGGGCAGTGGCTATCGTATTTATGATGATTTTCGCAACTTCCATAACGAGAGGGGTAACCCTCTCTATAGAGAATGGTCTTAGAATAGCTGAAAGCCTCTCTGAAGGTGACTTAAAAATACGGATCACGAAGTTTTCTTCTGACGAGATCGGTAGGCTTATAAAGGCTCTTGTAAATACGGGAAATAATTTAAAAGAGCTTTTAGTAAGTGTTAAATCTGCAACTGAAAATTTAGCCTCATCGGCGGAAGAACTAAGTTCCGCTGCAACCCACATGAGTAAAAGGGTATCTGACCAGACACAGAAGGTAAGTCAGGTTGCGGTCATGTCCGGACAACTTTCTTCATCTGTTGCAGAAATCGCCAAAAACGCATTTTCTATAGACAAAAATGCGGAAGACACTTCAAAAGCTGCTAATGAGGGTCAAAAAGTGATCCAAGAATCAGTCATGGAAATGGATAAAATCGAAAAAATGGTCGAAGACTCTTCGAGCTCGGTTATGAGACTAAAAGAAAAATCTGGACAGATAGGTCAAATTATAGAAGTGATAAATGAGATTGCAGATCAGACTAATCTTCTTGCGCTTAATGCAGCTATAGAGGCAGCAAGAGCAGGAGAGCACGGTAAAGGTTTCGCAGTTGTGGCTGATGAAGTGCGCAAACTTGCTACCAGAACTCAGGAAGCCACCATGGAAATAGAAAAGACTATAACCGACATAAGATGGGAGATTGAAAATGTAAAAAATAAAATGGATAAAGTAACGGAAAGTGTTCAAGTCGGCACTGAATCATTCAAGAAAGCAAGCGAGACCTTCAGTACAATAGTTGGAAACTTCTCTGGATTGAAAAATATGATTCAGAATATAGCATCAGCGGTCGAAGAAATATCAGCTGCTGCGGAGAGTACAAAAATAGACGTTGAGGAAATAGCTGTAGTAGCTAAAGAAAACAGTACCACAACAGATCAAATTGCAGGCGCGACTTTCGAGCTTGCTCGGCTTGCAGAAGAACTTAAGAAATCAATGGAGAAATTTAGAATCAATTAGGGCTTGTGTACGTTATATGAATTCGAATTTCAGGCTAGTTTATGAACACTTTTTTATACCTGTCCATTTCCTCTAGGGCGCGACCTGCGCCCATTACAACCGAGATTAGAGGATCTTCCGCCACATGAACGGTTATACCAGTCTCAATCTCGATTCTTTCACGTAAGCCTTTAAGTAGAGCCCCTCCACCGGTCAATACCATACCGGACTCGTTAAGATCAGAGACAAAATCAGGAGGAAGTTTCTCTAAAGCCCTCCTTATAGCATCTATTATTGCTGAAACCGGTTCTTCAATAGCCTCAGCGATCTCTGCTTTCGATATTTTTACGCTTTTTGGCGTACCGGTAAGTATGTCCTTCCCGACCACATTTATATGCTCGTCAGATGAGGGGTATAAAGATGCGTGTTCTATTTTGATTTTTTCAGCTGCGATTAACCCTATAGAGAGCTGATGCTTTTTTTGTAGATACCTTACAATAGAATCATCTAGTTCGTCTCCAGCGACCCTTAATGACTCACTGTAAGCTACAGCTGAAAGGCTTATTATTGCGACCTCTGTGGTTCCCCCGCCTATGTCTACAACCATATTTCCTCTAGGGAGATCAATGGGCATGTCAGATCCTATTGCGGCAGCCATAGGCTCTTCTATCAAGTAGATACTCTTTATTCCAACTTGTAAGCACGCGTCTATGACTGCCTTCTTTTCGACTTGGGTTATACCTGACGGGACACCTACGACCATTTTTGGTCTTGATACCTTTTTTTCTTTTCTGACCCGTTCGAGAAAGTATTTTATCATAGCTCTGGCTACATCAAAATCTGCTATGACACCATCTTTTAAAGGTCTGATGGCACTGATGTTAGGTGGAGTTCTACCTATATATTCTTTTGCCTGTCTTCCAACAGCTATTACCCGACCTGCGTTGTTATCTATTGCTACTACCGACGGCTCGTTAAGAACTATACCTTCTCCTTTCATGTAAATGAGAGTATTTGCTGTCCCCAGATCCATAGCCATATTCGAAGTAAAAAAACTGGCGATTTTCTCCAGTATGCCCATGATTCCCCCTTAGCCATCAATTTTATCGAGAAGGGTACATAATTGTACACCATCTTCCGGAAAAAAAACCACTTTTGAGTATACGCTTTCCTCCTTTTTTTGAAATTTTGTTTTTCCTTCATAAGGTTCGTAGATACCTTTAAATATTGTGTAATCAATCATCTTTGCAGTATTTTTAACGCTTGGAGGATCTCTCCTAGGAATGAGGACGTAGAATTTACCTCCTGCTTTTCTACTCACGAAGGAAGTTTCTCCTGAAGAGTGTCTTATTAAGTAACAGGCTTTTTTCAACATCTGCTCGGTGAAATCCACGCCTTTTTCGCGGTTGAAAGCGCTAAGTTTCAAAAGGCTTATTTTTATAAGACCGAATTTGATGTTTTTCTTTATGAATTCTTCTGCTATTCTTAAAAAATAGTTAAACTGTAATGCTCCTGTAACAGGGTCAATATCTTTTAATTTTTCAAGATACTCTTTTGTCCATACTGCTGAATAGTACATAGAGAACATGACAGCCATGTCTCTTAAAGTCCCTATTGACGTTTCTAGAAGAGGTTTTTCGGTTCGGGTTGCAAAACCAACAACCCCAAAAACGATGTCATCCACCACAAGGGGAAATCCAAAAAACTGTTTAGCTTTAAAAGGCTCGCCTTCATATATCAACGGCTTCTCCCTCAAATAGCCTGTATCAAAGGGAAGTAAGAGTTCTGCTCCGCCTTCTATAACACTATAGGCTATGCTTTCTCCAATAGAACACGTCTTTTTTAAACACTGATCTAATCCAATGCCAGCCGCATCCTTGATCTCAAGCTTTTCCCCCTTTTCCATACCTATAAAACACAGATCACCACCTGATATTCTGAGCGCTTCCTCCAATACATCGTTTATTTTTATTTTTTTTTGGAGTAGGTTTCCAAAAAGAGAAAATATGAGCCTTTTAGTGTTTAATTCGGTTAATCTTTCCTCTAGCTCTACTCCATAATCGTCCACGCTAATTTCCTGAATTATTAGGGGCACAAAGCCGCTTAAGTTTCTCTTTTCTTTATCTGTGAAAGAGTACTTCTTTTTACTGTCAATACATAGTACTCCACTCTCTCCGAGAGGGAATCCCATAAATGATTTGATCTCCTCGTTCTTTTCATAGTAGCCCAGAGTCTCTATTTCTCTATCAAAATTAGGGATAATCAAAGGTTCTCGGTGCTTCATAACCCATCCGGGAAGTGTCATTTCCACAGACAGGTATTTGTCTCTTAAAAAGGTTTTGGACATAGTAAAAAATGAAAGGCATCTTAAAAATTTGCCTTCCAATTTGTAGATAGCTACTGTATAAGCTTCGTAAATGTTGAATATGAGCTGACAGATAATGTCCAATCTTTTCATTTGCTAAAATCGTACTCCTTGTACTCAAATTTGTAGGGTATATCTAATCTCTCTGTGAGAGAACAGAAAACGCATTTCTGTCCCCATGAAGGATAGTTACAGATAGTACAGTACGAGACTGGTCCTTGTTCTCTCCCTTCCTTCTCAGCTTTAAGTCTTTTTAGGTATCCTTTCAGGAACATAAGCTTAGTACCTGGAGATTGATCTTCAATACGGCTTAGAATCTCTTTATAAAGAAGGGTTTTTGCTCCTACTGAGTACGGACATTCCTCATAAATGTAGTCTATTCCGGACAGAAAGGCGTAAGCAGCAATCTCCCTTTCAGAGATTAGGAAAAAAGGTTTTATCTTTTTTGCAAGATGACCTTCATATTCCTCTAGCACTACGTTCTTTTTCCAAAGATATTCTTCTTTCCAATAAAGAAGATTTCCAAGAAGAGACGAAACCTCATCGTCAAGATTATGTCCCGTGGCAAGCACACGCAAATTTCTTTCCATTGAGATCCTATTCATAAGATACCTTTTAAATGTTCCGCACGCAGAACAGTATGGTCTTTTTAGAACACGGGCCAGTTCCTTTATTCCTAAGCCAAAGATCTCCTTAAGAGAAACTACCCATAATCGTGCCTTTACTTCTTTTGCAAAAGAGAGTACCTTCTTAAGGGATCTATCTGAATAACCGTTTATTCCAAGATCTATGTAAAGACCTTCTGGTGCGTAGCCAAATTTTGTGAGAATGTGCCAAAGGGAAAGACTGTCCTTCCCGCCAGAGACTGCAACCAGAACTGAATCGCCCTTGTTTAGCAATTTATACTTCCTAATCGTCTCTGTTACTCTTTTTTCTACAAAGGACAGAAAATGAGCTTTGCAGAGAGATGTGTTGTAAGCTCTTAAATTAATTGCAGCCTTATTATTGCAAAGCTTGCATTTCAACCGCCCGAAACCACCCTTATTATTTTTACGTTGTCCTCATTCTTCACAATTTCGTCGTCTGTAACCAATGTGTCATTTACAACAACTATATAATCTTCAGGGTTTAACGAAAGTTTCTTTAACAACTGTCTGATCCTTAAGGGTTTCTCTATATCCATTTTCTTTCCATCAAATTCTAAAGGCATGAGAATTGATATCATATACGATTGTAAATTTTCAAGGACAGACGGTTTTTAAAAAAGTCTTTGCCTTTTCAGTGAAAGGTTTCTCTCTTCGTACATCTCATTAAAAGTGATATCCTCGCGAACCTTTATAAAATTTGGAAGACTTATCGTCTGATTTTCTTCTGTGAGATCAATGTTTAAGATTTTAAGACCACTAAATGGTTCAGAGTAGAAGTCGAGTTTTAAATACTGGTTTTCCCAAATTAGGCAATGTCTTAATTTCTTTATTGGTATCCTCGATCTATCCCTCATTTTTAGAAGTCTTTGATATTCCTGCTCGTCGATCATCTGTTCAATTTCTACCCATGTACCGTGAGACTGAACCGGATAGCGTCTGCTCACGAAATACATGAATGATCCTCTTTGTCTTCTCCTTTTCAGCTTTATCTCTTCGCTCCTCTTTCGGACCTGAAGGTAAAATTCTTCTATCTCTATTTTTTCGTGTTTAGGAATATTCCGCGACTCCACCAAATCCACGAGATACTTCCTTGTCATTTCCTTGGGAACTGGTATGCCTAACATCTTTGAAATGGAGGCGAATGCTTTTTTGATCTTTTTGTTAAAATCTGCCTCGTTTCCGATTATACTCAAATTGGGATGTCCAAGCCATGCTTGTCGGATTTTGTAGTCCAATTTCCTAGCCTCTTCAGGGGTTTCGATGCGGGCACTATTTCCTTCGAGTGTGTAATACTCTTCATTTCCTTCGGCGCACGTTACGAGGTGGATGACCCCGGTATATCTGTCTCTGGCACTTTCAAGATCCATATTTCTCTTTTTGAGCATCTTTTCAAATTCTCTCTCATATCCTTCTGGAATAAATGCTTTAACATCCATTATTCCCCTGTCGAGAAGTATTACCGGATCTACTCTTGAAAAGATTGCATTTATGGATCTCTCAATTTTGTCTTCGAGAAACAGTTGAAGGTCGAGAATAGCTTCTTCATAGCCTATAACTTGGATTGGATTTTCCATTCGCCGTCTGTCTATCCCACAATTTGTTATTAATGTGGCTGTCTCCGGTATTACAAAAACCATGAACCCATATTCGGAAAGTTTTTGCGCTAGATACGCCATAGAACTCGTCTTTCCGCTACATGGACCACCCGTCAGAACAAACTTGGGAACGACCTTTGGGTTCCCACCTTTCTTTTTCATAGACTCTTTTTTAATTCCCTAAGTACGTTGAATTCAGGAAAGGGTGATGGTGTAAATGAAAGAATGAAGATGAAAAGAATAAGTAAAGCTAGTAACTTTCGTTTGCCGTCTATTTCAGTTTCCATGTCATAAGGCTCGGGATGTCTCATCCCGAAAATGATAAGGAGAATGACCAGGGCAATCCAGCCCGGGTTGTAAAATATGGAGAGGAAAAGCATGAAAATTGTTGTTGCTAGATAGACTATTCTACTCTTTGGACCGAAAATGGCGTAAACCACGTGGCCTCCATCGAGCTGTCCTACTGGTAAAAGATTGAGTGCAGTCACAAAGAGTCCAACCCATCCTGCATAACCAAAAGGGTGAAGTACGATATCATAGTTAGGAGGTAACTCCCCATAAATAAATTTCTGCACAATTTTAAAAAGATATGGGTCACCAAGCCTTATAAAACCTTGGTCTTCCATCATCCTCTGTACTTTAGAGAGCTTCATCCCGATTATTATGAATGGAAGGGAGACGAAAAAGCTCATAATAGGTCCGGCGACACCAATATCAAAAAGAGCTTTTTTATTTATTATTATTCCTCTCATCTTTATTATTGCCCCAAACGTACCAAAGGGGGAAAGAGGAAACGGAATAAAATAGGGTAGACTTGCTGGGATCCCGTATCTTCGACTCATAAAGTAGTGGCCCATTTCATGGGCGAGAAGAATCGTCATGATCGCAAAACTATACTGAGGACCACCGACAAGGGTAGTGGAAATTATGGTAAGAACGAAAAGAATGAACTTAAACATCGAAGCTCCTCAAAAGGATCATTTCCAATCTACTAAATTCGAATTTGGTGCCCTTTTTTACACTTAGATCATACATAACAAGAGAATTGTATAATTCTTTTAAACGGTTAAGAGAAATTTTATTTGCAAATGTTGCGAGAGTTAGGGCATACCTATGATTAAGATATGGGAAGTAGTTTTTCTTATCCTCAGGGGCGAAAGAAAAAAGGTTTCTGAGGCCTGAAAACTTCTTGAAAAAGATTGTGTCCGAATTATAGGGATCTAGTAGATCAGTCATTTCTTTAACTTGTATGAGTAATCGTATGATTCTACAAAGATATGCGTGTATCATAAGAGGCGCCATGCCTAAAGACATTAGGTTATCCAATACGCGGATCAATTCTATCTTATTTCCATCTTTAATCGCCTCAAAAAGCGATATTAGATTTTCTTCTTCATATCTACTTACCACAAGATCAACGTCTTTTGATCTAATTTCTTCCCTTTCTCCCACATAATTAACAAGCTTTATGAGTTCGTTTTCTATAAAACTATCATCTTTTATCCTCTCTATGAAAAGATTGTATGCCTTATCAGTCATGGTTTTACCGTAGCGTCTCAGGAAGGATAAAACGGTTCTTTTTAAAGTCTTTTCTTTGTCCTTTTCAACTGAGGTATGTAATTCTGTCCTATCTTTTGCTTTTGTGTCATAAATGACGATCCAGATTTTCTTTTCTAGATTTTCAATCTGGGTCTTTAGGCTGTTCAGTAGTTTCTTATCTGGATCAATTAAAAAAAGTACAATATTTTCATCTAGAAATAGTGACGAAAAGAGATGAGTCACACCCTTTCTTATTTGGTCTCCTTCCAGCGTAATTATCTTTGGAAATCTATGGAGCTCATGGGCGGTTTTCTCAATGTCTGAGGCGAGCGAATTCCTTTTTACCGATTTAAATAAAATCCCTGGCATTTTTGTCTTGGCTAATCTTTACTTTAGGGGGGGGATGCGGACTATGAACCTTGTTCCCCTTCCTTCTTCGCTTTGAATTTTTATTTCGCCCCTGATCCTATCTAGAATTGCCTTCACACAACTTAGACCAAATCCCAATCCTTCAACACCTTGAGCTTTCTTTGTACCTATGTGCATAAACCGCTTAAATATGTTTTCTTTTTTTTCGGGTGGTATGCCAGGTCCATCATCCTCTACAGAAATGATAAGTTCGTCGTTACCAAAAACTGATATATCCACCCTTTTCTTCCTGTATTTTAAAGCATTACTAAAAAGATTTCGCATTATGTGAATTACCTTAGCTCTGTCGTGAAAAAAATCTTCCTTTGCGTATCTTCCGTTAATGTTAACGTATATGAAAGCTTCCTCCAATCGTTTTTTAAAGTCTTCGTCTGTTTCGCATTTTATTAGTTTGTCTGAAACATCGGGTGCATAAACATCCAGGACTTCCTTCAAAGTCTCTTTCAGTGTCTCGGCCACAGAAAAGTATGAACCATCAAATCTGCCTTCCTCCGACTTTAAAGCTTCAATCATCTCAGAAAGTAATGTTTGTGCCTTCTTTGCATTTCTGAGTGCCCTCTCAAGTACCCTCTTCTGCTCCTCTGTAAGATGCCCATACTTTTCTTGCTTTGCAAGTAGGTTACCTATATCTGTAGTTAGGATAGAAAGCGGTCCTCCCAGATCATGAACTAGTAAATCATGAAGGATCTCTTTTTTCGGCACTGCAAGTAATATGTTCTTACAATCTTTGCTCGTTTGTCAATATGCATCTTTTGCTCCAAATTATTAAGGTAGATAGGAATTTTATGTTATAAATTTTTAAAATGATAATTTTTGCACTCATGGATTCAGCATTTTTTGGTAGGGGTGTTTTTGGAATTTTTACTAGTGAAACCCTTGCACTTGAGTACGCAGCAAAATTGGAGAATGTATTTTGTCAGTGGGAAATAAAAAGGCTAAACTTGATCGGAGAAGAGGTGGATGATGATTTGGTATATGTAGCATACATATATCATGAGCTTTACGATTCTTTCACGTTAGAGGGGGTTTATGCAAACGGTGATGATGCAAGGGACGCGGTAGGACATAAGGGTATGGTTGTCCAGTTCAAAATAGATTCTCCTGACAAAAAGAAGACGATAGTTAACACCTAATTTAAGAACTTTCTCTATCGATTCCGTATTTTTTAAGTTTATATCTTAGCATTCTCTCACTTAAACCAAGAAGGGAAGCTGCCTTAGTCTGTACCCAGTTAGATTTCTGTAAAGCCTCTACTATCATACTTTTCTCTATAGACTCAATAACGCTCTTCATAGTGATTTTTTTCTCCACTTTTTCTTCGTCAGAAATGCCAGCAAGATCTTCCTTAGTGATGTATTCCCCTCTCGTTAATACTATTGCACGCTCGATCATATTTTCAAGCTCCCTTACGTTGCCCGGGTAGTCGTACTTAATGAGTAAATCCCTAGCTTCTTTTGATATCCCCTTTATTTCCTTTTTATGTCTAAAACTATACTTTTTTATGAAGTGTTCTATAAGAAACGGTATATCCTCTTTTCTCTCCCTTAAGGGAGGCACATAAATCCTAACGACGTTCAACCTGTAGTATAGATCTTCACGAAAAAGTCCTTTTTTTACCAGCTCTTCCAGTTTTCTATTTGTTGCTGCTAAAATTCTTATATCCACCCTTAACGGTTTTAATCCTCCCAGCCGTTCAAATTCCTTCTCTTGAAGAACGCGCAAAAGCTTTGGCTGAATAGAAAGAGGTATCTCTCCAATCTCGTCCAAAAATATAGTCCCCTTATCCGCTATTTCAAACTTTCCTAATTTTCGATGATAGGCACCTGTAAACGCTCCTTTTTCATACCCAAAAAGCTCACTCTCGAGCAGAGTCTCCGGTATAGCAGCGCAATTAACTTTTACTAGTGGATATTCTGCTCTTTCGCTTAGTCTGTGAATGAGATTCGCTACAATTTCTTTTCCAACACCGCTTTCTCCTTCAATCACACACGTAGAATCTGTTTTAGCCACCCTTACTATGAGGCTTGCTACTTCCTTCATTTTATCGCTTGCAAATACGAAGTCCTCAGCCTTCAGTTTTTCTTTTAATGTTTCCTTTAAGACTTTATTCTCCGAAATTAGACTCCTCTTTTCCTTTATCTTTTTTAGCTTTATTAGAAGGTCATCAAAATTAACAGGTTTTGTAAGATAGTCTCCAGCCCCTGCTTTTAGAGCCTCTATGGCTGTTTCTATGGTTCCGAAAGCGGTGATCATAATAATGTCGATTTCAGGGTCCTTTTTTCTCATCTCTTTTATTAGACTTACGCCATCTGTGTCAGGTAGTTTAAGGTCTACCAAAGATACATCGATCGGATACCTATCAAGTATGTTCAAGGCCTGTTCACCTGTTTCTGCTTCGTATAGGGAATACCCCTCCTTTCTTAGGAGGCCAGAAAGAATCTCCCTTTGAAGTTTCTCGTCTTCAACCACAAGGATATTTAGTTCGCTCATACTAACTATTAATGTTTCTAGGAAATAAGATCTTTACAGTCGTTCCTCTACCTTTTTCACTTTCCATTTTTATTTCGCCTCCAAGATCCTTTATTATCGTATAAGCAATCGGGAGTCCTAACCCTATCCCTTTGTCTTTGGTAGTGTAGTGGTACTCAAATATCTTTTCTAGTTTTTCCTTTTCTATTCCCGATCCGTTATCCTCGATTTTAATCCATATACCCCCAGGATGTTTCTCTGCACTTACTTTAACGTATCCTCGCTCTTCTACGGCTTCAACAGCGTTAAGGATCAAGTTGAAAAAGAGCTGTTTTAACCTCTCTCTCTGTCCTTTGACTGTGGCTTCGTTAGGCAAAAGATTTTTTAACTCTATTCCTTTAGGTTCAACCTTTTCCTTTAACAAAAGGAAAACCTCATCTGTTAAGACCCTAAGGTTCACATGTTCAAGGTTACCTTTAGGTTTGGAAAGTAAAAGGAAATCCTCAACTATCCTGTTGATCCTGGAAACCTCCCCGCCTACTACATCCAGAAATCTTACAAATTCATCCCTTCTTGAATCTGACGGTAGGAATTCCCGTTTTAGCCTTTGCAGCGAAAGCGATATGGCATTGAGCGGATTTCTTATCTCATGAGCCATTGTGGAAGAAAGCATACCAAGTGACAAGAGCCTTTCCTTTCTTGCCATATCCCTCTCAAATTCAACTATTTTTTTTTCAAGTCTCCGCTCCACAACAAAAATAGCGTAACCTGTAACCCCACTTAATGCTACAAGAAATAGAAGCGTGATCAACAAATGAACTGTCATTTTCTTCAAAGTTTCGTCAATGAGATCCCGGGAAAGTAGTATTTCCACGGAATATCCTTGCAGATACTTAGAGTTTATGGATTTCCTGAACTTGAAATACCTTTCATCTTGTGGATAAGAAGTGTAGTATGGTTTACCGTCTGCGTCGTAGATGGATAATCCCACTAAATTAAGTCTTTCAGATACCGTTTCTATTATATCTTTGAGTAGGTACTTCCTTTTTATCTCTGCTGTCTCTTTTTTTGAGAGGGAAAAAATCAAGAAATTCTCATTAAGTCTTAGTCCAAAGGTTAAATAGTTGTCATCGTCTGCCTTTGTCCTCAATGAAACTCTTTCCTTACCTGAAAGGAGAGTTGGAATCAATTTCTCTAAATATAAGGTGTTGCCTCTTTTTTTTATGGTTTTACCTTCCTTATCTAAAAGTATGTAATTTTGCACTGGGATGTTTAGCGGATCATTTTCGATAGCATCCATTAGCTCCAAGATGAGTTTTTCTATGACTGTTTCTTCGTATGTCATCACATCTAAAAAACTTGGGGTCATTATGAAAATAGAACGGTCAACAAGTTCGAGATACTCAAACTGTATATTGATCTCTCTTAAAAAGTGTCCGTATATTATTTCCGCCTCTTTTTCTAGGAGGGCTTCCATGTTTCTTTGAAGACCGGATATTTGAACATATCCGGTGACCCCGATAAAGATCAGAAATGTTCCGAAAAACAGAAGGAAGTAATAAATCCTTTTCTTTTGTCTATGTATCATTCAGTCTACAGGACGCTTCAACCTTCTTCTTTCTCTCTTGCAAAAATCATCAAACTTTCTCCTTTGGTCTGAGTTAAGAATAGCCTGAACCTCGTCTCTGTATTTTTCGAAAAGTATCTCGCGTCTCGCTCTTAATTCCTCCAAGTCCTTCCTAATCTTTGATATCTTTTGGTGATCAGGTCTATTACTTCTAGTTTCGTTAAGTAGTTCAAATCTTTTTTTGAGAATTTCTTCCCTGGTAGTCAAAATTTCGTCTAAATACCTACGCCTTATTTGTTCCACTTTAATTTTTTGCTGAGCATCTAAATTAAGCTCCCTCTCCAGATCCTCATAAGTTTCCTGGCTCCGGAGAGGAAGGGCAAAAGAGAGGGCCAGAAACCAAACAACAATCGCCCACATCACGGATCCTGCGGTACCCATACCCTGTGTGATGGAACCCATCTTCCGTCTTTCCACCTTCCAGGAACTTGAATCCACTTGCCGGGTGGACACTCATCATAATTCGTGTCGGGGCACGACGAACCACCTTTTGTCTGATTAGAACCCATTTTGCTCCAAATCAACTCTTGATCGAATGAATTTCCAATAATTGCACCTACGAGGGCTCCTGTTGCGGTTCCTATAAGTGTAGCCTGGGTGTTTCTTCCAATCGCCTGTCCAGCAATCGCCCCAATCCCAGCTCCAATTGCTGCACCTTTCTGTGTATTATAACCTGTCGAGACACAGGATGAAAGAAAAAACGAGGTTATTAATCCCAGTAATAAGATATTTATAACCCGCATAGGGCCCTCCTTTGTCAATTCGGTTTATCTGTACCTGCAGAATCTTCCGTAACCGTGCTTATCAAATGGAGCTTCAGTAATTTTTTTTAGCTGTTCAGGT
The DNA here is from genome assembly GCA_026417175.1 of Deltaproteobacteria bacterium. Classification (GTDB taxonomy): domain Bacteria; phylum Desulfobacterota; class Syntrophorhabdia; order Syntrophorhabdales; family JANXAF01; genus JAOADT01. The sequence goes on along the minus strand of JAOADT010000001.1, from coordinate 127,995 downwards.
GTGAAGACTTTTCTTTCTTGGAGTGTCCGTTCGAGTCTTTTTTCGGAAAGCTTCTCTCGCAGAGTATTTAGTTCTCTGTGTTTTGCACGAATCTGTTCCTCAGTTGCATTCGGATCCGCGTAAAGTTTTCTAAGCTCTAGTCTCTTATGAAACATCTCCTTTCTCAAAGTCTCCGTGTCACTTCTGAATTTTTCCCTTATCTGCCACAGCTTTTCCGCCTGTTCCTTTGAAAGATCTGCGTAAATCCCGGGACCGCAACCAAAAATACCAGCCATTGGACCCCGAGCGAGAGCCACATAAGCTCCGAGAAAAACTAAACCGATTACCATCAATGGGACGACTAAATGTTTCTTCATCTGAACCTCCTTTTAGTTTTTCTGAAGATGTTGCAAGGGCCGTACCAAGAATCCGTCATCCGTAACATGTTGAAATTAAAGATATTCTTGGCAACATCTAGATAGGCAGAGTAAAATTTTGTCGAAATCTAACAGTTAAGTCGACGAATTTGTCGATTAGACTTTATTCTTGCGATTTCTTATGGTACTTAATAATAGGTTGAAACTATGAAGGTCGGCGTATTATTTCATCCCCATTTTGCAGAGAATGACTGGCCAGTAATTGGAAACAAGTTTGTAAATTTTCCCAGGATACTTCAACAGTTTTCAAATTTGGAAAACGTCCTCTTGGTGGAACCTGAAGATCCCAAAGAGGATTTGATCCTTCTAGTTCATGACAAATCTTATGTTGAATCATTGAAGAAGGCTTGGTATTTCAGAGCCGCTTGTCTTTCAGTTTCAGGGACACACATGGCCCTTTCTATGATCCGTGAAGGGGTTATAAGAAGTGCTCTTGTTTTTTCTTGTGCTGCTGGACATCACGCAAATAGGAACTCAGGCTGGGGTGGCACATACCTGTCATGCATAGGACCTGCTATTTATTCATATTGGCAAAGGTATGGTCATGAACGGTTTGCCATAATAGATACAGATAGTCACCATGGCGATGGGACAAGGGAAATATTTAAAAAAGAGAAAGACGTACTCCATGTATGTTTCTGTTCATTTGATAGAATAGAAGGGGAAGGAGAAAAGATTGACGTGGACGTAGGTTGGAGAACAACCGATGAAGAATATCTATATCTCGTGGAAAAAGAATTTCACTCTCGAGTCAAGTCATTTAAGCCATATGCTATATTCCATAATTTTGGTCATGATACATGTGAAGGAGATTACGGGGATAGAGGCTTGTCGAGGGATTTCTTTTTAAGGTTGGCAAAGCAGGTAAGGGATTATTCATATGAGGTATGCGACGGGCGGTACATTATCATCACCCACGGGGGCTCAAGAAGAGACGTGGCAGAATACATATTTCCGGAAATTATAAAGATTCTCTCACAACCCGACTACTGACGATTAACCTTTTACATCCAAGAAGAAAAGACACATGTACCCATTTTCATTTTCCCAGCAGATTTTGTATTTTTTCTTCCAGATCTCGTATTTAACGGTATAATCTCCCCTTCTTACCACCGCTTTTGTCTCTTTACTGAAATAAGTAGAAGCTACGTAAACATCATAGATAACTTCATCCAAGGAGAATGGAAAAACCATATCGAATTGCTGTAAGGGCTGTCCTTCTTCATTTATTATAGTCAAAACAGAACCTTCTTTTTTCATAATCATCATGGTATTTCCCAATGGTCCAGAAATCTGGGCATGGAAGTCAGGGTAAAATATCCTCAGGTTAACGAATCCTGTGAAATATGAGCCCCGAAAAAAAGTATCGAGCTCGCAATAAGCTAAAAGATTTTTTGCGTCTTTTGGCCAGAAGACTGGCTGTGTCTTTAAAGAACAGGATACGGACAAGTATAGAACAAGAATCCACATAGATATACGTGAAATTCTTTTCTTCCACATAGATAAAAATTAGCTTCCTTTTTCCATCTTATTTTTTATTTCCTTAATCTTTCTTTCCACCTCCTTTCTTTTTTCTTCCCTTTTTTCAAAGCTAAGAGACTTCTCAAAAAATTCAATAGCCTTATCGTACTTACCCATGGCTGTGTAAATATCTCCCAAGTGCTCGCAGATTGTTGGATCATCTGGGAGAAGCTCATGGGCTTTGAGTATCTGCTCAAGTGCCTCCTGTAATAAGCCTTTTTTAAAATAGACCCATCCCAGACTGTCTATGATGTATCCCGCATCTGGTTTTTTTAAAAGAGCTTTTTTTATCATCGCTTCCGCTTCATCAAGGTTTATATTCCTTTCAGCGAACGTGTAACCGATGAAGTTCAAAGCGTCTGGATGCTCAGGATCCTCAGAGAGTATCTTTTGCATGCAATTTAGCGCTTCATCCGTATTTCCAGACTTTTCGTAAAGCATCCCTAAACTGTAAAGTGTATCTAAACTCTTGGGATCTAGTTTTAAAGCCTCTTGGAGCATCTTAATTCCTGAGTTGTAGTCGGTTTTTTCCTCGTACAGTAAGGAAAGTAAAACGTAAATTTCTTTCTTTTCCTTTGCTTTTTCCAGGTAGGTTTTCAGTTTTTCTATTCCTTCATCCAGAAGTTCCGCGCGGATGAAAAGGATGGTTAAGTTTCTGAGTGCTATGAGAAATTCATCTGCATCTGGAGGAATTTTTGAGAACTCGTCTATGGCGTTCTTAAGAAGACCCTTTTCTCTTAGAGCGTGACCGAGATACATCCTGACCGTATGGTTTTTTGGATTTGAAGCAAGAAAAAGATTAAACTCTCTTATGGCATCATCGAACCTTCCCATCTCCATGTATAAAAGTCCTATTTTCACCCGAAGTGATAAGTCCTTACGATCAATCTGATAAATTTGTTCATATTCAAAAATCGCCTTTTCATATTCCTTTTCCCTTACATAAATATTGGCCATTCGATTCCTGACTATCCTATTAGATGGGTTGATCAGCAATATTCTCTCATAAAGTTCTTTTGCCTTTGAAGTTTCCCCTTCAATCTCATATAAAGTGGCAAGATCGAATAACGCCATTTCGAAGTTGGGACGAATTTCCAAAAGGCGCAAGAAATAACTTTTAGCGGACTTATAATCCTTCATTTCTGCTAAGATTCTGCCAAGATAGTAAAGGGCTATAATATTGTCAGGGTCGTATTGAGCTATTTTTTCGTAAATACTTTTTGCTTCCAAAAATTTACCTTCAGATAAAAGTATGGATGCTAAATGCACGTAGCACTCTGTGTCGTCTTCGAAAGTTTGGATACATTGCTCGTAAATCTTTTTTGCACTCTGGCTATCTCTTTTCACCGAATACAATCCACCGAGAAGAAGAAGAGCCATCCTGTTTTTGGGATTTATAGCCAAAGCATCTTTAAGTAGTTCTTCGGCTTTTGCCAATTCTCCTATCCTCATGTAGAGATTTCCCAATTCTGTTCGCAAAACCGATGATGAAGGGTCAAACTTAAGCGCATTCTCTATCTCGGCTATCGCCTCCCTGTAAAGTCCGCGCTCCGCGCGATCCAAGCCTTTTAAATAGTGATAAATTGAAGAAGATAATTCAGCGCTATTAGCAATTAAAGGTAAAATCACCAGAAAAACCGATATGATTTTCTTCATACAATCTGATGATACCATAGGGATTCTTTAAAATCTACGGGAGAATGAATAGAAGTTTAAAGCCTTTATAGAGAAAAGATCCTCCAAAAAATAGTAGGAAGATAGAGCAAAAAAGTAGAATACCTTTTAATACGGGCATTTTTATGACCCGACCACCAAAACGGATACCATAGGAAACAAAACTGTACCAGGCGAAGTCCGATGATATGTGTCCCAAAAAAAACATTGCAAGTCCTGCAAAACCCATATCTTTTGCGAAAATCACATATCCCACACCAATTGTTAACCACCATATGAACCAATAAGGATTTGAGAGAGTAACTATGATTCCAAGGATTAAAGGATGCAGTCCATCTCGTTTGTCTATTAGATTACCACCCAATGTATAAGTTGGTATAGCTTTGATCATTAGATATCCCATTCGGATCAACAGAGCCCCTCCCAAAAGGGCTATAACACCGTACACTGTATCGTTATTTAGCCATTTCGTAAATCCGAAAACTATGAGAACGAGAAGAAAAAATTCCAGAATACTGTGGCCCAAGGATAACTGCGGACCTACTATTCCTCCTCTTTTTAATGATTCACTGATAGTAACGGTAAGTAAAGGACCTGGTGCCATGGCTCCGGTGAGGCCAAGGATAAATCCGATATAAAAGAGTGTAAATAGATTCACGATCAATCTTTTACTGCAAATCAGTATCCTTAGTCCAGAAAAAGATTTAGCAAACCCAACAAATAGGCTATTGAGAAATAACTAAGGATACTTCTTGCATATAGGCTGGTGAGAGGACTGACTAAAGGGACCATAATTGTTTGGAAGTTACATGTGGAGAGATAATCGCTTTTCATGCAAATAACAGCAACTGCAGAAGTGCCCTAGTCAATTTCACAAGATCCTTTTACTTTTTTAAAGAGCAGGGACCGGCTTTTTTATTAAAGTAAGTTTTAAAACATCTTCCTTTTTTACCTTGGTGGCAGTTTTAAAAATACCAGCAAATATCCCAATAAGAGGAATGAAAACAACTAAACCATATGCAATTCCGGTGACCACGGTTGCTATCTCAATTATCGCATGGTTCATAGTAACACCTCCTTTCTACCTTTAAAGGTTTGCAACAGTTGTGCCACTTTCCTAGCTTACAAGTTCAATGCAATACAAACATTTCGAATTGACACGAGTGTTGTAAGATTCTCCAGTAAAAGAAAAACATAGAAAATATAGAGATCAAAAAGTGTATATTAATTCAACACTTGTTGTTGTTTCTACATTAATTGCAATGTTGGAAAAGGCTTCTTAAGGTATAAACCGAAGAAAAATTTTAAAATCCCACGCAGAGACGGAACATCTATTAAGATACGAAAAGTCATTAAAAAAAGTACAATCTCCGGAGGTGAAACTGATTAATTCACACGACTTTTGACAGCCTTACAGCAGCGAATTTAAGTTCTGCTATTCTTGACTCTGGATCTAAAACAGTATTGGTCAACAAGTTTATGGGAGAATCGGGATAATGAAAAGTAGCAAAAACTGTACCTTTTTGAACCCGATCTGTAATTTTTACTTTAAGTACAACAGATCCCCTTCTGCTTTCCACTTTTACATTTTCCCCATCTTTTATTCCTAAAGGCTCTGCATCAGCAGGGTTCAACTCAAGAAATGGTTCAGGCGCCAATCTACTTATTAGTTCCGATCTTCCCGTCATCGTCGCCGAATGATAGTGATAATAATGACGACCAGTAATAAGAACGTACGGAAAGTCAGGGTTTAATTCATCGACCGGAGGCCTATACTCTACAGGGACAAAAAGACCCTTCCCTCTAGCTATTCGACCTACATGTAATATGGGGGTACCCGGATGATCTTCACTTGGGCATGGCCATTGAATACCGCCTGCTTCAAGTCGTTCGTAAGTTATACCGGCATACTGGGGGGTAACTTTTCGGATTTCTTCGAAAACCTCTTTTGGGGATTTGTAATCCATATAATATCCACAATTCTTGGCTAGCATCATTATAATCTCCCAATCGGGTTTTGCTTCTTTTGGTGGAAGAACAGCCTTTCTTACCCGTTGGACCTTCCTTTCCGTATTAGTAAATGTACCATCCTTTTCTGCAAAGGAACAGGCAGGAAGAACTACATGGGCTAATTTCGCTGTTTCTGTAAAAAATATGTCCTGTACAACGATAAACTCAAGAGATTCTAAGGCCCTTTTTACATGATTCAGGTCAGGATCTGTAACTAAAGGATTCTCTCCCATTATGTACATTGCCTTAAGTTTTCCATTTATAGCAGCCTCGACCATTTCAGTAAGTGTCATACCAGGTCGATCGGATAATCTTTTCCCCCATTCCTTCTCAAATTTTTCCCTTATTTCGGGTACTTCCACTCTCTGATACCCAGGAAAGACGTTTGGTAGTCCACCCATATCACATGCACCTTGGACATTATTTTGTCCTCTGAGCGGATTTATGCCTGATCCCGGTTTGCCCACATGGCCACAAAGAAGAGCCAAATTAGACAGAGCTTTCACGTTATCCGTTCCATGGGAATGTTGCGTTAATCCCATACAGTAAATTATAGATGCCCTCTCTGCCTTTGCGTACATTCTTGCTGCATTTTCAATTTCTTTTGCTGGGACACCAGTTATCTCTTCCACATATATGGGATTGTACTTTTCTACTGTCTGCGCAACTTTTTCGAAGTTTTCTGTGTGTGCCTCTATAAAATCCTTATTATACAAGGCTTCCTTTAGTATGACGTGACAAAAACCATTTATCAGAGCTACATCTGTTCCAGGTCTTATTTTAAGGAAAATGGTTGCCTCTTCTACTAGGTCTATTGCCCTGGGGTCGACTACTATGAGTTTAGTCCCCTTATACCTTGCAAGATATTTTAACCACATTCCAATAACAGGATGGTTTTCAGTTGGATTACTGCCAAGTACTATTATAACTTCCGCATTTTTAAAGTCTTCGATATTATTAGTCATTGCTCCAGAACCTAAAGTTGTGGCAAGACCTGCCACCGTCGGTGAGTGTCAAAGCCTTGCGCAGTGGTCCACATTGTTAGTGCCAATCACTGCGCGCATGAATTTTTGAAAAAGGTAATTATCTTCATTGGTACATCGAGCAGAACAAAGACCTCCTATGCTATCACTACCATGTTTTTCCTTAATCTCAGAGAATCTTTTTGCTATATAGGATAGGGCCTCTTCCCAGCTTGTCTCAACAAAATCTTCTTGCACCCGAATAAGGGGTTTTCTTAATCTATCCTTGCTTCCCACAAACTCGTATCCAAATCGGCCTTTTATGCACAAAGTACCATTATTAGGACCCGGTATCCCATTTGTTGTCACTTTTATAATAGTATTGTTCAAGACATTAAGCTGTAATGTGCAACCTACACCACAGTACCCGCATACCGTGGAAACCCTTTTTATCTGCCAAAGTCTTCCTTTAATAGGACTTATTTTTTCAGTTAATGCGCCCACTGGACAGACTGAGAGACACTCTCCACAACTTATACAGTTTTCAGGACGCACAGGCTCTATTCTCGCATTATAGCCATGCTCGACGATGTCTAGTACATCCCTTCCTACTAACTCTCTACACACCCTCACACATCTTTGACAAAGAACACATCGAGAAGGATGGTATTTAATCGCAGGGGTTGACCAAGTAACCTCAATTTTCTTTGGCCTAAATTTAGGTAATGTTACCTTTTCAATGCCGTATTCGTAAACCAGATCTTGGAGAACGCACTCTCCGCCTTTATCACAGATAGGGCAATCTAGAGGGTGATTCAGAAGGAGGAATTGAAGAATTTCTCGTCTAGTTTCTTTCAATTTTTCCGTGTTGGTCCAAATTTTTATACCCTCTGACACATAAGTTTCACAAGCGGGAACTGGTTTCTCATATCCTTCAATTTCGACTACACAGAGGCGACATGATCCTATTGGAAGTAGTTTCTCCATATAGCACAGGGTAGGGATACGTATACCTTGCCTTTTTGCGCATGAAAGGATCGTTTCATTCTCTTTGGCTTCTATTTCCCTTCCGTCAATATGAAGCTTCATCGCCCCTCCTTTAGAATGGTACTTCCTTACTTATGTTATTAATTGTAGCAAAGTTGCATGAGAAAATAAAAAAAAATTCCGAGACCCCTGAAAAGGAGCTCGGAATTGGATATGAACCCAACTTCACAAATCCCATTTACTTTCCTAGTTTAGCTTTAAACTTTTCTATCAATTTTGGTATTACCTGGTAAAGGTCACCCACTATACCAAAAGTGGCAATCTTAAAAATAGGAGCGTCGGGATCTTTATTGATAGCTACTATACAGTCCGAGGTTCTCATACCGGCCAAATGTTGAATCGCACCAGATATACCGCATGCTATGTAAAGCTTAGGTTTTACTGTTTTTCCTGTCTGACCGACCTGGTGTTCATAAGGTATCCAGCCTGAATCCACAGCTGCTCTGGATGCTCCTACCGCACCTCCCACAAGATCAGCAAGCTCTTTGAGAAGCGCAAATCCCTCAGGCTTGCCGACACCTCTACCACCTGAAACAATTATATCAGCCTCGACTAAATTAACGGTCACAGCGGATTTTACAAAATCCAAAATTTTTGTCAATGCATCACTCTCAGGAACAGAGATAGTTTCTTTTACAAGCTCGCCTTCTTGTCCTTCTTTTTTCTCTGGCATCTCAAATGCTTTAGGTCTTACTGTTACAAGCTTCGGGACGGCTCTTTCATTTGCGACAGTCACGTTAAATCTTCCACCAAATGCGGCCCTAACCATCTTTAAAACGTTATTTTCATGATAGATGTTAATAGCATCAGCACAGAGTCCCACATTGAGCTTTCCAGCCATGCTTGAAGACAAGTCTGTCCCCTGCGTTGTGGACCTAAAAAGTATTACATCGGGCCCATATTTCTCCACAAGTCCACACGCGGCCTTTGAGAATAAATCACTCCTAAACGTTTTAAATGTAGGGTCTGTAACGGAATAAACTTTTTCAGCTCCGTAAGCAAAAGCATCTTTGACTATTGAATCTATGTTTTCTCCTATAACAAAGGCGCAGACTTTACCACCCCTCTCTTGGGCTAGCTTTTTTCCGATGCCTAAAAGTTCAAAGGATAGAGGGGAAGTGATACCCTCTCTGTGTTCAATGTATACCCATACATCTCCCATTTTATCCTCCTTATTTTATGATCTTGAGATCGAGAAGCTTAGATGCCAAAGCCTCGGCTATTTCATCTAGTTCACCTTTTAAAATTTCGCCTTGGCTTTTTGGAGGTGGCACCGATATTTCTACCACTTTTGTTGCAGAAGCAGAAAGACCGACCTTGTTTTTTTCAATTCCGAGATCATCGCACGTCCATTTTGGAATTTCCATCTTTGCAGCTTTTCTAATTCCCATAAGATTGGGCAATCTGGGCTCGTTTATCCCTTTTATGACAGAGACTACAGCAGGGAGTTTTCCCTCAACTACCTCGAAACCGCCCTCTATTGCTCTTTCCACGACTATTTTCTTACCCTGAAAATCAATCTCCCTTATTTTTGCGACGTACGTTAGCGGAGTATATCCAAGTATGGCAGCGAGTTCGCCTGGAACCACTCCCGTGTTCCCATCTGTTGACTGTCTGCCCATAAGCACGATATCTACGTCTCCAATCTTCTTTATTGCAGCTGCCAACGCATATGCTGTACCAAATGTGTCAGATCCTGAAAGACTCTCGTCCATTATGTGATATACACCATTTACCCCTAAAGCAAGGGCATTTCTCAATACGTCCTGGGCTCTCTCAGGTCCCATAGATATGGCGTATACTTCGCAGTCATATTTTTCTTTTGTTAGTAATGCTTCCTCGACCGCGAATTCGTCAAAAGGGTTCGTTATAGGATCTATAGAGTCCCTTTTTAAGACGCCTTTTTGTGTATCCCATTTTATCTCTGCTTCTGTGTCCGGGACCTGCTTGATACACACAGCAACCTTCATTTTTTACCTCCTTGGCCAATTAATTAAAAATTTCACAATCTTTTATCCCAAAAACATATCTTTGTCAACGATAATTTATGGATAAGGCACACTCTATAGTTTGGTTCCTTTCCAATGAAAATCGACTGCTAGGTGAAGGTTAATCGGATTAATTCAATGGCAAAAGTTTTTGATTTACAAAGTCATACGGCATTTATTATTATTTTTATTAAAGTACAATGGAGGAAATCTCTTATGTTCTTCACTGCAAGCTTTGAAGATATTCGAAATGGAAAAATTACTGACCTGTATTTTGTGAACACTTTGCAGATCATTAAGAAAAAGAATCTTGATAAGTACGTGAAAGCTGAAATTATGGTTAAACGTCTTCCGGATGGAGCAAAATGGGGGGTTCTCTCGGGAGTGGAGGAAGTAAGAAGGCTTATAGAAGGGCTAAACATAAAGGTAAGGTCGATGAAAGAAGGGACAATATTCAAGCCCTTTCAGCCTGTAATGGAAATAGAAGGTATGTATACCGAATTCGGTATATATGAAACTGCAATTTTGGGTCTCCTATGTCAATCCTCGGGCGTGGCAACAAAAGCCGCAAGATGTAAGAAAGCTGCCGGTCAGAAGCCTATTATAAGCTTTGGTGCCAGACGGATACATCCTGTGATAGCACCTATGGTAGAAAGAAGCGCCTTCATTGGGGGCTGTGACGGAGTCTCAGTGGTGTTCGATGCAGAGATGATTGGGGAAGAGCCGATGGGTACAATGCCGCACGCTCTAATACTTATATTTGGCGACACCGTTGAAGCAATATTGGCTTTCGATGAGGTTATAGATAAGAAGATTAAAAGAATTGCTCTTATAGACACTTTCGTGGATGAAAAAATAGAAGCCATAAGAGTTGCTAATGCACTTGGGGACAAGCTTTTTGGGATTAGACTTGATACCCCTTCATCAAGAAGAGGCGATTTTCTGAAAATACTCGAAGAGGTACGGTGGGAACTGGATATACGAGGATTCAAACACGTTAAAATATATGTAAGCGGTGGTATAGACGAGTACAAGATTTTGGAACTGAACAAATTTGTGGACGCTTATGGAGTCGGCACTTCCATAACCAATGCAAGGGTGATAGATTTTGCGATGGATATAGTGGAGATAGAAGGAAAGCCTTATGCAAAAAGAGGTAAGCTGTCAGGTTCCAAAAGGGTAATACGATGCCCCGTATGTTATGAAGACAAAGTTATCCCTTTCTCAAAACCAGATTTAGAGAAATGTGTATGTGGCGCCAACATGGAAGATATTCTTCTTCCTTTCTATGATGGAAAGCATTTCCTTTTTGAAAGTGACCCCCCTCAAAAAATAAGAAATTACGTTTTAGAGCAACTTTCACATTTTGATCTTTAAGTCATGGAAGGATAGAAATCCTTACTTTTTCTGGAGATTTTGCCTCGACAATGTGACCTAAATGAAATGCCTTTTCTCCTTGATCTTTAAGTATCTCAATTATTTCTTTTTCGTCTTCATTTTCTACGACTAAAATGAAACCTACACCCATGTTGAAGGTTCTGAACATTTCACTTATGGAAAGTTTTCCAATTTCTTGGAGTAACTTAAATATGTACGGAATATTATCTTCTGGGACACTTATATCTGCAAGAAGACCTTGAGGTATAATCCTTTTTAAGTTCCCGTAAATACCACCACCTGTTATATGAGCCATGCCTTTTATCTTAAATTTTCCATGAATCTCGAGAACGGGTTTTACGTAGATCTTTGTAGGTGTTAGAAGTTCTTCTCCAAGCGTGCCACGGAGTCCGTTGATCTTCTGGTTTATGCGCATTTTTTTTAAGCCGAATAGTAACTTCCTCACAAGAGAATATCCATTACTGTGCAAGCCACTAGAAGCAATTCCTATCACAGCGTCGCCTTTTTTAATTGAGGTTCCATCGACTATTTTTTCTCTTTCGACGACGCCTATTATAAAGCCAGCCAAGTCGTACTCACCTTTTTTATAAAATGACGGCATCTCAGCTGTTTCTCCTCCAACGAGAGCACACTCCGCTATCTTACATCCCTCACATATACCAGATACAACTTCTTGATAAATCGTTTCGTCAAGACTTCCACATGCAAAATAATCCAGAAAAAAAAGAGGTTTTGATCCATAAGTGAGAATATCGTTAGCACACATTGCTACTAAATCTATTCCAACAGTATCATGCTTATTAAGTCTCTGGGCGATCTTTAACTTTGTTCCCACTCCGTCGGTAGATGTGACTATAATGGGATCCACGTATTCTTTAGGAATAGCAAGTAAAGAGGCAAATCCCCCGACAGGGTTAAGAACAAAGGGGTTAAAAGTGCTTTTTATTTTCTTTTTCACCTCATCGATTAGTCTGTCTGCTTTTTCAATATCGACTCCAGCATCTTTGTAAGTAATCATAGTTTGTTTTTTACCCGGCCGAACAAATAAAGTCAAACAAAATTTTGTTGCAATTTTTTGTGCGTTCGTATTATAAATAAGACCCTCAAGTATAATTAGGAGGAGAACATGGCAAAGCCTATGGAAAAATATACGTGGCGGGATCTAAATGTGGGTTGTGTTATAGATGAACCAGGAAGTTCACTGGAGTACAAAACTGGTGACTGGCGAAATCTTTTACCAGTCACAGATTATTCAAAGTGCACAAAGTGTGGTCTGTGTTGGCTTTTTTGTCCTGACAATGCTATGAAACCTAAAGATGACGGTTTTTTTGGGCCTGATTTGGATTACTGTAAGGGATGCGGAATATGTGCTCAGGAATGCAAATTTGCAGCTATACAGATGGTGGAGGATAAAAAATGAAAAAGGTAGGGATTGAAGTATCATTGGCCATTGCTGAAGCAGCAAAACTTGCAAGAGTTGAGGTAGTATCTGCTTACCCTATCACACCGCAGACTCACATAGTGGAGCATCTGGCTGAACTCGTAGCTGACGGAGAGCTTGAAGCGGCATATTTGAACGTGGAGTCAGAACACTCGGCTCTTTCTGCGTGTGTTGGTGCAGCAGCTGCAGGTGCAAGAACCTTTACATCAACTTCTGCACAGGGACTCGAACTTATGCACGAGATACTATTTATAGCCTCCAGCCTAAGACTCCCCATAGTTATGGTATTAGTTAACAGGGCGCTCTCTGCACCACTTTCCATATGGGGCGATCACTCCGATGTTATGGCAGCGAGAGACTGTGGCTGGATTATGCTTTTCTGTGAGAACGGTCAGGAAGCCGTTGACTCTGTGATAATGGCTTATAGAATTGGGGAGGATAGGAGGGTACTTCTTCCTGTGGCTGTTAACATAGATGGTTTCACCCTGAGCCATGTTATTGAACCTGTCGAATTTCCCGATCAGGAACTGGTTGACAGTTTTTTACCTCCCTATAAGCCCCTTTTTACTCTAAATCCTGAAAGACCCGTAACTATGGGTGCATACGGGATGCCGGAAATTTACACAGAGGCAAAGTATGCTCAGGAGATGGCTATCCTGAATTCGAAGGCAGTGATAAAGGAGGTAATGGAAGAATTTGGGAAAGTTTTCAAGAGAAACTACCGAGTTGTAGAGACGTATAATTTGGAAAATTCGGAACTAGCTTTCCTTGCTCTTGGTTCCATAAATGAAAACATCAAGACGGCGATTGATATATTAAAGGCGAAAGGTACCAACGTTGGGCTCATAAGCCTCAGGCTATACAGACCTTTTCCATCTGAAGAATTGTTGGAAGTTTTAAAAAACGTAAAAAGGCTTATGGTTGTTGAGAGGGCAATGCCCCAAGGTGCGACAAATAGTCCACTTTTCAATGAGCTTTCTGCATTTGCATTTCATAACGGTTTGAATATCATTATGGAGAACTATATAGCAGGTCTTGGAGGAAGGGATGTGGATCCTCAGGAATTTGTGAATATCGCTTTAAACCCATTTAAGAAAGATGGAAAATTAAACTATAAGATCATAGGGGTGAGGGAATGAAGATTTTTAAGACCTTAGAAAGGTATATGGAAAAACCCGACGCGGAATATATCGCGTCTGGGCATCGAGCTTGTCAAGGATGTGCAGAAGTATTAGCTCTCCGTTTGGCATTTAAGGTCTTAGGAAAAGATACTATACTCGCTATGGCAACGGGGTGTATGGAGATAATCTCCACACCATTGCCCCTTACGTGTTGGAGGCTACCGTGGATACACATTGCATTTGAAAACACAGCCGCGGTTGCCTCTGGAATCGAAAGCGCGATTAGAATACTGACTCAGAAAGGAAAGCTCGAAAACAAAAAGATAAACATTGTGGGTATAGCGGGAGACGGTGGAACAAGCGATATCGGGTTTCAGGCACTCTCCGGTGCGCTAGAGAGAGGGCACAGATTGATCTATATATGTTTGGACAACGAGGCATACATGAACACTGGAATCCAGAGATCATCGTCCACTCCTTATGGAGCATTCACTACGACAAGTCCACCGGGAAAAAAAAGTATAGGCCAGTCAACATGGAAAAAAGACATGCCTAAAATAGCAGCTGCTCATAACATTCCTTACGTAGCAACTGCATGTCCTTCTTACCCTTACGATCTTTTTAACAAGGTGAAGAAGGCAAAAGAAGTAAATGGTCCAGCTTATCTGCACATATTAAGCGTGTGTCCGACTGGATGGAGGATACCGTCTGAAATGGCTATAGAATATGGAAGGCTGGCTGTTAGGTCAGGAGTATTTCCTCTTTACGAAGTAGAAAATGGGGTTTACAGAATTACTTTTAAGCCAGAAAGTCTTATACCTGTTAAGGATTACATAAAAGGACAGGGAAGATTCAGACATCTTACTGACAAAGAGATATCCGAGATTCAAGACAGGGTGAACAAGGATTGGGAAAGACTAACTAAACTTTGCGAAATTACGAAAGCTTGATAAAGAAGGCAATTGTAGTGTATTTTAATATTTAATGAATGATTTGAAAGAGCTAGGGGGGTTCTTACGAAACAAAAGAGAAAAGCTGAGTCTCTCGCTTCAGGATGTAAGCGAAAGACTCTGTCTAAGATGTGGGATAATTGAAGAGATAGAGGCCGGGACAGCGGATCAAAAGATACCCGCTGTGTATCTTTCAGGATACATAAAACAGTATGCTCGTCTTTTACAATGTGAAGAAGAAGTTGTAAAAATAATTTCTGAGCTAAAAAGGAGAAACAAAAACGAAGAGTCTCGGGAAACCAGAAAGGGAACGGTTGGTATTAATTTAAATCCTCGCCGTTTGTTCATCTATTTTCTAATTCTGGCGGTGTTTGCTGGGTTTTGGATTGTAGAGAAAAAGATGGGAGAAAAGAAACCCTCAACCAGGATGGAAACGAAAATTGAAGAAAGCCGCGTTGAAGCCACCTCGGTTCCTGAGATTACTTCGCTTTTAGAGAAAAAACTTATTATAACCTGTCATGAAAGAACATGGATAAGTGTCGTAGTTGATGGGAAGGAGAAGAAAGAATTCATGCTCAATCCAAAAGACGTTGTAGTTTTGAACGCAAAAGAAGGCTTTGATCTTCTAATTGGGAATGCTGGTGGGGTACGACTTGTACTAAATGGTAAAGATCTTTCTTTTTCCGGCAAAAGTGGAGAAGTAAAAAGGCTAAAGCTTTATTGACCTGGAATTTTACGAGCTTATCTTTCCTTGACTTATTCTTTCCATCTCTTCCGTAGATATGTCAAAATTCGCATAAACCTTTTGTACGTCATCGGAATCTTCAAGCGCTTCCATCAACTTTAACATATTTTCCGCGTCTTTACCCTGAAGTTTCACAGAGGTCTGAGGGATCATGCTTATTTCAGCTACCATGTAAGGTATTTTGTTATCGTCGAAAAGCTTTTTTACCTTCTCAAAGCTTGACACGTCTGTATAAACTTCTATCTCATTTTCATCAATCCTTACATCCTCAGCTCCTCCCTCTAAAGCAAGCTCCATTATTTTGTCTTCGTCAACCACACTTTTATCGAAAGAAATAAACCCCTTTTTTTGAAAAAGCCAAGAAACACAACCTGCCTCGCCTAGACTTCCGTTTAGACGGGAAAGTATATGTCTTATTTCAGCTGTGGTTCTTTTTTTGTTGTCAGTTAATGTTTCTATTAAGATGGCGACTCCGCCGGGGCCATATCCCTCATATATACACTCCTCATAATTCTCTCCACCTTCTATTGCACCTAATCCTTTTTTTATAGCCCTTTCTATATTATCTTTAGGCATATTTTCGGCCTTTGCATGCTGAATGGCAAGCCTCAATCTTGCATTAGTTTCAGGATTCCCACCTCCAAGTCTTGCTGCAGTCATAATTTCTCTTATTAGCTTAGTGAATATCTTTCCCCTTTTTGCGTCCATTAGGCCTTTTTTATGCTTTATGGAACTCCATTTACTATGGCCTGACATCATTCCTCCTGATTATCGCCAATATATGGTGGGCAGTACAGGATTCGAACCTGTGACCTCTGGTATGTGAGACCAGCGCTCTAACCACCTGAGCTAACCGCCCACATAAATAACATACAATATTAAAGAACGTAAATCAATTTTTAGCCAATGAGGTTACCTTGTGAAAGCAATGATCGTCTATTCGTTCTAGGTCTTTTCAAACTAACGGTTTTTATTGAATCGAGAAAATTTTCCAGATCTCCTAGTTTCTAGCTTAAATGTGAGAAAAAACTGTCGATCATTTGTCTTGCTATACTTATCGGTCCGGGTATCTTTGGGAGATTCCCCCTTTTAAACCACTTAGCCTCCACAAGCTCTTTAGTATCTACACGAAGCTCACCAGACTTAAATCTTGCTGTAAAAGCTATCATTAATGAATCAGGAAACGGCCAAGGCTGACTTCCAAAATATTTTATATCATGCACTTCTATGCCTAATTCTTCTTTGACTTCTCTCGTTACCGCGTCCTCTAAAGTTTCTCCAGGTTCGACAAATCCGGCAATACAACTAAAAAGTTCGTCTTTAAACATCTTTGAGCGGGCAAGAAGAATTTCTTTTTCCCTGTAAATCAGGACAATTACAGCAGGAGAGATGCGTGGAAACACTATCATACCACAGGAAGGGCAGAATTTAGACTTTACGTCATTTGCCAAAAGAAGCAGAGCTCCACACATTCTGCAATGTCTTTCAGTATTCATCCATGTTATAAAATGAAGTCCTTTAAGAAGCATCCTAAATTTTTCCAAGTCTAAATAATTGAACATACGCCAGATTCCTAAAAAACAGAAACCTTTTGGTAGGATTTTGTCTTTGGCTATTTCGGCACAGTAACACTTAAGATCGCCTATATTACCTATGGGATAGGATTCCTTTAATTTTAAACCCCCTTCTTCTAAATCCTTACGATTTGGAATCTCAATTCCAACTTCTGTCAATTTTACAGTCACCTTTTTCTCAGATATTATAAAAAATAGATCTTCATGGGGAGGATAATCTTCTTTCATGCAAAAGGCTCTCAAATTATAATGAAATTCCACGTATTTTCAAGCTTTCATAAAAAGCTTTTTAGCCCTAAAATTCTTGTACTTAATTCGGAACTTATAGAACTAAAAGTTTATTTAACGGATCCGAGAAAAAAATCCAAGAAATTTTGTCAAAATGTTCAGTCTTAAATTTTCCCTAAAAGCTATCATTTGACTAATGGTCTTTCCCCATATGAATCATTCTGTAGAAGGACAAATATGCAAGTTAAGCTTAAAGTTTGCAAATTTTCTCTTTTTTATCCATGAGGTTCATAATCATCATTTACTTATTGGTAAATCTTAGACTTTCAGCTTAATCTCGAATGTTATTGGTGCAGTATGTACCCAAGGAAGTTTACTAGTTAGGGTTGTGACTATCAAACGTTGAATTATATTCGAACAAGACCTTGTACCTGTGACACCCAGATCTCACAATAAACGTTATCACCAATGATCTTCATTACATTCGATTTGCGTAAAGAATAACTTTTTAGAGAACAGCGTTCCCCTCCAGTTCGAGTTGTCTTATCAGTAATTAATAGAAAGTGAAAAAGTAACTACAAGAGTCGCTAAAGATATTTCCATGCGCGATTTAAGCTGGTTTCATTTAAAAAAAGTTAATATTTCTGGAATTCCCATATAAGATATCGTTTGAAACCCAAGACATTTGCCAGTTACAAATCAAACACTGGATCAAAATCGAATTATAGTTAAGTTACACCTGTTGGGGTGGGTGAGGGGCTTCGAACCCCCAGCCCTCAGGGCCACAGCCTGATGCTCTATCCGATTGAGCTACACCCACCGTTACCCTCTTATGTAACACACATCGTCACAACTAGTCAAACTACTAGGAGTTTTGAGGCGGATACTTAGCGCTGATGGATTTTAAATTCATAAGACTCAAGTACCGCTCTCCTCTGTCTGGAAGGATTACGACGATGGTACCATTTTTTATTTCCTTTGCAATTTTCATTGCAACATAAAGGGCTGCACCACTTGATGTACCAGCGAATATGCCTTCACACCTTGCTAGAATCTTTGTTGTTTCAAAGGCTTCATTATCGTTTACAGACCTTAGGTCATCAATTAAAGAGCGATCATAAATCTTCGGCACAATAGATTCTCCCATGTTTTTGAGTCCCTGAATTGTATGTCCTTTTACAGGCTCGATCCCTATAATTTTGATCTGAGGATTTTTTTCTTTAAGGTACCGTCCCGTACCCATCAAAGTACCGGTTGTTCCCATCCCTGCAACAAAGAAATCAATGTCTCCAGCTGTCTGCATCATTATTTCTGGGCCAGTTGTTAAATAGTGAGCACTCACGTTATCAGGGTTATCGTACTGGTTTGGTAGATAATATTTGTGTGGAAATTTTTCTTTAAGTTCAAAAGCTTTCCTTATGGCACCATCTATATTCTCTTCAGCCGGTGTTAGAAAAATTTTGCATCCTAGTGCCTCAAGAATCAAACGTCTCTCAACACTCACGCATTCAGGCATGCATAGTTCGACTCTGTACCCGAGATGAGCAGCAATCATTCCAAGAGCGATACCTGTATTTCCAGAGGTTGGTTCCAATATCGTTTTCTCCTTTGTGAGTTCCCCCCTTTCTTCAGCCCTTTTTACCATATAAAGAGCAGGTCTATCCTTTACAGATCCACCAGGATTGCATCCTTCGATTTTGCATAGTATTCTTACCCTCGGATTGGGTCGTAAGTTTCTCAGCTCAACAAGTGGGGTATTACCTATAGCTTGGAGTAAATCCATTTATGACTCAATAAAAATGTGGATTTGTGATTTTATTGTCAAGAAAAATCGCAAATGGTAACATTTAATAGGAATATTCTCGTTCGGTGAAAGTTTGAGAATAATTTTCCTCTTGTTATTAATAGCATCTATTTTTAACGTTCTTACTGGTTCTGCTTTTTCAGGGGAAAACTTTTATGATCAAAAAAGAAGAGAGATGGTAGAGAAAGACTTAAAGGCGAGGGGAATAAAAGATGAAAAAGTTATAAATGCCATGCTTAAAGTCAAAAGACATCTTTTTGTTGATAAAAAATATCTTGATAAGGCATATGAAGATCATCCCCTTCCAATTGGCGAAGGACAGACAATTTCCCAGCCGTATGTTGTAGCTCTTATGACAGAAGCGCTGTCTCTTAAAGGCGATGAGAGAGTACTAGAAATAGGCACGGGTTCCGGATATCAGGCAGCAATTTTAGGAGAGATCGTAAAGGAGGTGTACACAGTCGAAATAAGAAAGGGATTGTATGAGAAAGCTAAAGAAAGGCTAAAAAACTTAGGATATAGCAATATTTTCGTCAAGTATGGGGATGGATATTATGGCTGGGAAAGGCATTCACCGTTTGACGCAATCATAGTTACCGCTTCTGCAAACCATATACCTCCCCCGCTACTTAAACAGCTAAAAAACGGGGGAAGACTTATAATACCACTAGGAAGTACTGTATTTTATCAGAATTTGACGCTAGTCCATAAAGATAAGGATACATTTAGAGTGAAAGAACTCGGCCATGTCCTTTTTGTTCCTATGATAGGAGAGGTTTCAAAAAGGTAAAATAATTTTAATTTCTCATTGCCTCTATACATGTTAAGGGTCTTTTGAGATATTCCTCTTCCCATATTTTATCGGCAAACGCGGCGTATCTCTCCGCATACTCGTCCATCTCTCTGCTTTTTACCGTATATATCTCTTCAGCCCCAGGATGGGTGAAATAGGGTTTAACCTCTTCGATTATTTCTCTCATGACAGGCGGATTATCAATAATCATACACGGTCTTAGATGGTTTGGATCTGTGAGGCTGTCTCTTCCTTATAGCTTGAAAAAGACGACTGTTTAGAGCCTGTTTTAGTGTGGTTTTCATAATATTGTCTACTGCAATATGAGTGTATACACATGGTTCAATATCTCCTTTAGCGTTGAGGTGGAAATATCTTCGCCCTCCCGCAATACAGCCCTCAACATGGGGACCATCGTTCCAAAAGTCAAGAAAAAACATTGGCTTTGTATGTCTGAAGTAAGAAACGTTTTTTCTCAAAAGATTTCTCTGTTCTGGAGTTACGAGAAGTGAAAAATCTGCCCTACCGTTTACCGGCACATAAAGAAAGTAATTTTGCAAAAAAGATCCACATTCGATCATAAAGTCTACAAATTCTTCGGACGCTACAGTTTCAGCGTTCTGGCTCGTAACTGTGGCAGAGGAGCCTATTAAAACCCTTGCCTCCCTTAAATATTCAAATGCAGACATTATTTTTTTGAATACTCCTTTGCCGCGCCACCTATCTGTTTCTTCTTCGTAACCTTCAATGCTGATCACAACCATTACGTTTCCGAGATCGGCAAACTGTTTGGCTATATCTTTGGTCATCAAGGTGCCATTCGTATAAACTTGGAAGAATATTGAGGGATGGTCCTTTATCATCCTCATAAGATGCNGGTAAATCAAAGGTTCTCCTCCAAGCACAGTGATGAAGTGTATTGCCAATTCTTCGCATTCTTTTAGGACCCTGTCGACCACTTCGTATGGAAGTTCTGGTTTAGTACCATATCCGAGAGTGTAACAACCTTTGCACCTTAGGTTGCAATTCAGTGTGGGAGAAAGGATCATTACAAATGGAGGCCTGTAACCGTACTCCTTTTCAAATTGACTCCTTTTCTTATTTCCCAGGAACCAAGCTCTTAAAAAGAGTGTTTCAAAAATTATTCTTCTATTCCTTTCTGGCAAATAGTCAAATACTCTGCGGAACAACTTTTTTGCTGCGTGGTCAGGCGTCTGTAAATAATGTCTTATACCCCTTATTCCTGAGAGAATTTCCTTATCGCTTGTTAACTTTTCTGCAAGATAAGTAAGACGAATAAAATTTTCATCTGAAATATTACTTAATAAATCTAGTATGGTTGAAGCGATTTTTCTAGCCGCAAAATCTTCCAGTTCTTTGATGACATCCATATAAGCACCTCCCTTTTTGATTTCTTCAGCTTTCACATCTAACCCCTTGTAATTAAGTATTTACACCATTTTCCAAATAATTCAAGTAAAAAAGTAAAGAAATCGTACTCTAATATGGTTAATTCTAACTGTGTTATAATGTCTTCATGGGGAAAGGGTTTTATGTAGATATTCCCGTAACTGACCTCACGAAAGAACCAAAGGAACTGAATAAAGGCGATTTTTTTGACCAAAACCGGCAAACTCAGCTACTATACAATGAAGAAGTAAATATTCTTCATGACACAGGGAACTGGTGTCTTGTGGAAGCGTTAGAGCAACTATCCTTTCGGCAGAAAGGATACTGGGCACCTTATGTTGGATGGGTAAGAAAAGATCATCTTAGATGGTCTGAAGGGAGACTTTGTTTCGATGGTATAGTAAGCTCACCCCAGCTAAGGATAGGTGAAACTTTTTTTCTTTTAGGGACCAAGGTGGTCAAAAAATCTATCTTGGACAAAAAGAGAAAAGTAAACGGTATCGAAGGCGTGATTAGTCCTCTCTCCAAAAAGACTGTGTCGTTGGTGAAAAGAGAGGATATAGTCAACACTGCCAAACTGTTTATAGGATGCCCTTATCTATGGGGAGGAAGGAGTATAAAATACATTGAGACTGAAAAAATGGGGATTTTAACAGGAGTTGACTGTTCGGGTTTTGTGAATCTTGTTTTTAGAGTTAATGGTTTAGATATTCCCAGAGATGCACACGAACAGTTTATGGTTTCAAAGAAAATTAAAGGCGAAGAACTGAAAGGAGGAGATCTGATATTCGTTTCTAATAAAAATAACCCTGGATTAATAAATCACGTGATGATTTACTGTGGATACGGAAAGTATATTGAGGCATCCAGTAAAGAAGGAAAAGTACGAGAAGGACTGTTAAAGGAAAGATATGATTCCGAAATCTTTTTGCCTATAAAAAGGGTTGATACTGGAGACTCATTACTGTTTTTTGGAAGGATTTTAAAAGAAGAAAATGGGTAGGATAGCAAGTATAGAGTTTGATAAAATTAAAAAACCGCTTAAAATAACTTTTTCAACCGCGATGGGTGAAAAAAAGTACCTACAAAGTCTGATTCTTCGAGTAACTCTCGACACGAAACACAACGGAATTGGAGAGTGTCCGACCTCGAGGTCTTATCCAGAAGGATCTTTGACCTCAATGGAACATTTTCTTAAAGGAATTATTCCGTTTTTTTTAGGGCGGGATATAAGAGAATATCCAAGCCTTGTAGAAAAATTAAAAAAAGAGAACCCAGCCTATGTTCTTACACTTTCAGGGATTGAAGTTGCCCTTTTTCGGGCTTATCTTTCCTATTATGGCCTTTCGGAATTTTATTTTTGGGGCGGTAAGAGTAAAACCATTGAAACAGATATCACGGTACCAAATGTTGAGAGAACGAGAGCGTTAGAGTGGGCAACTTTCTTCTTGAGGAAGAAGTTCCGTTTTTTTAAGATAAAGCTTAAAGGTTTTTTAGATGAGGATATTGAATTTCTGAGTGGCGTATATGAAACTTTAAAAAGAAGAACGACTGAGGATTTTTGGATAGGACTGGACATGAATGGCAGTTACACTGTAAGGAATTTTTTTTCTTTCACAGAGAAACTCAGAAATCTCAAAATTCCAGTTCAATTTGTGGAACAGCCCTTAAAAAGGGGCGATTATGCTGGCTTAAGGCAAATTCTTGGGAAGAGCGATCTAGAAATAATATTAGATGAGTCGGTAATTACTTTAGAAGATCTGGATAGACTCGGGGAGATAGGTTTCAAAGGAGGAGTGAATGTAAAAATAGCGAAAAGTGGTATCAGTGAATCAAAAAAAATTCACGATAGGGCCAAGAAACACGGGCTTAAACTAATGATAGGTTGCATGACTGAAACGTCAGTTGGACTTTCAGCCGGAATCTATTTCGCGTTGGGTCACGGAGATTTCGACTATGTGGACTTGGACGGAATACACTTCATAAAGGGAAGAGAGAAAATTAATTCGGTTAAAATATCTGGTCCTCGGTACGTCCTTGGCAATTCTTAAATCTGAGAGAAATCAAGCGAAAGGAATTTTCAGGATTTTATATACGTCTATATTTTAATTCGTCCCCAGGGGGATTTGAACCCCCGTTGCCGGCTTGAAAGACCGGTGTCCTAGGCCTGACTAGACGATGGGGACAAATAAACATGGGCCGTGGAGGACTCGAACCTCCGACTCTCTGCTTAAAAGGCAGATACTCTACCGGCCTGAGTTAACGGCCCAAAAGGTGTAAAAGCATATGAAAATTTGTACATAAAGTCAAGAATAAGGGCGGATTATAGATAGAAAATCTGACTTGGTTATCTTTTTTTTAGAGTAAAAATTTGAGGTGCAACGAAGGTACTTTTACACATAGGACATTTTCCTGGTTTTTTGAGTCTTTCTCTTTTTTTAAAAATGAAACCGCAATTTTTACATAGAGCGGGAATCACATCCAAAATGTAGTTAGATCTGCTAAGTGTCTTTTTTATATGGTCAAGATGGGACAAAGTTTCCACTTCTGTTATACGGAGAATCCTTGATATTTCTTTAACTGAAAGAGGACCATCTTGTAAGAGTTCCAGGATTTCCTGTCTTTTTGTTTTGTTTTTTTCATCTATTTCGATTTCTTTTTTTTGGGCCAAAGGTTATTCTCTCTTTAACCTAGTGAGCCTTATAACAACCTCATTTTCTTTATCGGGGCAAGAGATTTCTACAGTATCTCCCTCCCACCATGGCATTGAACCCCCAAACTGAAAGGTAGATAGGCTCGGAAATATCTCATGATAGAAAAAGCCACATAGTCCTGCTGGGTTATGACAGGAGATTTCGAACTCTTCTCCTGGGTAGTGACCGGCGTTGCATTTTCCCTTAACACTTAATATGGTTGCGATTATCCTGTGTCCAATTTTGGGATCTTTTGCCACGTGTTTCGTCGTTTGTGAAGGATACGACAAAAAAAGAAGTTATGTCAATAGTCTTTGTCTTCTTTGAAAATGTTTTTTAAGCTCAGACTTTTTCTAGACAACTTAGTGACTTTTCGCTCCGAAATCAAAAGTGAAATTAGACTATCATAAACAGCCGCAAAGTGAAACTAACCTATAATTTCGTTGTTTTAAAATGGGTGCGATCATAGAGCTTGCAAAAAAGTATTACTCGGATCCAGCTCATAATGAATCGATTCTTTTATGGAATTCTCCGTGCTATTCACTGAGTTTCATGATAAAAAAGGAAAAACACCTAGTCACATCCTCAATTTAGTCGTAGACTTGAACCTGTATGAATCTAATAAATCTCCATCCCTTAATTTTTTGTTTTGAAAGATTCGAGTTTTTTCAGATCATAATGTATTCATGTAAGGGTTGAGATAATCTTTTATGCTTGTCAATTTAAGGGTTTCATGGAAAGTTTAGGTAAAAACAAACTTATAAAGATGAAAGAAGTGTATCGAAATATTGGCACCCATACACTTCATAAAACCTTTACTCGAAGGTTAAAAGATGCTAAATAAACAGTCGACATGAGATTCTCTTGTGCTATTCTTGCTGGTGGAATGAGTAGAAGGATGGGCTATGACAAAGCCACAGCAAAGTTCAGGGGTGAGACTCTTATAACTCATGTTTATAATGTGGCTAAGAAGGTTTTTGATGATGTCATGATAGTTACCAGTAATCACTCTAATTTGAAGGGCATAAGAGGGAGAATCTTAAAGGATATTATTTTCGTCCGTAGCCCTATAACAGGTATAGTGACTTCCCTTATTGAAAGTTCAACGGAATACACATTCATTCTCGCATGCGACATGCCTTTTGTAACGGAAGAGAGTATGAGATACGTTATTGAAAATCTGAGTGATGAAGACATAGTGATCCCAAAAACAGAAAAAGGATTTGAACCTTTACACGCCCTGTATAAAAGATCATGCATTCCTTTTTTGTTAAGGTCGCTTTATTTGGGAAAGATGAAGATTCAGTCGATCTTCCCATATCTTCAGGTTAGGATCTTGGAAAATAATTTACGGTTTTACAATGGATCGATTTCTGTCTTTACAAATATAAATACAAAGGAAGATTTGATAAGATTTTCCAAATCAGAGCATCTATAATGGGTAATACCCATAAGATCGAGGAAAGAAAAAAAACAAAAAGGACAAAAGTGGTATCATTAAGCGATCTTAATAGAGTTTTTCAGATAGAAAAAGCATCTTTTCCGTCTCCCTGGACCAAGGAGGCACTCAAAACTCAGATTAACTCTCCTTTAGGTTTCAACCTAGGACTAGAAGTGGATGGTGAGCTTATCGGATACATAATGTGTCTTTTGGCTTCTGACGAGTGTCATATTCTAAACTTCGCTGTGGACCCAAGGTTTAGAGGACGAGGGTATGGTTCGGAGCTCTTATCTATCGCTTTGGATACATTACAAAAGAAAGGAATAAGACATGTATTTCTCGAGGTGCGCGAGAAAAATTTGGTCGCTTTGCGACTTTACATAAAATCTGGCTTTAAAATAGTGGGCAAAAGGAAAAGATATTACGAGGACAGCGGTGAGGATGCGTTAGTTATGTATCTTACTTTTTCGGCGGAAGGATGAAACACATACTAGGTAAAATACTTGAAAACATTGAGCTAACGGAAAAACATTTCTTACTTACGGTGAAGGTTAAAGCCAAAATTCCCGATGTGGTTCCCGGGCAATTTGTTATGGTTATGATCGATGATAAGAAGGTTTTCTTAAGAAGACCCTTCACACTCTATAAGGTGGGTGAAGATACTATTTCCATAATGTATAAGGTCAGAGGTTTTGGTACAAATCTATTAAGTAGAATGAAAAAAGGAAGAGAGATTTCACTTCTTGGCCCCCTCGGGAGGGGTTTCGCCCTAAGAAACAGAGATCTTTATGTAATTGTCGCTGGAGGAATCGGGATTGCCGGCGTTAATCTCCTGATCGAAAGAATGAAAGGTCGGTTTCAAATATTTTACGGAACGTCCTCATCTAAAGGGCTCGCTTTAATTCGGAATCTTATAAGTCATGATCCGATCATTGCAACAATGGATGGAAGCTTTGGATATAAAGGAGATATAATATCCTGTCTATCCCAACATATTCACTATTTTTCTGGGGTAGACTTCGAGATATTAGCCTGTGGACCAAAAGATATGTATGTTAGCTTGAAAAATGTACTGGTGACTTACAGAGTTCCGTGTCAGGTCCTTTGGGAAGAAAAAATGGGGTGTGGAATGGGACTCTGTTTCGGATGTGCGGTTAAGACTGAAAATGCAGAACATCCTATGAAAAGGGTCTGTTTGGAAGGACCCGTATTCGACCTATGGGATCTATCGCTATAGAAATCTTCGGAAAAAAGCTAAGAAATCCTGTAATGAATGCTTCGGGAACGCTGGGTTATGGCAGGGAAATAGAGAGGCTTTGGAGTATAAAAGTACTCGGGGCGTTCGTTACGAAGGGACTTTCCATTCTCCCGTGCCAGGGGAATCCCCAACCGAGAATTTTTGACTTAGGATGTGGGATGTTAAACTCAATTGGCCTTCAAAACATTGGAATAAAAAGGTATTTAGAAGAGTACACCGAGTTTTTTTTAGAAAGAAAAACTCCGGTGGTAGTGAACATTTTCGGATTTACAGAAGAGGAATACATTGAGTGTGCACTGGCAATTGGCGATAATCCTGTTGTTCTTGCTATTGAGGTGAACTTATCTTGTCCAAACGTTAAAACGGGTGGAATCCTTTTTGGAAAAAAGCCTGAGACGGTATTTAGGATTATTAGAGGTGTAAAATCGGCGACAAATTTTCCCGTAATTGCAAAGCTCTCACAGGAAGTGACAGATATTGTAGAATTAGCTAAAGCCGCTTTTGAGGCTGGTGCCGATGGTTTAACTCTTATCAACACAATTCCGGGCGTTGTTTTGGAAGAAAACAGAGTGATAAGAGGTGGACTCTCCGGCCCTTTTTTGAAATCAATCGCACTCAAGGCCGTGTACGACTGTTCCAAAGCAGTACCAATCCCTATCATCGGGGTTGGGGGTATCATGAACACAGAAGATGTTATTTCCTTTCTACGGGCAGGAGCAAAGGCAGTTCAAATAGGCACAGCAACTTTTGTTTACCCAAATACTATTCCGAAAATAGTTAAAGAACTAAAAAAAAGAAGGAGTTTTGATTGAGCGAAGACCTTAAAGAAAGGCTAAACCTTCCCCCACTTGTTACTAGGATTCTTTTGTCAAGAGGGATAACGACAATCGAAGAAGTTAAGAAGTTTCTTTATCCTGAGTTAAAAGACCTGTCGGATCCTTACCTTCTTCCAGACATAGAGCGAGCGGTGGAAAGAGTTGTCAAAGCCATAACCAATAGGGAGAAGATATGCATCTACGGTGATTATGATGCTGACGGAGTTACTTCTGTTGCGATCTGTATTAACTTCTTTAAGGAACTAGGTTTTCCTGTAGAGTTCTACATTCCTACCAGAAATGAAGGATACGGACTTAATGTAAATGCATTAAGTGAGCTAAAACAGAGAGGCATAAGGCTATTAATAGCGGTAGATTTGGGATCCTCAAATTTTGAGGAAATAGATTTTGCTAAAAATCTTGGGATAGATACGATTGTTATCGACCACCATGAAGTAAAAGAATGTTATCCATCTGCACGTGCTTTTGTAAATCCTAAAAGAAGAGACTCCCTTTTCCCTACTAAAGATCTAGCAGCTTGTGGTGTGACTTTTTTCTTTCTCATCGCTTTAAGAAGGGAGCTTATGAAAAAAGGTATTATTAATCACAAAATAAATCTAAGGAAGGAACTAGATCTTGTTGCGTTAGGAACTATCGCAGATATGGTACCCCTTTCAGGTGATAACAGAATAATAACCAAATTTGGCCTGGAAATGATGAAAAAAAAGCCAAGACAATGGCTAAAGTCATTCTACAAATCAAAAATCCTTCCAGACAGAAGACTAGATGAGTTTCAGATGAGTTTCATCGTGATTCCAAGAATAAATGCGCCGGGAAGAATTTCCCATGCGGCAAAGTCAGTAGAATTCTTAATTCAGGAAGATGCCGAATTGTCGCTTCTTTTGCTTGATGAATTGAATGAGGCCAACAGAATAAGGCAGACAGTAGAAGAAGACATTCTTCAAGATGTAAGTACCATTATTAATGAGAAAGAACTGCACAAAAATAAAAGTCTTGTTCTTTATGACGAGGGTTGGCATATCGGGGTCATAGGGATAGTTGCTCAAAAAGTTGCTGAAATGTACAATAAGCCCACTATCATTTTGACGTTAGTTGATGGGATACTTAAAGGTTCTGGAAGGGGTGTTGACGGATTCGACCTTTATGGTTCACTATCTTCGATGTCACATCTTTTGATCAAGTACGGTGGTCACAGATACGCCTGTGGTTTGTCTCTAGCACCAAAAAATCTGGAATGTTTTTCTGAAGCTTTTGAGAACGCTGTAAGTTCTTTTTCTTGTGAAAAAGCCAAAATTTTCTTTGATACGGAGGCTGAATTTGATGAATTAACGGGGGAAGCTATTCGTGCGCTGGATCTTTTTGGACCGTTTGGCTTAGGCAATCCCTATCCACGGCTTTTACTTTATCCAGACGCTGTTTTCGAATCAAACGGGAGATTAAAAATAAGAGATAAAAAAGGAAGAACTTGGTACGGTTTTTTTCAGAAATCGTGTAATCATATTCCAGAAAATGTACACGGGGTAATTGTTTCTCCAGTTCTAAAAGAAGAATTGGGAGAAGAATTTGTATACTTATTAATAAGGGACATTTTAGGAATTTAAATAGGAATTTAAATTAGAAAGGGGATAATATGAATACTAAAACTTTTCAAAAAATAAGTTATGGTCTTTACGTAGTAGCTTCAAAAAAACCGGAATTCTTAAATGGCCAAATAGCTAACACGGTCTTTCAAGTAGCTTCTGATCCGCCCATAATTGCAGTAAGCATAAATAAGAAAAATTTGACCCATGAGTGTATCGAAACAAGTAAGATATTTTCGATATCCATACTTTCGAAGGATACGCCTCTTGAGTTTATAGGATGGCTGGGGTTCAGAACTGGGAGGGAGGTTAAAAAATTTGAAAAAGTACAATACCGAATTGGGGTAATAGGAAGCCCCATTGTTCTAGATTACGCAGTTGGCTACTTCGAGTGCGAACTTGAAAAAGAAATAGATGTTATAACGCATACGGTATTTTTTGGAAGGGTTCGGGAAGCAGAGATAATATCAGAGGCAGACCCTATGACCTATGATTATTACCATAAAATCAAAGGTGGAAAAACGCAGGAAAGGGCACCTACTTTCATAAAAACTTAATCAGTATTTTACAAGCCCTGAAAAAAAAGTAACTAGAGACGGAAATAAGTTCAATATCAATAAGGTTAGAATATAAGAAGGAAGAAAAAAAAGAACCCCTTTAAAGACTACTGACAGCGGGATTTCTTTTGACATACCCGATACTATGTAAGCAGATATTCCTACGGGTGGAGTCACCGCCCCCATAGTTGTCACAACTGTGAGAACCACCCCGAACCATATAGGATCATAGCCAAGTTTTTGAGCAACGGGAAAAAATATAGGAATA
Organism: Deltaproteobacteria bacterium; assembly: GCA_026417175.1. Lineage (GTDB taxonomy): Bacteria > Desulfobacterota > Syntrophorhabdia > Syntrophorhabdales > JANXAF01 > JAOADT01. The sequence continues at coordinate 98,280 of JAOADT010000001.1, read as the reverse complement.
GTGATGAGAAGAAATGCGAGAGCGTCCATTACACAACCACCTATGATGTAAATTACTAACATAGACCAAAGGATGACCCATGCAGGATATGGAAGAGAAGCTACCCACTCTGCTACAACGTAAGGGAGCCTGGTAACGGCGAGAAATCTTCCAAATAGTGTAGCTCCCGCAATTAGCATAAATATCATACAGGACACCCTCAGTGTATCAACGATCGCTTTAAAGAACGCACCACACGTCAACTTTCTCCTAAAAATCCCTATTAGTATGGCAACTACAGAACCTGCCGCACCGGCTTCAGAGGGGGTGAATATTCCCGCATAAAGACTTACCATTATGATTCCAAAAAGCAAAACCATATCAATCGCGTCTGGAATGGCTTTTATCTTACCTAAAAGGGATGTTTTTGGACCCCCAGGGCCAAGTTTCGGTCTAGAAAGACACATTAAAAATGCCGTGCCAGCCATAATTCCTGCAAGTATTAATCCTGGCATGAAACTCCCGAAGAACAGTTTTCCTATAGAGACACCTGTGTAAATCCCGTAAACAACAAGAACAACACTCGGCGGGATTACTACTCCAAGTGTTGATCCTGCTGCTATAGAACCTGAGATTAGAAGCGGATCGTACCTATATCTTTTCATTTCAGGTAAGGCTACAGCAGTCATGGTTGCAGCTGTTGCTGTATTTGATCCGCATATCGCAGAAAATCCAGCACATGCCATTATCGTTGTTATGGCAAGGCCTCCGCGTACACTCCCAAACCAACTGTAAGCAGTTTTGTAAAGCCTCTCGTTTACTTGCGAATAAAAACATATCTGGCCCATCAAAATGAACATTGGTATTACTGTCAAGCCATAAGCTGAAAAGGTCTGCCAAAGATCAGTTCCCACCATATTGAGAGCTGCCTTTAATGAGACTCCGTAGATAATGCCGAAGAATCCAAATATGCCGAGTACAAAGCCCACTGGAATTCGCAAAAAAAGCATGGAGCAGAGCATTAAAAGAGTCCATGTGAGACCGTCTATAGGTGTCACGCTACTTTTTCCTCTCAAACGCAATTATGAAATCGAGGATGAGTGTAATAGCAATGATAAGAAAACCCGTCCCCAGCAAGTAAACGAAGGGATAGTACGGTATTTTTAGGGTTTCAGAAAGTTCCCCAGATTTGGCAAGCCTTGATCCCCATTTCAAAGTTTCTGTACCGCATACAATAAAAAAAAGCGAACTCACCATGTTTGAAAAAAGATCGATAATTTTCTTTGTCTTTTTACCAAACCTGTCGCTTACGATTGTAACTATTATGTGGTCTTTTCTTAGCTGTGTGTACCCCAAAGCAAGTCCGATAGAGGCTGCGCCAAAAAACCCTATGAGTTCGTAAGAACCATGTATAGGTCTATATATGATCCTCAAAAGCATATTACCCGCGGCAATTGTTGTAAGGATAATTATAAAGATTCCACCAAGGAAAGCACAGATTCGGTTTATAGTGTGAACTACTGTTTTGAGTGAATCCATTTATCCTCCTGAATAAAGGGACGCCCGCGGAATGCTTTTATCCGCGGGCATGAAAAGATTACTTATAGATCCTTTCGTATTTTTCTTTTAATTTGTACACATCCTCTATTATCTGTCGTCCTGGCAACCCTTGAGCAGTGACCTTCTTTATGTAGTCATCAATCATAGGTCTGGTGAGTCTTCTTATTTCCTCTATGTCTTCAGGAGGCAGTTTAAAAAGTTGATGATTGTATTGCTCTTTTGACCATTTCAATGCTTCTTTTACGTGGTTGTCTACGTATGTAGCTGTCCATTCCGCCTGTTCCTTTTTTAAATCATCTATAACCTTCTTTACGTCCTCTGGTAGGGAATTCCACTTCTTCATGTTCATAACAACTGCGAAGCTAACTACAAAGAGGTTTGCCTCAGTAGCATAGGGTAAATACGCGGCAAAGTTAAAATCCTTAAGAATTTCCATAGAGGAAACGTTTCCTTTAACTACACCTTTTTGGATTGCTTCCGGTGCCTCGGACTGGGGCATCCCGACGGGCACTGCGCCAAGTCTTTTCAAGACCTCTGCACCTGTTCCAGAGGCTCTTAGTTCCATGCCCTTTATGTCTTTTAATGATCTAACGGGGGTTTTTGTCATAAAGTCTGCCGGGGGGCAGGTGAAAGCTGTTACTACTTTTACTTGTTCGAATTCCTTAGGGTTATATTTTTCAATAAGCTCAAGTAAAGCCATGCTAGCAGCTCTTGCACTTGTGAATCCAATAGGTAAATCAATAGCTTCGGTCACAGGAAATCTTCCAGGGTGGTAACTCATTGCAAAATTTCCTATGTCTGCAGTTCCTGCTATTACACCTTCAAACATATTCCTAGCACCGAGAAGCGTTCCTCCAGGAAATGTTTGAACCTTCACCTTGTTGTTTGTTCTTTTTTCAACTTCCCGGGCCCACCTTTCCATTTGTACGCAAGGAAATGTAGTGGCAGGTGGAAAATTCGCATAGGTTAGAGTTATCTGCTGAGCTGAGGCGCTCCCCGGAAAACCTAGTTTCAAAAGCAAAAGAGGTAAGTTCGCTATGATTAGTATGATCAAAAGCTTCTTCATTTTATTCCCCCCCTTTCAGTGATATATTTCGGTTTTTTTATTATTATTTTGTATACAGCCTTCCATCCTCTTTTACACCAGTAGCGACCGCTTGTCAAGAAAATTCAGTTAAAAATACCTGAACTTGGTTCAAAAACTTAAAAGGTGTTTTACCTATGGCTTCCAAATCTCCCATACCTTTCCCACAAGATTTGGACTGGGCTTAAGTGTTACTTTGCCTGGTTGCCAACCAGAGGGTGTTACCTCTCCTGTTTCTCTAACATGCTGGAAGGCCTTTAACTGTCTTAATAACTCATCAGGGTTTCTACCGACCTCTGGGGTAAGTATCTCCACAGCCCTTATTATAAAGTCTGGGTCTATTATGAATCTTCCCCGGATATCTACACCAGCATCTTCGTCATATACACCGTAGAGCTCTCCAATTTTTCCTCCGGGATCAGAGAGCATCGGGAAAGGAATCCCATTTTTGACCATCCTTGAGAGCTCTTCATCATGCCATACCTTGTGTACGAAACGACTGTCTGTGCTCACAGATAATACTTCGCAATTGAGCTTCTGAAACTCGCTGTATAGTGCGGCAACTGCCGCAAGTTCTGTTGGTCAAACAAAGGTGAAATCTCCAGGATAAAAACATAGTACTATCCACTTACCTTTATAATCGGAAAGTCTGATCTGTTTGAAGCCTTCGTCCCTCACAAAACCGTTTGCCTCAAAATCTATAGCTTCCTTTCCGACTCGTGCTCTCATAGGGACCCCCTTATCAATATTGGTTTGCCTTTCTTCTACCCCATCTTTCTTGATAATGGGACCTCTTGCAGGTTTAACGCATCCGTCCTTAAGCTCTTTCATTTTTTACCACCTCCATAAGCTCTTTTACTTTCTCGTGAATCTTGTCTCTCACCTCCCTAAATTTTTGTAGGGATCCGTGCGACGGGTCTTCAATCTGCCATTCAACCCTTTTTTTTGCGGGCACAACCGGACAATTAATCTCGCACCCCATAGTTACAATCCAATCAAAAGGGGCAAGACCGAGTAAATTGTTCAAGTTCTTAGGTTTACGATAGAAAATGTCTAAACCTTGTTCGGCCATGACCTCAATTGCTTTAGGATTCACCTGTGATGCAGGTTTGTCTCCCGCGCTTAAGGCTTCGAATTGGTCGCCTCCGTATAACTGAAAAAAGGCCTCTGCCATCTGGCTTCTACAGGCGTTCTCCCGACAAAGAAAAAGGATCCTCTTTTTCTTTGACAGGGTTTCAATTAACCCTTTTGCTCTATCTCTGAGCTCTTCTAATGATTCTGGAAAATTAAAAATATCTTGTGGTTTATCCACGCCTCTCAAACCCCAGAGCCCGAAAAGTTTAGCACCGACCGCATCGAGAAAATATTTTGCTGTTAGCTCCAGACCCAGAAAAAGGTTTTTCCCTTTTGTGGCCCCTACTGCAACGATAAATGCATACCTTTTGTCACGTTTAGGATCATTCAGACCCAAACGATACTTCCGGGCCCAGAGCGTCTGCATTCTGTCTATCAGCGCTTTAAACTGAGCAGGAAAATTGTAAAAAAATATAGGGGTAGCGATCAAAATCAGATCAGACTCCCCAAACAAGAAATAAAGTTGTTCCATGTCGTCTTTTATGCGACAGTACCCTTTTTCCTCGCAGAAACGGCAACCCTGACAGGGAGATATGTTAAAATCGGAAACGTGCACAATTCTATTCAAGAAAGGCCTGCCTTCGATTTCTTCTAAAAGTAGGCGAAGAAGTCTTTCGGATGAACCTTCTTTTCTAGGGCTTCCCACCAAAGAGAGTATGATAGACATTTAACTTTACTTTAGCTTTTCCTCTAAAGTTTTTTTGGTCGAAGTCTACTTTCACTTCATTATTTATCACTGTTGCCGGTACCACTAGTCTATGAGCGAGTTTCCTGAGTTCTTCCAAGGCTTCTGGATCATAAGAGACATCGATCTCTTGGAATGTAAATCCTTTTAGTGAAAGGAACTCTTTCACTTTATGACAGAATGGTCAAGTTTTTGTAGTAAAAACTCTTATCTCCTTCATTTTAAAAGCTTCTCGCTTTCTATTTTCATGCATTTTCCCGCAACCACATTATATCCTTTCTCATTAAGTTCCCTTTTTACTTCGTCGTTTACGGTTCCCGGTTGCATCCAGAAGGTTTTAAACCCCTTAATGTAAGCTTCTTTTAGTATTTGAGGTACCTCGCTTGGAGGTCTGAAAATTAAAATAACGTCTATCTCATCAGGTATTTCAGCAAGCGATTTTAAAACTTTTGCACCCAAAATCTCCTCTCCTGCGTATTTAGGGTTCACTCCAATCAATTTAAACCCTTTATCTTTCAAAACCTTAGGTACGTAATAAGCTGGTTTCTGAGCATCCTTCGTGATCCCATACACAGCTACATTTTTACTCTCAGCTAATATTTTACGTATATCGTTATCCTTTTCCAGAATAGGCATAGTTAACTTAAGTAAAGAGTAACCTTCAATATTATTCTGTGTCAATACAAATTGTAAAAAAAGAAATTTTTCACTTTTTCATCAAGCTATATACCCTAAAAATTTATAAGGTATAAGGCTATCTCTATCAGGTATCGGACACATATTATTGCCCTAAGACACTTTTCGACTAATATTGGACAGATAAAGGCCCAGAAAGGAGGTAAAGGAAGTCAGTAAGGGCTCAAAAAATTATAAAAAAATTGCTAAGGGAGGGTAATATGAAAAAGCATCTAATGGTAATCTTTTTAGTCGGGATCGTTTTGACTCCTTATTTCGCCCTTGCAGCGACTGACACTGCAAACATGCAAGTTACTGCGAGTGTCTCGGCAAAATGCAGAATATCTAGCGTAGGAGATATCAATTTTGGAGAATATGACCCTACGAGTTCCAACCCGAAAGATGGTGATGGGAACATTACCATTCAGTGTGTCAAAAGAACTAATTATGACGTTTACATCTCCGGGACGAGAACTATGATCGGGCCGGAGAACGAGCAGCTAAGTTTCGAGATATACAGAGATGCAGCTCGTACCCAGGCTTTTCCAAACAACTCCCCTGGAATTACGGGACAGGCTCAGAATTCTTCTCCAATCCAAATAGGGGCCTACGGTAGGATCCCTGCCCAGCAAGATGTGGGGACGGGAAACTACACAAGGACGCTCACAGCGACCGTTTCATACTAAAAAGGGGGTAAACACCCCCTTTCTTCTTATTATCAAAGGAGGATAATCTATGGTAAAAAAACGTACCTTATTTATTTTCCTAATTCTCATTAACTTTGTGATCTGCTTTGATGTGAAATGCGCAGTTTTTGATATATATCCTGTCAAGATTTTTCTAGATTCTAAAAATCTAACTGACAAACTTACTATAAAGAATGTAGACACCAAAGATCTCAGTATACAAATTAGAGTATATTCTTGGGAACAGGATGACAACGGAAATGATATTTATGAGGAAACAAACGATATCGTTATCTTTCCAAAGATTGTCCAACTAAAACCTTCCGAGGAAAAAGTAATAAGAATTGGTTGCCAAAAGAGTACCTTTGAAAAAGAGGGTACATACAGGATAATGGTAGAGGAATTACCTCCGATAAAATCTGACATAAAACATGGAGCTACCGTAAGTATCCTCCTTAGAGTATCCATCCCCGTATTCTTGTCACCTTATTACAAAAAGAGATCAGGCAATGTAGAGATTGCAGAAATAATAGACAATAAACTTGTTATAGCTGTCTCTAATACGGGTAATACTCATTTTATAGCGAATGAAGTAAAAATACGGGGTTTAAATAAATCCGGGGAAGAAATCATATCTTCACGTGAGAACGGCTGGTATATACTGCCTGGAAAACGAAAACATTTTTCCTTTGGGATAGATCATATTAAAGCTCGCGAGCTTTCAAAGGTACAAGTTGTGGTCCGGTCTGATGAGGACTTCAAAATTGAAAGATGGATTCACTTGGAGAATTAAACTTCTGGTCGTTCTCTTCTTATTGGCGGTAGCTCGAAGCTTTGCGGAAGAAGTTCTTGTTCTAGGGGTTGAAGTGAATGGGAAAAAAAAGGGGACTTCTTTATTTTGAAAAGAAATGAAGAATTTTACATAAGGACTGAGGATCTCTATAAAATGGGTGTAAACGAACCGAAAAAGAATAAATTTTTTGAAGAGTACGTTTCACTAAGAGAGATCGAAGGTGTAGTATGGCATATAAACGAAAAAACCTCCATGCTTCATATTGAGTTTCCACCAGGTCTACTTTCAAAAAAAACAATCGAAGTGTCACCTAAAAGAAAAAAACTCCCACCGGAAGATTCGAAAAGCTTCTTTTTTAATTATGGAGCAAATGTTACAAGGGGAAACCAGGTTGAGAAGCTGGTGTTTCCTCAGGAATTGGGTATCAGATTTCGAGACTTTCTTTTTCTTTGTAGTTCGGTATATGAAAATTCTGAAGGTGTTAAAAGTTTCAAAAGAACTTATACTACGTTTTATCTTGAAAACCCCAAAAAATATGAAACCCTAGCAATAGGCGATGGGTATTTCATTGGTAAAGCTCTATCCTCGAGCTTTCCATTTCTAGGAATAAGTTACGCAAAAGACTACTCTTTTGATCCGTATTTTATTAAGACAACGCCTTTTAGCTATGAAGGATACGCTAAATATCCTTCAGAAGTGATAGTATCTCTAGACGGATACTTGGTTAAAAAAGAAAAACTTTCTCCAGGAACTTTCAGCCTAACTGACATCATAGGGTCTACGGGAAGGCATAACGTTGAGATCACCTTAAAAGATGTTTTTGGAAGAGAAGAGACCATTTATCTTCCATTTTATGTTTGTGAATCCAACTTACAAAAGGGACTACATGATTTTAGCTATAATTTGGGTTTTCTAAAAAAAGGCGAGAAATACTCAGATCCAGTGTTTTCATTTATCCACAGATACGGAATCAATAAAAATTTAACGGCAGGGCTAAGAGGCGAGTGGAAACACAAGTTAGGAAATCTCGGTCCAGGAATCACTATCTCAACTTTATACGGTTCTTTCGATATAAACACCTCATTTAGTTTATGGGGAAGGAATCAAAGTTATGGCTTATCGACAAGTTACTCGTTTTTTACGAAGAATTTCGGGATAGATCTCAATATAGCCTGGATAGAAAAGAATTATGCTACGGTTGTACAACAGTGGGACAAACGTGGAATTTTTGCAGCATCATCTTTGAGTTTCGGTAAATCAGAGATTGGATCTTTTTCTTTGGGTTACATAAGAGACGAGATTAGAAAAATAGCTACACTTTCCGGCTCCTACTCAAGGAACCTCAGTAAAAATGTTGTCCTGTATATCAATGGGCTGAGCTCCAAAGAAAAGAAAACTGCTTTTCTCTCTTTAAGTTACAAATTTGGAGAACATTTTTTGACATTAGGTGTTCGAGAAGATAACGTGAGATTTAAAATTCAAAAAAAGCCACCTCAAGCGGAAGGATTAAGTTACTATTTAGAAGTAAACTCAGAAAAAAGAGATACAGTAATTAAACCGCGTCTACAGTACGATTCGAGATACGGAATTTATTCGCTTGTTCATGAAAATAAGGCTCTTACTATTAGCAGTTCGGGAAGCTTACTTTACGCGGGAGGAGAGTTTGCCCTTTCCAGACCAGTATATGATGGTTTTTTGATAGTTCGAGTACCCAATATGGAAGGGGTAAGAATCTACAAAGAAAATAATGAAATTGGAAAAACTGAAAAAGACGGTAAGATAGCCATCGCTTCATTTCCATCGAGATTGATAAGTGAGATAAAGGTAAATGATAAGGATATACCCTTAGACTATAGCCTTTCCTATTACAAAAAGGAGCTATCCGTACCACGAAAGGGTGGATCCCTCGTTGATTTTATCCCGAAAAGGGTATGTGCGGTGACCGGTAGGATGCGAAAAATAGGAGGAGAACCTATCGAGCTTTCTGAAGCCATCCTTGGCCATGGGGAAAAAGAGGTAAAGTTTTTGATCGGAAGGGGAGGAGAATTTTATATAGAAGACCTTAATCCGGGTACCTACAGGGGGGAAGTAATAATCGGAGAAAAGCTCTACATTTTCCACCTTTCTATACCAGATAATTCTGAACCTTTCATAGATATAGGGGAAATAATTGTTTGGGAGAAATAGTTTTCTAGCTATATCTATTTTCCTTTTTATTTGTGAAAAAGCCATTGGCTTCTGTACAATAACTGCTTCGAATCTTACGTTTTCAGAATATAATCCACTTTCCTCTTCCCATACAGATTATACTGGTATTTTAACGATATATTGTGATAAAACTTCTAACGTGCAGGTATCGATTGGACCAAGTTCTAACTCCGGATTTAATCCGAGAAGATTAAGAAATGTTGAGTATGGAGAGATGCTAAATTACAACATTTACACTGATGCGGCAAGAACACGAATATGGGGAGATGGCACATCGGGTACTTATACTGTCCGTGCAAACGTAAAAAAGAATTCCAGTGTTCTTTTAAAAGTTTACGGAAGAGTATTTGCAACCCAAGAGGTGGGCACGGGATTTTACACAGATCAATTGGCTGTTACCATTAGTTACTGAATTAACAGAAAAGAGAAATGAAGAACAATAAGTCGAAATATATAGTAGTTGACTGGCAAAAAGACGAGATGGATATTCTTAAGATCTTTAGTTTGCTGAAAGGAGAAAGTGTACATCTCCCCGTTCCTCTTACCATAGAACACCCTCTCGTGAAAGAAGAGAAAGCAGGAAAAGGCATGTTGGGTCTTAGTGGGTTTAGAGTAGGGGAGTTACTCGCATGGTCAGGCTTCATAAGTGAGGAAAAGGTTAAGAAGGCCCTTATGGAACAGAAAAAAGACCTCACAAAAAGCTAGGAGAAATACTTGTAGATCTTGGTTTAGTGGAGCCCCAAGCCATAGAAAAAGTGCTGATGATACAGAGGAGGCTAGCTTTGTGTATCTCTTTTTTACTTCTGTCTTCATTTTTTTTAGTAAATGATGTACTTGCCGAGGGTAGAAGAGAGAGCACCACTTTGACAGTCAGTGCATTTGTTAAAGATTATATAAAAACAAATATTGTACACCAGGAGAAAAAGGTGAAGATTACTGAGGAAGATGTAAGCAGGGGTTATGTAGAGATTCAGGCTGCGACAATAGTAGAGCTTACGACAAACTCTAGGATGGGTTGTGTGCTTGCCTTTGACACAGTTGAAAAAGGGATTTTTAAAGAAGTACTTGTGCGAGGTCAATTTGGCGAGACAAAGATGGGACCAGACGGGGGTGTTATAATTTTGAAAGGAGAAAGAAGATTTTCGTTAAAGCTGGATTACAAGTTTATACTAGATGAAATAAAGCCTGGCGAGTACCCCTGGCCTTTATTGCTAACTATTTCCCAGATGTAGATTTTCAGAATTTGACATTTTTTAAAAAATTTTGTTTAATAACGGGCCGGTTTTTTAGCTTGGTTTAAAATTCGCACAGAAAATTGAATAGTAGGAGGTGCTTATGGTTTGTGAAACCATAAAGAAAGGAGTAGAATGCGTTTTTATGAAAAAGACCGGGTGTTCATACAATGGAGGTAGCTGTTATCCTGTGATAGACAAGTGTGATGGTTGTGGTCGGGTGAAGGAGTTTGAGACCGGAAAGTACTGTCTAAGCTTCCCGTATCCGGCTCAGAAGTGGCAGTCCGGCTTATGTCCTATGGCTACACATGTAAAGAAGGTTGTAAAACAAGAAGAACAGAAGATAAATCCTCTTAAGGCTTCAAAGAGAAGTGCGGGTAGGAAATAATTGACAAAAAGTGTAGATCATGATACATACTCACAAAAATTGGGAGGGTTAGTTGAAAAAAAATAAATCTGCAATAAAAAGGGCGAGACAGGCGGAGGCAAGGCGAATAAGAAATTCAAGTGTAAAGTCAATGATGAAAACTTACATAAAGAAAGCGCTTTTGGCTATTGAAGAGAAGAAGGATGCTCAAACTATAGATAATTCTATAAGGAAGGCTATCTCAGTGATCAACAAGGCTGCCTCCAAAGGTGTGATTCATAAAAGAACTGCGTCTCGAAAGATTTCTAGGTTCACCAAAAGGATAAATAAGCTAATTCAAGGAAGCGGTTAGTCGTCAGTATTCCATAAAAATTAATGATGTAAAACGCCTCGCGATCTTCGCCGCGGCCCTTTTTATTGCCTCCCTCCTGTTGTAATCTTCAGAGTTAGGATCATCAACTCTGAATGTTTCTCTTTCAGTCAAGATCCACTTTTTTATCAGCATCCCCTCCTTTGATATTAGGGAAAGTTCGATCTCCAGCTCGATGTTTTTTTCAACCGCTATGCCCTTCTTGTCTACAGTCTGAGGACCTATCGTGACTCTCCGTATAAGTCCTTCTAAAGATGCCTCTGAAGAGGGTTTATTTATTTCAAAAAGTCCGAGGGATAGAAGCTCTGCTCCGAAAACATCTGTAACATACATAGAAATATGAGGTTCGAATGTAGCATTTTTAAAGCCGGATAAATATATGGATTTTATTTTGCCCTCGTAAATTCCTTTTTCACGAACAATTTGATATCCGCAAGATTGAACCAACAAAGCAAAAAGACATAAAACGATTAAGAATCTCAAAGACATACTATATTCACCAGCTTATCCGGCAAAACTATAACTTTCTTTACCTCCCTCCCTTCAATATATTTTTTTACCTTATTAGACGATAGGGCGAGCTTTTTTAGCTCTTCCTCTTCTAATCCTCTTTTTGTCACAACAGTATCCCTCAATTTTCCATTTATTTGTATAGGAATTGTAATTTTTTCCTCTTCTATATATTTTTCGTCGTAAATGGGCCAACCTTCCATTAAATCTTGAAAATTTTCCCCTATTAACTCAAACAGTTCAGAAGTTATATGAGGTACAAAGGGATGCAATAACTTGATTATAACCTTTATTGATCCTTTAAGTAATTCTGGGGAAACTTGGTCAATCGATTTTTCCTCCTGAAGTTTGTAAAGAAAGTTTAAAAATTCCATCGATGCGGCAATCGCCGTGTTAAGATGGAATCTTTCAATATCCTCGGTCACTTTTTTTATAGTTTTGTGTAACTTATATGTTAGTTCGAGATCTTTTTCATTTTTTTCAGATACAATTACGCTTGAATCTATTTGTGTCAATCTTTCCTTCTTTTCCACGATGAATCTCCAAAGCCTCTGAAGAAAACGATAGCAACCTTCCACGCCCCTATCGGACCAGTCTAAATCTTTCTCAGGCGGGGCTGCAAACAGGCAGTAAAGCCTCGTTGTATCGGCACCGTACTTTTCGATTAGATAGTCCGGGTCAACCACATTACCTTTCGATTTACTCATCTTTGCCCCATCTTTGATGACCATGCCCTGGGTGAGTAAGTTTTTAAAGGGTTCCCGTACGCTTACAAGGCCGATTTCATTTAGCACCCTGTTGAAAAACCTTGAATAGAGTAAATGTAGGATAGCGTGTTCGATCCCCCCGATATATTGATCCACAGGCATCCAATAATCCACAAGCGTTTTATCAAGGGCACCGGCTTTGTATTCGGGGCATGTGAATTTTAAGAAATACCAGGAGGACTCTACAAACGTGTCCATTGTGTCTGTTTCTCTCTTTGCAGGTTTTCCGCATTTAGGACAAGCTGCTTCATAAAATTCTTTGCTTTCCATAAGGGGAGATTTTCCGACGATCTTAACTTCAAGATTAAGCGGTAAAACCACTGGAAGATCCTCATAGGGAACAGGCACAATGCCACATTCATCGCAATAAATTATGGGGATAGGTGCACCCCAGTACCTCTGTCTCGAAATACCCCAGTCTCTAAGTCTGTAATAAGTTGCCCTCTTGCCTATTTTTTTTTCTTCTAAATAATCAATTATCTTTGGAATCGCTTCCCGGTTATCCATCCCGTTAAAATCCATAGAATTAACAAGATATCCGTCTCCCTCGTAAGCTGACTCCATAGTTTGAGGGTCAATAGTGTTATTATAAGGCATTATTGTGATAACTATGGGAAGCCCATATTTTTTTGCAAATTCGAAATCTCTCTGGTCATGGGCAGGGACAGACATTATTGCTCCAGTTCCGTACTCCATGAGAACGAAATTGCCAACATATATAGGAACCTTAAGTCCTGTTAAAGGATTGATGGCGTATCGACCTGTAAAGACGCCATCCTTTTCAGCTGAAATTTCTGTTCTGAAGCTCCTGTCTTGGGATTTTACTCTTTCTATGAATGCCTTAACCTCAGTTTCGTACTTAGTCCCTTTAGAGAGAGTCTCGGCTAACGGGTGTTCAGGGGCCAAGACCATAAATGTAACCCCAAACAGAGTGTCAGGCCTAGTAGTAAATATACGGAGCGGGGTTCCGTCCTCAATAATAAAATCGACCTCAGCACCCTCGCTTTTTCCTATCCAGTTTTTTTGCATCTGTCTCACTTTTTCTGGCCAACCTTCAAGTTTATCGCAAAACTCGTAAAGTTCATCTGCGTATTTTGTAATCGCAAAGAACCATTGGGTAAGCTCTTTCTGCACTACGTCCTGACCACATCTCCAGCACTTTCCATTGATCACCTGTTCATTTGCAAGAACAGTTGTACACCTCTCACAGTAATTCACAGGAGCTTTCTTTCTATACGCAAGACCCCTTTCATACATTTTTAAGAACATCCATTGTTCCCACTTGTAGTATTCAACATCGCATGTTGCTATTTCCCTATCCCAGTCATAGCTGAAACCCAGTCTTTTCAACTGATTTTTCATGTACTCTATGTTTTGATTAGTCCACTTTGCAGGATGTATTCCATGTTCCATTGCTGCATTCTCAGCGGGCATCCCAAAGGCATCCCACCCCATTGGATGAAGCACATTGTAACCTCTCATCCATTTATATCTCGCTATCACATCTCCGATTGAGTAATTTCTCACATGACCCATATGGATCCTTCCCGAAGGATACGGAAACATCTCGAGAAGGTAGTATTTCGGTTTTTTACTTTGTTCATATGCTTTGAAGAGTTTTTTTTCCTCCCAGATTTTCTGCCATTTCAACTCTATCGTGGAAGGATCGTAGACGTTCATTTAAATTTCTCCTCCTTGTCTACCAAGGTTTTAACCCTGAGTCTAAGTGCGTTCAATTTTATGAATCCGGTGGCATCTTTCTGTTCATACATCTTTCCTTTCTCAAATGTGGCCAGGTCCTTCATGTAAAGAGATTTTTCAGATCTTCTTCCAACAATATAACAGCCACCCTTATAAAGTTTTACCTTTGCTACACCTGTCACACCTTTCTGCGAACTTTCTATGAATTCTTTCAAACATTTCATTTCGGGAGAAAACCAAAATCCGTAATATATAAGTTCTGAAATCTTTGGAATTAGACTGTCTCTTATATGCATGACTTCCCTATCCATGGTTATGGATTCTACAGCCCTATGGGCGACATGTAGAATTGTGCAACCTGGTGTCTCGTAAACCCCTCTCGATTTCATCCCCACAAATCGATTCTCAACTATATCTATTCTTCCAATTCCATTCTCTCCACCTACCTTATTCAGAAAAGAAATAAGCTCAAATGGTGACATTCTTTTTCCATTCACACTTATGGGAGCCCCGTCTTCGAAGGCGATCTCCAAGTAGGTGGGTTTATCGGGAGCGTTTTCCGGAGACTTTGTAAGTATGAACATATCTTCTTTGGGTTCTACCCAGGGGTCTTCCAAGATACCGCCTTCATAACTTATATGCATGAGATTTCTATCCATACTATACGGTTTCTTTTTAGTTGCAACTATGGGTATCCGATTTTTTCTTGCGTACTCAATAAGTTCCTCGCGGGAGGTAAACTCCCATTCTCTCCAAGGTGCTATGATTTTAATATTCGGTTCAAACGCATAATAGGTTAGTTCGAATCTTACCTGGTCGTTTCCTTTGCCTGTTGCTCCATGGGCGACGGCATCTGCATTTTCCATTTTTGCTATTTCTATCTGTCTTTTTGCGATTAAGGGTCTCGCGATTGAGGTACCCATTAGATAAGCTCCCTCGTAAACAGCAGAGGCTTTGATCGCAAAGAATATGTAGTCTCTTGCGAATTCTTCTTTTAGGTCTTCTACGTATACTTTTGATGCACCTGTTTTGTAAGCCTTCTCCTTTATTCCCTCCAGTTCTTCCTCCTGTCCGATGTCAGCCACATAAGCTATTACCTCGCATCCGTATTTCTCCTTTAACCAGTGTAATATTACAGAAGTATCCAGGCCTCCAGAATAGGCAAGAACCACCTTTTTTATTTTTTTCATCTGAGACCTCCAAAATAGCTATAAACTTACAACATAAGCCACTCTAGAAGCGACTTCTGTACGTGAAGCCTGTTTTCAGCCTGTGTAAATATCACATCCTGAAATCTCTCAAACACCTCTTCTGTTATCTCCTCACCCCTATGAGCCGGAAGGCAATGTAATACTATGGTTTGTTTTTTTGCCTTATTTAGAAGAAGATCGTCTACCTTGTAAGGCTTGAAAATCTCTCTTTTTCTCTCCGCATCTTTTTCCTGCCCCATAGAGACCCAAACATCCGTGTAAACAACATCAGCACCTTTAACGGCATCACGGGGGTCAGAGGTTAGCTCGAAAAAACCTCCTTTCTTTGCTTTTTCGACTATCTCAATGTCGGGTGTGTATCCCGCAGGACTTGCCATAGTTAATCTGAACCTGAACACCATGGATGCTTCTATGAGAGAATTGGCTACATTGTTACCGTCTCCTATGTAGGCCACATGAATTCCTTCAATGTTTCCCATAAGTTCCTCAATAGTAAATATGTCTGAAAGAATCTGACACGGATGATACTTGTCTGAGAGACCATTTATAACTGGAATAGTTGACCATCTAGCTAGTTCCTCAACTGTATCCTGACTGAATGTTCTTATCATTATGGCATGTACGTATCTACTCAAAACCCTTGCTGTATCCTTTACCGGTTCACCCCGGCTCAATTGCATGTCTGAAGCATTCATAACAATCGCTTCTCCTCCAAGCTCTTTAATCCCAACCTCAAAAGAAATTCTCGTTCTAGTTGAAGCTTTTTCAAATATCATCGCCAGAATCTTGTTTTCAAGGGTTTTACAGGGTATCTTTTCTTTTCTCATGTTTTTTAGTTCTTTTGCCCTCTGAAAGATAAGCCTGGCCTCTTTCTCCTCTATATCCGTAAGCTTCGTAAAATGTCTTACCATTTACACAAATTCTCCTTGTCTAATTAGTATTTTCTTAGAACTCTCTCTGCCGTCTCGAGAAATATATCTATCTCTTCCTTTGTGACGGTAAGAGGCGGAAGGAGCCTCAAAACTGTCCCCTGTGTTACATTTATCAGTATCCCTTCTTCGAAAAAATCCTGGACCATTTTTTCAGCATCCGCTGATACCTCTATTCCCCACATTAACCCCATGCCGCGGAGGTCTTTTATTACGGAAAAATTTTCCTTTAATTTCTTTAATCCTTGCCAAAGGTAATCCCCCATTTTCTGAGCTTTAGTGAGCAAATCTTCATCGAAAATAGTGTTTAG
Source organism: Deltaproteobacteria bacterium (assembly GCA_026417175.1). Classification (GTDB taxonomy): domain Bacteria; phylum Desulfobacterota; class Syntrophorhabdia; order Syntrophorhabdales; family JANXAF01; genus JAOADT01. Next base: position 82,078 of record JAOADT010000001.1, on the reverse strand, counting down.
AGTCGCTAAAATTGCACTAGATGCCAAAGGATTTCCACCGAATGTGGAAGCATGACTTCCAATATCAAACGCATTCATAAATTTTTCCTTACCTATTAATGCACCACAAGGGAAGCCATTTCCTAAAGCTTTTGCGAGGGTCATGAGGTCCGGTTCTATACCAAAATGCTCGTAAGCGAAAAGCTTTCCCGTTCTTCCTATGCCAGTTTGAACTTCGTCTATGATGAGGATAACATCGTTTTCTTCGGTAATTTTTCGGAGAAACCGCACAAAATCAGGATCCGCAACGCGAACCCCTCCTTCTCCTTGTATTAGCTCGATAATAACTGCACAAACACCTTCTTTTATTTTTTCTTCGACCACCTTTCTAGAATTGAATGGAACATGGATGAAACCTTGAAGTACGGGCTCAAATCCTTCCCAAAACCTTTTTTGACCTGTTGCCGAAAGGGTTCCTAATGTTCTCCCATGGAATGAATTTTCCATACTGATTATGTGGAACCTCTTACTTCCATATTTTTTGTAAGAGTATCTTCTGGCCAACTTTATAGCAGCCTCATTGGCCTCTGCCCCACTATTGCAAAAAAAGACCTTATCCCCAAATGATTTCTGAACCAGAATATCGGCTGCCTTTACCTGCATGTCATTGTAAAAGAGATTTGAGATGTGAGAAAGTTTCTCCATTTGTGCAACAATTCCGTTTACCACATTTCTATTTGTGTGGCCGAGATTACAAACCGCGATACCACATATAAAGTCAAGGTACCTTCTTCCGTTTAAATCCCAGACCCAACATCCCTCACCTCTTGTGATGACTATCGGAAATCTCTTGTATGTATTGGCAATTATACTATTTGCCTTTCTAATCACCTCATCCTGCATATCTTTTAAACCCCTTGGATTTGAGTTCCTATCCCTGAATCAGTGAATATCTCGAGGAGAAGTGCGTGCGGGACATTACCGTTTATTATATGCACCTTCCCAACTCCTTTTTTAAGGGCTTCTCTGGCACATTCGATTTTAGGAATCATGCCCCCCTTTACCACTTCTTCATTTATTAGTTTGTCTATGTCACGTCCGTCTATAATGGACAAAAGCTCTCCCTTTGAATTCAAAACACCATCTACGTCCGTGAGAAGGATTAGCTTTTCTGCTTTAAGAGCTCCCGCTATTGCACCTGCAGCTGTATCTGCATTTATGTTGTATGTTTTGCCATCTGCCCCATCTGCAACAGGGGCTATGACTGGGATATATCCCATTTTGCTTATGCTCTCAATTATGTCTACATTCACTGAGACCACTTCACCTACCAGGCCAAGATTTTCATTGGAGACTCTCTGGGCGAGAAGAAGTCTCCCATCCTTACCGGACAGGCCTATGGCTTTACCACCCATTTCATTTATATACTTTACTATCTCTTTGTTTATGCTACCCGAAAGAACCATTTCAACTACCCCAAGGGTTTCTTCGTCTGTGACTCTCAAACCATTTATAAAATGACTCTGGATCTTCAAATCGTCTAGCAGCTTTCCTATCTTTTTTCCTCCACCATGTACCACAACCGTATTTATGCCTACGTGTTTTAAAAGAACGACATCCCTAGCAAAATCTCTCCTTAATCTCTCCTCTTCCATAGCTGCGCCACCGTACTTTATTACGAAGGTCTTCCCGTGAAACTTTATTATGTAAGGAAGAGCTTCAAGTAAAACATTTATCTTTTCTTCCATGACTAAAGGATGTATCTACTTAAGTCTTCTTTTTCTAAATATTCCGAAAGTTTTTCCCTAACGTATGCCTTTGTTATAACTACCTTTTGACCTCTCATTTCCGGCGCGTAGAACGAAATGTCTTCCAGAAGCTTTTCCATTACAGTGTATAGCCTTCTAGCCCCTATATTTTCCGTCATCTCATTTATCTTCTGAGCAATCTCTGCTATCTCGTATATTGCGTCTTTTTCGAAATCGAGTTCAACTTCCTCAGTTTTCAGAAGTTCCTTGTACTGTTTAATAAGAGCATTCTCGGGCTCTGTAAGAATCCTAAAAAAATCATCCTTCGTAAGGGGATCCAAATTCACCCTAATGGGAAATCTTCCTTGCAATTCAGGTATAAGGTCAGACGGTTTTGACATGTGGAATGCACCAGCCGCAATAAAGAGAATATGGTCAGTTCTTACCATACCGTATTTAGTCGTTACTGTTGTTCCTTCAACTATGGGCAATATATCTCTTTGCACACCTTCTCGAGAAACATCCGGCCCATAAGTTTTATCTCTGCTGGCTATCTTATCTATTTCGTCAATGAATATAATACCCGATTGTTCAACTCTCTCTATTGCCTCCCTTATTACCTTATCCATATCTACGAGTTTTTTTGACTCCTCCTGAATAAGGTACTCATAAGCCTCTTTGACTTTCATCCTCCTCTTTTTGGTTTTTTTTGGTAATATATTGCTGAAAAGATCTCTAAGTTGCGCATCGAATTCTTCCAATCCCTGGCCTGCAAAAATTTCTACAACTGGGATAGTTCTTTCTGGTACATCAATCTCAACGAATCGGTCATTAAGCTGTCCCGATAGGAATTTCTGTTTTATCTTATCCCGTGTGGCCACTCTTGAGGAATAATCTTCAGGATTATCAGACTTCTTCAGGGGTAGAAGTAAGTCTAGAATACGTTCTTCAGCCATTTGTTTTGCCTTTTCTATTACCTTCTCCTGTTCCTCCTTTTTGACCATATTTACCGCAAGTTCGGTCAGATCTCTTATCATTGATTCCACATCCCTTCCCACGTATCCAACCTCTGTAAACTTCGTGGCTTCAACTTTTAGAAAGGGGGCATTTGCCAACTTAGCTAATCTTCTCGCTATCTCTGTTTTTCCAACCCCTGTTGGACCTATCATAATAATGTTTTTCGGTGCAACCTCATCCCTCAGTTCTTTAGGTATCATTTGTCTTCGCCATCTATTACGTAAAGCAATAGACACTGCTTTTTTTGCCTTTTCCTGGCCCACAATGTATCTATTAAGTTCTTCCATTATCTCTCTCGGCGTCAACGTTTTCATGTAGGTAGTTCCTCAATGACTATGTTTTCGTTAGTGTATATACATATTTCAGAGGCGATTTTCATCGCCTCTTTTACTATTTCTTGGGCGGTAAGATCAGTATGTCTAATGAGTGCCTTTGCCGCTGCAAGGGCATACGGTCCGCCCGATCCTATGGCGGCTATCCCGTCATCTGGTTCGATCACATCTCCTGTTCCTGATAGAATATAAGTGTGTTCTTTATCTGCCACTACGAGAAAAGCTTCCAACCTTCTTAGCAACCTGTCAGTCCTCCAATCTTTAGCTAGCTCCACTGAGGCTCTTACTATGTTACCACTGTATTCTTCCAACTTCTTTTCAAATCTTTCAAGCAGAGTAAAAGCATCCGCTGAGGCTCCAGCAAATCCTGCCAGACACCTGTCTTTATAAAGTCTTCTAATCTTTCTTGCTTCTTTTTTCATGATATAGCTACTTAACGTTACTTGGCCATCTCCGCCCATAGCAACGGCACCTTTGTGTCTTACACATATTACCGTTGTGCTTTTTATCCTACTTTCTCGGATGTGCTTTATCATAGATTTCCATAAGCTTATCTATTGAAACATGTGTATATCTTTGGGTTGTAGAAAGCTTAGAATGACCTAAAAGTTCCTGAATGAACCTTAGGTCTGCACCTCCATCCAGCATGTGAGTAGCAAAGGAGTGCCTTATGCCGTGGAGGGCAAGATTCTTATGAATGCCGGCGCGGAATTTCACGTTCCGCATCAAGGTATGTAATCCTCTATAAGAAAGACGTTTTCCTTTTTTATTTACAAAGAGGGGATCTTTTTCCCCGAATTTGAATTTTTTACCCCTTTCCTCAAGATAATCAATTATTGCCTCTTTCGCCTTTTTGCCGAATGGAACTATCCTTTCCTTTCCTCCTTTACCCTTCACTTTTACCCACATCCCCTCGATATGGATATCCTCTATATTCATGTTTAAAGCTTCTTGGGCTCTTATTCCAGTGGAATAGATGAGTTCAAATATCGCCTTGTTTCTCTTATTTAGTAAGCCATTAGTTGGAATTGATTCTAGGAAATGGAACATCTCATCCACGGTGAAGAATTTAGGCAAACGTTTTTCAGACTTTGGACTTTTTATAATTTGTGTCGGGTCTCTCTCCACGTATCCCCTTTTTTTCATAAACCTGTAAAAGGACTTTACAGATGATATTTTTCGGGAAAGAGATGTCTTTCTCAAAACTTTGTATTTTTCCACAACATATGCTCTAATTCCGTGGTGATCGAGAAAACTGTAACCCTTATTGATCACAAATGATATAAATTCCTCTATGTCAATTTTATAAGCTCGCAAGGTATTTTCTGAATAATTCCTTTCGTACTGTAGGTAGGATAAAAATTCTTCTTTTATCTTCCCTATTTTTTCGCAATTCATAGAAAATATTATTTTATAACTTTCTTGGCAAGAATCAAGAAAATAAGTTGGTTCGGGTGTAATTTCCCGTCAATTAATTCTTTGAAATTTTTTTTATTTTCAGATTATGATAGTATCCATGAAAAAGGCTGAAAGTGATTTTACCAGACTTTTTTTTGAGTCGAACGGGATCAAATTTAGTTCATTTAGGAACTGGGTTTTTTATCCAGGAATGCTTTTTGAAAGTCAAAAAAAATGGTGGAATGAAGGAAAGCAAAGAACAAAACCTCATCAAGGTGTTGACCTCTGCTTTTACAGGACAGAAGTAAAGAAAGTAGATAGGATAAAGCCAGGGATGTTTGTGCCTTCGCTGTTTTCTGGATACGTCGTTTCGGTTGTGGACGACTACCTCGGAAAGTCATTATTCGTTTTTTCGCACCCCGATCTTTTGTGGGCATATGGCCATCTGGATTTAGATGTAGATATAAAGGAAGGAAAGGAATTAAAAGAAGGTCAAATTCTAGGCGTCATCTCTCAAAATGTAAAAAATGGTATTTTCCCTCACATCCATATTTCAATTGGTAGAGTAATTGGTAAAGCTACGCAGCGGCTTGACTGGAATTTGATTAATGAGGATGCTATAATCAAACTTGTCGACCCCATGCCATATATCTCATCAGAGTATGAACTAATGAGCAGTTTTAGAGCAGAAAAGAATAAAAAATGAGTGAAGGAGATTCGAGCATGCAAGACCTTTCATTAAAAAAGACAAATTTAACAGGCAGAATTAAAAAAGCACTTTTCGATTATTACTCTAAAATCCCAGAAATATCTGAGGACTACGTTGACTATCTATGGGCAAAGTGGACGAAAAGTAAAGACATTACCGTTTACAAGATAAAGAAAGGGAAAGATGATTTTGGTTTCATCATACTTGATGTGGGAAATAGCAACATTGAGGAGATATGGGTATCAGAAAGTAATGATCCTAAAAACTTAATTTTTAGTGCTTTTGATAGACTAATTGCTGAACATAGTCTCCTGTCCGCAACCATACATGAGAATGACGTTAAAAAAAACAACTTACTTTTAGAATACGGATTTCGCCCATTTAGGAAAATAATCGATGGTGAGTTAAAAAGAGATAAACTTGAATTAAGTACCGTGGTCTATTTCGACCGATTGAAAGAATTTAAACAGATAAGGCCATACAGAAAGACAGAAACAGTAGTTATCCAGAAGGTAAACCCGGCGCAGTCCGAGGAAGATATATACGAGGCAGTTAAAGATCTTTTTGAAAAACTCGGTGGGATAAGAAAGTATGTAAAAAAAGGCCAAACTGTTGTTTTAAAACCTAATATTGTTGCTGATCATGGAATGCTAGAGGGTCAATACAAAGGTGGCGTTGTGACTGACTTGAAACTCGTTAAAGCTTTGATAACATTTCTTCTTCCCACGGCTTCAAAGATAATAGTGGCAGAAGGATCTTCCATAAATAGAAGCGCCACGACAAAAATGTTCAAAATCTATGGGTACGATAAATTGGAGGAGCTTTTCCCCGGAAAAGTTAAACTAGTCGATCTTAACACGGATGAAACAGTAGAGCTACCCGTTCCTTACAAAAAACGTATGGCCTCTCGAAAAGTTCCAAAAACGTTGTTGGATGCTGATGTGATAATTAGCCTTCCTGTGATGAAGCTTCACTTTGCCGCTGTTGTGTCTCTGGCAGTAAAAAACCTACAGGGCACTATGCCACCACTTGAAAAATACATGACCCATTTCTTTGGTCTTTGGCAGAATTTGGTAAATATTCATCATCTTGTTAAACCAAAACTCACTATTATCGATGGCCTTGTAGGACAGGAGGACTTTGGACCGGTCTCCGGTATACCTAAAGTCATGAATCTTTTAATAGCCGGGGAAAACCCTGTAGCTGTGGACGCGACTTGTATGAGGATAATGGGACTTGATCCAAAGGATTCTCCGCCTGTGCTTTTGGCTTACATTCAGGGTTTTGGTCCGATAGAGTCTGAAAAAATAAAGATTGTCGGAGCTTCTGTTGAAGAAGTGAGAAGCCCCTTCAAATTGCCCGAGATTAATCTCTCAGGAGGTATGAACCTTAAGATTCACTACGACGGGGCATGTTCCGGATGTAGAGGATATCTCCATTTTGTGGTTCATAAATTAAGAAGACCAGATCCAAAAGAACCTGAAAAACTCCTCATAGATAGACCCTTTGAAAAACCGATAAATATATATCTCGGTCCGTACGAGGGAAAAGGGATAAATCCCAATGAAACTAACATATTTATGGGGATGTGTCAGCTTCATAATAAAGATAAAGGTATTCATCTTCCCGGGTGTCCTCCTCATGCAGAGGTGATCCTAAAAGGAATATTCCAGTTTTTTCCAGATGTTTTACCTCCTAAATATGCGGATGAGACGGAGGAGGCAAAACTCGAAAGGATGTTAGAGGAAGTTTTGAAAAGCCTCTGAATCTTTTGAAACATCTCTCTAATTTAAAAAATTCCTTGACAATGCCTTTGGTTTATTATATAAAACATACTGTTCCATATGGAGAACAAATTCAAAAAAGTTCCAGCAATTGAAAAATGTTTCAAGATCCTTGAAGCGCTAGCTAAAAGTGAGGAACCTTTAGGTATATCTGATATTTCAAAGAAACTCGGTATTAATAAAAGCACAGTATATAACATAATTTACACATTAGCTGCACTTCACGTACTTAATTGTTTACCTTCTGGAAGATTCTCACTGGGAACACTTTTTTACACGCTAGCTAATATGGCAAGCAGAAAGTCAAACCTGATTCAGCTTGCCCATCCATACCTAGAGTTCATAAAAAATGAGAGTGGTCTTTCGGTATTTTTAGGTGTCCGGTCAGGGGCCCAGGCCATACTGGTGGATAAGGTTGAGGCGGATCATGGTATCAAGCTCAGTTCAGATATAGGGCTGACTATGCCACCTTTTGCAGGTGCAGGGATAAAAGCTATGCTTTCCCAGTTGTCGGAAGATAAGATAGAGGAACTCTTAGAAAAAACAGAATTGAGAAAGTACACGGAGAAAACCATAATCGATAAGGACAAGTTCAAAAGCGAACTACTCCGGATAAAAAAAGAAGGCATCGCTTACGACTTTGAAGAATACATCGAAGGTATGATAGGACTTTCGGTACCTATAGAGACCGGAAGTAAAAATGTTCAGTCGGCTATATGGGTTGTCGGATTGAAAAGCCAGCTACCAAATGAGAAGATAGATGAGATTGTTAAAATGCTTTTATCAGTTGCAAAAGAAATAAATGCAGTAAATACGCAAAAAGTTTAAAAGGAGTGAAAGTATGAGATACGGAGAAACTGGATATTTTTTAGAGATTGATCTCTCGACAGGAAATATAGAAAAGGTGGAATCTGATCCTAGATGGCTCGAGCTTTACGTTGGGGGTCAGGGATCTGCGGATAGAATTCTATGGGACAGAGTTCCTCCAGAGGTGGAACCCTTTTCCCCAGATAATTTACTTATATTCAGCGCAGGTCTTTTCTGTGGGACTCCTATCCCAGGAGCCAATAGAACGATAGTAAATACATTCTCCCCGCAAACTAATCTCCACGCACACACTATGATGGGAAGTTATTTCGCTCCGGAGATGAAATTCGCAGGTTATGATAAGATCATAATAAAAGGAAAGGCTGACAAGTTAGTGTACATCTATATCTGCGACGATAAGGTTGAGATAAGAGATGCGAGTCATCTAAAAGGTCTTGGCACATATGACACACAGGAAGTACTAAAAAAAGAACTCGGGCATAGATTCCAAATTGCAGCAATCGGACCTGCTGGGGAGAACCGAGTATTTTATGCTTCTATAGATCACAGCCATGCGAGTGCAGCGCGTGGGGCAGGTGCTGTAATGGGTGACAAGAGGGTAAAGGCAATAGCCATAAAGGGAACTAAGGATTTGTACGTAGCAAACCCTCAAAAAGCATTTGAACTAGGAAATAGACTCAGGAAAGAAATCGCTGAAAACCCACACGTTGGTGACTGGATGGCGGTAGACGAAGACGATAGCTTTCATCATGACAATTTTGCTTGGGGAAATGCAAGAGTGAGAAGGAAAGGTTACTGGACACCTGAAATTGAAGAAAGATTTACACGTATAAAATACGATCACTTAGATAGACAAACAGGTTGTTTTAATTGTCCAAAGAGATGTCATAATGTTATATCTTGGCCGGGAAGAAAGAGATTTTCTTACAAATGTTTTGGCAAAGATACTTACCATATGGCAGCCTTTCAGGAACTTGATTTCAGTTACGATATCTTAGGTGTAGCCCAAAATCTAGGCCTCGATTCTTACACAACACCTCAAGTTATAGCGTTTGCGCTGGAACTTTACGAAGCAGGGATACTCACAGACAACGATCTGCCCGGCATGCCAAACGATATTAAAGGTCGATTTTTTTACTTCTTGGACAAGATTGTGAAAAGAGAAGGTATTGGGGATATTCTTGCAGATGGCGTATACTGGGCTGCCCGTAAGATAGGAAAAGGAGCCGAGGCTTTCGATCATAACACAACAAAGAAGTTTGAACAGGTTCCGATAAAACTAGGGAAACTTAATCCTCCGTACTTCTTAATGATAGCCACAGGGGAGAAGATGAATATAACCCAGATAGAGGGATCTTTTCCTCAGGATCCCCTTCCTACCAGAGAGGAGAGGGAAGAATTCGTAAGGGGATGGATCGCTGCAAAGGATGAGAGATTTAAGAAATGGTTCTTGGAGTGGGAAAAAAGAGAAATGGTTACAATCGAAATGGCATGTGCAATTACAGAGTGGAATGAGGCTATGCATTACATTGATGATGCAACCGGGTTGTGCGGTTTTGTCTCCTCATTTAGGGGCCAATTCGGAGGAAGAACCGTATACCACATACATAACATCCCAGAGTTTATAACTGTGATCACAGGAGTGGAGTTCGATGAAGAAAAACTTTGGACAGTTTATAAGAGAAATAGAAATCTCGTTCGGGCACTGAATGTGCGAAGAGGTATGAGGAGAGAGGATGAGAAACCGCCGGAAGACCATTGGGCAGTGAGAAACCACGAGTACGAACAAATCCTTCTTGACTGCTATTACGAGTATCAAGGATGGACAAAGCAAGGCATTCCCACGGTTGAGACTTTAAAAAAACTGGATCTGGATTTCGTGGCAGAAGATTTCTTGAAAAGGGGAATTTTGACTGGTAATGACGAGGTCCCAAATGTCTACGAAAAATACAAAGACAAGTATCCTTGGGGAATATAGGTAAAGGAGCGTAAGACATGGAAGGACAAAAAGTAAAAAAGAAGATAAAGGAAATAAGATTTGATATGGACAAGTGCAATGGTTGTAGATGCTGCGAGATTGTATGTTCACAGGTCCACGCGAACCCCAAATATTCAAGTGTGAACCCTGCAAAATCGAGGATTCGGGTGATAATCGATGAGTTTGCGGACAACTACGTGGCGATCAGAGCAGGTCAGTACACTGAAGCTGAATGCAACGCCAGAAACTCTTTTACTATCCGGGGTCGAGAATTTGGTACATGCGAATTCTGTCCAGCAGCCTGTCCCTCAAGGGATGCGTTCAAAGATCCGGAGTCTGGTCTTCCATTTAAATGCGATGCATGTGAAGGAGAAGATTCGGACATTCCGATGTGTGTAAAGGAATGTCATTCGGGAGCCCTTACATACATCGAGAGGGAAGTAGAGGTGGAACCACATACGACCGACGAACTCCAAGTATCTGTAGCTACTCTGTTAAAAAGACATGGTCTTGAGAAAGTCGTGGATACAATTGCAAAAGTAGCGAAAGAGTTGTAATGAGGGTTAGACATGGAAATTGTGGCGCCTTTTAAAGAGGTAATTGATGAGATAAAACAGTACGGTGGGGAAAGGGTAAAGTACTGTTATCAGTGCGGTAAATGTGATGCGGTATGTCCTTGGAATCGCGTTAGGGTATTTAGTATGAGAAGATTGATAAGAGATGCGGTATTTGGTCTCACAGAGATTGAAAAAGAGGACATTTGGAGATGTACCACGTGTGGGAGATGCGTCCTTTTGTGTCCGAGGGATGTGAGACAGATTGATGACATAGTGGCCATAAGAAGAATGGCAACTGCTTACAATGTATTTCCAAGCTCTACAAAAACTTACAGACAGATAGCTACTTACCTCATCTCTAAAGGTAATCCATTTAATGAGGACCCAAAGGAGAGAGCGAAGTGGGCAGAAGGACTAAACGTTAAGATTTTTGAGGAGAAGATGGAGGTTCTCTATTTCACATGCTGTTATATGTGCTACGATCCGAGACTCAGAAACGTTGCGAGAGCAACTGTACAGCTGTTACAAAAGGCACAGGTGAATTTTGGGATTCTCGGTGAGGCTGAAAGTTGTTGTGGGGAAAGCATAAGGAAAACGGGAAATGAAGAAGTTTTTAAGAAGCTTGCCAAAGAAAATCTAAAAAAGTTTATTGACTTCGGGGTAAGAAAAATAGTCGTCTCATCACCACATTGCTATTACACTTTCAAAAATGAATATCCTAATTTCGGTGCAAATTTTGAGGTTGTACACATATCCGAGTATTTGAAAGAACTCATAGAGTCCAAGAGATTAAAACTCAGCAGAGACTATGTGGCAAATATCGCTTATCACGATCCCTGTTACCTTGGAAGACACAGTAACATATTTGAAAAACCTAGAGAGGTACTCAGGTCAATAAATGGGGTCAATATGCTGGAGCTTCCAGAGAATAGACTCGCAAGCTTGTGTTGTGGAATGGGAGGGGGTAGAGTTTGGGCCGAAACCGAGAAACACGAAAGGTTTTCTAACATAAGAGTTGAAGACGCGGTGAAATTGGGTGCTATGGAACTTGTGACTAGTTGTCCTTACTGCATAACAGCGCTGGAAGACAGTAAGCTAATCATGGGTTACGAAGATAAGCTTCGTATAAAGGACTTGGCAGAGTTAATAAACGAAGTAACTTAAAAAAGAAAAGAGGAAAGAGACGTGAACGGAGAGGTAATCACTAAAGAAAAAATTTTGCAACTTATAAGGGATTTCGAAAAAAAAGAAGTTGGCGACATAATGGTCGTCGGTGGAGGAATAAGTGGTATACAAGCGTCTTTAGATCTTGCCTCTTCTGGTTTCAAAGTTTATCTTGTTGACCGTGCTCCAGGCATAGGTGGTCACATGGCACAGCTTGATAAGACCTTTCCCACAAATGACTGTTCCATGTGTATAGAGTCACCGAAACTGGTCGAGTGTAGTAGACACCCAAACATTAAGATTCTCACATATACGGAAGTAGAGAAGGTTGATGGCGAATTTCCCGAGTTCAGAGTGAGCCTTATAAGAAAACCGCGATACATTGATGAGGAAAGATGTACCGGATGCGGTATGTGTACCGAGTTCTGCCCAATAAAAGTTGAGGACGAATACAATCAGAAGCTTTCAAAGAATAAGGCTATTCATGTGTATTTTTCTCAAGCCGTTCCACTTGTTGCTTACATAAACAGGGATAACTGTCTGTATCTAAGTGGAGAGAAGTGCTCCATATGCGCGGGTGTTTGCAAGAACAAGGCTATAGATCTTTTTCAAAAACCGAAAAGGGAAGAGATAGAAGTTGGAGCCATTATTCTAGCTCCTGGTTTTGAAGTGTTTGATCCTTCACTTACAACTGAATTTGGCTACGGGGTTTACGATAACGTCGTGACAAGCCTTGACTACGAAAGATTACTCTGCTCTACCGGTCCATACGAAGGAGAGATCCTAAGAAAGTCTGACAAAAGGCATCCAAAGAAAGTGGCATGGATTCAGTGTGTAGGATCTAGAACATTAAAAGAACCTGGCTCTCCCTATTGTTCCTCCGTGTGTTGCGCCTATACACAGAAGCAAGTGATTCTTACAAAGGAGCATGAACCTGACTGCGAATGTGTGGTATTCCACAACGATATAAGGTCATTTGGAAAAGACTTTGAAAGGTTTTACCAAAGAGCATCGAATTTAAAAGGGGTAAGATTCATAAGAAGTTATGTCTCGTTGGAGGGTGAGATTCCAGACACCAAGAATCTTAGGATAAGATATGCTACAGAGGACGGGGTAAAAGAAGAGGATTTTGATATGGTGGTACTTTCTGTTGGGCTCAAGCCACCAAGTGGATATACAGAACTTGCTCAGAAATTTGGCATCGAATTAAATGGGTACGGGTTTTCAAAATTTTCTCCTTCCAATCCTATAAAAACTTCAAGACCCGGAATATTTGTGAGTGGTGCGTTTCAAGGTCCCATGGATATACCTGAATCTGTTGTATCTGCAAGCGGTGCAGCAAGTCAGTGCGGGGAAATACTCGGCACACGTAGAAATCTACTGACTAAGGAGAGACTTTACCCAGAAGAAAGGGATACAACTCAAGAAGAACCTCGTGTGGGAGTATTTGTATGTCATTGCGGAGCAAACATAGGAAGGGTTGTAAACGTACCAGAGGTGGTAAGATTTGCTTCAAGACTTAAATACGTGGTACATGCACAGGAGTCAATATTTGCATGCTCTACAGATGCGGCAAAACAGATAGCAGATGCGATAAAGGAGAAAAGATTGAATAGAGTTGTTGTTGCGGCCTGCACTCCAAGGACCCATGAACCGCTTTTCAGAGATACCCTAAGAGAAGGCGGAATTAACCAGTATTACTTTGAAATGGCAAATATAAGGGAACATTGCTCTTGGGTGCATCCAAGGGAAAAGGAGCGTGCAACGAAGAAAGCAAAGGATTTAGTCAGAATGGCTGTAGCTAGAGCTGTGTATCTAGCCCCTCTTGAGGAATTGAGACTTCCCATAGATAAAAGAGTACTCGTTGTTGGCGGTGGAATAGCCGGTATGGTCTCTGCCTTAAGTATAGCAAGACAAGGTTACGAGGTATACCTTGTGGAAAAAGAGGAGACTCTTGGAGGAAATGCCAAGAAACTTTATTTCACTCTTGATGGGTTTGATGTTCGCTCTTTTACAGACGAACTTATAGGCCAGGTGCTTTCGCATCCTAACATCCATGTGAGGACAAATTCGGAGATACTCGATGTCACAGGATACGTGGGGAACTTTTCCACAAGGATAAGAACAAGGGACGGAATTAGTACAATTAAGCACGGAGTTGCAATAGTAGCGGTAGGAGCAGAAGAATATAAACCGAAAGAATATATGTATGGAAAGAACAATTTTGTTGTAACAAATTTTGAATTCGAAGAACTTCTAGCTAGGGAAGATGAAAGGATCAAAAATGTAGGGACCATTGTAATGATCCAATGCGTTGGATCAAGAAACGAGGAAAGAAATTACTGCAGTAGAATATGTTGCAACCATTCAGTAAAAAATGCCCTGAAGCTAAAAGAGAAATACCCTGAGAAGGATATATACATACTTTTCAGAGACATGAGGACCTATGGTTTCAACGAAGATTATTATTTTAAAGCCCAGGACAAAGAAGTACGTTTCATCCGTTACGACCTAGACATTCCTCCTACTGTAGAATTTAAAGGGTCCAAGGGAAAGGAAAGTTTTATCGTAAAAGTGGTAGACAGAGTTATAAAGAAGGAACTAGAAATCGAAGCTGACATGTTAGTATTGGCCTCAGCTGTGATTCCTCATAGAAATAATACCCAGATTTCAAAGTTCTTCAAAGTTCCGATCAACCCTGACGGTTTCTTCCAAGAAGCCCATGTGAAATTACGTCCTGTAGACTTTTCTGCAGAAGGAGTGTTTCTGTGCGGAATGGCACACTATCCAAAACATGTAAATGAAGCGATAAATCAAGCTTACGGAGCGGCAGGTAGAGCTTTAACACTTCTTTCTAAAGACTACGTTTTGGCTTCGGGAGCCATATGTGAAGTCGATGAAGAAAAGTGCGTATCTTGTCGCGCATGTATTTCGGTCTGTAAATATGACGCTATCGAGTTTTACGAAACTGAAAGAGGAAAAAAAGCTAGAGTTAATCCAGTGCTCTGTAAAGGAGATGGACTTTGCAACGCTAAATGCCCGACAAATGCGATACAGCTTAAGCACTTTACAGATACCCAGCTTTACACTCAGATAAGAGAAGGTATTGAAGCTTTAAGAGAAAAAGATTAGGAGGATCTATGAATACCTTTGAGTATATGCCAAAGATTATCGGTTTTGTTTGTTTTTGGTGAGGGTACGGAGCGGCTGACCTGGCTGGAGTTTCCAGACTGCAATACCCCCCAGATATAAGACTGATTCGTGTTATGTGTACGGGACGAGTTGATCCTGCCTTCGTGATTAATTCATTTAAAGAAAAAGTGGATGGAATAATAGTAGTGGGATGTCTTCCAGGAGAATGCCATTACACAACGGAAGGTAATATTCACGCATATGGAATGATTATTCTTTTAAAAAAGATTTTCGGATTTATTGGTATTGATAAAAAGAGAATCAGAATGGAATTTCTCTCATCTGCAGAAGGTGTTAGATTTGCAGAAGTGATGCAAGATTTCATACGGCAGATAAAAGAGCTTGGACCCATAGGAAAGAAAGAAGGTTTACCAGATGAAGTTATGAATGAGAGGCTAGGTGTGGTACTGAATCTCCTTCCGTACATCAAACTAGTAGAAAGAGGGAGACTCAGGTTCCAAGGGAATAATATCGGAAAAATTGACGAATATTTTGAAAGCCCTGAGATAAATAGTATTATCGAAAAAATGATTTTCGATAAAATAACTATGGGGCTTATAGTTGATGCTAAAAGAAAAGGAATTTCAGAATACGGAGAATTGTCAAAAAGGGTAGGCATTGACGAAAAGGAGATTCTTAAAGCATTAAAAAATCTTGAATTAGAAGGATTTGTGAAACTAGAGACACAAGTAGGGAGTTGATCTATGGATTATTTGGAAAGCATCATAGAGAAGTATTCCAGAAGAAGAAATTTTCTCATCGAGATGTTAATGGACGTTCAACACGAAAAGGGGTATATACCTAGAGAATCTATTTTTTATCTCAGTAAGAGATTGTCTGTTCCAGTGAATGAAGTGATGCGAATAGCAACTTTTTACAAAACGTTTAGCCTGAAACCCAAAGCTGAGCATGTGATAAAAGTTTGTTCGGGGGTGTCCTGCTATATAAGGGGTGGAAGGGAAGTTGTAGAAAAACTTGAAAACCTCCTTGGGATTAAAGTAGGTGATTCAACTCCTGACATGAAGTTTAGCTTAGAATTATCCTCCTGTTCCGGACGCTGTGCTTCTGGGCCGGAAATAGAGATAGATGGTGAAGTATATGGAAATGTAAAACCTGATGATATAGAAGGAATACTTAAGAAAATTGGATAAAAGGAAAGGCTATGCAGAGAATAAGCTCATATGAAGACTTTTTAAAATTGAAAAATAGGGTACAGTCTATAATGGCTTCTTCGGAACGGATAATATCAGTTTGTGGCGGGGGAGGATGTTCAAGTAAAGATGGAAAAAAGATTGCAAGCGCACTAAAGGATGAGCTTGGTAAAAAGGGTCTTGAAGAAAAAATCAAGGTCAAACTCACGGGATGTCATGGGATGTGTTCCTGGGGGCCAAGTATAATCATTTATCCTGAAGAGATATGTTACCTTAAAGTGAAAGAAAAAGATGCAACAGAAATAATTGAGGAAACCATATTGAGAAATAGAATTGTTGACAGACTTGTCTACGAAGATGAAAAAGTAGGGAAGACCCCTCACCTTAAGGATATACCGTTCTATAATAGACAGACTAGGCTTATCCTCGGATATAACACAAAGATTGATCCCCAAAGTATTGACGATTACATAGCACTTGGAGGTTATTCTGCTTTAGTAAAGGCGCTAACCCAAATGTCTCCAACTGATGTTTTAGAGGAGATCAAGAAGTCCAATTTAAGAGGGAGAGGAGGTGGCGGCTTTCCTGCTGGTCAGAAGTGGGAGACTACAAGAAACGCAAAAAGTGACATCAAATATGTGATCGTTAATGGACATGAGGGTGAACCTGGTGCATACATGGATAGAGCAATCCTCGGGGGCAATCCCCACATAGTTCTCGAAGGTCTAATAATTGGGGCTTATGCCATAGGGGCCAGACAAGGATTTATCTATACCAGGCATGATGCACCAGACTTATTAAAAAATATAGAAACAGCTATTAGCAAAGCGAGAGAATATGGTTTTATTGGAAAGAACATATTGGGAAGCGGGTTCGACTTCGATGTGGAGATTCACCTGGATATAGGCATATTCGTTAGCGGTGAATCTAGTGCTTTAATGAGGTCGATCGAAGGAAAGATTCCTGAGCCTAGACCCAAATACATAAGGACATCGGTAAGCGGGATCTACGAAAAACCTAGTAATTTAAATAACGTGGAAACATGGGCCAATGTACCCCTCATTATAGAAAATGGGGCTGAATGGTACTCGAAAATAGGCACCGAGAGGAGCAAGGGGACAAAGCTTATATCGCTTTCGGGAAGAATAAAAAATGCCGGAGTGATTGAGGTACCTTTTGGGATGAGTCTGAGGGAGATTGTATTCGACTTAGGTGGAGGAACTGGAAACGGAAATGATTTAAAGGCTGTTCATTTTGGGTCTGCCATGGGTGGATCAATTCCGAAGGAACTAATAGATACCCCTTTAGATTTTGACGCATGTGCCAAATTAGGAGCACCTATTGGCGCTGGTGGGTTACTTGTTCTTGACGAAAAAGATGATATGCTTGAACTAGTCTCTTATTTTCTGGATTTTCTATCAACAGAATCATGTGGTAAGTGTGTCCCTTGTAGGGAGGGTATAAGACAGATAAGAAAACTCCTCAAAAAGATAAAGGACGGTTCCGGCACGTATCAGGATGTGGAAACGATAAGAGAAATCTGCGATGTTCAAAAAGAGGCTTCTCTGTGCGCATTGGGAAGAACAGCTTCATCTCCCTTGGAGAGTGCTTTGAAATACTTTTGGAAAGAGTTCGAATCACGATTAGTCAAGGAGAAGTAAAGATGTCAGATGTAGTGAATATAACCATAGACGGGAAGGAATGTAAGGCAGAAAAAGGTATGACCATCCTTCAGGTAGCTTTAAGGGAAGGTATAGATATTCCCACACTTTGCTACCATAAAGATCTTGAGCCCTATGGCGGTTGCAGACTATGCACAGTAGAAATTGAAAGTAGGGGAAGAAAAAATTATGTTGTCTCTTGTCTTTACCCAGTTGAAGAAGGGCTTGTTGTGAAAACAAGGAGTCCAGAGGTTGAAAAAATAAGGCGGATTATAGTGGAGCTTCTTCTTGCACGTGCGCCAGGATCTCCCGAACTTATCAAACTAAAAGAAGAATATGGTGCAAAAGAAGAAAAATTTGGGAAGGAACCTATATTCTGCATCCTGTGTGGTCTATGTGTTAGATACTGCTCTGAAGTCAAGAAAAAATATGCCATATCGTTTGTTCAAAGCGGGGTGAAAAGAGAGATAAGTTTTATCCCTGAGATCGCTTTAAAAGAATGTGATAAGTGTAAAGAATGCTTCCCGCTCTGTCCGACTTCTTACGCCCAGGCGCTATACCTCTTAACTCAGGCTCTGTCCGGAGGGCCTTCCACTTAAAAAATGGAAGGTTAGTGTAACTTGTTCTTTTGTACCTAAATAAACGACTATGTCACCCTCATTCAAAACAAGGTCTGGGTCTGGATTTAGAATGTTTTCTTCACCCCTTTTTACGGCGATAATTGTTGCTCCTGTTTTTGCCCTGAGATTTATGGCCTTTATCGATTTTCCCTTTAACCAGGAATCCTTTTCCACAATGTAGCTATCCATTTCAAGACCTTCCACCATTGTGCACTCCAAGCCGACCCTTGTTTTTAGGGGTGTATCTAAAAGTAGAGTTTTGTATCCCTCTTGTCTTATACGGTCTATTGTTTCCAGTATCTTGTTTCTCGGAACTCCAAAATGATGTAAAACCCGTCCAAATATCTCAAGAGATGTTTCGAATTCTTCAGGGATTACCTCGTTCGCACCAACATTCAAAAGCTCGTCTATATCTGAGACGTAACGGGTTCTAACAATTATGTGAATTCTGGGATTTTCGGTCCTAGCCATTTCCACAATCCTTTTTGTGGATGTGGGATCAGAGATGGCTACGACAAGTATCTTTGCCCAAAGGATTCCAAGCTTGCGAAGGATTTCTGAACTTGTTCCATCTCCATAGTATATAGGTTCCCCTTTTCTTTTTGATTTTCTAACAGTGTCCGGATTTAGATCCAGGATTACATAACTTATTCCGGAATCTTTAAGTACCCTGGCAAGATTTCTACCATTTAGCCCGAATCCGATTATTATGACGTGATTCATTTTTCTCACAGAGATTTCACTGTCCTTTATTCTGGTCACCTTTTCAAAATGGTGGAAAAGCTTCAATTTTACCAGTTCATCAACTATTTTAGGAGAGTATCTCAATATTGCAGGTGTTATAAACATGGAAGCAACGGTGATTGCAATAAAGCTCTGGTATTCTTGTGAATCTATAAGACCTAGCGCCCTTCCGGCAAAAGAAAGGATGAATGAAAATTCTCCTATCTGAGCGAGAGAAAAACCTGTCTTAAGAGAAATTTTTAAGGATTTTACAAAGGGGTAAACTGCAAAAACAACTGACAGAATCTTAATAAAAATAACTGTCAAGATAAGCACGAATTCATCTGTGATCCTTAGTTTTAAAAACTCAAGATCCAGTAACATGCCAATAGAAATGAAGAATATGCCCGAAAATATTTCTTTAAAAGGCAAAATATCGGAGAGCGCCTGAGATGAGTATTCCGATTCTGATATTATAACTCCTGCAAGAAAGGCTCCAAGGGCTAAAGAAAGACCCAACTTGGAGGTTACATAGGCTGTACCAAGACAAACAAAGATTGTTACGAGGATAAAAAGCTCCCTAATTTTTGTTTTGACAATTTCATGAAGAAAATAGGGAATGGCCGTCCTAGAGAATAGAAAAACTACAAAGAGTATCAAAAAAGACTTAAGAAGAACCACCAGATAATCTCCTAAAGGTTGTTCGTTATGAGTTGAAATAAGCCTAGTCAACAACATCAAAGGAATTACGCATATGTCTTGAAATAATAAAATGCCCACACATATCTTCCCGTGTCTTGTATTGAGCTCGCCTTTCTCAGCTAAAAGTTTCATGACAATAGCAGTGCTACTTAGACTCACGACAAACCCATAGAAAGTGGCGTTTCTCAAATGGATATCTAAAATGATGTGTGCCAAAACGGCAGAGATAGTTGTTGTAAGCAGTATTTGTAAGGGACCAAACAAGAACACTTCTTTCTTCAGCCCGTAAAGTTTAGTCAGTGAGAATTCAACACCTATTGTGAACATAAGAAGGATAATTCCAATTTCTGCGATCATCTCAACGTCTTTTAAGCTTTGAATAAGCCCCATCCCATAAGGTCCTATAATGGTTCCGGCTAAGAGGAAACCAACTATGGAGGGAAGTTTTATTTTTCCGAGTAAGTAAATTATGGAAGCAGATATTCCAAATACTACAAGAATAGACTCGAGAAAATCCTGGACCATAATAGATGTTATCATTTGGTCTAAAGGCTTGCAATAATCCGTTTTAGTTTTTTACAAGTTTATTGCCCTATCAGATCGGAGTTAAGGGAAATTTATTGACACGGTTTATTTTTTTGAGTTTAAATATAAACCTTAAAAATCAAAGATGGAGGGAGGGAAATGGATGCCAGCAGTTATCGTGAAAGAAGGAGAATCATTGGAAAGTGCTCTACGGAGATTTAAAAAACAGTGTGAAAAGACCGGGATACTTTCTGAAATCAAGAAGAGAGAACATTATGAGAAACCAAGTGTGAGAAGAAAGAAAAAAATACTCGCGGCAAAGAAAAGAGCCTTGAAGAAGTTGAGGAAGATAATGGAGAAAGGCCTTTACTAAATGAACTTAAGGGCCGAAATAGAAGAAAAGCTCAAAGAGGCAATAAAGAATAAAGAAAAGGAAAAAATTTCAGTCTATAGGTTACTTATCACGAACATCAAAAACAAAGAGGTTGAGAAGAAAAGGCTCCTCACCGAAGAGGAATTCTATAGCGTTGTAAGAACTCTCATAAGACAGCACCATGAATCTATAGAGAGTTTTAAAAAAGGGGGAAGAACAGACCTTGTAGAAGCTGAAGAAAAAGAACTCAAAATCCTCGAAGATTTACTCCCTCGCCCTCTTAGTGAGGAAGAAATTGAAAATGCTGTTCTCGAAGGGATCAAAGAGGTGGGCGCTAAAGACAGAAAAGAGGCTGGCAAGGTCATAAAATTCATCATGGAAAAATATCCTGGAAGAATCGATGGAAAGAAGCTAAGTGAAATGGTGCTAAAGAGGCTATCTGGATGATAAAAGGTAGCTTTTGAAGCACAATATGCCTGATAATACCTTACATCATTTAGATTTTTTTAAGCTTTTAAATCTTGTAAAACCATACTTACTGACTTCTTATGCGGATGATGATCTCGTTAACCTTAGACCTTTTTACGATCTCGAGAAGATAAAAGAGAGACAGGATATCTTGCAAGAATTTTACGATGTTATAACTCAGTTTGGAAAACCACCCTTAGCTGGTATTCCGGATATACGAGACGTCCTTAAAAGACTTTCTGTTGGAAATTCTGTATTAGACCCAAAAGAATTTTTGCTACTTCAAGATTTTTTAAGCTATGTTCAGGGTTTAATCTCTTATCTAAAAAAGCTTCCTAAAAAAGGTAGGTATTTGACATACATATTGGGAATTATTAATCCTCTCACAGAGGTTGAAAGAAAAATAAAAAAAACGATAAACCGGGAAGGCTTTGTTGAAGACAGTGCTTCTTACGAACTTTTGGAAATAAGGAGAGAGCTCCATGTAAAAAGAACAAAAATAAAAAAATATCTCGAAAAGCTCATGGAGAGCGATAGATTTAGAAGTCTACTTCAGGATACTTACATTACTATACGGAATGGAAGATACGTTCTTCCCATGAAACCCAACTTCAATCAGGCTATAGACGGAATTGTTCACGATTACTCACATACTTTAAAGACTTCCTTTGTTGAACCTATTGAATGTGTAAGTCTGAACAACGAGATAAATGTTTTGGAAAAGAGGGAAAAGGAGGAGGAAGAAAGGATTCTCAGAGAATTAACTTCATACGTTAATACCTATCTCGGTTCATTACATAGACACTTGGAAGTCGTGAAAGAAGTAGATTTCTTTTGTGGTCTCTCGCTCTTTTCAATAGACTTCGGCTGTGTAAGGCCAGAAGTGACAGAAAATGGTGATTTGTACATCAAAAATGCAGTTAATCCTCTTTTGAGGACATACAAAGGTGATGCTACCGTTCCTATAGACATAATTTTAGAAGAAGAAAAAAAAGTTCTCATAATTAGTGGACCAAATGCCGGCGGTAAGACAGTTGCACTGAAAACAATTGGGTTACTTTTGCTCATGGCGTACTCAGGTATGTTTATCCCCGCAAGTATAAATCCTAAGATCCCTCTTTATAAGAGAATCTACGCTCTCGTTGGTGATGAGCAGGACTTTTCCAAGGATCTAAGTAGCTTTACCTCTCATGTGATCACCATCAAAAATATTTACCAAGAATCGAGCGGCGGTGAACTGATTTTGATAGATGAGATCGGAGGAGGAACTGACCCTCAGGAAGCATCAGCACTTTCCATGGGTATAATGGACGCTTTTGCAGAGAAAGGATGCAAGCTAGTAGTTACTACACACTTAGGCCATCTCAAAGGCTATGGGTTTACCAAAGAATTCGCAAAAAATGCAGCATGTGAATATGATCCGGTAAGGATGGTTCCTCTCTATAAACTCACATATGGCACGGTTGGCATGAGTAATGCACTGAATGTTGCAAAGAACGTAGGTTTTCCTGATTCCATATTGGAGAAAAGTATCAGATATTTGGGTGAGCAGGAGTATATGATGTATAGTATATTTGACGCGTTAAGAAAAAAGGAAGAGGAACTGGCAAGAGAAAGGGAAGAGATTCTTCAGGTAAAATTGAGTCTAAAAAACAAACTCAGAAGAATTGAAGAAAAAAAGGAAGAGATAATAAAAAGATTCGAAGAAAGGTATAAAAATAAAATCGAAATACTGGACGAAAGGATAAGGGAGATAGAAAGAGAAGTTTCCAAAAAAGAAAAAGTTTCAGTAAAAAGGGCCAAGGAGATCTTGAATGAGGTAAAGAGGGAATCAGGTATTGATAAAAAAGAACAAGAAGACAAACCGCTTAAAGTCGGGGATTTTGTAAAGATTAAAAACTTAGGAAGCGTGGGCTATATTTCAGATTTAGAAGATTCATCCGGAGAATGTGAAGTTGTTATAGGAAATATAAGAACAAGAATAGGTAAGGAGAAACTTATAAAGATAGACCGGGTTGAAGAAAGAGTAACAAATGAAACTACAGGGGTGAAAGTAACATCAGAGAAGGTGGATGTGTGGAAATTGAATCTAAGGGGCATGAAGGTAGAAGAAGCTATTGAGTGTTTGGATAGATTCATGGACAGAGCAGTCTTAAACGGCGTAAACAAGGTTACGATTTTACACGGCATTGGTACCGGAAAGCTCATGTTAAAGGTTAGAGAGTATCTCTCCCAGTCTAAATATGTTTCAAATTTTAAACTAGATGAAAAAAATCCGGGGATAACTGTAGTTGAACTCACATGAAAACAGCAGTCGATACGATTTTAGAGAAGGTCGATATAGTGGAGTTCATATCGAGATATGTGAGGCTAAAAAAGACCGGTCGGAACTTTGTAGGATTGTGTCCTTTTCATAAAGAAAAGACACCATCATTTACCGTGAGTCCTGAAAAACAGTTATTTTACTGTTTCGGCTGCCAAACAGGCGGTAACGTTATAAGCTTTGTAATGAAGTATGAAAACATGGATTTTCATGATGCTATCGAAAGTTTGTCTAAGGAGTATGGGATTCCCGTACAGGAGTGGAAAGTAAAAACTTTTGCGATCTATGATGCGCTATCTGAACTTGCAGAGTTTTATCATAAAAACTTAAAACAGAGTCAGATTGCCTTAAGGTATTTGAGAGAAAGGGACATTGATAACGAAACAATAGACAAGTTTAAACTAGGTTTTAGTGGGAAGAACATAAGTGAGTTTTTTTCAAGCTGTAAAATCCCTAAAGACGTATTTTTTTCAACGGGGATCTTAAAAATAACGGGTACGGAGATACAGGATATTTTTAGAGGAAGGATTGTAATTCCCATCTATGATGTAAATGGAAGGGTAATAGGATTCGGCGGTAGAAGCATAGAAAAGGATAGGCTACCAAAGTACATAAATTCTCCAGAATCGCAGGTTTTTTCAAAGCGGAGCGTACTTTTTGGGCTGGAAAAGGCAAAAAGAGATATAGTGGACAAAAATCTTGCCATAATTGTAGAAGGATACTTTGACATGATCTCCCTTTACAATTGCGGGATAAAGAACGTTGTTGCATCCCTTGGGACAGCCATTACGGAAGAGCAAATTAAGAAACTTAAAAATTACACCGAGAATATCACACTTATGCTCGATTCTGATGAAGCTGGAATAAAGAGTGCATTGAGAGCCATAGATACATTTTCCGCAAATGGCGTGAATGGGGAGATTGTTCTTTTACCTCAAAATGAAGACCCAGATACATTTGCGAGAAAAAACGGCTATTCAGGTATTTCTGCTCTTATCCAGAAAAGGATGCCCATCATTGAGTACTATTTTGAGTACCATAAAGAAAAGTACGGTATGGAAACTGTTCAAAAGAAACTATCTTTTATCAGGACAGTTATGCCGTACATAGAGCAAATGAGGGATAATGTGCACAAAAGGTTATATGTAAAAAGAATTTCTGAATTGACTGGGGTAGAAGAACATATATTCTGGGATGAGATTGAGGGAAAATCAAAAAATATTGAATTTAAGGAAGAAGAAAGAATTTTGCCTCCTGTGAATAAAATGTTAATAGGGACAATTCTTGACGATCCAGAACTCGCATATGGTTCCGGGTTACGCGAAGTCGTTGATTACATAAAAGATGGTACTTTAAAAAGACTGATGGAAGAGTTCTTTGCGACGAAGATGGAGAGAGATGTTTTTGATTTAAATGGATATCTGTTTAGACTGGAAAATGAAGATATAAGAGAGTTTGTAGTTTCCGGTGTCTTTGAAGCACAGAGATTAGAAAAAGACGCAAAAAGAAAGATTATAGAAGATTTCATAAAATACACAAAAAAAAGTGCTATGAAAGAAAAGCTTAAAATGCTTACTGAAAGACTGGCATTTGCTGAAAGAGAGAAGGATGAAAAAAAGATTTCAGAGATTTTAATTGAGAAAAAGGAGGTTTTGAAAGCACTTAAATCAAGTTAAAAGGGGGGTTAATATGGATGAGGAAATTCGAGTTTATCTACCATATGACGATTCACAGGAAAATGGGGAAATATACAGTCTAATAACAAAGACAGAAGAATCGGGCGCTATTTTTGAGGAGATAGATACATTTGATTTGGATGATACCAATTCTTTTTCCATTGAAAATGAGGACATAGAGGGCATACTCGATGAGCATTTAACCCACGGGTATGAAGATGACATTACAAACCCAATAAGACACTATATCAGAGAAATGGGTAACCTTAAACTTTTATCAAGAGAAGAGGAAGTAAAGTTCGCAAAACAGATCGAAGAAACCAGAAAAGAGATAAGTAACGTAATTAGTGAATATCCTGGCACCATACGGGAATTATTAAATATTTTGCCCAAACTTAAGAAGTCTGGCTCTCTAATAAAGGAAATCATGTTAGATATGGATGAAGAAACAACAGAAACTGAAATAGAAGATGAAATGCACAGAGTTGTAACCTTACTTGAAAAGTTGAAAAAGGCAAAAGAAAAAATGGATGAGGCAAAAAACAAACATGAAAGAAAAACCGCCAAGGACACTATAAAAAACATAATAAGAGAGATACACCTTGGTAGAAAAATTCAGGATTCGATTGTAAATGAGATGAAAAGGTTCGTTGAGAAGATAGAGGATTTGGAAAAGAAAATGGAGGCTGCGAAAAAACACAGTAAGGAAGTAAAGGTCTTAAGAGAAGAGTTAAGAAATGTAGAGAAAATTGTTGGTGTTCCATCAGGAAGACTGAAAAAATACGTATCAAGAATAACAGAAGCAGAGAAGAAATATACCGAAGCAAAAAACGCACTCGTTAAAGCGAATTTACGACTGGTCGTAAGTATAGCAAAAAGGTATCTGAATAGAGGTCTATCTTTTCTTGATTTAGTTCAAGAGGGAAATTTAGGTCTTATGAAGGCCGTAGAGGGCTTTGAATATAAACGAGGCTACAAGTTCAGTACTTACGCGACTTGGTGGGTGAGACAGGCAATCACCAGGGCTATTGCTGACCAAGCTCGAACAATTAGGATACCAGTTCACATGATAGAGACTATAAATAAAATAATAAAAATTTCCAGAGAACTTGTTCAGGAAGTAGGGCGAGAACCTACACCCGAAGAGATCGCTACGCGGATTGGTCTCCCACCAGAGAAAGTCAGAAAGGTGCTTAGAATCACAAAAGAACCCATATCTTTGGAAACCCCGATAAATGATGAGGAAGATACTCATCTGAGCGATTTTATAGAAGATAAGAGAACGCCTTCCCCGCAAGACTCGGTCATTTTCAACGATTTAAGGGAACAGCTAGAAAAAGTTCTTGCTACTTTAAGCCCGCGAGAGGAAAAAGTTATAAGGATGAGATTTGGAATAGGAGAAAAACGGGATTACACTCTTGAAGAAGTTGGTCAGATTTTTGAAGTTACGAGGGAAAGGATAAGACAGATAGAGGCCAAGGCATTAAAAAAACTGAAGCATCCTACTAGGGCAAAGAAGATATACCCCTTTCTGGAAGCATAAAAAGGCCTTTTTCGTTTTTCTTGACAATCCGAGCCTGTTAAAATATTGTATACAAAATTACCATCAGATAGGAGTACGCCATGGACTTCAAGTTAACAGAGGAGCAAGAATTTTTTAGAAAAACCATAAGAGACACTGTTAACAAAATGATAATACCAAAGGCCAAAGATATAGATGAAAAAGACGAATTTCCCTGGGACCTATGGCGAGAGTTTTCTAAGCTTGGGTATTTGGGACTAAGATACCCTGAAGAGATAGGCGGCATGAATGCGGACAAGGTAATGTGTATGATATTCTATGAGGAGATTACTAGAGGCTCTGTCGGTTTTGCCCAAAGTGTAATAATGAACATTTTAATGGGAACTTATTTTATCTATAGATTTGGGAATGATGCTATAAAAGAGAGATGTCTATATCCGGCAATGAGAGGTGAGAAGATAGCAACTATCTGTTTTACTGAAGACCAATCAGGATCTGACCTCGGTTCAACAAGAACTAGGGCAGTCAAAGACGGCGATGGATGGAGAATAAACGGTACAAAAATGTGGATAACAAACGGACCTATATGTGATTTTTGTACAGTGCTCGCAACTGTTGATCCATCATTGGGTCTCAAAGGATTAAACTTCTTCTTGGTTGAAAAAGGTACTCCAGGGTTTTCGAGCGGACAGATTATACGTAAACTGGGCTGTAGAGGTACAGTGACAGGTGAGCTCATTTTCGACAATGTATGGGTACCTGATGAAAACTTTCTGGGTGAGGAACTTGGAAAAGGGGTACAGTATGTGGGTGAGATACTTGATGAAGTGAGACTTATGACAGGTGCAATGGCGTTAGGGTTGGCCAGAGCCGCTTATGAAGAAGGTCTGGAATTCGCCCGCAAAAGAATAGCTTTTGGTCAACCTATCGGGAACTTTCAGCTCATAAGGGAGAAGTTCGCAGAGATGGATACATTAATGAACGCAGCAAAACTTATGGTATATTACGGAGCGTGGCTTCTTGAAAACAGAATGGACGCAAGAACAATAGCAGCTGAAGCGAAGATGTTCGCGACTGAGGTATGTTTAAAAGTAGTAGATGAGGTAACAAGGATTTACGGAGCTAACGCTTTTGCTTACGAATATAATCCTCAAAGATACTTCAGAGATGCGAGATTCCTCCTTTACGGAGGCGGTACACATGAGGTGTTGAAGGATTTTATCGGAAGGAGTATAATCGGAAAACTTTAAGGTAAGGAGGTTGAAATTGAAGATCCTTGTGTTTGTGAAACAAGTGCTAGATTCCGAAGCAAAGATTAACATACAGGACGATAAAAAATCTCTGGATTTTGAAGAACGATTTAGCCTCAATTTTTTTGACGAATTTGCAATAGAAGAAGCAATAAGAGTAAAGGAAAAAGTCAAGAACTGTGAAGTTGTGGCTGTAAGTTTAGGATCTAGGAAAGCTCAGGAGGTGCTTAGGACATCAATCGCAATGGGAGTAGACAGAGCTGTACTTATTGAAACGGAAAAATACAACATTTGGGATCCTTACTTTACTGCAAAGGTATTATCTGGCTTCGCCGAAAAAGAAGGTTTTAATTTGATTTTTTGCGGTGAAAGAGCTATGGATGACGAAAATGGTGTGGTAGGAGTGCTCATAGCAGAAAATCTTAAGATTCCATACGTTGGTTCGGTTGTAAAAATAGAAGTCATGGACACGAATAAAGTCGTTGTTGATTCTGAGATAGATGGTAGTTTTTTCGGCTATGAAGTGGAACTCCCCGCCCTTTTCTCTCTTAGAAAGGGGATAAATGAACCGAGAGTTCCTGCAATTACGGGCGTTATGAAGGCTATGAGGGCTCAAATAGCTTTCGTAGACCCTTATTCTCTTTTATCTATTCCCTTAACTCAAAAAACTGAGATAGTTCGGTTTGAGTTTCCAGGAAAAAGGCCAGCCGTTAAAATAATTGAGGGACAAAGCCCAGAAGAGAAAGTTAAAAAATTGATATCCCTTCTCAAACAGGAAGCTAAGGTCATATAAAGAGAGGTGGAAAGATGGCAAAGGATGTATTGGTCTACATAGAATTAAAGGACAGATCTGTAAGAAAGGTCTCTTATGAAGCTATTGAAGCGGGGAAAAGATTAAGAAAATTTTTTTCATCGAAGCTTCATGTGGCTATTATAGGATTTCAAGTAGAAATTCTAGCTGAGTATGTGAAAGGTCACGCTGATTACGTACACGTAGTAGACGAAGAGTATCTCACGGATTTTACGATAGATAATTACGCTGAGATACTTCATATGCTAGTTGAGAAAACAAGTTCCTCCTTCGTCATAGGGTCCCACGCGGGTTATGGAAGATTTATACTTCCTAAGCTTTCAGGAATGCTTGACTGGGCTATTCTTGCAGATGTGACTGGATTTGAATTAGAAAACGGAAGGCTTCTATTCAAAAAACCATTGTTCGGAGGCAGGGTACTTTCCTACGTAGAGGTTAAGGAAGGAAACAAAGTGGTTACAACACTTAGACCAAACAGTTTTTCCGTAAGCGAACCTAGTTTATCCGGAGAAGTGATAAGGGAAAAAATTGAAACAAAGAAAGACAAAAAAATAAGATTTTTGAGAGCGGAGAGAAAAGAGGAAAAAAAAGTAGATTTGCAGGAAGCGGACTTCATCATATGCGGTGGAAGAGGTATGAAAGCTCCTGAGAACTTCAAGATATTAGAAGAGATAGCAGATATTATGGGAGGGAGAGTTGGTGCTTCACGCTCTGTTGTTGATGCGAATTGGCGAGAATATGAGGAACAAATAGGAAAGAGCGGAAAAACCGTTTCTCCAGTTTTGTATATAGGTTGCGGTGTTTCAGGAGCAATCCATCATACGATGGGAATAGATACATCTAAGACGATAGTTGCTATAAACTCGGACCCTAACGCACCTATATTCAACATTGCAGATTACGGAATAGTGGACGATATATTTGCGATTCTCCCAGTCCTTAAAGAGGAACTAAAAAAGGCTAAGGAAGAAGTCTAATGGAAAAATTAGATGTCATAATCGTCGGTGGGGGTTTAGCTGGACTATCCTGTGCCTATGGACTGAAAAATGAAGGACTTAACGTCCTTGTACTTGAAAGGGGCGAATTTCCCGGGAGCAAAAACATGACTGGGGGAAGACTTTACCTAAAACCGATAAAACCCCTAATTGGCGATATGTTAGAAGGCGCACCGTTCGAGAGGAAGGTTGTAAGAGAGAGATGGTCATTTCTAGGGAAAGACAATGAGTCCCTTACTTTAGATTTCATTTCTAAAAAATTAAAAGAAGAGGAACATAGCTATACCGTACTGAGAGCAAAATTTGATAAATATCTGTCTGAAAAGGTGTCAAACTCGGGTATATTCGTTATTCCAAAATACAGGGTTGATGGCATACTAAAGGACAACGGAAGGGTAGAAGGCGTATATGTTGGTGGGGAAAGACTATACGCCAGGGTTGTAGTAATCGCAGAAGGGGTTCTTTCTCAGCTTACGCGAAAGTTGGGAATGAAAAAAGAGCTGTCCGCTGATTCTTATGCAGTTGGGGTGAAAGAGATAATAGAATTGCCAGAACATAGGATAAATGAGAGATTTAATGTGGGAAGCGGAGAAGGAGTTGCTCATCTTTTCGTAGGGGATGTGACAGGAGGGGTATTTGGCGGTGGTTTTCTTTATACGAATAAGGAAAGTATTTCGATAGGTGTTGTTGTGAAGATAAGCTCCCTTATGGACATGTATCCCAGTATGAAAATTTACGAACTACTAGAAAGATTCAAGGATAAAGATGAAGTTAAAAACCTTATTGCTGGTGGCAACACAGTCGAATATTCAGCGCATATAATCCCCGAGTCTGGATTAAAAGGGGTGGAAAAACTATACGGAAATGGGTTTCTGATCACTGGTGACGCAGCAGGTTTTGCTCTCAATATGGGTATAACAGTGAGGGGTATGGACTTCGCGATTGCTTCAGGATTTTTGGCTGCAGACACAATAAAGGAGGCCTTCCGTCGTGGCGATTTTTCGGAAAGGGTTCTCTCAGGTTACATGGAAAGATTGAGTGGAAGCTTTGTCCTTAAGGATCTTAAATCCTTTGAAGAGATGCCATCTTTTTTAGACAATAAAGACTTTTTCGGTTTCTATCCCTCGAAAATGACCGAGATTTTCGGTAGGCTTGTCTATTTTGGGGAGGAACCAAAGGAAAGGATTTGGAAAACCCTTAAGGATTGGGGGAAGGACTTCTTAAGACTGCGCAACATAAAGACCTTGTTGAGGGTAAGGAAGATATGAAAACCGAAGAAAAGCTTGCAAAGAATATAATCAAAAATGACAAAGTAAGTCATATAACAATAAACAATACCATATGCAAAACATGCAAAATGAGGTTTTGCCTTAACGTGTGTCCAGGAAATCTGTACAAGCTGATAGAGGAGACAAATGAAATGACTGTTGAGTATGCGGGATGCTTAGAGTGTGGTACATGCATGATTGCATGTGTACGAGGAGCAATATCTTGGGGGTACCCGGGTGGAGAGTTTGGAGTCCAATACAGGTTCGGTTGAGATGCTCTGCAGCAAAACTTTTTCACTTACTTCTAGTTACCAAGCGTTTCTTGAGCTGATTTATATTTATAAAATTTCCATGAATCCCAACTTATGCTTTTCTGCTAAAAGAAAAGGAACAAGAAAATTGGATTGAAATAGAAGAAAATTGGTCTTATTTTTAAAATAGATTATGAAAATCGGTAAATCATGTCCTTCATGCCTAAAAAGGTTGCTTTACAGAGTGTCTGACCTTTTACGGGTTTCGGAAGAATATATCGCTGAATTTGAAGAGCTCATTGACAGAAACCTAAAACCCGATGTAACACCGCCTGCTGTTGCGAATAGACTGCTACGAGCAATTAAAGAAAGATTGAAAATAGAAGACCCCTTTGAGTCAGTAAAATTTCTCGAGTTGAAAAGAGCAATGGAAGCGTATGAAAAGATCAAGGATAAAACTCCAGATGGTCTTACCGAAGCTCTCAAATTTTCGGCAATCGGAAATGGTTCTGATTTCTTCCTAAATGGAGAATTTAGTTCCGATGGTATCCATTTTTTCGCGGACATGGAAAAAATAGAAGCTGGGCTTAGCCAAAGCAGAAGCGTGCTTATCATAGGAGACAATATCTCGGACTTCATATTCGATTTGATCCTTATTGATTATCTGGAAAATAATGACAAAAAAGTTCACTATCTCATCAGAGAGAAGCCTGTTCAAAATGACTTGTCAATGGTTGATGTTAAAAAATATCAGCTTACAAGATTTTTCAAAAACTTCCTTTCTACAGGAACTGATGAGGTGGGTCTTAAAAAAGAGGACATAAATGGGCCACTAAAGGAGTTTTGGGAAGGAAATTCTTTCATTATCGCAAAAGGTATGGGTAACTATGAGACGCTTACAGAATTTGCAAAAAGACCGATCACTTACGTGATGAAGGTAAAGTGTGAAGAGGTAAGTAGATCCACAGGGTATCCAATGGGTACCTATCTTGCTTCGTACAAGGAAGGATAAAAATGGCTACAAAAAAGGATTATTATGAGATTCTTGGAGTTAATAAGGACGCGACAGAGGAAGAGATAAAGAAAGCATACAGAAGATTGGCACTAAAATACCATCCAGACCGTAACCCTGGTAATAAGGAAGCGGAAGAAAAATTCAAAGAAATAAACGAGGCTTACGCGGTCTTAAGCGACAAGGAAAAAAGAAAACATTACGACATGTATGGGATGAGTGACTTCCATAAACATTACACGGAGGAGGATATATTTAGAGGATTCAACATTGGGGATCTGTTCAGAGATCTTGGATTTGGGGGAACTGACATATTTAGTATCATATTTGGTAGGGAAAGCGGAAGACAGCATGGAAAAAGGAAATTTTACGATTTTAACTTCGGAGACTTTATAACTAGAGAGCAGAGACCGGAAGGTGGTCTGGATGTTCATTATGAACTTGAGATCCCGTTTATGGATGCTGTTAAGGGCGCCGAAAAAAGAATTTCCTTTGTCAGAAACGGAAGGACAGAGGAAGTGAACGTTAAAATACCCGTTGGTGTATCCACAGGTACAAAGCTCAGATTACAGGGAAAAGGGAACAGAGATCCTTACACAGGAGAGGTGGGGGATCTGTATCTCACCATAAAAGTTGGAGAACATCCGGTATTCAAAAGAGAAGGGTATGATATCTACGTAACAAAAAATATAAAGCTAACCGATGCCATTTTGGGAGCAACCGTTGAAGTCCCAAGTATCTTTGGACCGAAACAGGTTAAGATTCCGCCGGGAATAAGGAGTCACTCAAAGATGAGGCTAAAAGGATTAGGAATTTCGGATCCCAAAAGAAACATAAACGGTGATCAGTATGTAGAGGTGATCGTAGATATACCTAAAAAGCTCACCGATAGACAAAAAAGACTAATCGAGGAATTAAGGAAAGAAGGTCTTTAATTGCTTCCTAGGCGGCATATACTTGATGTACTTATTTACACGAAAAAGAAAGACGAAATTTTTTCTATGGCCACCTTAAGTCTTGCCATCGATGCACTTAAGTATTTAAGTTTAAATAAAAAGAATAATCATTTTGTTCAGGCTCTGGAATTAAATGATTTTATATGTTACATGTTCCCGCACATGAGGCCAAAAAACAGGGCCCTTCTTTTGCATATAGTATCTGACCTTATTGGACTTTTGGCTTATGGCGTTCCAAAAAAAAGTAAAAAAGAGCTTGAAAGTTTGGAAACGATTGATTATTCAAAAAAGGATGTGGAAACTTACCCATTGGTTGAAATTTGGAATAAGCTGAAAGACAAGATATACAAAAAAAAGCACGGGCCTTTAAGCATAGTTGAGGGCTTTATAAAAAAGATAAGAGTGGAGATGGATATAATAGAAAGGTATCCCAAGGTGGAAGAGGTGTTCCATGAATCAAAACGTACGATAAGGGAATGGGTAAGCGTTTTTACAAGATTTTACTTTAAAGAAATAGATGAAATACCTTCTGCCTATGAAAGATGGTGGGCCCTTTGGAAGGTGGGAAATGAAAAGGAACGAATCCTAAACGGGATGGTTGATAGGCTTTGCGAGCAGGCCCAAAGAGACTTGGGCATCACAATAAATAAAAACGAAACTTTTGAATCCATTATATGGGATAAAAACAAGAACAGACTTGAAAATGAAAATTTCAGTAGATGGTATTCTCAAGGTATAAAGTTACTATTTAATATTTAAGTCGGCCCCTTGACAAAAAATTAGACCGTCATTATATTTGTGTTAGCAATTATTAACCTTGATTGCTAATAAAAATCAAGAAAGGAGAGTGGTAAGATGAAGGTTAAGCCATTACATGACAGAGTGCTTGTAGTGAGAATTGAAGAAGAAGAAAAGACAAAAGGTGGAATCATAATCCCGGATTCCGCCAAAGAGAAGCCTCAAGAAGGCAAGGTTGTGGCTGTAGGTGATGGAAAATATTTGGATAACGGCACAAAGATACCTCTCAGTGTAAAGGTGGGTGACAAAGTACTTTTTGGCAAGTACGCAGGAACAGAGATAAAGATCGAAGGAGAAGAGCATCTCATTTTGAGAGAAGATGATATTCTTGCAATAGTAGAAGATTAGAAAAAGGAGGGATAAGGCATGGCAGCAAAAGAAATAAAGTACA
Source organism: Deltaproteobacteria bacterium (assembly GCA_026417175.1). Classification (GTDB taxonomy): domain Bacteria; phylum Desulfobacterota; class Syntrophorhabdia; order Syntrophorhabdales; family JANXAF01; genus JAOADT01. Next base: position 47,916 of record JAOADT010000001.1, on the reverse strand, counting down.
ATCAGAGTGCAAGAGAGGCCATATTAAGGGGTGTTAATACCCTTGCGGACGCTGTAAAGGTTACACTGGGTCCCAAGGGTAGAAACGTTATAATCGAAAAATCTTTTGGTTCTCCTACAGTTACTAAAGATGGTGTAACAGTCGCTAAAGAGATCGAGCTTGAGGACAAATTTGAGAACATGGGTGCGCAGATGGTAAAGGAAGTAGCAAGCAAGACCAGTGATGTTGCAGGCGATGGAACAACAACTGCAACTGTTCTAGCTCAGGCAATTTATAGGGAAGGGGCAAAACTAGTTGCGGCTGGACATAACCCAATGGAACTCAAAAGGGGGATTGACAAGGCGGTAGAGGTAGTTGTAGAAGAGCTGAAAAAGATCTCTAAACCCACGAAAGATCAGAAAGAGATCGAACAGGTAGGAACAATATCTGCAAATAACGATCCGGAAATCGGGAAGATAATTGCTGAGGCCATGAGTAAAGTGGGAAAAGAAGGGGTAATTACTGTTGAAGAAGCAAAAAGTATGGAGACTACGTTAGAGATTGTGGAAGGCATGCAGTTCGACAAAGGTTACATCTCTCCGTATTTCATAACAAATCCAGAGAAGATGGAAGCTGTGTTAGAGGAGCCTCTGATTCTCATTCATGAGAAGAAGATAAGCAATATGAAGGATCTTCTCCCTATCCTTGAACAGGTGGCAAAAATGGGAAGGTCTCTTCTCATAATTGCCGAGGATGTAGAAGGTGAGGCACTTGCTACTTTGGTTGTTAACAAACTCAGAGGTACATTAAAAGTAGCAGCAGTTAAGGCTCCCGGATTTGGTGATAGAAGAAAGGCTATGCTTGAGGACATTGCGATTCTTACTGGCGGTCAGATGATCTCAGAAGAACTCGGTATAAAGCTTGAAAACATTACAATTAAGGATCTCGGTTCAGCAAAGAGGGTGGTCATCGACAAGGACAATACCACGATAGTAGACGGAGCTGGCGACAAAAAGGCAATTGAGGCAAGGGTAAAACAGATAAGAACTCAGATAGAAGAGACTACATCGGATTACGATAGAGAAAAGCTCCAGGAGAGATTGGCTAAACTGGTTGGCGGAGTTGCTGTAATAAATGTGGGTGCTGCAACTGAGACTGAGATGAAAGAAAAGAAGGCCCGTGTTGAGGATGCATTAAACGCAACAAAAGCCGCTGTTGAGGAAGGTATAGTACCTGGTGGTGGAGTGGCATATATAAGATGCATAAAGAAACTCGAAGAACTTAAGCTCGAGGGTGAGCAGCATTTCGGGGTACAGATAGTTAAAAAAGCTCTTGAGGAACCGCTAAGATGGATAGCTCAAAATGCTGGCTATGATGGTTCTATAGTGGTTGAGAAAGTCAAGAATGCATCTGGAAATTTCGGATTCGATGCTCAGAAAGAAACTTATGTAGACGACATGATGGAGGCTGGCATTATAGACCCAACAAAGGTTACAAGGATAGCCCTTCAGAACGCAGCTTCGGTAGCATCACTACTTCTTACAACTGATGCCATGGTCGCAGAAAAGCCGAAAGAGAAGGAAAAATTCCCTACTCCTCCAGGAGGAATGGGAGACATGTATTAATATAAAAAAGGGGAGGGATACCTCCCCTTTTTTACAATTCTGGATGATACTTGAATGAAAGGTTAAGTCTTACGCGGTAAAGTTTCACTTTTCCATCTTCGATTGTAACATCCTGTCTGACTACTTCAGCTATTCGTAGATCCTCCAAAGTTCTTGCTGCCATCTCTACCGCGTTTTTTGCAGCATCTTCCCATGACGTTGTACTGGTACCTACGACCTCGATTATTTTGTATACGCTGTCACTCATAAAAACCTCCCTTTTTTACCAAAATTCTACCAGCACTTTTTAAAGTGTCAAGACAAAAATATGTAATCCTTTCGTCGAGAGCTTGTGAATTATTTCATTTTTTATCTTGACTGGTAGAAGAATGTGTGATAATCAAATTAAGGTGAAAAATTTTTCAAAAACGATTCAATAAAAAAGGAGAATCACAATGAGATATGCGGAAACAGGGTATTTTCTGGAAATAGACCTTTCTACGGGAAACATAGAAAAAATTCAAACCGACCCTCAGATGACTGAAATGTATCTTGGAGGACTTGGTACAAATGCAAAAATACTGTGGGATAGAGTTTCTCCTGAAGTTCAACCATTCTCTTCCGAAAACATACTTATTTTTAGTGGAGGCCTTTTAGTTAGTACACCAGCACCTGCCGCTAACCGGACTATTATAACATCACTATCACCGCAGAATTCTCTTTTTGGTTTCTCAATTATGGGTGGTTATTGGGCACCAGAGTTGAAATTTGCTGGTTATGACAAAATTATAGTAAAGGGTAAGGCCCCAGACTGGGTGTACATTTGGGTCAATAATGATAAGGTTGAAATAAGGGATGCGAGACATCTCCAAGGGAAAAGCACTTATGAGACAGCAGAGGCCATAAGAGAGGAGCTCAATGAACCCAGAGCACAAGTTATATCTATAGGACTAGCTGGAGAAAACAGAGTCTTTTTTGCTTCAATTGAGACGCATAGAGGAAGTGCGAGCAGGCTTGGACTTGGTGCAGTGATGGGAGACAAAAAGTTAAAAGCTATAGCTGTTAGGGGAACGAAGGATATAAACGTCGCTAAACCTTATGAGTTTATTAATGAGTGCAACAAGGTTCTCGATTATATCCAATATCGGCTTAATAATCCAATTCCTGGTGTGCCTCCAATACTTGCTTATATAGGTTCACCCCAAGAAATGGCCCTTCATGACGAGGAATGGCATCTTGATAGCTTTGCATGGGGTCACGCCAGACAAAGAAGAAAAGGTTTCTGGAACAAAGAAGTGGAAAAAAGATGGGCCGATACTATGGAAAGTGTAAAGAAGAGACTTATTAGTTGTTATAACTGCCCTGTGAGATGCGCCGGTATAATAGAGGTTCCAGGATACCCCACTTATATACTCAAGTGTTTCACAAAGTTGACATACGTAATGGCCGCAGAGGTAGACGATTTGGACTTTGGTTTTCAGATCCTTTCCCGCGCTCAACATTACGGGGTAGATGGTTTCACCGCACCACAGGTAATGGCTTTTGCGATAGAATTGTACGAAAATGGAATACTCACAGACAGTGACATGGAGGGCTTCCCAAGAGATAAGAAGGAGAGATTCTTCTGGCTTTTGGAGCGTATAGTTAGAAGGGAAGGTATAGGAGATGTTTTGGCAGACGGAGTTTACTGGGCGGCAAGAAGAATAGGAAGGGGAGCAGAGGCTTTTGATCACAACACAATAAAAAAACACGAGCAGGTACCAATAAAATTGGGAATGTTAAACCCCATTTATTACATAATGTGGTCCACAGGAGAGAAAATAAATATCACCCAGATCGAGGGACAGATTCCCCAAGCACCCCTACCAAGGGAAATAAGAGAGCAATTTGTGAGTGACTGGATACAGATTCCCACTGGGAAAGAAGAAAGGTTCAAACAGTTTGTTCTGGAATGGGGAGAAGAGGGTAAGGTTTTTCCTTTCTGGCCCCCACCTGATCTTGTTTGTGAACTTGTAGAATGGCAGGAAACAATGCATTATATTGATGATTCTTTAGGTTTGTGTGCTGGTGTTTCTTCATTTCCTATAAAGCCTCCTTACCATATTCACAATCTTCCTCTATTTGTGTCTTACGGTGCAGGGTTGGATGTAGATGAAAATGAACTGTGGAAGATTGCAACTAGAGTCAGAAACTTGGTTAGGGCAAATAATATAAGAAGAGGCTTGAGAAGAAAGGATGAGAAGCCGCCGGAAGATCATTGGAAAAAGAGATTTCCCGATTATGAACAGAAGTTAATGGACGAGTATTATAAATACAGAGGGTGGAATCAGGATGGGATCCCAACCAAAGAAACCTTGAAAAACCTTGACCTCGATTATGTCTACGATGATTTTGTAAATAGAGGAATATTAAAGGATGAATAGAGGAGCGGTGCCATGAAGAGGAAGGTAAAGGTATTAAAAATAGATCTCAACAAATGCATGGGTTGCAGGGCATGCGAAGTCGCATGTGCTGCCTTTCATGCCAATCCCAAATATAGTAACGTCAACCCGGCCAGAGCGAGGATACACGTTTTCAGAAATGAGCTAAAGAATGTGTTCGTGCCCGTAAAATCGAGTTTCTACACTAGTGCTGAGTGCGCGGGAAGACCGGTCTACTTCCTTGATGAAAGACCTCAGAGCAATTATGGAGATGGCATAAGTGTTTGCAGTTTTTGTGGTGCTTCCTGTCCTTCTAGGGACATCTTTAAAGAACCTGACTCTGGACTTCCGCTCAAGTGTGATATGTGCGAGGACGACCCTCCTTTGGATAAACCCATGTGTGCCAAGTGGTGTCTCGTGGACGCCATTACATACGAGGAAAGAGAAGAAGAAGTCGAAGAAGAGGCTACACCTGAGGAAATGGATACAGGAGTTCAGTCGCTAATAGATAGATACGGTTGGGATAAAGTCCTTGATGCGGTCTATAGACTTTCAAAGAAAGGATAAGTCATGGAAGTAGTTGCACCTTTTAAAGAAGTAATAGATGAGATTAGAGAGTCAGGTGGTGAGGCTGTTCAAAACTGTTTTCAGTGTGGAAAATGCGATACTTTATGCCCCTGGAATGATGTAACTAGATTCAGTGTAAGAAGGATAGTTCGTGAAGCTCTTTTTGGATTGAGCGAGATAGAGAAGGAAGAAATATGGAGATGTACCACTTGCGGAAGATGTCCTACCTTATGTCCAAGGGATGTTAAACAAATAGATGATATGGTGGCTTTAAGAAGAATTGCCACAAGATATAATGTGTACCCCGGACCAGTAAAGCCCATAAGGACCATAAATGCAGGTCTTCAGTCTCGCGGAAACCCTTTTAACGAGGAGAGACAAAAAAGGAAAGAATGGGCTGAAGGTCTTCCTGTTAAGGATTTTGATGATAAAACCGAATACCTCTATTTTCCCTGCTGTTACCTTTCTTACGATCCGAGACTTAAAAGGGTTGCGATGGCAGTAGTAAAAATTTTAGATAAAGCCAGAGTCGATTTCGGCTTGCTAGGAGAAAAGGAAAACTGCTGCGGAGAAAGTATAAGAAAGACTGGAAATGAGGATCTTTATGTACGTCTTGCAAAAGAGAACATAAAGACTTTCATAGAGAATGGGGTTAAAAGGATAATTACCTCGTCTCCTCATTGTTTTCATACGTTCAAGAATGAATATCCTCAATTCATGGTTAACTTTGAGGTTATCCATGTGACCCAGTTTTTTTACAAACTTCTTAAAGAAGGTAAGCTCAGGATAAATGGTCATTACCGAAAGAGGATCGCGTATCATGATCCTTGTTATCTAGGTAGGCATAACAAGGTATTTGATGAGCCAAGAGAAATTTTAAAAGCTATCCCTGGTCTTGAATTGATAGAGTTCGAAGAGTCAAAGATGGAAAGCTTATGCTGCGGTATGGGTGGGGGAAGGGTGTGGATGGAGACCCCAAAAGAGGAAAGATTTTCAAACAAAAAGGTTGAACAGGCCCTGAATATGGGAGCGGAAGAACTTGTAACATCCTGCCCATACTGTATAACTGCGTTTGAAGATAGTCGCCTCGTGCTCGGTCTTGGCGAAAAGATCGGAATAAAAGATTTAACCGAGGTCCTTGAGGAAGTTGTATGAAAAAAAGTGCGCTTAATGCTCCGAACAAAGAAAAGATGGTCGCTCATGTGCCATGTGTCTCATATTCTGAAGAAGGATTTACTTTAGGAACCGCAAGCGTTCCTAAAGAGAAAGAAATCAAGGTAAAGGTTAACGGCACGGAGCTTGTAAATGTGCTTTGTACTCCAGAGAAATTGGATTCTTTGATTTGTGGCTATCTTTATCTTGAAGGTTTGATTTTGAAACTCCACGATTTAAAGGATATTAAATGGACAAAGGATGGTAAAGAAGTTGATGTGAGTATTCCAGAGGATACCCCAATACCTAAAGAAACGAAAACCATTCCCGTAGGTTTAGGGGGGGGAGCGGTTTTTAGAAGAGAAAAGGAGAAAATTGATTCAATGTTCAGTATTTCAGAAAGTGAACTTCTAAATCTCATCGCCAAATTCAACCATTACGTTGAATCGGAAAGAGATGCAAAGGGAATACATACATCAGCACTTGCGGATCCCACAGATTTGCTTATCATAGCAGACGATATAGGAAGGCACAACACTATAGATAAGATCGCTGGAGAATGTCTTCTTCAGGGCGTTGAAACCAAGGATAAGATTCTTCTAACGACGGGAAGGATATCATCAGAGATGGTTTTCAAAGCTGCAAGACTAAAGGTAGCTATTCTTGTAACGAGGCGTTCACCGACAGAAGGAGCCATATCCTATGCGAAAAAGATCGGGATAACACTTGTCGGTCGGGCTCGTAAGAATAGTTTTAGTATCTTTTCCTATCCTGAAAAGATAGGATTTCGTGAAGTAATGTCTAACTAATGAAACATTGGGGAGGTACCCATGGAAAGGAAGATATTAGAAGTTCCTAAGTTCAGGACAATGATAAATAGAGAAAATTATGGAGATGTTCTCGTTGTAGGGGGAGGAATAAGTGGAATTCAGGCATCCCTTGATCTCGCAAACTCCGGATTCAGAGTAATTCTTGTAGATAGTGCCCCCTCTATCGGTGGTCACATGGCTCAATTGGACAAAACTTTTCCAACTAATGAATGTTCCATCTGAATACTTTCACCTAAACTGGTCGAGGTCGGCCGGCACCCTAATATAAAGGTTTTAACTTACACTGAAGTGTCCGACGTGGAAGGAGAAGCAGGAGACTTTCGCGTAACGCTCGTTAAGAAACCCCGTTACATCCGGGAAGATAAATGTACTGGTTGCACAACTTGCGTAGAATATTGTCCTGTGAAAATCCCAGATCCTTTTAATCAGGAGATCTCAAAGAACAAAGCCGTACATATCTACTTTTCTCAGGCCATACCCCTAATAACATACATTGACGAAAACTGTCTGTATCTCAAAGAGAAGAAATGTAAAATATGCGAGGCTGTATGTAAGCATGAAGCGATAGACTTCTCAGCAAAGCCAGAAAAGGTAGAGATAAATGTTGGAGCAATAATCCTTTCGTTAGGTTTTGAACCTTACGATCCCAGATTAAGAGATGAGTACAAGTACGGAAAATTTAAAAACGTGGTCACAAGTATGGATTACGAGAGAATATTGAGTTCTACTGGACCATACGAGGGTGAGATAAGAAGATCTTCGGATTTGAGGCATCCGCATAAGATAGCATGGGTGCAGTGCGTAGGGTCAAGACAAGTTATTGAAGGTGGAAATAGCTACTGTTCTACCGTCTGTTGTACATATACCCAAAAGCAAGTGATTCTAACTAAAGATCATGATCCTGAGGCGGAATGTGTAGTTTTTCACAATGACATAAGGTCCTACGGGAAGGATTTCGAGAGATTTTTCCAAAGAGCGGAAGTTCTTCCAAATGTAAGATTTATAAGAAGTTATGTGAACATTCTTAAAGAGGACCCGGTTACCAATAACATAACGATAAGATACTCGACTCCCGATGGGGGTGTAAAAGATGAAGAATTTGAAATGGTTGTTTTGTCAGTGGGATTATGTCCACCCAAGGGAGCTAGCCTTGTAGCAGAGAAGTTTGGTATAGAATTGAATGAACACCGCTTCTGTAAAGTAGATAGCTTTGTTCCAGTAACAACCTCCAAAAAAGGGATTTTTGTGAGCGGAGCCTTCTCTGGCCCAATAGACATACCCGAATCGGTATTCGGATCGAGCGGAGCTGCCACAAAATGCGGTGAACTTTTGAATTACAGAAGGGGAAAGTTGGCAACACAGAGAGTATATCCAGAAGAACGGGATGTTAGAGGTGAAGAACCTAAGGTCGGTATATTTGTCTGTTACTGAGGGGCCAATATTGGGCGCGTCGTGGACGTGCCTTCGGTCATAGAATACGCATGGAGGTTACCAAATGTAGTTCATGCTCAGGGTCAGCTTTTCTCGTGCTCCACTGAATCGACAAAGCAGATAATGGAGGCCATAAAGGAACACGGGTTAAACAGGGTTATTGTGGCGGCTTGTACTCCGAGAACCCACGAGCCCACATTTAGGGATTCTTTAAAAGAGGGTGGTCTAAACCAATACTTTTTCGAATTTGCAAACATTCGGGAACATTGCTCATGGGTACATTCAAAAGAGAAAGAAGAGGCAACTGATAAATCGAAAGAACTCCTTCGCATGTCTTTAGCAAGGGCTCTTCTTTTGGAGCCACTCCAAGAATTTGAACTTCCTGTAGACAAACGGGTTTTAGTTATAGGTGGTGGGATTTCCGGAATGACCTGTGCTTTATCTATAGCCTCACAAGGTTTTGACGTTTATTTAATAGAAAAAGAGAGAGAGCTGGGAGGATTGGCCAGAAGGATCTACTACACAATAGAAGGCAAAGATGTACAATCCTATCTTAGGGATTTAGTCAAAAGGGTATATAGTGAGCCCCGTATCCATGTCTTTCTGGGTGCAAAAATCCTGTCAGCCACTGGATACGTGGGAAACTTTCTAACTAAAATAGAATCAGAAAGAGGTGTATTTGAGATTAGACATGGTGCCACTGTAATAGCCACAGGAGCTCAGGAATTTAAACCTAATGAGTACCTATACGGGCAAAGCGATAAAGTGTTAACGGGCCTTGAGCTTGAAGAATTGATTGCAAAAAGAGATGAAAGGGTAATTTCAGCAGGTGCAGTGGTGATGATACAGTGTGTGGGATCAAGGACAGAAGAGAGGAATTATTGTTCGAGGGTATGTTGCTCCGAGTCCGTAAAAAATGCACTGAAGTTAAAAGAAATAAACCCTAATGTGGATATCTACATCCTGTTCAGGGATATGAGGACTTACGGATTCAAAGAGGATTACTACCGTGAAGCATCTAAAAAGGGTGTAAGGTTTATAAGGTACGAACCACAAAAAAAGCCTTCCGTGAAACTTGTCAAAGAAAGCGGAAAAGAACTGATCAGGGTTACCGTATTCGATCCCATTCTTGAGAAGACCTTGGAAATTGACGCGGATCTTGTTTCACTTGCTGTTGCTGTAATCGCACCGGAGAGCAACAAAGAGATATCTTTGCTGTATAATGCCCAGTTAGGACCTGATGATTTCTTTAAAGAAGCACATGTGAAGCTCAGACCAGTTGATTTCAGCACTGATGGGGTTTACCTTTGCGGAATCGCTCATTATCCAAAGCACATAGATGAAGCTATAAGCCAAGCCTTAGGAGCGGCAGGAAGGGTGATCACTTTAATTTCTCATGATACCGTGATAGCATCTGGTTCAGTATGTATAGTCGATGAGAAAAGATGTATGGGATGTGGGGCATGTAGTGAAATATGCACCTACGGAGCAATAGAAATTTACGAAACTAAACAAGGTAAAAAAGCAAGAATGAATCCCGTTCTATGTAAGGGATGTGGACTTTGTAATTCCAAATGTCCAACAGGAGCGATTCAGCTACAACATTACAGAGATGAGCAACTTTTCGCACAGATAGATGCGGCAAATCCGGAAAAAGAGATTTTAGAAGAAGTAAAAAAAGTTGCTTCGTAAAACAGAATGGGAAGGAGGTGAAAGCGGATGGTGAAGCCTATGAAGTTTAAACCAAAGATAATAGGTTTTCTCTGTCACTGGTGAGGATACGGTGCTGCGGATATGGCTGGAGTTTCCAGGCTGCAATACACACCAGAAATAAGAATAATTAGGGTAATGTGTAGTGGAAGAGTTGATCTTGCTTTTGTGTTCAGGGCATTCCTTAATAAGATGGATGGTGTTTATATAGGCGGATGTAGGCTTGACGAGTGTAACTATACTACTCATGGAAATTACCATGCGTTAACTATGACGTTACTCGCAAAAAGGATAATGGAACATATAGGTCTTTATCCGGAAAGGTTGAGGATCGAGTTTATGAATGCGAGTATGGGACAGTATTTTGCAGAGACCGTAAATGAGATGGTTAAAAAGATAAAAGAGCTCGGTCCAGTTGGAGTTGGAGAAGGGATGTCGGAAGAAGAATTAGTAAGAAGAATCAAAGAGATATTACGTCTTGTGCCGTACATAAAAATTGTAAAGAGAGAAAAGCTCAAAACAAAACTTGATAAAAATTCTCCAGAGAGTTGGAACGAATTTTTTACAGCCGAAGAGATAGAGAACCTTTTCAAGGAAATCCCCTCCTATTACATAGAGCCAGAGAAATGTCAAGCATGCATGACGTGTGCTAGACGATGCCCCGTAGATGCCATAGATAGCAAAAGGGGTATGGTTCACGTGATAGATCAGGATAAGTGCATAAAATGTGGGACGTGTTTAGATGTATGTCCGCCAAAATTCAGGGCGGTCACAAAGCTTATCGGTGTTAATGTGCCTCCTCCACCACCTGAAGAAAAAAGATTGATAAAACGGGAGAAAGAAAAGGAAGTGGCGTAAAAAAAATCTTTGGATGCGGAGAGGTTTAAAGACCTAGTTATCACAGATATTCATACCCACGGTATCAAAGGTTTAAGTACAGAAACATCGTCTCCAGAAGAATTACTTGAGATCGCAAAGGTCCATTTTTCTTTAGGTACAAGAAATATAATTCTATCCATCTACCCAGGCCCAATTGAAAAAATGAGGACCATCTTGCATGCTTGTAAGAAAGCTATGGAGATCCAGTCTAAAGTATCAGGTTCTTTAGATACGGCAAGAATTCTAGGTGTCCATCTGGAAGGCCCTTTTTTGAACAAAAAGAAGGCTGGAGCACTTGATAAGAGATTTTTTCTGAGTCCGAATGAAAAGAAATTAGAAGAACTCATCGATGGCTTCAACGATATAGTCAAGATGATAACTTTGTCACCTGAACTTAACGGTGCAGCGGCACTAATTCGAACAATAGTCAAAAAGGGGATTATTGTAGGTATGGGGCATTCAGATGCTACCTATACCGAGGCAGAAGAAGGATACAAAAATGGAGCAAAGTATATAACGCATATTTTTAATGCCATGAGAGGTATCCATCACAGGGAAGTGGGAATTGCGGGGTTTGGGCTTTTGAATGAGGATATATACGTGGAGGCAATTGGTGACCTTGAACATGTAGATCTGAACACTTTAAGACTTATATTCACCCTTAAAAAGAAAAATCGCATAGTTCTTGTTTCTGACTCCTATAGTGGGACTTTATGTATTGATCAAAAAAGAAAGAAAGGGAGTAAGTTAAAGGGAGGGTGTTATCCTCTGGCTTTTTGTTTACAGAGACTTTTTGAGAAAGGTTTTCCAGAGGATGACGTTATAGCATCTGTTACAAAGAACCCTATGGAATTTTTGAAGAGTATTAGCCTTTGAAGCCCCACTTACTGTATAGGTTGACATTCATTTTTCTTTTAAGCTATAAATTTTCTGTCAGCTGGTTCGGATCTCGGAACACGGTGAAAATCCGTGGCGGACCCGCCGCTGTGACTCCTGCCTTCATGGTTATTGAAGGCAAGTAGGTACCAAAAAGAATGCCACTGCCCGTCTTTAGGCGGGTGGGAAGGTTGGGTGCCTATGGGAGAAGCCAGAAGACCTCCGAGCCAGTATGTCGGTAACCTGATGGTAAAGGGTTCCGACGGATCTTACCGTCGGAACCCTTTTTTCTTTTGGAGGTTAGAACATGAAGGCTTTAATTCTAAAAAAAGTTGGTTTATACAAGCTTGATAATGCACCTCAGCCTCGTCCCGGACCTGATGAGGTGGTAATTGAAGTAAAAATTGCAGGGTTCTGTAGCACGGATTTAAAAGTGTTAAAGTATGGGCATAGGGATTTGGTACTACCATGTATACCGGGTGAAGAAGTAGTTGGAAAGGTTGTAGAAAAGGGTAGTGATGTTGAGGAGATAGAATTGGGAGATCGGGTATACATCTATCCTGGAACTTCCTGTAGGGTATGCAAAAATTGTATCAAAGGGGCCGAGAATTTATGTGAAAGAATGCAAATTATGGGCTTTCACAGACCTGGTGGTTTTGCCGAGTATGTGTTATCTCCTCAGGCTTCTGTAATAAAGATTCCAGATACCATCTCTTTTGAGGAAGCTGTGTTTGCCGAGCCACTCTCATGTTGCTTAAATGCTATAGAGCTTTCAGGTTTAAAAAGTGGTGAATCAGTGGGTATCTGGGGAGCGGGTCCAGTAGGGAATCTTCTCAAAAGAGTAGCGTTAGCACTCGGCGCGTATCCGACTATAATCGAACCATACGCACCAAGAATGGCTTTTGCAAATGGGATAGACAATCCCGCTGGGCTAACATTCGATGTCTGTTTTGTAGCTGTAGGCTCACCTTCTGCTTATAGAGAGGCCCTAAACTGTCTTACCGCACGAGGTAGATTAGTCATTTTTTCCGGTCTTCTAAATGACCAAAAGTATATCGAAATTGACTTTAATACAATCCACTATAAAGAGCAGAGTGTTGTTGGTAGTTATGGTTCTTGTTTGAGACATGCGGTAAGAGCCCTCCAATTGATTGAGGATAAAGCTGTTATAGTGGAAGATTTAATAACTCACAGATTTTCTTTAGACGAGATAGAGAAAGCAATCCAAGTTGTAGAAGAAAGAAAAGGTATGAAGGTGCTTATTTACCCTAATTCTGGATAGGAGGAGAATAGAATGGATCCAAGAAGTTTTGGTCGTCACATTATGAGCCTTATAGAAAAGAAAGATCTAGATGAAAAAACATCTTACGAGATGTTTTCTGATGTACTTTTAAACAGACAGTCGGAGGTTCAGCAAGGCGCTTTTCTTGCTGCTCTTGTTGCCAAGGGTGAAACAGTGGATGAGTTATACGGAGCGTGGAAGGCTATCTACGAACTGGATACAATTAAGGTACAAACAAGTCTTCCGGGTCCACTTGTTGAAAATTCAGGCACGGGGATGGATAATCTCTACACGTTCAATGTAAGCACTGCGTCGGCAATAGTGGCATCCTCTCTTGGAGTAATTATGGTGAGACACGGAGCAAGAGCGCTTACTAGCAAGTGTGGAACCGTGGATATACTAGAAGCTCTGGGCTTGGATGTGGAGGCTCCTGTAGAAAAGGTAGCTGAAAGCGTAAAAGAAGCAGGTATAGGATTATTTAATGGCATGAGTGCTAAAGTTCATCCGGGTGCGCTTGCCCGAATTCTGTCCAAGATGTATTTTGGGTCAACCTTTAACATTTCTGCATCTCTTGCTTCTCCTGTTATTCCACAATTAGCTATTAGAGGAGTATACAGTAGCAGGATAATAGAGAAGATGGCAAACCTCATGAAAAGGATAGGTTACGAAAAGGGCATGGTTGCCCACGGGGAGGTAGAAGGTTTAAACAAAGGTATGGATGAAATATCCCCTTGTGGTAAAACTAAGGTGATAGAGTTTTCCAGAGATAAAATGACAAGATATGAACTTGAACCTGAGGACTTTGGTATTCCCAGGTGTAAACTTTCAGACATTCAGTCTAAAGAAAATATGGAAGAAGAAGTGAAAAGATTTTTGTTGGTCTTAGCTGGAAAAGGTTCTGAGGCTTGCGTTAATTTCACGGCTATCAACGCGGGAGCAATTCTTTACATAGCAGAAAAGTGTGGCACGTTACTTCAGGGAAAAGAAATGGCCCAAGAAGCTATGGTCTCCGGTCGCGCAATCAAGAAACTTGTTCAATGGGTTTCGATCCAAGATCACCCAGAGAAGAAGGGACTGAATGTACTATTAAAGTTATTAGAGGACTTAGGGCTAAAAAACTTTCTCTGATTCCTGAGAGTCTTTAGTTTAGGTGAATAAAGGATGAGAATGTAGTATAGCAGTAGTTCACCAGAGTATTTCATGTTGAAATAGGTACCTATTTGAAGAACTTTAGATTCGCAAACCATAGGCCTTTAAGACTTAAAAGACGAAGAAACTTTAAACACGGCAAGAATAAGGTTATGTGTTCTTAATATCTCTTATGAGACCCGAATTAAAGATTCGTCTCTTTAGCCTAAGCTGTAAGACGGTGATCCTTTTCCATAAGGAGATAAAGCTGAGTATTATTACGGGTAGACAACCTAAACTTTCTTTAGAATTGTTATTGCACCTGAGTAGTTAGCATGATGTAAGTTTGCAAAGGACCATTGCCGCTATAGAAATTTGTTTTTAATAATGGCGGAAAAAAGAAAAGGAACCCCTTGTTCCTGACAAGAGGTTCCCTTTTTAGCATACGAACCTTTAGAATTCGTACTGAAGTTGAACCTGGTGAACCTTCCGTGTGCTATCGTTTAAAGCTACTCTTACGTCCCTCTCATATTTTGTTTGGACATAGTTGTATCCCCATTTCAGATTGTGTTTCGAAATATAGTGATTGAATCCCAAAGCAAATGTCTTTTCCTTGGTTTTTCTCTTTCCAGCCTTGTCAGTATCGCACAGGTCGTATTTTGCTACAGGCTCAATTTGTCCAGAAAAGACTTTTCCGGGCAAGAGGATACCGGCCTGAATGTAGTAGCCCCTAGGAGATTCGTCCTCCTTATAACTGAAATTCTTTTTAAAGCGCATGTAACCCGCAGAACTAGTGAAAGATATTTCGCCCCACCTGTATCGGCCTGAAAGATCAAGGTTGAATGTGCTTAGTCTTACATGCACGTCAGGTTTGCTCGTACCTGCTTGATATCGTTTTTTTCCTGTTATTGCTCCTCCCAAACCTATTGAGAGAAAATTTTCTTTTCCCATGTTCGTATCATCCCAGCCTTTCTCAACAAGGCCTGGAGGTGCAAATTCTATTCTCGCTGATAAAAGGTCACCCCATTCTTTGTTATTCAACTTTGTAGCATCACTATCTATATCCTTAAGTTTACTTAGCGAGTTTGGGCCATCACCATAGGCAAGTGTGTATTTGAACACCCCGTTCCCAAGTTGTCCAAACAGCCTTACGTGTACTTGGGGTCCACCTGTCAGTTTATCTGATGCTGACATAAGCGCAGTTGGACCATCAATGATTAAATGTTTCCCTGAGGAGGTGTTTCTGTATGAAGGCGGAACGTCGTATCCTAGATAAATACCGAATTGGTCGGCAAATAACCAGCCTAATTCAACGGTATTAACATTTACCTTTCTATCAGGATCTTTTCTTGCCCCTTTATCTAAGTCCATTTCTAACCTATCTGCGTCGAACGTTATGGATGCCCATACCTTATTTCCAAATGGTGGTTTTTCAAATTCTTTCAGAAAAGATACTCTGAGTCGTCTCATGTATAGGTCTGATTCCTCTGTGTATCTTTTGTTATCGTCTATCAGTAGATCGCCATATTCGAATCTTGGCTGTAAGCGAACACGTAAGTCAAAAGGAAGTTTTAAGTCTTTTGTTATCCTTTTGTTTCTCTCGCTCACTGCTTTTCTAACATCCTCTTTTATTTTCTCTATTTCATCTTTAGTGATCAGGCCCTTTTCTTCCATTTTCTTTATAAGGGTATCCATCGCGGGATCGCCTGTATCCGCAAGTACTTTTGGATGAGCAAGAAATAGAATGACAATAAGTACCACAATAGGTTCAAAAACTAATCTCTTGCAAAATCCTTTTTTCTTACTCATGATACCTCCTTTTTTGAGTTTTTCCATACAATTATGGCCATTTTATGGGACGGTAAATGCTTTCGTTTCCTTTAAGTCCAACATTGACTACATCGATATCACCTCCCTTTTTTCTCATGTATTTGTCTTGTCCCTGTGCTTAAGGATATTTAGCCATTGTTAAGGGAGAATTAAGATTTGTATAATTTTTCGTTGATTTGCTCTGATAGTTTGAACGCAAGGAGTCAGCTTCGTAAAAAACAAAATTTGACTTAAGCTAGGCCTAGATGGTAAGGTGTTTTAGTAGGATGGATGAATTAGTTTTTGTCGTGGATGATGAGCCTGACATATGTGAACTTATAAAGGTTAACTTCATAAAAAACAGGTTCAGAGTGAAAACTTTTTTCACGGCGGAATCGTTCTTCTCTCAACTATCCAAAGAGATACCCGATCTTATTATTCTGGATCTTATGCTTCCAGATATGGATGGAGTAGAAGTATGTAAGAGCTTACGAAGCAAAGAAAAATTCACTAAAATCCCAATAATAATGCTTACAGCGCGGGTCGAAGAAACAGATAAAATTGTTGGACTCGAAGTTGGGGCTGACGATTACGTAACAAAGCCTTTCTCAGTCAGAGAGCTCATAGCTAGGGCTAAAGCTGTTTTAAGAAGGACGTACGGGCCACAGTTTGTAAATCAACTGAAACTAGAAGAGAGGCTTGTTCTTTATCCGGATAGGTTCGAAGCACATTTAGATGGAAAGAAGTTGGATTTGACCACAACGGAATTTAGGATACTAGAGCTACTATTGAAAAAAAGGGGTTTAGTGTTGACAAGGGAGAATATACTTGATTATCTCTGGGGAGACGAAAAAACAGTGGTCGATAGAACTATAGATGTGCATATCAGGCATATACGGGAAAAACTAGGAGAGATGGGACGATACATAAAAAGTGTGAGAGGGGTAGGGTACAAAATAGAAGAGGACTGAGACCTCGTGTCACATGGCTTTCTACTAAAAGTTGCACTCTCTTTTTTTGTAGTTTTAATTTTTTTTAGCATCCTTTTTTACATTTACTTCATAAAATTTCAAAGAAGTCAGCTAGTTGAGGTGCATGTTCATAAAATTGAAAAAATTAGCCCCCTCTTTGAAAGGAATATTTCACAGTTTCTAGTTGACCGAAACACGGAAATGCTAAAAAGGGAGGCATCATTTCTTAAAGATGTTATGAAGGCTGAAATAGGAATATTTGACAGATCAGGTAGACCCCAGTACTTATCACAACAAAAAGTAAAGACGTTGATTTCTGAAGAGGTTATGAAGGTCTTAAAAAATGGAGATAATATTTTCAAAAAGTTAGGTAAAGTAGATGGCGAAGACGTAATCATCTTTGTAAAAACATTAAAAAGGAATGATTTTGTACTAGGGGTCCTTGTCCTGTCTTATCCGCTCTCAGAAATCGGCTTAGAAAGTTTTACTTTAAAAGCACTGATCGTAGTGTATATGATCTCCATTTCATTACTTTTCGTAATTTACGTCTTTATTGTTTCAAGAAAAACATATAGGCCGGTTTCAGCTATTAGACAGCTATCCAAAAAAATAGCTCAAGAGGGTTTAACAGGTGACCTTAGTTTTTTAACTACCGGAAAGCTTAAAGTAGATGTAGAAGAGTTCAATGTGATGATCGATAGGCTTAGGCAAGATTTGCTCGCATTGTCGAAGAAGATTAACGATTATAGAGCCATTTTAAAAAGAATATCAGATCTTCTTCTAGTACTAGATGAAATTGGAAGAATTAAGTTTTTTAATGAGTCATTTAAAGATTTCATTGAAGATGAAATCTACGAAGGTATGTACTATTGGGAGCTCATAAGAGAACCTACTTTCAATGAATTTTATCGGGAGCACACATCGTTAATAGCGAGAGGAGAAAAAAATATATCGAAGGAAATTAAAATAAAAGGACGTCACTTTAAGTTAACGGGATCGTTGATCAGTCCATCTGGTGAAAGGGTTTATTTGTTTCATGATATAACTGAGACAGTAGAAGTAGAAAGAATGAAACGGGATTTCATTGCAAATCTTTCCCATGAACTGAGAACCCCTCTTAGTGCGATTAAGGGTTTTGCGGAAACATTAGAATACGATGAGAGTCTAAAGGATAAGACCTATATTGATATAATCAAGAGAAACACTGACAGGCTAATCGGCATAGTCAACGATCTTTTACTACTTTCCAAGCTTGAAGAAGGTAAATCTCTCATGGAGATAGAAGAATTAGATTTAAAGGAAATGATAGTACCGATAACAAAACTTTTTGAGCAGAAAATTAGGCAGAAAAATCTTAAGCTTATCGTGAATGTGGAGGAAAATTTAAAACTTAAAGGTGACAGATTCCAGCTAGAGCAGCTATTTATAAATTTACTGGATAATGCAGTAAAGTATACGGATCGAGGGCATATAAAGGTGGAGGCTCGAAAGATGGAAGATTCGGTGGAAATAAGGGTCGAAGATTCAGGCATAGGAATACCAGAAAAACATCAAAAAAGAATATTTGAACGGTTTTATGTAGTTGATAAATCGAGGTCTAAAAAGCACAACGGAACTGGTCTTGGTCTCTCTATAGTGAAACATATAGTTATGCTTCATAATGGAAAAATATATGTAAAAAGTGCTCCCGGAGAGGGGAGCTCCTTTATTATAACCCTTCCTTTAGGGATCTAAAATTAATTGAAAATTAACTTTTTCTTAATAGAAGCTTAAATTAGCAAAGTTATATAATATCATGCCAAAAGCACAAAAAAATGAACTAAGGAGGGATAATCAAATGCTAAAAAAGAACCTATTGTTAACTGCATGTTTTATTGCGACTATTTTTCTCAACTCTCTTTTTGCCGCCGATAAAATCATAAAAATTGACGGATCGAGTACAGTTTATCCAATTACAGAGGCCATTGGAGAGGAATTTCAGAAAGCAAAAAAAGGTGAAATCAAGGTAACTGTGGGAATATCCGGAACTGGAGGCGGATTCAAAAAATTTTGCAGGGGAGAAACAGATCTTTCAAATGCCTCGAGACCTATGCTTAAAGCTGAGATTGAGGCATGTAAAAGCGGTGGGGTGGAATATATAGAACTTCCAATTGCATATGATGGTCTTGCGGTGATGGTAAATCCGAAGAATGACTGGGTAGATAAACTCACAGTAGAAGAGCTGAAGAAAATGTGGGAACCTGCAGCCCAAGGTACGATTACAAAGTGGAACCAGATACGACCCAATTGGCCAAATGCTCCACTTAAGCTTTTTGGACCAGGGGTCGATTCGGGTACATTTGATTATTTCACCGAAGCAATAGTTGGAAAGGCAAAGGCTTCTAGAGGTGATTATACATCAAGCGAGGATGACAACGTCCTGGTTCAAGGGATTTCCGGTGACAGATACAGTTTAGGTTACTTTGGTTTTGCGTATTACGAGGAAAATAGAGACAAACTCAAACTTGTTCCAATAGTTAACCCTAAGACTGGGAAAGCTGTGGCTCCCTCAATGGAAACTGTAATGAATGGATCATATCAACCCCTTTCTAGACCCCTGTTTATCTACGTAAACATGGCTTCGCTTAAAAAACCTGAAGTGAAAGAGTTTGTTGAATTTTATCTGAAAAACGTTCCTAAACTCGCAAAAGAGGTGGGATATATTCCACTACCTCCGAAGGCCTACCAGCTAGCCACTGAAAGGTTTTCTAAGAGGGTGACTGGGACGGTATTTGGTGGTGAGCTAGAAGTTGGAATGAGTATTGAGGAATTGTTAAAGAGGGAAGCGAAAAAATAGCGCATAATCCTTAAGAAGGGCAGGCTTATGCCTGCCCCGGTTTAACTGAAGTTATGGATGTTTTGTTCTTGAGTCAAAAACATGAAAGCATACACTAATACGAGAGGCTCGGAGACCTTTATCTTATTTTTATCAGGGTTTTTAACAGGATTAAAAAGTAAATCGTATAGATTTGAGTAACTTAATGAAAGGGTAAACAGTCTCGAATAGTCGTTTATACTAGAAAGAGAGCTTTTTATTAGCCCCAGAAATTATTATTTAGCCTTGTAGCTGTCCGTACAGTATGAATTTGTTGACAAACGGTCTATAAAGATTTAAAAACTTATTATGTCGCATTTTGCGTTTCGGTACGTTTTTTACAATTTCAATTTATGGCAAACAATGGTTCTATAATTTTAAAATTAATCTTACTTGATTAGAGAGACTCTGATGCCAGAGGGTGATTGGCCGATTTTGAGAAAATACAGGATTAATGTATGCGAAGACTTGGTGATTTTCCTAGTGGACAAAATTTATTATTCGGCCATAAGGGTTAGGAGTCTCTTTCACTTTAATCGCATAAGGTACTGTAAATTGTAAAAAATGAGTAGATTGTCGATTTTTAAAGAAAAAATCATAGTTTTTTCCCTATTCTTATGCGCTGCTTTCTCCATATTTATAACTCTCGGTATTGTATGGGTACTCTTTTACGATTCTTACGGGTTTTTTAAAAGAGTTTCGATGAAAGAATTCCTCACTGGCACGCAGTGGACACCCCTTTTTGCAGATCCGAAATTCGGTGTACTTCCTTTGGTCGCTGGTACTTTTTTAACGACCGTGATAGCCCTTACAGTTGCACTTCCAGTGGGGCTAATCACTGCGATTTACATCAGCGAGTACGCGCCAACCAAGCTTAGAGAGGTCCTAAAACCTATCTTGGAACTTCTTGCCGCTGTTCCCACGGTTGTATACGGATATTTTGCCTTACTTTTCCTTACTCCATGGCTTCAAAAATTTATTCCAGACCTTTCTGGGTTTAATGCATTAAGTCCTGGTATCATAATGGGCATAATGATCGTACCATATGTGAGTTCCGTTAGTGAGGATGCCATGAGGGCTGTTCCTATGGGTATAAGAGAGGGTTCATATGCAATGGGAGCTACAAGGCTTCAAACCTCTTTAAGAGTGGTGGTCCCGGCAGCTTTTTCGGGGATAGCGGCAGCCTTCATAATGGGTATTTCGAGAGCAGTCGGGGAAACAATGGTCGTTGCTATAGCAGCTGGTATGATGCCAAATTGGACTTTAAATCCTTTAGAGCCAGTTCAGACATTTACTTCCTATATTGTCCAGGTGAGTTTGGGTGATGTTCCACATGGCACACTTGAATATAGCACCATATTTGCTGTTGGACTTGTACTTTTTGTTATAACATTGGCTGCTAATGTAGTCAGTTTTTTCTTGAGGATTAAATTCAGAGAAAGGTATTAGGTTTTTTAAAGAGGGTGACCAGATGGGTGGCAAAAATATCAAGGTAGCAAAGTACTTGGATACTATATTTGCCCTTACGGGCCTTTTACTTTGCTTTTTAAGTTTAGGACTCATTACGGTACTTTTTATAGATTTGTTCATTGACGGTGCTTCCCGACTAAACTATAAATTCTTCACCTCTTTTCCATCTCGGTTTCCAGAAAAGGCCGGGATTCTTTCCGCGTGGGTTGGAAGCTTTGCAGTTATGATTGTAACAGCGATTTCAGCGATACCACTCGGAGTTGGCGCAGGTATATACCTTGAAGAATACGCAAAGAGAAACTGGTTTACAAACTTGATAGAGATCAATATAGCTAATCTGGCGGGCGTGCCTTCAATTATTTACGGCCTTCTAGCGTTAGGCCTTTTTGTTTACATACTTGGCTTTGGGGAAAGCATATTGACAGGGGGTTTAGCTTTAGGTCTCTTAATACTACCCATAGTGATTACAGCGACTAGAGAGGCTATAAGGGCAATACCTCAATCCATAAGAGAGGCGTCATTTGCCTGTGGAGCCACCAGATGGCAGACCATAGCACACCACGTGCTTCCATATTCTATGGGAGGAATACTTACAGGGATAATAATAGGTTTATCTAGAGCCATAGGTGAAACAGCTCCTTTAATAACTGTTGGAGCTCTTACGTTCATCGCGTTTTTACCTTCTCCTCCTCTTACCTTTGAATTTCCTTTCATATCATTTAAATGGCTTTTTGATGGATTCACAGTGATGCCCGTACAGATATTCAATTGGGTATCCAGACCACAGAAAGGATTCCATGTGAATGCTGCTGCTGCAAGCATTGTTCTTATGATCATGACTCTCTTAATGAACGGTCTTGCCATTTATATAAGGTACAGATTTAGAAAGAGGATAAGATGGTGAAACCAGAGCTTGCTTTTTTTGATGAGATAAAGGCAGAGGTAAGGAACCTCAATTTCTATTACGGAGATAACAAAGTTCTTCAAGATATTAACCTTTCCGTTGCCAGGGGAAAGATTACAGCTCTTATAGGACCATCAGGGTGTGGAAAGACCACTTTTCTTAGGTGCTTTAATAGGATGCATGATCTTTACCCGGGAAACAGATACGAAGGAGAAATAATACTTCATCCTGATGGATTAAACATTCTTTCTCCGGAAGTGGATCCGATAAAAGTGAGAATGCAGATAACCATGGTATTTCAAAAACCTAATCCGTTTCCAAAATCCATATACGAGAATGTTGTATATGGCTTAAGAATAAGGGGTATAAATAAAAAAAGTTATCTGGACGAGGTTGTAGAAAAATCTTTAAAAAGTGCCGCGCTTTGGGATGAAGTAAAAGACAGATTACATAAACCTGCCTACGACTTGTCAGGTGGACAACAGCAGAGATTGTGCATAGCAAGAGCTATAGCGACAAATCCAGCTATACTACTCTTCGATGAACCTACATCTGCCCTTGACCCTATAGCCACTGCAAAGATAGAAGAACTTATGATAGAGCTAAAGCGGGAGCTTACCATAATCATTGTTACCCACAACATGCAGCAGGCGGCAAGGGTTTCCGATTACACCGCATTTATGTATCTTGGCCGAATCATTGAGTTTGGAAAGACCGACAGAATATTTACAAATCCACAAGAAAAGCTGACTGAAGACTATATTACAGGTAGATTTGGATAAATTAAAACGTCAAAACCAAATCTATCAAAAAATTTTATCAGGCATTTTTATAATTTTTAGAGCCAATATTACTCTAACAAACATAGAAGATTTTTGATAAATATAAGCTTTTCCTTTGGAAAATTTTTGAACATAAAGGTGAGAGGGTTCTAATGCCAAACTCGTCTTGGATCAGAAAGGAAATGAAGGTTATTAATTGTTTTAATTAAATTGCGGACCTTAGTTTTTCTACCTCGTATTCTTTGCCACTTACACAGTTTCCGGTAAGTAGACTTTTGCACGATTTTGATAGTGTATCAGCATGGAGGAGAAGAATCTCTCCAACTTCATCCATTTCCGCTATTGCCCTTAAGTTTTCCGGTTCATTATCTACAAAGGCAAACACTCGGTAACCCATTCTTCGAAAGTACTCGATACCTTTCTTCTTTACATGTGGGATGAATGCGTCGGGTCCAGCATCGTTCATGAATAGTAGCTCACTTTTAAATCTAATGCCAAACTGTTTGCCGAGAAAATTGAGAGCACTTAAGGTTTTAAATCTAAGATATTCAGGTCTTCCTGTATTCAACCCCACAGAGGTGTTGGGCTCCGTTTGAAACCATTTCATTATCTCAAAAACGCCTTTGTAAGGTCTGTTGGCTCTTTTGATAGTTAATTTTGAGAAAAAAGAGCTTTCATAGTATGAAAGAATACGTATCTGATCTTGTTCCTTGATTGAAAGCCTATTCAAAAGAAGTTTGAGTTGTGACTCATGAAAATCTATGTCAGATACTGTTAAATTTTTGAAGTAATCAGTTCCATGTTTTCTATCAAATTCCCTAAGAACAAAAAGGATGAAAAATCTCATGTCTAATATAGTGCCATCAATGTCAAAGAGTATTATCAGGTTGTCGTTGGGGTAAACCATCCTCATTTTTTTAAAATGCAGACCCAAGATCTCCATCCAATGATTCATTTTTTCTACCGTTTAAAAACTTTGAAGAATTATAGTTCGCGTATGTTAAGAAAATATGAAATCTCAGAAAAATGTTCGTTAACTTGGATTTGAGAGAAATCTACAGGCTAGATGTTGTACCGATTAAGAATCTACAGCTTTACCTGAAAATAAAAAATAGTAACTAACATGAGTCAAGGAGTTACATACAAGCCATCTACGGAAAAACTAGTATCTATCCATAGGGTCTTGATTGAAAAGTATTCGAAGGAGAAATAGATTAGCCTAAAATCGGTTAATATTAAGAGAAATTTCTGCTCACTAAGAATCTTCATGCTAAAAATGTATTCAATTCAAATATTATGATTGAGAAATAATTTGGGAATTTGTTCGGATTATTTTTCTTACGGATTCCAGATGATATATGCCATTTGACATGATTTTTAAAAGTTTTTTGTATTTACAAACCGAAAGTAAATACACCATAAAATTTTTCAAGAAATGAGAATGAAATTTGGTTGTGGATAAGTGAGAAAGATAGGAACATCTATTTTAAAGTTTAATCATTTCGATATTTCCATTTTTTGCCTTTTCTACACGGAATCAAAAACAAAGTTGATAAATCCACGTCCTTTCTCATCTTGGTTATAGGAATTGAAAATTTGAACTTTATTAACGAAAAAAATACGCAAAAACAGTCCCAAGTTATCTTTTCTGTTTCATCAACATGAGTACTATTGCACAAAAGAGGGTTATGAGCATATAGGTTTCATTATCACTGAATAATCTAATAAATCCTTTAATTCGACCGAAAGTAATTAAACTGGTCTCCAATTCAATATGAGCAATTCTATCTTCTTCGCTGTAACTTAAAAAAAGATCGTATTTGCGGGCTCCAAAAGAAGATTTGAGAATAAAAATCACGTTACCTGTGGAATCCGTTATCTCAGCTGCTCTAAATGGCTTAAAAAGATTTGATTTAAGAAAGCTTTTCAAACCAGGTATTCTATATTCATATAAAACGCTCTCATATGAGTCTTTAAGAAAATACGAATTTCGTTTCACACTAAAAATATTGTCTCTAACTACATACAGGGTATCAAAGGTTAAATTTTTGATCCTGAGTTTAACTTTAATGGGAAAAAGCTGTCTAAAAACAGTGGCGTGAACTAGTCTTTTAAATAAGCCTGTGTACACTTCGAATATTTCCCCGATTTGTTCACCTGTTTCAAATAACCCCGCCCTAAAAAGACCAAAATTGGAACCTGTGGTTATAAACATTTCACGATTTTTACAGTTCATTGATGGGAAATAAACTATATTTTGAAGTGAATCCCCGCAATAGCCCTTCATTTAACAGAGGAAGAAAACAACAACAGACCCCGTAAAATGGTGTCCTCCAAATGTTATCACACATTGTTAACTGACCTATTTAGGAATTTAGTTTTTTTAAGTTTCAAATGACACTCTATGTTGTTATTTTTTTATTTAAAGTTTTTTTAAGAACCATCAATTATCCAGTTAGCAATCCCCCGCCTTATACCTAAATTGACAATTGATCATCATGAGTATCACCACGGGTTAGAAACAAAAAGTACATGCTTGTACATTTTTTAAGACTGATTTAACCAGAGAGGGGCTCACACCCCTCTCGCTTCTTATCAGTAAAGCTATCTTTGGGTTTTTATGAAATCCAGGCAGAACTTCACAATTTCTGCTCCAGGAAGACCTTTTGCGGTAGCATCCTTTACGTACTCATCAATAATGGGTTTTACGGATTGAGCCCACCGAGCATCTTCCTCTGGTGATAAGGAGACAACTTTATTTCCTTTTGATTTCAAAAAGTCATAACCTTCCTTGTCTATTTGATCCCATAGTTCAGCCTGTTTTTTTGTAAATTCGGCGCTTACATCCTCAAAGACTTTCTGCACGTCTTTTGGCAAAGAATCCCACTTGGATTTATTCATTACAACGAACATTGCAGATGTGTAAGCAGATCCAAAGTTCTGAATTGTGTAAGAAACTACCTCACCCCATTTCCATCCTTGAAGGGCTTCTGCAGGAGCAAGCGCTCCCTCAGCTACCCCTGTCCTCAGTGCATCATAAGTTTCTGGCATTGTAGTTCCCACAGGAGCAGCTCCCAGAGCTGCAACAATCTTTGATGCAAGTCCCGTTGCTCTTATCTTCCTCCCCTTTAGGTCCTCTAATTTTGATACCGGGAACTTTGTGTGGAGAATCCCGGGACCATGGGCATGGAGTATTAGGACTTTTACATCCGCAAGCTCTTTGGGTTGAAACTTCTTATAAACGGCATTAGCCAGATTGGTTGCTATTACTGCACTTTTATATCCAAATGGAAGATCGATTGCCTCCATAACAGGAAATTTTCCTCTTGTATAGGCAAAAACACTTTCTCCAATATCTGAGAGCCCCTTTACTACGCCATCATACACCTGAGCCGCAGGTGTAAGAGTTCCGCCTGGATAGTATTTGATTTTTACTTTTCCACCGGTTCTACTCTCGATTTCTGCTATCCATTCCTCCATTATCTTACTGTTTTTATGGGCTGCCGGAAAAAAATTGGAAAAGGTCAATTCTATTGCTTTTTGGGCGAATAAGTTTGATGGGAGCCCAAGAGACCAAAAATAGAGAAAGGAGAGAAAAAGAAAAATCGTTGTGATTTTTTTGCTTAGAACCGAAAATTTCAAAAATTTCATGCTAACCCTCCTTTTTTTATTTGTTTTTTTATTAAATTTGGGTCAAATTGTCAACTCATTTTTCTTTTCTGTTCATCTTAATAAATTTTAATAAATTTTTTGGTACATCTTATTTAAGCATCCCGAAGTATTCTGGTAAAAACAAACAAAGACTTGGGAAAGCTATGAAAAGTGCTGACGCAACAACTAGACAAGCGAGGAAAATCCAGATTCCTGAAAACACTGTATTTAATGGTATTTTTGATATGCCTGCCACCACATAGCTATTTACACCAACAGGAGGAGTTATAACTCCCATCATGGTTATGAGAACAACAATTACGCCAAACCAAACGGGATTAAATCCGAGATGAAGAATAACAGGGTAAAAAATGGGGATAGTAAGAACAATAAGCGCGAGAGCATCTATCACGCAACCTCCAATCAGATAGATGAAGATTATAATAGCCATTATTATGATGGGGTGTAGTCCCAAACCTCCAACCCAGGAGGCCACAGTAAAAGGAATACGCGACAACGCTATAAAATGCCCAAATATGGTTGCTCCTGCCACAATTACCATAATCATGCACGAGGAAACTATAGTATCAAGTATTGACTTGTAAAATGATTCCCACGTGATTGACCTTGTTATTAATACAATCAATAATGTTACAAAGGCACCGACTGCGCCGCCTTCAGTAGGTGTAAAAATCCCCTTCATTATTCCACCCATAAGAATAAAAAAGATGATTATTATCTCTATAGCTCCCGGAAGTGACTTAAATCTCTCCCGCCAAGTCGATCTTTCACCTTTTGGACCAAGTAGGGGATTCTTCTTACACCATATGTAAATCGCAAGACAAAAAAGTACGCAAATCAATATACCTGGTAGAACTCCACTCATAAACAACGTACCTATGGACAGCTGTGTAAATATTCCATATACGATAAAAATGACACTTGGAGGGATCATTATACCTAAACCGCCCGAAGCAGCTATTACACCACCGATCAGTCTATCGTCGTATTTGTATCTCCTCATCTCAGGCACAGAGACGCTTGCAAAAGTGGCAGCAGTCGCTGTTGTGGACCCACATATGGCTCCAAAAAATGTACAAGCAATGCTTGTTGCCATGGCAAGTCCGCCTGGTATGTGGCCAATGAACTTGTAAGACATATCGTATAGTTTTTTACCAATCCCTGAATTAGCGGCTATTTGTCCCATAAAGATAAAAAGGGGTATAACCGTTAAGCTATAGGTAGTAAATACATCATAAACATCTTTGGCCAATAAATTACATGCAGCCGGAAAAGATGCAAGGTAGGCAAAACCCAGAAAACCAGTTATCGCCATGGCAAAACCTATCTCAAAACCCACTGCCATTAGAAAAAACATGAAAAGGAAACCTATTACCCCAACCAGTTCTGAACTCATTTTCTTTCCCCCTTTAGGACAATTATAGCATCCGCAATAAGTGTGAGAACTTGTAAGAACAGACATACCCCAATACCTAAGGCAACAGGATAAAATGGTAGCTTTAGTGTTGCTGATACCTCTCCAGAGATCCTTAAATCATTAGCCATAGCTATCATTTCGTAACCCATAAAGGTAAATAAAAACACACCCAAGAGTCTTGTAACAAAAAGCCAGAATTTTCTCGTTTTTGGCCTAAACTTCATAGTAAAAAAATCGACAACAATATGCCCCCTGACTGATGTTGTGTAAGGGATGGAAAACCCTAAAACTATAGCAGCGGCCAGACCCACAAGTTCATATGTTCCCACGATGGGCCGTTTAAAGTATCTCAAGACGGTGTCAGCCACGGTCAAAAACATCATGAAAAGTAATACAAAGCCACTGATTATGTACAATATTCGATTAAAACTTTTCATACGCTCAAAGAAGGCCATATTTACCTCCTGAGGGAGTGTTTGGTTTCTGAGTCACCATGGAAGAGCTTTTCATTATGTATACAATTTTGTGAGGGGTGTCAAGATTTACTGTATACAGAGACTATTTAATCTAAAGTAAGAGTTATATCTGGAGCCAGATTCGAGCATTAGGAGCCGTGTGTTACTACGTCATGCTACAATAGATCCGGAGTCGGTTAATTACACACTTGATAGAAACTGTAAAATAGGATCTTTTTAAGGACAAAAATGCTAAAAATCGTTTAGAAATTGCCGGTCATACCGTATTTAAACTTCATTACCAGATCAAAGGCAAACACATTCAAAGCAAGTTTTCATAAACGACTTTAAAACTTTAGGAATTGTAGCTGAGTTGGAAATTGTGTATTGTCTAAATAAAAAATTATTTCCTTGACATAATCACAAAGTCGAGATAATAGTTTTTATTATACGTACTGGTAGGTATGTAACTGATGCAGCGTAAAATAAGAATAGGTCCCAAAAAAAATAAATGCGATGGACCTGTGAAAAACGTGCTAAATGCTGCTGCCAGTCTTTTTAGTCGTAAGGGATATCTCGAAACGACAATAGATGAGATTGCGGTTGCTGCGGGAATCACAAAAGGGGGTATATACTACTATTTTGATTCTAAGGCTGATATTCTTTACTCTATTTGTTCTAGTTATATAGACAATGACATAGATGTCCTAGAGCAGATAGTTGATAGCATCTCCAGTTATGAGGACAAACTGAGATACATAGTAAAAAATCACATAACTCACTATTCGCGACAACAAAACTTTGCAAAGACTCTTCTCCATGAGTCTTATAATCTGCCGAAGAGCTTGCTTCAAGAAATAAAGAAGAAAGAAAGAAAATATTACGAGATGGTATTGAATATTATTAATGGGATTTTGGGAGAAAATGTAGAAAGGGAACTTGCTACCGCTGTAACCTTTAGCCTTTTCGCAATGATGAACTGGATTTATAAGTGGTACAATCCGAGAGGATCCTTAAAACCGGACAAGCTTTCTGAGATAGTATTTAATCTATTTATGAACGGAGTCGGTTCTCTAGCGATGACAAGCCGTTTTATGAAACCGGATACCTAAGGGGGAAGGATGAAGAGTACTTTTATGACAGATTACGATCACACTGTTGGAGAGAAACTTCGTCATTTTCGTTCAATTTCGGGAATTGAATATAAAAGGATATATGATGAGACGTCCTGGAACAAAAAACTTCCAGACGCAGGAGAATATCCATACACTAGGGGTATTTATAAGGACATGTACAGGGCGAGATTATGGACCAGAAGACAGCAAAGTGGTTTCGGTACACCGGAAGAAAGCAATGAACTTTTGAAATTTCTGTTTAAGGTGGGACAAACAGGAATAAACATAGACTCAGACATAGCTGGCAAACTTGGTTTGGATCCGGATTACCCACTGGCGCGAGCAGATGTTGGGCTACAAGGAACATCAATGTGTACATACGAGGATATGTTGGCACTATTTAAGGACATACCTATAGAAAAAATCAGTTCGACTTTAATATTTCCCCCACCGTCTTCAGCAGTAATAATGAGTCAGTACTTACTTATGGCTGATGAGAGAGGGATTAGGGTCCATGATCTTTCTGGGACAATAATGAACTGCCCTTTTACTCAGCTTGTTGGACCCACATTTCAAGCTAATACTGCTTTCTTCCCAATAGATTTAGCTTTAAAGATAGGTCTTGATTTAATCGAATATCTGCTAAAAACTGTTCCGAGGTGGAATGTTCTTAATGTAAATTCGAGAAACATAAGAGAATGTGGAGTAAATGCTGTTCAGGAAGCGGCATTTGCGATATCCCTTGGCATGGACTATGTAAGGAGACTTTTAGAAAGAGGCCTCGACGTGGACAGTTTTGGACCGAGAATAGGCTTTTTTTGCGCTGTTCATCTAGATATATTTGAGGAAGTCGCAAAGTTTAGGGCGATGAGACGTATATGGGCCAGAGTTATGAAAGAAATGTTTAAAGCGAAGGATGAAAGGAGTATGCGATTTAGATGTGCCGTACAAACGTCGTCTCTCACATTTACAGCTCAGGAGCCAATGAATAACATTGTAAGGGCCGCTATCCAGACTCTCACAGCTGTACTAAGTGGAGTCCAATCAGTGGACACAACATGTTACGACGAAGCCTACTGTTTACCAACTGAAAAGGCCCAAAAGCTTGCAATAAGAACTCAACAGATCATAGCTTATGAGACGGGTGTCACAAAGGTGGTAGATCCTCTTGGGGGTTCATATTTTTTGGAAACATTGACTGATGAAATGGAAGAAAAAATATGGGAGGCTATTAAAGAGATCGAAAAAAAAGGGGGATTCATAGAATGTTTTAAAAAGGGAATTATAGAGCAAGAATTAAACGAGGCGAGATACAAGTTGGCGAATGAACTCGAAAACGGTGATCTTGCTATAGTGGGAGTGAACATTTTCAGAAGTGAAGATTCTGCTAGCGACATAGAACTATTTGAACATAGTCCAGACATGCAGAAAAAACGAATAGAATACTCCGTTCAATACAAAAAAAGGCCGGGAAGAGAGCTAACCTATAAAGCACTGAAGGATCTGTATTTATTCACAAAACGAGGGGGACAGGGAAACTTCGTTATCCCTATTATGGAAGCTGTTAGGTCAGGAGCCACATTGCAGGAAATATGTGACGCAATGCGAGAAGCGTTGGATTATCAAATTCCATGTTGAATACGGATTGAGAAGGCTAAAGAGGGTGTAAAGGATGAGAAAAAGAATTATTTTGGCAAAAATGGGATTAGATGCCCACGACAATGCTTTAAGGATAATATCGAGATGGTTAAAAGATTCCGGTTATGAAGTGATCTACGCAGGGGTTTACAATTCGGCAGAGCATATTTTACGAATGGTCATAGAAGAGGATGCGCATGCCGTAGGTTTGAGCTTTCATGGTGGCGAACACATTTTTTACACTGCTAAGTTAATTGAGCTTTTTCGGGTCAATAATTTGAACCACGTTAAAATCTTTGTAGGTGGTATTATCCCCCCCAAGGATGTTGTAGTTCTAAAAGAGATGGGGGTAGAAGCCGTTTTTACACCCGGGGCGAAAAAAGACGAGATACTAAATGAAATAAAAAAGTCATTGAGCGAACAAGCTTAACTTTTTTGAAACTATCATTTGGAAAGGGGGGTCTCGATATGTTCACAATAGTCGATCTAGTTGTAAAGAATGCGAGGATGTATCCTGAAAAAATAGCCTATGTTCAGATTAAACCCATAAGTAATGAAAGAAAGCAAGTCACATGGCTTGAATTTTATCAAAAAATGACCAAAATTGCCTCATATCTTCGTTGTCGAAAGATTGGAAAAGGCAAAAAAGTTGCCCTTCTTGGCCGAAATTCTATTGAGTGGCTCGAAGTTTTTTTTGGAATAATGGCTTCAGGGGCAGTAGTAGTACCGCTCAATTATAGGTTCACTAATGAGGACATAAAGTATTGTTTCGATATAGCTGAACCCCAGATGTTTTTCTTTGATGAAGAATATCTAGAACGAATTGTGGCACTTAGGTCTTACTTGGATGGCGTACAATGTTTCATCTCAATGGGAACTAAAAAGGTAGATGGTATTGAATTGCTTGAAGATATATTTGAGAAATTTACAGTTGAAACAGAGAAAGTGGATCTCAGAGATGAAGAAGAATGTGCCCTCTATTTTACATCAGGTACTACGGGCGCACCTAAAGCAGTTTTACATGCTCATAGAACACTCATGGTTTCCGCTCTATCCGAGGCTATATGTCACGAGTGGACATCTGACGACGTTCAACTTATGATGCCGCCTCTTTACCATCTGGCTATTGGTCATTTATTAGGTGGTCTCATCACGGGGGGTACAAATGTACTTCTAACTGAACTTATAAGGCCAGACATAGTAATTGAGACTCTATCAAAGGAAAGATGTACTCTTGTCTTTCTCCTTGTTCCATGGGCTCTAGATATAATAAGGGCAATAGAAAATGGAGAAATAAGGCTTGTTGAATATGATCTCAACAAATTAAGGCTCATCCATATGGGCGCGCAACCTATACCAACTTCTCTCATTAAGAAACTCAAGGCATATTTTCCACACGTTTCCTATGACACAACTTATGGGTTAAGTGAGGCTGGTGGGCCTGGAATAACACATCTGGGAAAAGCAGACGAATCGAAAATCGGATCCATAGGAAAACCGACTCTGTTGTGGGATTTGAGGATCGTAAATGAAAAAGGAGAAGATGTAAAAATTGGAGAGGTTGGGGAGATACTCGTCAAGGGAAACGGTATTATGAAAGAATATTACAAGAATCCTGAGGCTACATTTAAGACGATAAGAGAAGGGTGGCTTTATACGGGTGATCTTGCAAAGATGGACGATGAAGGCTTTATTTACATAGTGGATAGAAAAAAGGATCTCATAATCTCTGGAGGGGAAAATATATATCCTGCGGAGATAGAAGCTGTACTTCACAGACACCCGAAAATATTTGACGTAGCGGTTATTGGGGTACCAGATGAGAGACTTGGTGAAGCTGTAGCGGCTGTTATCTGTCCAAAAACTGGGGAAAAACTCACTGTTGAAGAGATGAAGAGCTATTGCGAACAAAACCTACCCAGGTATAAGAGGCCTCGACACTTCTTCTTTGATGAAATTCCCAGGAATCCTTCCGGGAAGATCGAGAAGCAAAAGCTCCGGGCAAAATATGGAGGTTAGGATTTGACCAATGGAAAGATCTTGTAAAGGCTCTAGGGGTCATCTCTTTGAATAAGGGGGGGTATGATGAGTGAAAAGCCTGAAAACATAGATTTTGATGCGTATATAAGGGGAGAAAGACCTAAAAACTTTAAAACGGCCTCGGGGATTGAGCTTAAGGAATTTTACACACAAGATGATGTAACGGACAGACGGGAAATACCAGGTACTTACCCTTTTACCCGCGGGATTCATAGAGATATGTATAGGGGTCGATTTTGGACGAGGAGACAACAGACAGGCTATGGGACACCGGAAGAGAGTAACAAAAGGATGAAAGCTGTCCTAAGCGCAGGTCAAACAGGACTCAATATTGATGTGGATGTGGTTGTAAAGCTCGGACTCGATCCTGATCATCCACTCGTGGAAGGGGATATAGGACTTGTGGGGACTAGTATTTCAACGCTAGAGGATATGGAAAAACTTTTTGATGGGATTCCTTTGGATAGAGTGAGTACTACGCTTATTGTTTCTCCTCCTGCATCTTGTGTCCTTATGGCGATGTATGTTCTTCTGGCACGTAAAAGGGGTATTCCTGAGAATGGATTAATAGGCACTGTAATGAACGACAGTTTTAACCAGCTCGTTGGTCCTACGCGAGAGGCCGAATTTCCGCTTTTCCCGCTAGAAGGTAACATAAAGATCGGAATAGACGTTATGGAATACTGCATAAAAAACATTCCTAGATGGACTATCCTAAACGTAAACGCATATAACATGCGTGAGACATGCCTTAGGGCGCCAGAAGAAGCAGCCTTCGCCATGTGTATTGCGAAAGAGTACATAAGAAAACTGTTAGACCGGGGTTTCCATATAGATGAATTTGCAAGTAAGATAGCCTTCTTTACCGACATTGGTATGGATTTTCTTGAAGAGATAGCAAAGATAAGGGCCATGAGACGTATATGGGCAAAGATGCTAAAGGAAGAATTTAAAGCCGAAAAAGAAAGGAGCATGTGGTTTAAAACGGCTATTCAAACATCCGGCCTGGCTCTTACTGCTCAGCAGCCCTTAAATAACATTGTTAGAGCTACAATACAGACATTGGCTGCCGTACTTGCTGGAGCCCAGTCAATTCATACGACATCATACGATGAAGCGTATGCACTGCCCACGGAAGAGGCTCAAAAGCTTTCTATAAGAATTCAACAAATAATAGCATATGAGACTAATATCACGAAGGTGGTTGATCCACTAGGTGGCTCTTATGTAATCGAATGGCTTACAGATAAATTTGAAGAAGAGATTAGAAAACTGATGATAGAAATTGAAGAGCAGGGGGGATTTATTGAATGCTTTAAGAGAGGGTGGATCGATGAAAGAATAGCTAGGGGGCGCCACGAGTATGCGAGAAGGATAGAAGAAAAAGAGGAGTTTATAGTAGGACTCAACATATTTGAAGATAAAGAGGAAAAGCTCCCCATCAGTATTTCTAAAGTGTATTCAACTGAGATGCAAAAAGAAAGAATCGATTATGTGAAAAACTATAAGAAAAATAGGGATACATCTAGTGTAAAAATGGCACTGGATAGACTTTATACGGAGGCGAAGGAAGGGTCAAATATTTTTGTTTCCGTCGTGAACGCTATTGAAAATCGAGCTACTTTAGGCGAGATATGTGAGACTCTAAGAAAGGCGTACGATTTTGAATTGAAAATTGGGTGATTTTGGGGAGGGGAAGATGTCCAGAGGTAAGATAATTGTAGCCAAACTTGGTCTTGACGGTCATACCAATGGAATAAGAATAGTTTCAAAATGGTTACAAGATGCGGGCTTCGAAGTAGTATACATGGGACTGTATAATACTCCTGAGAAGGTTATAAAGGCTATGTTGCAAGAGGACGCAGACATTTTAGGGTTAAGCTTTCTTGAGGGCTCCCATATGTATTACGCAGAGAAATTAAGAGAACTAGCGATTAGGTACGGCATAGAAGGAAGAAAAATAGTCTTCGGTGGTGTGATTCCTCCAGATGACGTAGAAAAGTTAAAAGCACTCGGTATAAGCGAGGTGTTTTTGCCTGGGACGTCCAAAGAAAAGATAATTTCCACGATAAGGACTCTTTTAGGAGGCTAGTATGCGAACAGAAAAGGTTGTAGTGGATTTCATAAGAAACTTCTCGTTCAATCAAATCCCAGAAGATGTTCTGCAAGTGGTAAAAAATGTGGTATTGATCGTTTGCGGTACAACTATTGCCGGGAAAAAAGAAGAGGGGATCTGGAGCCTCTATCAATACTACAAAAAACTCGGAGGGATAGAAGAAGCCACTGTTTTCATGTTCAATGATAAACTACC
The DNA here is from genome assembly GCA_026417175.1 of Deltaproteobacteria bacterium. Classification (GTDB taxonomy): domain Bacteria; phylum Desulfobacterota; class Syntrophorhabdia; order Syntrophorhabdales; family JANXAF01; genus JAOADT01. The sequence goes on along the minus strand of JAOADT010000001.1, from coordinate 12,620 downwards.
TGCAGAACACGCCGCATTAATAAATGGAGCTATGGCCAGAGCGTTAGACTACTGTGATGCTATGGTTCCAGGTCTTCACATGGGATCTACTGCTGTACCTGTTGCACTGGCATCTTCAGAAATAACTGGACATGTCTCTGGAAAGGAGTTTTTGACTGCTCTTACCATAGGTTTAGAAGTGGGGTCTAGACTGAATTTGACAGAAGAAGCTTATAATGGCTTTGATCCAACAGGAATAGTGAGTGGTTTTGTGGCCACATCAATCGCGTCAAGGCTTCTTAAACTTGATGAAAGGGAATGTTGGAATGCACTAGGATTATCTCTAAACAGAGCAGGTGGCAGCTTTCAGTCGAATATAGATGGAACATTAGCAGTGAGAGTGGTTCAAGGTTGGACCGCGTATACTGGTATCATGTGCGCACGGTATGCAAGGCATGGGATCACTGGACCTTTGAATTTTCTCGAGGGGATATACGGTTATTACCATCTTTATGGTAGAGATCTTCTCTCTGCCGAGAGTGCTTACAAAAACATTGGAAACGAATTTTATCTGAAGAATACCGTATTTAAAAAATTTCCTGCTTGTGGAGCTACACAGAGCAGTATAGAGGCAATCCTTGAGCTTGTAAAAGAGCGCGGACTCAAAGCAAGGGAAGTAGAAAGTATAAAGATCGAGGTGACCCCCTATGTTTATAACCTTGTTGGACATGAATTTAAGATAGGGGATAATCCTCGTGTAGATGCCCAGTTCAACATAAAATACTGCGTGGCAAGCTCCCTTTTAAGGGGAAGTTGCCGACTTGAGCATTTTGAAGAATCATACGTCAAAGATCCTACCGTGAATTCGATCGTAGATAGAATAGAAGTTATACCATGCAAGGAACTAGATCAGATAAATCACACAGCAATCCGTATGAGTGTAAAAACTAAAAATAACGTTGAATATTTAAAAGAAATCAATGTTGCTCCCGGATTCCCAGGTAATCCACTCACAGAAGAAGAACATTTGGAAAGGTTTTTAACCCTAACAGATTACGGAAACGTAGACAGAATGAAAGCTAGAAGGATAATCGATTTCGTGAGTAATCTTGAGTTTATGGAGGACGTGAAAGATTTAATTGGATATATGCGGCCGTAAAGAAATGAGAAAAGTAATTACTATTGTTTTTTAAAAGGTTGATTACAAAAAGCATAGACTCGTGGATTCTGAAAAAAATATACTTGTGAATAATGATATTAAAAATTGATTCAAGTTGTTAGAATAAAACTGAACATAAGTAGAAGTTTGAATCAGTATCTAATTGCTAAAGAGTCCTTGACAACGTCTTTCATGGTGATAGAAAATTTTAAGCAAAAAAAGAGGGGTTTATGAGAAGATTCACGATTTTCAGTCTCTTATATTCGTGCCTTTTTCACTATTGCGTACCTGAATCTTATGCACAACAAAAGGTCACAGTAAGTTTTGCACATTTTTGGCCATCTACTCACTTCATTCATGTTCACCTGTTTCCGACATATTTTAAGTAAGATGGTAGAGAAAGCTACAAAGAAAAAATATAAATTGGATATTAAATGGTTTCCAGGAGATAGCTTACTTAAAGCTGTAGATCTTATAGAGGGCGTAGAAAAAGGTATATCCGATTCCGCGACTTCAAGCTGCGGTTATAATTCCGGAAAGTTCCCTAAACCAGTGGAAACTGAATACGCGAAATCCCTAAAAGAAAAAGGACACGATGCTGACAAAATCATAAAAACAGCAAACGAGCTTGTTGAAAAATACAACAAACTTACATATCCTGCTTGGAAACCTTAAACCTTAGATAAAGAGAGGACTTAGGTCCATACATAATCTGGAGGGAGGGGAAAAATGGGAGAATTTGAAAGGATTGTGGGGCTTTTTTCAAAACTTCTAGACATTGGCGCCAGATTCGGAGTCTTTTTAATGATGTTACTTGTGGTTGCAGACATAATCATAAGAAAGCCTCTCTGGCCTATACCGGGACTTTATGATTTTGTTTCTCTTTTGGGAGCAGCCGCTATAGCGCTGGCCATTCCGTACAGTGCGGTGCAGAAAGGTCATGTTCAGGTGGAACTTTTTGTTTCAAAATTGGGTCCAAAGACTCAGGCAGCAATAGATTTCTTCACGGGGCTGATGAGTTTAATATTTTTTATCATGGTTTCGTGGCAAACGTTCGTTTTTGGCAGTGAAGTAAAGAGATCAGGTGAGGTTTCCATGTCTGCCCATTTAGAATTCTATCCGTACATATACCTAATATCCCTGATGTGTTTCTTTCTATGCCTTGTCATTTTTGTTGAAATTGGAAAATCGATTAAAAACATATTGAGGTGACACGATGAGCGCAGAAATGCTGGCTTTAGTCGGGATTATTGTACTTGTGGTCCTTTTTTTACTTAGGATGCCCGTGGCCTTTACCATGGGATTTGTTGGCTTTTTCGGGTTTGCCATAATGACATCGTTTAAGGCTGCACTCGGTATATTAAGTAAAGATATTTGGGCGAATTTTTCATCCTATGCGCTTACTGTTGTCCCAATGTTTATACTTATGGGATCGCTCATTTCTTACTCTGGTATCGCAGAGAGGCTTTACAATTCTGCTCACAAGGTATTTGGTCATTTGCCAGGGGGGATAGCCATTGCTACATGTTACGCTTGTGCCGCCTTCGGTGCATGTTGCGGGTCCACCACAGCTGCTGCCGCAACCATGGGTAAAGTTGCATTACCCGCTATGAGAAAATATAAGTATGATCTATCTCTCTCCTCTGGATGTGTTGCGAGTGCTGGGTCTTTGGCAATTTTAATACCACCAAGTACCATCCTTATCATTTATGGGATTCTAACTGAACAGTCCATTGGAAAACTCTTTATCGCTGGGATTATCCCGGGAATCATTTTGGCGACAATATTTGCCCTAACAGTATTTATAATCTGTAAGAGGAGACCTAAACTCGGACCTCCTGCGGAAAGGACTAGTTTTAAGGAAAAAGTTAAGGCAATTGGAGGGCTAGTAGAGGTTATGATTCTTTTCATAGTCATAATGGGTGGACTTGTTATTGGGATTTTTACACCAACCGAGGCTGGTGCTGCTGGCGCTTTCGGAGCATTGCTCATTGCCCTTATACGAAAACAGTTAAGGTTCAAAGATTTACTAAGTGCATTGGCGGAAACAACTAGGATTACGGCAATGATATTTCTTATTCTTTTTGGCGCTACCGTTTTCGGCCATTTCATGGCTGTAACAAGGGTGCCTTTTACTCTTTCGGAATGGATAGGTAACCTTCAAGTTTCGCCCTATGTGATCATGAGCTTTATAATCTTCGGATACCTCATAGGTGGATGCTTTATGGATTCACTCGCCTTAATAACTTTGACAGTGCCTATCATATATCCAGTTGTTATTAAACTAGGTTTTGATCCTATATGGTTTGGAGTAATAATTGTTTTGGTCACGGAGATGGGCGTTATAACTCCTCCTGTGGGGATAAATGTTTATGTGCTTAAGTCTGTTGCTCCCGATGTGCCAATGGAGACAATTTTCAGAGGGATATTTCCATTCCTTGCAGGGATAATAGTTTGCGCGGCGCTTTTAATCATATTTCCAGAGATAGCTACGTATCTGCCTAAATTTATAACATATTAGCTTTCATTTCACTGTTGAAGGGGGGTGAGTGAAATGTATGATTTGGTCTGTTTTCCAGGACCCAATAACAAAAAATAACAAAGGGGGAAAAAATGATTAGAGGTAAAAAAGTTCTTTCCATGATTTTTTTTATGGTAATTTTGCTTCTCTTTTGCGGTTCAAATGCTTATACCACAGAAAAAATCACGATAAGCTTTGCGCACCTGTGGGGCTCGACTCACTTTACACATACCGAACAGTTTCCTCGCTATTTCAAGCTTGTTCAGAGTAAGGTTAAGGACAAATATGAACTGGATATCAAATTCTATCCGGTGGATACTCTCCTTAAAGCGACAGATCTTTTCGACGGCGTCGAAAAAGGTATAGCCGATTCCGCGACTTCAAGCTGCGGTTATAATCCCGGAAAGTTCCCTGTTATGCTCACTTTGACTCAGCCAGGTATTGCTCCACCAAAGAATGCAGACGCTGCCGCACATGCAGGTTGGGAATTTTATAAGGTAATGAAACCTAAGGAATTTGAGAACGTAAAGGTTTTGTACTTCTATGCAACAGGTCCAGGGTGGTTACATTCAAACAAGCCTATAACTAAGATCGAACAACTTAAAGGCTTAAAAATAAGAGTTACAGGTTCTGGAGTTCTTGGAGTTAAGGCAGTAGGAGGAGAACCTGTTGCTATGCCAATGGGAGATGTTTATTTGGCTGCAAAAAAAGGCATCATAGATGCGCTAGTTTCTCCCGCTGAGACCCTTGAAGGATGGAAACATGCCGAAATATTCAAATACTCTACCTTCATGCCCTATTTTTATTCCGAGTATTTTTGGGTAGCAATGAACCTTAACAAATGGAAATCCCTTCCTAAAGACTTGCAAGATGCGTTTGAAGCTGTTGCAGATATGGCTATGAAGGAAGCAGGACAAATTTGGCAGTATCATCAGAAAAAAGGGGAGGAATTTGCAAAGAAAATGCCAGGTGGCCATGAATTTCTATATTTCCCAGACTCTGAGATAAAAAAACTTGTAGAAATCCTAAAACCAGTGGAAACTGAATACGCGAAATCCCTAAAAGAAAAAGGACACGATGCTGACAAAATCATAAAAACAGCAAAGGAGCTTGTTGAAAAATACAACAAACTTACATATCCTGCTTGGAAACCTTAAACTTTAGATAAGAGGGGGGACGTAGGTCCCCTCTTTTTTATAAAATGACCTAAGTATTCTCATTTATCTAGAATCAGAAAAAGTTATTTAATTATTATTGCTTTTCTTGAAGCGAGGTGTGGTATACTAATCAAAATTTTTTAAGAGGTATAAAGGATGATTGATGAGAGGATTATAACGAGAGCGATTATAGAAAAATATACTGAAAAAATACTTTCCTGTCTCGATGTGGATGTAGTTGTGTGCGGAGGTGGTCCTTCTGGACTTGTAGCATCCTACTTTCTCTCAAAAGGTGGGTTGAAGGTAGTTCTTTTTGAAAGAAAGCTTTCAATAGGTGGTGGTATGTGGGGCGGCGGTATGATGTTCAACGAGATTGTTGTGCAGGAAAAAGGGAAGACAATCTTGGATGAACTTGGGATACAAACAAAACCTTATAAAGAAGGTTATTACACGGTAGATGCGATAGAAGCAGTCTCTGGGGTATGTTTTAATGCAATTAAGGCCGGAGCAAAAATATTTAACCTCATCAGCGTTGAAGATTTAGTAGTTAGAAAGGATAGAGTTGCGGGCGTAGTTATAAACTGGACTGCAGTAGAGATGGCATCTTTACACGTGGATCCTCTAACTGTAATGGCCAAGGCAGTTGTTGATGCCACGGGTCATCCTATAGAAATTGTGAAAGTACTTGAAAGGAAGATGAATGTGGAGCTAAAAACACCCTCAGGAAAAATAGAAGGAGAAAAGTGTCTTTGGGCTGAAGTAGCCGAGGAGATGACACTTGAGAACACTAAAGAAGTATACCCAGGTTTATATGTTGCTGGTATGGGAGCAAATGCCACATTTGGTTCTTACCGAATGGGACCTGTTTTTGGAGGGATGCTCCTTTCAGGAAAAAAAGTAGCTGATCTTATATTGAGTCAGCTTAAATGAAGATACTCGTTTCTATTGCCGGCTTTGATCCCACATCAGGTGCCGGGATAACAAAAGATACAGAAGTGTTTTCGAGTTTGGGAAGTCATGGACTGGGAATCCCTACCTCCATTGTGATACAGGGGCCGAGTGGCGTGAAATCGTTGCACGGTATACCCTTAGAATTATTCAAAAGAATGTTGCAAAGCATAGAGGACGAAGGAATAAAGGTGGGAGGTTTAAAAACGGGTGTTTTAGCAAATGAGGAATACATTGAGATTATTGTGTCAGTAATGAAAGAGAAGGACTGGCAGATTCCCATAGTGGTTGATCCTGTGCTTAAAGCAAAAAATGGTTATCCTCTCCTTACTGAGAAAGGGATTGAATCACTTAAAAAATTCTTAATCCCCCTGTGCACTATGATTACTCCGAACATAGAGGAGGCCGAAAGACTTTCAGGAATAAAAATTGTAAATGAGAGAGATATTAGAGAAGCCGCAATGAGGCTAAAGGAGATGGGAGCAAGGACAGTCATTATAAAAGGCGGCCATTTGGAGGGAGACCCAGTTGACATATTTTACGATGGGAGTGCTTTTGTAGAGAAGAGAAAAATAAGACTTGACAGAGTGGTGCACGGGACGGGATGTATGTTTTCAGCCTCTGTTTTATTTTTTCTTACCTGTGGATTTCGGCCTGTTGAGGCTTTTTTTGAAGCTGAAGCTATTGTTGAGGTTCTCATAAAAGAAGCTTATAAGGTCAAAGAAGACGGATACATGTATTCGTCTCTTTCTAGACGGTTAGGAGTTTTAGCAAGAAAATTCGAGGTAATAAATACCCTCAGGGAGATAAAAGAAAGATTGGAAAGGTTAAATCCTGTGGATCTCATACCTGAAGTTCAAATGAACATATGTTATGCACTTCCAGATGCCAAGGGCATTGAAGATGTTTGCGCATTCCCAGGGCGTATATCAAAACACGGGGGGAAAATTCTCATCAAGGCTGAACCTGAATTTGGTTCATCTAGTCACGTAGCAAGGTCTCTCATTGCTTTTATGAAACTCTATCCGCAAGTGAGAAGTTGTATGAATTTAAAATACTCACCAGAGCTTCTGGAAAACGCAAAAAAAAACGGTTTGAGAGTTATGTACTTCGATCGAAAAATTGAACCCGAGGAAATTAAAATAAAAGAGGGGAAAAGCCTTGATTTTATGATAGAGGAGGTTCTTAGAAAGTCAGACCTTATCCCCGATATTATATACGATACCGGAGACTTAGGAAAAGAGCCGATGTTAAGGCTTTTCGCAAGAGACCCTTTTGAATTACTGGAAAAAATGGAGAAAGTTTTAAGATGAAAAATCAGATGATTGAAGCAAAACGTGGTCATTTAACCGAAGAGATGAAACGAATTGCCCAAGATGAAGGAGTGGACCCTCAATTTGTTTTAGAGGGTGTAAAAGAGGGTAAAATAGCGATTCTCGCTAATAGAGAACACAAGAATTTTGTTCCAAAAGGCGTTGGCTTTGGTCTTTCTGTAAAAGTCAATGCGAATTTAGGGACTTCTCCAGAGGTCATTGACATAGAGTTGGAATTGAAAAAGCTAGAGCTGGCAAAAAAGGCAGGGGCAGACACGGTTATGGATCTAAGTACTGGCGGTAATCTGGATGAGATTCGAAGGATAATCCTCGAACATGCTCAAATACCAGTAGGTACAGTTCCCATTTACCAAGCAGCCATATCAGCTGTAAGTAAGAAAAAAAGTATTGTTCGTATGGACCCTGAAGAGATATTTGAAGTATTAGAGAAGCATGGAGCTGATGGGGTAGATTTCATAACCGTACACTGTGGTCTCACATTAAAGGCGCTAGAAAGGCTAAAGAAACAAGGGAGAATAACGGACATAGTTAGTAGGGGAGGGGCTTTTCTTGCGGAATGGATGATAGTGAACCAAAAAGAGAATCCACTTTACGAACAGTTCGATAGGGTGTTGGAAATAGCAAAAAAATACGACATGACGTTGAGCTTAGGAGATGGGCTTAGGCCAGGCTCTATTTCAGACGCTACAGACAGAGCCCAAATTGAAGAACTTTTAACTCTTGGTGAGCTAGCTAAAATGGCAAAAGAAAGGGGCGTTCAAGTTATGATAGAAGGTCCAGGCCATGTGCCCATAAATCTGATAGAAGCAAACATCCTGTTACAGAAGAAGTTATGTGATGGTGCTCCTTTTTATGTGCTTGGACCTGTTGTAACCGATATAGCACCTGGTTATGACCACATCACTTCCGCCATCGGCGGGGCACTTGCTGGTTTTTACGGAGCTGACTTTCTCTGTTATGTGACACCTTCAGAGCATCTTGGGCTTCCCACTCCTGAAGATGTGTGGGAAGGAGTAATAGTTACAAAGATTGCTGCGCATGCAGCTGATATCGCAAAGGGAAATAAGAAAGCACTGGAGAGAGACAAAAACATGTCAATTTGCAGGAAATCACTGGACTGGGAAGGACAGATTAAATACGCTATCGATCCGGAAAAGATTATAAAGTTCAGAAAAGAAAGAAAACTAAAAGATGACGTATGCAGCATGTGCGGAGAATATTGCGCAATGAAGATAGTTAGTGAGTATTTCAAAAAGTAATGGTCCATCCATGGCCTTTTCGGGTATATACGGTCTCAGAACTAACATTTGAGATAAGAAGGTTCATAAATAGTCAGTTTAAAGACATCTTTTTAGAAGGAGAGATTTCAAATCTGAGGATTTATCCCTCGGGACACGCCTATTTTTCTCTGAAAGATGAGGGAGCTGTGATCAAGTGTGTTATGTTCAATTTTTTTGATAGATACTTTGGAAAAGATCTTTGCGACGGGCTTTCGGTGCTTCTGAGGGGTAGAGTGGATGTGTATGAGAAAAGAGGGGAATACCAGTTTTTGGTTGAAGAGATTGAAACAAAAGGTTTGGGTCTACTTACGCTTAAATTTGAATTGGTAAAAAGAAAACTAAAAGAGGAAGGGATATTTGATTCCAAGTGGAAGAAAAAAATCCCGGTTTTACCCCAGAGAATCGGAATTATTACTTCTCCTTTGGGTGCTGCAATAAAGGATATGCTCAGAATCATAAAGAAAAAGTTCGATAACATGCAAGTACTTATTTATCCGGTTAGGGTGCAGGGAAGGGAGGCTGTATACGAAATAATAGAGGGATTGAAGTACTTTAACCAAGCTAGAAAAGTAGATGTGATAATAATAGCCAGAGGAGGTGGCTCAATTGAGGATCTAGCCCCGTTTAATGAGGAAGAACTCGCTCGGGCCATTTTTAGGTCAGAGATACCGGTTGTCACGGGGATAGGACACGAAATAGACTTTACTATTGCAGACCTCGTCTCGGATCTTAGGGCTCCTACACCTACTGCGGCCGCCGATGTGGTTGTTCCGGAAAAGAAGCTTCTCAAAGAGAATCTTGAACTCATGGCGGAAAGACTAAAAAGAAGCATAAAAAGGATCGTGGAGACGGAAAGGGCAACTGTTCATAGGCTTTTTCTGGAGCTAAAACAAAAGAAGTCCTTTTTTGATAAACAGAAGCTTTATTTAGATGATGTTTCCTTTGGTTTTTTGCGTGCAATGTTCGATTATCTGAAAACCAGACGTAATAGTCTTTCGGCACTAAATCAAAGATTGAATGATCTAAACCCAGAAAGTATATTAAAACGGGGTTACAGCATAACTTTCACGAAAGAAAAAGGTGAGATAGTAAAGGATGCTGACCAGGTAACGCAGGACGAAGAAGTATACGTTTTGCTCTACAGAGGAAAGCTCCTCTGTAAAGTGGAACGAAAGTTAAGTCTCTAGGGATCCTTTTTGGATAAGACCAACCCATACCTTTTGCCGTTTTTCAGAAAAAAGATGCTTGTAATGACCCTTTTGGGTTTTTCCTCTGGTCTTCCTTTACCTCTTACAAGCGGCACGCTTCAGGCGTACCTTGCCGTTTCTGGGATTGATATTAAACTTCTAGGAGTATTTTCCATAGTTGGGTTACCTTATACGTTTAAATTCCTATGGGCCCCATTTCTTGATAAATTGAGTTTGCCCATTCTTACAAGAAGAAGGGGATGGATATTTTTAACGCAGTTTTTTCTTTTCTTTATTGTCATTTCGTACATTTGGGTGGATCCTACTTATCATCTTTGGATTGTTGGATTACTAACGTTTCTCCTTGCTTTTGTTTCCGCGTCGCAAGATATAGTTGTTGATGCGTACAGGGCTGATTCTCTCAATACAGAAGAACGGGGGCCAGGTGCATCGTTTTTTGTGTTGGGTTATAGGCTGGCTATGCTTGCAAGTGGAGCTCTCGCAATGATCATGGCGGACAATTTAGGCTGGAAGTTTACCTATTTTGTCCTTTCGTTTTTGGTGATCATAGGAATCATTGGAACGCTCATAGGAAAAGAAGAAGACACTGTCATTGAAATGAAATACGGTTTCAAAGACTTTATTATTGTCCCTTTGGCAGACCTTTATCATAGACATGGATCGTATCTTATATTTGTATTCATTTTTCTGTACAAACTGGGAGATGCTTATCTTGGAGCTATGACCGTACCATTTCTCATAAAAAGTGTGGGATTTACCCCCACCGATGTGGGAACTGTAAATAAAGGAGCAGGCATTTTATTCACCATTATCGGTGCCTTTTTGGGCGCTTTTCTAATGATAAGAATTAATCTTTTTAGGGCACTACTTTATTTTGGTCTTTTACAGATGGTATCAAATCTCGGCTTCATACTTCTTTCAATCTACGGTAAGAATTACTTTATATTCGTTTTCTGCGTTGCATTTGAAAATATATCTGGCGGAATGGGAACCGCGGCTTTTATGGCATTTCTCATGTACCTATGCAACAAAAAGTTTAGCGCGACTCAATTTGCAATTATTTCTTCCCTCTCATCTCTTGGAAGAATTGTAGTTTCTCCCACATCCGGTTTTGTGGCAGACTCGGTAGGTTGGATCCCGTTTTTTTTTATAAGCTCTGGACTTGCCATTCCCGGACTTATTAGTCTTTATAAAGTCAAAAGGTTTATAAGGGAAGGAGAGGCATAATGTTGCCTCTCCTTGATTGATCAAAGTTTGAATATCAAAAGAAGCGACACGACAAGGGAGTATATTACTAGCGACTCGATCATGGCAAGGCCTATAATCATGGGGGTAACAATCTTTCCAGACGCCCCAGGATTACGGGCAATACCGTCGAGGGCAGAGGCAATTCCCCTTGCCTGTCCCAGTGCTCCTCCAAAGGCAGCGATGGCAATACCAAAGCCTGCAGCAAGGGCTATCATCTGTTTTACAGATGGATCAAGCCCCGCTTTTTCTTCGGCGGCCATGGCTGTGCCAACGAAGAAGCTTCCAATCAGAACGATGGCAACTACTCTAATCACGCATTTCATTAGATCTCACCCCTTTCTTTAAAGGTTTAGTGTTCTTCATGAGAAATGGCTCCCGAAAAATAAGCCATTGAAAGCAGTATGAAAACAAAGGTTTGAACGAACGCAACGAAAAGTCCAAGAAACATTACAGGAAGAGGGATCACAAGAGGAACAAGTCCGAAGAATATGGCAGTCACGAGATGATCCCCCGTTATATTCCCAAAAAGCCTAAGTCCTAGTGATAAAGGTCTTGCCAGGTGCCCTATTATCTCAATAGGTACCATAAGGGGTGCAAGCCACCAGAAAGGACCGGTAAAGTGTTTTAGATACTTTACTCCATGTTCTTTAAATCCGTAATAGTGTGTCAAAACGAAAACCGTAAGAGAACAGGCAAATGTTGTATTAACATTATCCGTAGCTGGCAAAAAACCAGGTACGAGGCCAGAAAGGTTGTTAAATAGAATAAATAATGCCAGAGTTCCCACAATCAGTATAAATTCTTTACCTCTTGGCCCCATTGAATCGGTAACCAACCTTGAGATAGCTTCAACGATTATTTCAATGAAATTACGAAAGTTTAATCTAGGCTCCGGGATTATGTTTTCTTCTGTCTTTTTTAATTGTCTATAGCCGCATGCTACAACCAGGACAAGTATAAAAGAAACAAATATAGCGTTAGAAACATGGGGTGGTAAGTCCCTCAAAAAGGGTATGAGAGAAGTCCAGGTAAAGGCTTCATGTTCCATTTTTTTCCTTTCCTCCGGCGCAGAGGATTTTAATAAACGGCATTTGACTGAAGACGATCGAGATAAAAACTGTTGATATACCCAAAAGGAAATAGATTACATGAATGTCTCCGAATATGACTATAACAGATACAGCAGAAAGAAGCCCCAGAAATTTTAAAGGTAATTTTATGAAAAAGCCTTTTTTTTCATTTTTATCGCCGAGAAAGCCTTTTGAGACAATCGCCCTTAAAACCCTAAAATTCAGCGTCATTAGTGCACTTCCGATGGCAAAACTTAAAAAGTAATTGAAATCCCTGAAAGTGAAAAGAATAGTAAGAGAACCTATAGCAAGGATAAGTATGTTTAGCCTTTCAATATCCCTAATTATTTCCTCTTTCATTTTGTTGATTTTCCCGTTCGATTTTTTTAAGGATCCTGTAGACAGTTCTAAAGCCCGAAATTATACCAAAGAGCATGAAGATAATTGTCAAGTACGGATAAGTTTTAAATACTCTGTCGAGAAAAAAACCTATAGCAATACCTATCGCAACCGAAAGCCCAAGTTCTATCCCTAACGACCCGTAACTTAAAAAAGATCTCATGTTTTCTTTCATCAGATGTTAACCGCTAATGTTTGTAACACACGGATGCTTTTTAGTCAAACCTTTTATGCATCCAATTGATAACTAGATATGCCTTGTTGATACGCATAAGTCGAAAAAATTTTTTTATTAGATTCCGGTAGATGTCATGTGT
>JAOADT010000019.1:39365-39633 GCA_026417175.1 Deltaproteobacteria bacterium | reverse complement strand
CCTCAGTTGTTTTTCGGTCGCTTGTGATTTTTCCCTGAGTTAGCTTGAGCTCGCTGACAATTCGATCCAGTTTCACCACTGACGTCAAAAAGACTCAATAAGAAAAACAAAATAGAAAGCATAAGGGTTAGTGACTTCATCTTAAGCTCTTCCTGTTTCGATCCCTTTTGTAGGTACCAAAAGCACGGGTTGCAGCAAAATCAAGCTTTGCCTTCGAAGGTTTATCCTAATCCCCTGGTTTGATTCTATTCTGGTACAGTAAGAATGT
>JAOADT010000019.1:0-39355 GCA_026417175.1 Deltaproteobacteria bacterium | reverse complement strand
CCATGAAACAACGTAAAAGATGTTACCAGCAAATTAAGAATCCAATTTCTCGTATTGATTTTTTTTCGGTACAAGCACATAATAAGTAAGAAACAAGTAATAGCTCAGATAATTCTGGAGCCTAAATCGAGTGAGACACAAAGTGAGAAAGGAAAAAGGGATTAGTTCGAATGGTTAAATAAAAGACCACTGACAACATGGCTTACGACAAATCCTTGAATGTTAGAAACAAAAGTTTAGGTACGGTGGGATTAACTAGGCGCATAGTTTTTGATAAAAAATACTGGAGGTGGCATGAAGATAATATTTCATGAAAAATTCAAAGAAGTTTATACAACTGATCCGGCAGCCCAGCCGGGAAGGATGGAAGCGATAATTGGGGAGTTACAGGGTAAATTCGAGTTTCTCGAACCGCAAGAGGCAAAATACGAAGATCTGACCCTTGTCCACTCAAAATCCCATGTCGATAGAATAAAGAAAGATCCACATATTTACGAGATGGCCAGTCTTTCGGCCGGAGGAGCTATCCTTTGCGCTAAAATTGCTAAAGAGGGGGAATCTTCTTTTGGAGTTATAAGACCACCTGGACACCATGCAGGTTATGAATCGGCATGGGGCTTCTGCTACTTCAATAATGTCGCTATTGCCGTTAAAAAGCTGATGAATGAAGGAGAAATAGATAGTGCATTAATTGTGGATTTTGATCTTCATTTTGGAGATGGTACCGCAAACATCTTTAAGAGAAGCAAAGATGTAACTTATTATCACTTACCAGGTGGCGACAGACTGAGCCAGCTTAAGTCCCTTGAGGAGTTTTTAGAGAAAGAGAGAGACTACGGCATACTAGCAGTCTCTGCAGGGTTTGATAGGGGAAAAAAAGACTGGGGAGGGACACTAGAGGTAGAGGACTTCAAGCAGATAGGTGAGTTATTAAAAAAAGCAAGCAAAAGAATATCCGGAGGGTTGAGATTTGCTGTTTTAGAAGGAGGATACAATCATTCTGTTCTGGGAAAAAACGTAAGTTCTTTCATCGAGGGTTTTTCTGATTGATAAGATGGCTTCCATCGCAGGATTCTGAGTTATTAAGATCGTAAAAACCTTCCCTGCAAGTAGAGAAAGTCATTTGGTATTTAGCACATGCATCTCTTGTTCTTTCCATTATTTCTCTTCTTATTTCTTCTGGTGCATAAAGGGTTCCCCTGATCCACTGGCCGTTTTCCAAGTAAAGCTTTCTTAGTTTTTTTGAGATCTGGGGAAATTCTCTTACGATTCGAATAAAATTGTGTTTCCTCGCCTTGTATGTACTGCTTGTTACGTGAGAGGCGCCTCTTGCCTTCGCCTCTTTCACAATCTCTTCAACTTCTTCTTCGTTAATACAGGGTATGATTGGGTCTATCCTTACTCCACAGGGGATCCCATTTTCTACCAGTTTTTCTAAAGCGTAAAGACGTTTAAAAGGAGGGGAAGCAAACGGTTCTAACCTTTGTGCAAGATCATTCTTTAAAGTGGTGACAGTAAGCATAACCGCTGATTTTAGCTTCCTGAAAATATCGAGATCCTTAAGGATCATAGCGCTTTTAGTAATAATAAGAATTCGTACAGAATATTTGGTTAGGGCCTCTAGAACCTTTCTTGATTCTCCATAATCAGCCTCTATTGGCTGATAAGGATCAGATGAATTCGAAATGGATATGATTGCTCCTTTCTCAACCTTTCTCATATCCAGTTCCATAAATCGGATGAGGTCCTTTTTTGTTCTCGGATTAAAAAATTTTGGGACATAGCTGACATAACAATAAAGACAACCATGTCCACATCCAGTATAAGGATTCAAAGAGTATTTCACCGGACAACTACAAAGCTGTGATTTCCATGGATCAAAAAGTCTCACCACCTTCAGATTTTCACACATATGCAATAATAATAATAAAAATTACAATAGCTTTTCTATTTTTGAAAATTCTTGACAAAACATAAGCTTTTCTAAGATAATCCAGATCAAATGAAGAAAAAGCAATTAATCATCCTTACACTTTCTCATTTAGCAACCGATATAAATCAGGGCTCACTTCCGGCACTTCTTCCATTTTTCAGAGAGGTGTTGAATTTATCTTATACACTTGCTGGAAGCGTGATTCTTTTCTCGAATCTTTCTTCTTCTATTATTCAGCCGCTTTTCGGATACATTTCGGATAGACGATCCATGCGATGGATACTCCCCCTTTCTCCTGTCATAGCCGGTTTAGGAATAGCGCTTAGCGGATATGCGCCGAATTACATGGTGCTTGTGGCATGTGTCATAATTAGCGGTGTAGGCGTTGCTCTTTTCCATCCTGAAGGGTTTAAGGTCGCCTATTTTTTTACAGGAGAGAAAAAAGCAACCGGTGTTTCATTGTTTGCCTTTGGTGGAAGCCTTGGGCTTGCGTTGGGTCCAATTATAGCTATTACATCTTGCACCTATTTGGGTCTCAAAGGAACCCCCGTGATTATGATCCCTGCTATAATTGTTTCTTTTCTTGTGGTTATCTTGTTTGGCTCACTAAAAACGACCGAACAAAAAAAAGAAAAGAAAGAATCAAAAATTGAAGAAAAACGGATTTCTAGATCGCAGAAGGTCTCTTTTTTTCTTCTTGCACTCCTTTCTACAATTAGGTCATGGGCTCAGTTTGGAATGGCAACTTACATTCCATTTTACTACATAAATTACCTTAAAGGGAACCCTTTGCACGCGGGAAAGCTTGCAACAACTTTTTTGTTATCGGGCGCAGTTGGAACTTTAATAGGCGGGGTTGTAGCAGACCGATTGGGTCACAAAAGATTTCTTCTCACAACGCTTATCATATCTTCCATGTTGCTTAATCTCTTCTTTCATACTGGTGGGTACTGGACGTTCCTACTTCTTGCATTAGCAGGGATGGTACTTATCTCGTCTTTTGGGACTACCACAGTCATGGGACAGATCCTTCTTCCCAAACATCTGGGTATGGCTTCTGGAATTATGGTAGGCCTAACAATAAGCGCAGCAGGTTTGGGTCTCACACTTCTTGGTGCCATCGCAGACAGATGGGGAGTACCTTTTACAATACGAGTAATATGTTTCCTTCCCCTTCTGGCTTTTTTGATAGGACTTATGGTGGACTATCCACCTAAGTCAGACGGCCAGCGGATTTGAGCGTTATCTCTCAATGACTCTAATTGATGTAGCTTTAAATGAGGCGTACACTTTTTTTCCCCTATTGAGGTCAAGATTTACTAAAGAATTCTTTGTTACAAAAGCCCACAGTGGAAAACCGCAGTCTATCCTGACTTTGTAATGATAACCTACCGGATAGATCTCCACAACCTTTCCCAAAAACAGATTTCGTGAAGAAACGTGAGAGGGCTCAGAAGTAAAAATTGTTACGTTTTCTGGTCTTATGCATAAAAGTACATTTTTTGAGACTATCTCTTTGGTTGCTACCTCGATATTCTTTCCAGACACCCTCACCAAGTAACCACCGTCTGCCTTGCCCACTATATTACCGTAAAGAATCGTTTCTAAACCGAAAAATGAAGCAACCCATTCATCCTTTGGGTCATTCATCACCTCTTCTACCTTCCCAACGTCAACAATGTGACCTTCTTTTAGTACGCATAGCCTATCCGCAAGTCGGAGTACTTCTTCTCTATCGTGCGTAGCGAAAATTACACCTGTACTTACTATCTCTCTCAGCCTTAAAAAGTCCTGAATAAGAGACTCTTTTGTATGCGTATCTACTGATGAAAAAGGCTCATCAAGAAGAAGAATATCTGGCTCAGTGGCATAAGCTCTGGCTAAACTTACTCTTTGTGCTTCTCCACTAGAAAGTGTATGGGCGTTTCTTTCTTTGAGTTCTTTAATCTTAAAAAAGTCCAGATACTTCTCAGTGCGTTCCTTTATTTCCTTTTTTTTTAGGCCTCTTATTTTCAAACCCGAAGCTACGTTTTCAAAAACTGTTGTATCAAGGAGTAGGGGTTCTTGAAGAACTAGCGACATTCTTCTTCTGAAACTGATGATGTCCAGCTCTTTTCCCACCTCCTTGCCTTTATAAAAAAGCCTCCCTTTAACGGGTTTTATAAGGAGAGATAAAGCCATAAGGAGGCTTGTCTTACCTGCTCCATTTGGTCCAATTACACATAAGACTTCATTATCATTAACCTCTAGATTTTTAACATCCAGGATTGTCTTCCCTCTTATTTCTATTTTTAAGTTTTCAGCTTTAAGGAGCACCATTACTTTCTTCTCTCCCTTTGCTGTACAAAAGTTAAAAGCTGATTGATGATGAATGTGAGGCAAAAAAGAATGACACTTAAAGCCATAGCCATATCGAAGTTTCCCCTGCTCGTTTCGAGAACAGTGGCTGTTGTAAGGACACGCGTGTACCCCTTAATATTTCCACCCACCATCATGGAAGCACCCACCTCGGATATAACCCCACCAAAACCGGCCATTGTTGCGGCAAAAAGGGAAAATCTAGTCTCTCTCAAAAGTAAGAGGACGAACTGAATTCTTGTCGCTCCGAGGGCTTTTATCTGAATTTTAAGCTTTCCGGGAACATGCTGGATACCGGCCAATGTGATTCCGGAAACAATAGGTGTGGCTATCAGAATCTGTGCAAGAATGATAGCCCATGGAGTGTAGAGGATCTCCAAAAAACCAAAGGGACCATTCCTCCAAAGAAACATCGTTATTACGAGCCCCACCACAACCGGGGGAACTCCCATCCCCGTGTTTACTAATGCAACAAGAATCCTTCTTCCCGGAAAATTAGTAAGCGCAAGAAAGGCTCCTATAAGAATACCAAAGAAAACACTTACAATCGTAGCTATACCCGACACCTTAATTGAAAGAAGAGTCACATCTGAAACTTCGGAATTCAAATTAGAGATAAGTATGAATGCTTTTTTTATTCCATCAAATATTATCTCCATTTTTCTAATTCCATTTTCTTTCTTGCGCAGGGGATAAAAAGTGAAGAACCGTATTTGTCCTTTCCAAAATTACCTATGATCCGCTGAATCCTATCTGAAATCAGAAAGTCGGAAAGAGCCCGAGCTCCATCCGGGTTAGATCTGCCTGACATAGATGGTTTTACCTCTAAAACGCTATAGATATTCAGAAGCCTTTCGTCTTTTACGAAAGAAAGGTTTGTTTTTAAGGCCTTACTAAAAATTAAATAAGTTGCACTGTCTGATAAGGTATAAGCACCCTTGTCAAATGCCATCTTGAGAGTGAGTCCCATTCCTTGACCCGTCTCCTGGTACCAATTCTCTTTTGATGGATCTATACCAATTTCAGACCACAATCTCTTCTCTACCATGTGTGTACCTGAATTATCCCCTCTGGAAAGAAAAATACACTTTCTTTCTGCTATCTTTCTCAAAGCCTCTTTTGCAGTTCTTGTAGTTGTAATTCCACAGGGGTCATTTTTTGGGCCAACCACAACAAAATAATTGTACATAATTGTTCTTCTTCTCGAACCGAAACCTTTAACCATAAATTCTTTTTCTTCTTCTGGAGAATGGACAAGTAAAATATCCGCTTCTTTTCTTTTCCCAAGTACTATTGCTTGACCAGAACCTACTGCTATTGTCTTGACTACATAACCTTTTTCCCTTTCAAAGAGAGGGATTAGCTCTTCGAGAAGTCCAGAATCATAAACACTGGTCGTGGTGACAAAGATAACCGGTCCCTTTTTTGAAGCCAAAGTGTAGGAGCAAGAAAAGTATAACTGGATTGTAAAAAAAAGGAAGAAGAAAACCAAGCTTTTTTTACTAGATTGCATCTCTCCAGGATTTTACAAAAAAAAGAAGAAAAAGTCAAAAAAATTACAAAAACTGACAGAAAATTACTAAAACTCGAATATTATTCTTCCAGAACCTTCCAACTCGTATCCTGGATATTCTCTCGCGATCTTTAGAATCTGCGGTTGCTCAAAGTATGAGACAAAGCTTTTTGTCACTGGCCTCAAATAAATCTCCCGAGGTATTACAATATCAAATCTTTCCAAAAAAAGCGGGACAAAGTCTAAATCGAGCAAGTAAGCTACATACTCTATCCCGAAACTACAGTCAACCAATCCTTTAAGCACAAAAAGACCAGCTTTAATGTGAGACTCTACTTCTCTTTCGTAGCCGGTTATGGATTCAGGATCAACTTTGTATCTTTTTAGAAGAAAATCAAAAAGAAGCCTTGTTCCAGATTCTCTGTTCCTATTCACGAAAGAAGCCTTTTTTGTTGCCAGATCTCTTAGATTTTTAATGCCTAGGGGATTCCCTTTTTTCAGAAGAAGACCCTGTCTTCGCTTAAAAAGCTCAATAACAATAAAATCGCTGCCTTTTAGGTATCTTTTGACATAGGAAGGGGTATATTCGCCTGTATCTAAATCCAAAACATGACAGCAAGCCATCCTTGCCCTTTTGGCATCTAAAAGCTCAAGCCCTTTCAGGCTACCAACAGGGGCATAAAAGGCAATGGCTTCATCATTTTCCTTGTTGAAAGAATCTATTATAAGTCTAAAAAGAGGGTCATCGCTTCCGGAAATAAGTAGATCTTTTTCGCCTTGTGCTTTCTCAATTATCCACCTATCAATAAGTTCTTTGGGAAATCCGATTTTACCCCCAATTTTCAAGTGCGGGATCTTACCCTCTTGAACTAGAGCATAAACCTTTTTTTCGTTTATTCTCAGGTACTTTGCAATTTCCTTTGTCGATAAGATTTCCATTTTTGTAAATTATAAGCCAAAAATATGAGGATTGAAAAGGACGGAAAAAAGCGATAAAATTTATAAGAAACTTATGAAAATCAGAGTAAATATAAGTACAAACTTCGTTTCGTTGGGGAACAACTCGGTTCCCACGGAGATTGACCTTGATGCAGAAAATAACACACTTTTAGAGCTTCTTTGCAGGCTGAACGAGAGACTTCCCCATTTAAAACTCACCAATAATGGTGAAATGGGTGAGGATTTGAAGTACGTTTACCTTAATGGTATTAGCCATTTCAATCTCCCTTACGGCCTAAAGACAAGACTCAACCAGAACGATTTAGTTCACGTGGAAATATTTATGGAACCGCTTGCAGGCGGTTAAGGACCTCTAAACACAAAGGAGGAAACTATGGAATACACAGATAAAGTTCTTGAGCATTTTAGGAATCCAAGAAACGTGGGTGTGATAGAAGACGCTGACGGAGTCGGAGAGGTCGGAAATCCTATTTGTGGAGACATGATGAAAATAACGATAAAGGTTGAAGAGGAAAGGATAAAAGACATAAAATTTGCAACTTTTGGTTGCGGAGCTGCTATTGCTGTTTCCAGTATGATAACAGAAATGGCAAAAGGAAAAACTCTTGAAGAGGCATTAAAAATCACTAATAAAGATGTTGCAGAAGCGCTAGGAGGTCTTCCTAAAAATAAGCTTCACTGTTCAAATTTGGGGGCTGATGCGCTCAAGAAAGCTATAATGGACTACTATGCAAAGAAAAAGGGTATTGAAAGACACAAGTCAGAAGCTTCATCTGTGGAATATATCGGAGAGAGGGAAGGAACATGTCTCTGTCCATACTGCGAAGAAGAGATACCAAAAAATATCCCTGTATGCTCTAAGTGTGGAAAACTAATTAAATAAAAATATTTATCAATAAATTTCTTTCAAAGGAGCCACAATGAATATCATATATCTTGACCACATATCCGCTACACCACTTCATCCAGAAGTAAAAAAGGAGATGATCGAATATCTTGAAGAAGATGGGTTCGGTAATCCCCTGGGGCAACATAAAATCGGAGATAAGGCGGCGGAACGCCTAGAAAAAGCCAGAGAAAAGGTTGCAGATCTTATAGGAGCAAAACCTGAGGAGATAGTATTCACCTCTGGTGGCACAGAATCTACTAATCACGCTATAAAGGGGGTCGCTTTTGCCCTTCAGAAGAAGGGAAAACACATAATAACCTCTAATATTGAACATCAGGCTGTTTCGCGTCCTTTAAGGGTACTGATGAAAATGGGTTTTAATGTAACATCCGTGCAAGTGGATAAATACGGAATGGTCGATCCGGATGATGTGAAAAAGGCAATCAAAAGCGATACCATTCTCATCACGATTATGCATGCAAATAATGAAATAGGAACTATAGAGCCAATAGCTGAAATAGGTAAAATAGCAAAAGAGAAAGGTATTGTATTTCATACAGATGCGGTTGCTTCATGCGGGAACATACCTGTGAATGTTGATGAACTTAACGTTGATTTATTAAGCCTTTCCGCAAATCAGTTTTACGGCCCCTCAGGTGTGGGGGCTCTCTACATAAGACATAAGACTCCAATAGTTCCAATCCTAGATGGGGGTATACAAGAAGGGGGTAGAAGAGCTGGGACTCAGAACATGGTAGGTATTGTGGGTATGGGAAAAGCAGCTGAACTAGCCAAATTAGAGATGCCAGAAAGAATCGAAAAACTTCGACACTTAAAAAATGAAATGACAAAAAGAATTCTTGAGATCGAAGACGTAATAATAAATGGTCATCCGGAGAAAAATTTGCCGGGTTTGCTTTCCTGTTCTTTCGATTATATAGAGGGTGAATCTCTAATGCTTCTTCTCGATGAAGCAGGCATATGTGTATCAACAAGATCAGCATGTGCTTCAGGATCTTTGAGAGCTTCTCATGTTCTTACGGCTATAGGTTTGGACTATGTGAAAGCCCAGGGAACGCTTATTTTTTCATTCGGGCGCGACAATACGATTGATGACGTAGAAAAAACAATCGGAACTCTAAAAAAGGCGGTAGACTTTTTGAGAAACATGTCTCCGCTTTATAAAAGGAAGGTTACATAACTACTCTATCGCGAGTATTTCGTAAATCTTCTCACCACCTGGAGCTGAAAACCTCACTTCGTCTCCCACACCCTTTCCTATAAGGGCCCTTCCTAGAGGCGATGTAACAGATATCTTTCCAGATTTCACATCCGATTCAAAAGGGCCAACTATTTTATATAGTACCACCTCATCTGTATCGACGTTCCTTAGTTTTACTTTTGACCCAAAAGCACATACAGATGATGAACAATCCGGTTCTACCACTTCAGATTTTTCAAGCATCTCTTCTATTTCTGCAATTTTCCTTTGAAGAAACTGATACTCTTCCTTGGCAGCGTCGTATTCCGCATTCTCTGAAATGTCTCCATGAGCTCTGGCTTCTTCAATGGCTTTTATAAGTTCCGGTCTCTTTTTGGATACTAGATAATCCCTCTCTTTTTTTAGCTTCTCATATCCTTCTCTAGTTATGGGAATTTTCATGCCTAACTCCCTCTCTTTGAAAAAAAGATAAATTCTGGTTTATTATATTTGAAACTGAGCAAATAGGCAAACTAATTGGACGTAGCATTTTAAGAATCCATGAGATGCGAAATGAAATTTGAAGAGGGGATGAAGAGGCTTGAAGATATAGTTAGGTTACTGGAGGAGGGAAACCTAAGCCTTGATGAAGCTTTGGATCTTTTCAAAGAAGGGATATCACTCACAAAGGAACTATCTAGGCGGTTAGATGAGGCTGAAAAAAGAATAGAGATTTTAGTAAAAAGAGAAAATGGGGAAGTTGAAGCCCAGCCATATCTGATAGAGGAAGAATGAGAGATCTACAGTCATATATTAACGAAAAAAAGATACTCATTGAAAATACACTAAGGGAAATATTTGCGTCCTTTAAAGAGGTACCAGGTATTTTAAGAGATTCTATGGAGTACATGATCTTTTCGGATGGAAAAAAAATACGACCTATTCTTGCGATAGCCACATGTGAAGCTCTTGGAAAGCCAATCCAAAATCTCCTACCTTTTGCATGTGCCATAGAAATGATTCACACGTACTCACTAATCCATGACGATCTTCCAAGTATTGACAACGACGATTTGAGAAGGGGAAAACCTACCTGTCACAAGGTATTTGGTGAAGCAATAGCCATTTTAGCGGGTGACGCTTTGCTCACTGAAGCTTTCAGAATCATGAGTGATAAAAGATATACGGAAAATGTGAGTTCCAGGACAGTAAAACGAATAATCTTCGAGATAGCCCAGGCAGCCGGTGCAGAAGGCATGGTTGGAGGACAAGTGATGGATGTTCTTTACGATGGGCAGGAAGGCTCAAAAACAATAGTTGATTTTATTCATTTGCACAAGACGTGCGCACTAATTAAAGCGTCTGTGAGAGTTGGGGCTATCATAGGTGGAGCAAAGGGTAAAGAGTTAAAAGCCCTTTCACGTTATGGGGAGTGCGTCGGTCTTGCATTCCAGATCGTCGACGATATTTTGGACTATGAAGGTGATGAGAATATAGTGGGCAAGAGACTAAAAAAAGACGAGAGAAAGCAGACATACGTTAAACATTATGGCCTTACCACCTCCAAATTAAAAATAGAAAAGCTTATAGAGGAGGCCATAAGCAACATTCACTTCCTAGGAGATAATTCTATCTTGCTCAAAGAACTGGCGTTGTATATAGCGAATAGGAATTCCTGATGTATCTCGAAAAAATAGAATACCCGACTGACATAAAAAAACTAAACATAAATGAGCTCAATTATCTATGTAGCGAAATAAGAGAGCTCATAATAAAGACTGTGGCAAACACCGGAGGGCATCTCTCTTCCAGTTTAGGAGTCGTTGAACTTACAGTGGCCATTCACTATGTTTTTGATGCTCCAAAAGACAAGATTATTTGGGACGTGGGTCATCAATGTTATGCTCATAAGATCTTGACTGGAAGAAAAGACAGGTTTCATACTTTAAGACAGGATGGGGGTATAAGTGGATTTCCTTCAAGAAAAGAAAGTATCTATGATACATTCAACACGGGCCATGCGAGTAATTCAATCTCCATAGCTGTAGGGCTCGCGGAAGCAAAGAAAAAGATAAATTCTGATGAAAAGATCTTGGCTATCATAGGAGATGGGGCCCTCTGTGGCGGAATGGCATTTGAGGCATTAAATCATGCTGGACATGCCAAAAGTGACATAATCGTTATACTCAACGATAATGAAATGTCTATTTCAAGAAACATAGGCGCATTGTCATCTTATCTAAACAGGTTAATGACAGGGGAGTTTGTTTCAAAGGCAAGGGAGCGTATAAAAGTCTTAATTAAAAATATACCCGGATTTGGACAGAGATTTTATAAAGTGGCAAAATACTTGGAAGAGGTAGCAAAAGGCCTTGTTGTGCCAGGAATTTTCTTTGAAGAATTAGGATTCCAGTACGTTGGTCCAATAGACGGTCATAATCTTAATGCATTGATAGAGACTCTGAGGAACGTGAAGAAGCTGAGGGGGCCATTGCTTCTACATGTAATCACGAAGAAGGGGAAGGGATACTATTTTGCAGAAATGGATCCAGAAACTTTTCACGGAGTGCCGCAATTCGACGTAGAGAAGGGTGAGCCTAAAAAGGCAGAAAGACTCACATATACAGACGTATTCGGCTCCACCGTATTAAAGCTTGCAGAAATGGATGAGAAAATAGTGACTGTAACGGCAGCTATGAGTCTAGGTACTGGCTTAGCCCGTTTTGCGAAAGTTTTTCCAGACCGTTTTTACGACATTGGGATCGCGGAGGAGCACGCTGTGACGTTCGCTGCAGCTCTTTCCCTTAAAGGGCTGAAACCTTATGTGGCCATATATTCGACATTCCTTCAGAGGGCATATGATCAGATCCTCATGGATGTTTGCTTGCAGGAAATACCAATATGTCTTTGCTTGGACAGGGGGGGGATTGTCGGCAATGACGGGCCTACTCATCACGGAGTCTTTGATCTTTCTTATTTACGTCACATGCCGAATATGGTAATTATGGCACCAAAAGATGAAAATGAACTAAGGAATATGCTTTTTTCTGCATATTCCTATGGCAAGCCGGTTGCTATAAGATATCCGCGGGGTGAAGTTCAAGGTGTAAAAATGGATGAAGATTTCCGTCTTATACCTATTGGAACGTGGGAAATTTTAAAGGATGGGAGTGACATTTTTATAATAGCCTGCGGAACTATTGTAAATGAGGCTTGTCTTGTGGCGGAGGCACTTGAAGCTCAAGGAATAAAGTGTGGTGTAGTGAATGGAAGATTCGTAAAACCGATAGATTACCAAACACTAAGAAAAGTAGCGACAAGATCAGAAAGAATACTAACCCTAGAAGAAAATTCTATTGTAGGTGGTTTTGGGGCCGGGGTTTTAGAAGCACTATCTGACATGGATATCACTTTGCCTGTAAAGAGAATTGGGATACCTGATGAGTTCTTGCCTCACGGTAGCCAACACAGCTTAAGAAGAAAAGTTAACCTGACAAAAGAGGGGATAGAAGAGAAAATAAGAGAATGGTTAAAGAAAGATTAGATGTACTTATGTTTAAAAAGGGCTTAGTCCCTTCTAGGGAAAAAGCTAAGATATTGATACTCGCCGGAGAGGTGTATGTAAGCGGGGAGAGAGTAACAACGCCGGATAAAAGATACGATGAAAGTGTTGACATTGAGATTAAGCTTAACCCCATTCCTTATGTGAGTTTCGGAGGGGTCAAACTTGAAAAGGCAATAAGAGAATTTCATCTTGATGTCAGAGAAAAGGTAGCGGTGGATGTAGGTGCTTCTACAGGAGGATTTACCGATTGTCTACTGAAATTCGGAGCAAGCCATGTGTACGCTATCGATGTAGGAAAAAACCAACTTCACTACCTACTTAGATCGAATCCTAGAGTCACACTCATAGAAGGGTTCAACGCCAGATATCTAAAATTTGAAACAATAGGTACTTTGGTGGACATAGCTACCGTGGATGTCTCTTTCATCTCCCTAAAAAAGATCTTGCCTAATCTCGTAGAGGTTGTGAAACCGAAAGGCCACATATTGACTCTGGTTAAACCCCAATTTGAAGTTGGCAGATTTGAGGTCGGGAAAGGTGGTATTGTAAAAGATTCTGAAAAGATTAAAAAGGTGATAGAGGATATAAAAAGCTTCGGTTCCAGTCTTAATATCCATCCAAAGGATGTGCTTGTAGCCCCCAAGGAGAATCAAAAGAAAAATACGGAGTATTTTATACTTTGGGAGAAGTAAAAGAGACAAAGCCGGTTCTTTATTTTTCAAGTATTATATACGGATCTGGAAACGCATTTAACTTTGCACAAGAAAAGCTCCTTAATTTGTTTGGCGAAATTGAAGAAATAACAGAGGAGATGTCATTTTCTCATACTAAATACTACGAGGACGAAATGGGGCTTAATCTTAAAAGAAAGTTTGTACTTTTTAAATCCTTAAAAAACAGAGAGGACCTACCGGAAGTAAAAATAAAAACCAATGAGATAGAGAAGGAATTCTCGTTTAACGGAAAAAGGACATTTAACATAGATCCGGGATACATTAGCCTTGAAAACGTGATCCTTGCCACAACCAAGAATTACACACACAGAATATATATCGGAAAAGGGATATATGCGGATCTTACACTCATATTTAAAAGCGGTACCTTCAGGCCACTTGAATGGACTTACCCTGACTACGCTAGTGAACCAATAGTGGGAATTTTCAATAAATGGAGAAAAGTACTGAAAGAAAGATTGAGAAAGGAAGTAAAATGTTAAGGAGTATGACAGGTTTCTCCAAGGTGGAAAAAGAATTTCCAGAAGTAAAAATTTATGGGGAGGCAAGATCTCTCAATAACAGGTACCTTGAGCTTAACATAAAAATTCAAAAAGTGGATTATCTCCTTGAACAAAAACTAAGAGAAATCGCAAAAAAGTACTTGAGAAGAGGACGGGTAGATATATCTCTCAAGTGGGGAAGACCTGAAAATTCCTATCCCATGTTGAAAATTAATGAGGAAAATGTGTCTCAATACATATCCATTGCCAAGAGCTTGAAAGAGAAATATGGACTTCCTGGGTCTCTCAGTATAGAAGGGCTTCTCTCTTTTAAAGACGTAATAATGTATGAAGAGCATTTACCAATCCAGGAAGAAAAAGTGTTTGAAGTGTTTGAGGAGCTTTTACGTTTGCTTGATGCCGATAGGAAAAGAGAAGGAAAAGTAATTGAGGAAGACCTACGAAAAAGGTTAGCTAATGTAAGGAAAGCTGTAGAAGAGATAGAAATTCATTTTCCCTTAGCGATGTCTCAACATGAGCAGAGATTAAAAAACAAGCTCAAGGAAGCAACGGGTGTGGTAAGTGAGGAAAGGATACTTGAGGAAATGGTCATTTATATGGAAAGATACGATATGGCTGAAGAAATTTCAAGACTTAAAGGTCATATAGATAATTTTGAAAACTCGATGAACGAAGAAGAGAGTGTAGGTCGAAAGCTCGATTTCATTATCCAAGAAATGATAAGAGAGACAAACACCATAGGGAGCAAATCTCCCGACTATTTCATAAGTGAAAAAGTTGTAATCATAAAGGTTGAAATCGAAAAATTAAGAGAACAGGTCCAAAATGTCGAATAAGGGAAGGGTTTTTGTAGTCTCCGGTCCTTCAGGTGTGGGAAAGACGACCATTCTGAACCTTTTTTTGAAAAACGACAACAATTCTGTTTTTTCAATCTCATATACGACAAGAAAGAGAAGAGAGAACGAAAGGGAAGGAGTTGACTACCACTTTGTGACCATGGAAGAATTTCAAGAGATGGTAAAAAAAGATTTTTTTATTGAATGGGAAGAAGTTCATGGAGAATTTTATGGGACCCCGAAAGCGACAATATTAGAAAGTATAGAAAGAGGTGTAGATGTATTTCTCGATATTGATGTAAACGGGGCACTGAGAATAAAACGCATAATTCCAGCATCTGTTCTCATATTCATCGAACCACCGTCTGAAAATGAACTGATGAAGAGACTGAAAATAAGAGGAGAAAAAGAAATAGAAAAAAGACTCCAAAGGGTAAGTAGGGAGCTAGAAACAAAAAAATTTTTTGATTATGTTATAATTAACGACTCTTTAGAAAAAGCGTATAATCAATTCAAAAATATAGTCGAGGAGGTTAGGAAATCAAATGGCAAGAATAACAGTTGAAGATTGTATGGAGTATGTGGAGAATCGCTTTGAGTTAGTTCACTTGGCGGTAAAAAGGGCTAAGCAGTTGCTAAAAGGAGAAAAACCTCTTGTAAAAAGTGAGAACAAAGAGATAGTGACAGCTTTAAGGGAAATTGCTGAAGGAAAAGTTTGGTTTGAGAAAAAAGAATTACCTCAAAAAACTGAAGAACACTACCAGCTTTCTAGCTTCACTCCGTGAGTATTTGAACGTACTTATCTCCTTCATTTTTGCGTTTTGACGATTTCAATCCCGAAATTAGTGTACCTCACCTTTACTTTATCTCCTACGGAGATTTCCTTGATACCCTTATAACCCTTGAGACTGGCATTGGTGATATCCAATGTTACATCTCCTCTCGAACTTTTAACACTCATTAGCTTAGCCTCCGAATTTATGGATACAACTTTTCCGTGTAAGTACAATCCTTGATTTACTGTGATCTTCTTTTTGCTACCAGGCTGATGTTTCTCCACTGAAAAAACATCCATTGAAACGTAAAACATCACTACCGTAAAAGCCAGGAAAACAAGGATCAACTTTGTCTTCATTTTTTTCTCCTCCTCTCTCCTTACCTTTTTAAGTCTTAACTATTTTGAATGGTATGTCAAGAGAATTTCCTTCACCTGAGTAATATATTGGCTAACATGTAAAACTAGTTTTCTTTCCCCTTTTGGATACGCGTGATTATCTCTGATGTGGAATGCCTTTTCTCATCTCCAACTATCGCTACTTTTCCTCCATAAGAAAGTACTACCTCCCTCTCCGGAACCGTATCTTCTGTATAATCTGTTCCTTTTGCATGAATGTGTGGCTTTAGTAGTTTAAGAAGATTTTCCACAGATGTTTCCGAAAAAAGAGTTACGTAATCAACGTATCTAATGGAGGCAACTATCTCTGCCCTTTCTTCATCGGGGGTTACAACTTCTCTTCTGTTTTTAAGCTTTCTTATGGAATCGTCCCTATTTATGGCGACTACTAGTACATCCCCAAGCTCTTTCGCCGCCTTAAGATACCTAATATGACCCACATGAATTATGTCAAAACAACCATTACCGAAGACTATTATCTTGCCATTTTTCTTCTCTTCGTCCAAAACTCTTTTCAGTTCGATGTGATCATGAATTATTTTCCCCATAGTTTTGGATCGCCTCTTTTAATTCATCAGAGGATGCGGTAGCGGTTCCTCTTTTCATCACAACTATTCCTGCGGCAAGGTTAGCTATTTGAGCAGCTGAGTAAAAATCTGCTCCGGAAGCTAAAGATAATGTGAGGGCGGCACAAACCGTATCACCTGCTCCTGTCACGTCAGTTACCTCATCCTTCCCTGAAACAGGTATGTGTCGAATTTTTCCGTCTTTTGTGAACAGGGTCATACCAAGATTTCCCCTAGTAATAAGAAGTGCTTTTAAGTTGAGCATACCCAGAATCTTTTTACCGGTTCCTTCGATATCTGTGTTTCTCCTATTTTTTAAAAGTTCATAAGCCTCCTGTTCATTAGGCGTTATTATCGTGAAACCACTGAAACGGGAAAGGTTATACCTGGAATCACCCACAACAAGACTATTTTTAGCAAAATCCCGCATAATATCTATGACTTTTCCACCTACGACTCCATGTCCATAATCAGATACGATAAAGCCGTCCACTTTGTCTTTAATACTGACTATGTATTCCAATATGCGTTTTTTTGCTTTGTTGGAGGGCGGCCTTTCTTCTATTTTGTCTATTCTTATAATCTGCTGTTTTGATGTATGTCTGTCACCTGCTAAAATTCTCGTTTTAGTGGTTGTTGTTCTTTCGTCTCTTATTATTCCATCTACGTTTACACCTTTTGATTTCAAAAAAAATTCCATCAGTCTATCTCCCGTTTCATCCGCACCAATCGTCCCTACTGGATAGACATAAGCCCCTAAGGAAACAAGATTGTTTATGGTATTTCCCGCACTTCCCGGGAAAAGCTTCTCATCTTCATACTTTACTACCACAACAGGCGCTTCCCTAGACAAACGGTAGGGACGCCCGAAGATAAAAATGTCTGCTATTATATCTCCAACCACACAGATACTCTTTCCTTTAAATCGCTCGACTATTCCAAGAAGGTTTTCCATAATTTAGAATCTCCATTATCTTTTCAAAAACCACTTCGGACTGAATCTTTTTCATACACTCATGGCCTCTATCGCATACCCTTTTGTTACAGGGACTGCAGGGAACTCGAGCGTTGAATACAAAGGTTGAGGAGGAAGGGTATCTTGTGTACCTTTCATCCATAGGTCCTAAAAGTACTAAAGTTGGGATACCCAGAGCCGACCCTATGTGACGCGGACCTGTATCGTTACTTACTAAAAAAGAGGCTTGCGATATACAGACTTTTAGATCTCTTAGATTCAAGTATCTTATTTCCACATTTTCCTTATATTGACATAAATCTTTTATCCTTTTTGCCTTTTGTTCCTCGTCTTTATCAGGCAATATGTAAATCTTCAATCCGAGCCCCTTCGTTATCATATCTGCAAGTTTGGCATAATATTCTTCTGGCCAGCATTTGGAGGGACCGTACCTAGCCCCTACGGTAAAAACCCCATACGGGGGCTTTATATCATCATGGGATTCGAAAAAGCTCATCTCTTCATCTTCCGTCACAGCCAAAATGGGGGTGTCGGTAACCCTATCTATTTTCAGGTAGTCCGCTATTCTGAGGTAGTGTTCAACCGTAGGTTCTACCTCGTCTTTCAATTTGAGTTTTTTACTTAGAAGTATCCCTCTTAGATTTTTCTCGTACCCAATCCTCTCTTTTACTTTTCCAACAAAAAAAAGAAGTGCCGCCCGAAAAGAGTGTGGTAGGATCACCCCATTTTTAAAATTCTTTTTCCGTAAAAATGTGACAGCTTCATAGAAATCTGTCACATTTTTCCCTTCAATTGGCAAAAATCTATCGAATAGGTTCAATCCATTATAAAGATGTATAGCCTTCGATTTTCCGCAAAACCAGATCTCTTCTTTTGTGCCCATTCTAATGGAAAAAAGAAAAGGGACAGCCATAACCATATCTCCGAGCCAATTAGGCAGATAAACTATCGTCCTTCCAGTCACTTCTTACACCCATGAATGGATTATATTTTACCGTATAGAAAAGTTTATTTGTTTTCTCCATCTCACAGTCCAAATTCGAAGCTATTCTTTTTAATTCATCTTTTCTTCGTTCGTAAGTGTCCCTATCCATTTCCATTATTTCTCTAGCTAAAGCCATGTATTTCCCTTGCCCATCTGAATTGGCGTATGCGTTAACAAATACACAAAAAAAGGTTTTTAACTTTTCTACAAATAGATCCACTTCCTCTCCTAATCTCATGCACGTGCCATCGGTAAAATTGTCAAGCTCTATCATTTTTTCAAAATTTATCATGTTGTTATCCCTTGCCAACCGGTAAGCCTCAGTTCCTACGAAAGGGAAAAAAAGAGACCATCTCATTCTCCCTGGTTTTATTTTTGAGATGAGTTTCACAGTTTCTAATAGATCAAGAGTTTTTTCATGCGGAAGACCGATCATGACAAATGCAGAAGTATGGAGTCCGTATTTATCGGCTATTGAAAAAGCTTTTTCTATATCTTTGTTGGACATGTAACGTTTAAGCACATCCCTTCTTATTCTCTCGCTTCCACTTTCGAGACCAAATTTTACTATTTTGCACCCTGCTTCTTTCAAAAGAGAAGCGGTCTCCTCGTCAAAAATCTTCGCATGTGCATTGCAAACAAATCCCACATTTGTCACGGTTTTATAACTTTTGGAGAATTCACGAAGCCATTCCTTATCGAAGGTGAATATGTCATCATCAAATATGAACATCTTGATTCCTGTGTATCTTTTCTGAAGATACTCTATTTCTCCTATTACTTCTTCTACACTGTGCCTTCTAATGTAATACCTTGGTAAATGGCCATTCTTTTTGTACAGTTCTATAATCTTGTGGTTGAGACAGTATGTACATCTAAATGGACATCCTCTCGATGCAAGGAGACCCACCCAACCATCCTTTGCGTTTATCATTTGCTGAAAATCGAAAATCTCGTAGTCTTTAAATGGAAGCTTATTAAGGTCAACGTAAGGTCTCAAAGGCTCAACTACTGGCAGTCCATTTTCTCTGTATCCCATATTCTTAATTCCTTTAGCATCCCCTTTCACCATGAATTCTGCCAGTGCCTCTTCTCCCTCTCCTACGCAGATATAATCAACAAACGGATTATTTAGCGTATCTTCAGGATCCATTGTTGGATGGATCCCTCCGAATATTATTGGGATGTCAAACTTATCTTTTATTCGCTTAGCAATTTGAGATGCGTATTTGTATTGATTCGTAAGAACCGAAAATCCAATGACGTCAGGTCTCAAACGGGCCACGTCTTTTTCAATCCTTTCGTAGTCTAGCCCATAACCGAGTTTTTCATTTATGTTCAGAAGATGAGTCTCAATCCCTTTTCCCTTAAGATATGAAGAGATAAAAGAGATGCCATAGTTAAATCCTATCTGTGTGTTCAAGTTAGGGTAAATAAAAAGAATCCTTTTCATTTCTCTAGTGATCGCTGGTTGTACAACTCTTTTATGGCTTCAAAAACTTGCTCAGGATAAATCTCCGTCAGGCATCTTCTTTCTTTACAATCTCTTTTTTTACATGGACTGCACTCTATATCTCTTCGTACAATTTTCTTTGTAGTACCCCAGGGGCTATTCACCTTATGATCCGAAGGACCAAATATTGCAACAACTGGAGTCTTAACAAGTGAAGCTAGATGTGTGATACCAGAGTCACCGCCAATGTAAAGGTCAACTTTAGACAAAAACGCCAACAATTTTGGAACGTTCATAGACCAAGAAAGGATTACATCTCCATTTAGAGACTCTTTAAGTTTTTCTGCTTCTATCTTTTCTTCATTGGTTCCCCAAAGGATAATAACACGCGGATCCATCTCCTTTTTAATCATTTTTATCAACTCTCTGTAGTATTCCAGAGGCCATCTTTTGTACCTACCCCTTATGCTTGAAAACGGGTTTACCACAAAAACTCTTCCACTTAAGCCTTCCTTTCGAAAAAATTGTTCTACATATTCCTCATCGGTTTTGGGAACCATAAAAGGAATATTTTCAGAAAATCCTTTCACTCCTATATACTTTACTAACATCATATTCCTCTGTACTTTATGGATGTGCTGATCAGAACCATTGATCCTCTCTCTGTAAAATAGATGGGAAAATTCTTTTGCATAAGGTTTTCCCAAACCTACCATTCTTTTTTTTCTGGTGAGACATGAAATCACCGCGCTTTTCAATATTCCGTGAAAATCAAAAACTAAGTCAAATTCAGTTCTTCTCAGATCTCTTATGAAATTTAAAAAAGTTACCCAGGCTTCCATGGGTGATCCATTATTTAAAGCCTCACGTATCTTATCTCTCGGAAATTTGATAACCTCATCCACAAATCTCATACATGAAAGGAGCTCACAAGCGGAACCCTCACAAACCCATGCTATTTTTGACGAAGGAAAGTAGTTCTTTAGTGAATAAACAGCTGGTAAGGTCATAATAATATCACCAAGAGAAGAAAGTCTAAGCACAAGAATGTTTTCAGGATTTTGCATTTTTTAGGAGATCAAAAAGCTCCTGAGGTATGGATATGGGCTTTTTATTTCTATCGACACACACGTGTTTAGTATAACCCGACACTAAAACCTTTCCATCTTTTAAAATCTCATATTCAAACTTTAACCCCCTTGATTTTAGTTCGCTTATTTTCGTCCTCACTACGAGTAAGTCATCATACGTGGCAGGATAATAGTATTTAATACCCAGTTCGGTCACAACAAGATGATATCCCTTTTCTTCCAGCTCTCTGTACGTAAAGCCTTTTTCTCTCAAAAACTCACTTCTTGCTATTTCAAAGTACATTGGATAAGTTCCGTAATAAACAATTCCCATACGATCTGTATCGGCATACCGAACTCTTATAGGAACCTCAATCTGGCTACTTGCCACTTCTTTCATCATGTTATCTCCAAAAAACCTTATAGCGCCCTAAGGTACTCTGGTCGTAGAATCGACGGGTCCTTAACTTCAAGTACGTACCTTATGGCTGATAGCATTCTTTCTTTTTCATCAGGTAACCATCCTTTAAGCGGGAGGTAATTAGAAGCGTGGTTAGATGCGAAAAATGTTTTTTTCACATTTATATTCTCTATCATAACGTAAAGTTCCTCCAGTAGCTTAAAAGTATCTGGAAGTCTGAACTTGCCCATCCTCATTTCATCAGCGAGAGGTGTGCCAGGTATCACTATAAGGGTCAGTGCTCCCACATAATCAGGTTCTATCCTGCTCAAAAGTTTTCCAGTCTCCTCCGCATGTATCCTCGTCCTTTCTTCACCCCCGATTCCGAGAAGAACCGTCACTGAAAGAGTGATGCCTGCATCTTTTACTCTTTTTGAAGCCTCCTCAATTTTTTCAACAGTTGTGCCCTTGTCCATTCTATTCAAAGTTACCTGGTCACCTGATTCGATCCCCAGATATACTATTCCTAGTCCAAGTTCTTTCAGTTTTCGTAAGTCATCCACAGATTTTTTTAGAATCGATTTCACATTCCCATATATGCCTATTCTCTCAAGTTTCGGAAAAGTACTCTTTATTTCTTCGAAGATGGGTAAAAGCATTTTTTGTGGTACAACAAGAGCATCGCCGTCCGCAAGAAATACCTTTTTTACAAATCTTGCGTACCTTTTGGCTTCAGTCAGATCTTCCTTTATCTCTTCAATGGTCCTCACCCTAAATTTTTTCTCTTTATAGGAACCGCAGAATTTACATCTATTGTGACTACAACCTATGGTTACTTGAAGAATCAAACTGTCAGCTTCACTCGGAGGTCTAAATATTGCTCCCTCGTATCTCATCGTTCTAACCGGTAAAGTTTTTCTCCTTCTTTTATAAGACCGTACTTTTTTCGGACAATCTCTTCCAGATAATCTCTGTCATTCTGTAATCGTTCAAGCTCGCTTTTCATGTTTGAGTTTTCTTCTTCTAAGATCTTTATCTTTTCAGCTTTCCTCTTTAGGTCCGCTTTAAGACTCACATATGTTAAAATTCCATCTTCTCCAAAAAAAAGTAAATATATCACGGCAAAAACCAACAGGATTAAGAAAAATCTTTTTGCCGACCCCTCAAGCACCAAACATATATTAACGGCTAACCCACAAAATGTCAATGTTCTTGGATATACTTCTAGTCATCATAACGCCATTTCAATTTAAACATTTTCTTTTTTCCTTTGATTTACAAGATCCAACTTTAAAGGAACCAGTGAGTATTTGTCATACTTTTTTAAAGTTTCAAACCTATATATAAGTACAGATCCTTAATAGCGTTTGGAAGGTTATATAGCAAAGAGCCCTATTTAACTTTGCTGAAGAAATAAAAGAGAAACCATATGGAATTGACTTTGTGTAGCTCTATTAATATTGATCTATCATTGTAATCAGTGAGGTCAATTTGCTCTTCTTTCACCTTCAAGGAAAATTTTCTTTCCGCACTGTTTAGGAAACTGATGGTCTTCCATTTTCTTTTATTAAAGCTGTGATCCATCAAGTAATATTCTTTTATTCCGATGGAGTCTGTGATCACATTTACGAGCTCCAAACTGCCCCCATTAACCATCAAAATTTCTTTCACCTCTTCTTCATATATGGAATTCAGATGAGCCATTTCTATGACATCTCCGTTTTTCACGAGGATTGCACAAATGAGCCTCCCTCCCTCAGCAATTACTGTGATAATCTGGATTTGAAAAAAAAGAACAAAAAATCCAAATCCTCCCATAAGGAGAATAATTATTTTTCTTCCCATCGAGTCATATTATTTTATGAGTAGTAACTAGCGGTTTCAAATTGAATTTACATTCCCCTTTTCTTTCGTTTATTATTTTTATTGACAAAACTTTTGGAGGGCCACATGAACGTGACTATTCTTTTCGGGAGCCCAAGAAGAAATGGGAACACAAAAAAACTTGTAGATTACTTGATTGAAGGGTTGAAAAAGAAAGGTCATGAAATAAAAGTCCTTTACATCAACGATTTAAACATAAGACCCTGCCAGGGATGTTTAAAATGTTTAAAGGAAGGAGACTGTACAATAAAAGACGACATGAAAGATGTGAGGAAGTACGTTCTGGATTCAGATCTTCTCATATTTGCATCACCGGTTTACTGGTTTTCTATCTCTGGACAATTAAAGCTGGTAATTGACAGAATGATGGCTTTCATGGATCAAAACTATAACTCAAGGATTAAGGGCAAAAGTGCCATAACCGTAATGACATCAGGAGCTGCCGAAAAGGATGTGGTGAAACCTTCCCTAATGATGTTCGAAAAAACATTTGATCTTTTAGGGCTCAATTACATAGGGCATCTGGAGGCAAGAGGCTGCGATGAGAGAAAGGATGCTATAACGAGGACAAAAAAGGAAGTGGAGAAGCTATTAAGGCTACTATGAAAGAAGATGGTCTCTTTTTTTTCACTTCTAAAAAAGTTGGCAAGGCAATTTGGGATTACAAAATGATAAAAGATAATGATAGGATCCTTGTAGCAGTATCAGGAGGTAAGGACAGTTTGTCGATGCTTAAGATCCTCAAAGAAAGGGTAAAGTTTGTGCCTCAAAAGTACGTTATCATAGCCTGCTTTGTAGATATGGGATTCGAATGGATAGACAAAGAAAAGTTAACAGAATTTTTTAATTCCGAATCTATAGACTTTGTAATTGCAACACCGCCTGAAACCTGGAAGGGGCCAAAGGAGAGTTTCGATTGTTTCTGGTGTAGTTGGAATAGAAGGAAAGCACTTTTCGATACAGCACAACGACTTAACTGTACAAAGATTGCCTTAGGCCACCATATGGATGATATAATTGAAACAATGATGCTCAATCTTTTTTTTAACGGAGAGATTTCTACAATGAGACCATATCAAGAGATGTTCGGGGGTGAGCTTGCCATTATAAGGCCACTAGCCTATGTAGAAGAAAAAAATCTTGAAAAACTTTCTTCTGTCTTAGCCCTGCCGGTAATAAAATCCATGTGTCCTAACAAAGACATATCGAGGAGGAAAAAGATGAAAGAAATAATAAGAGAGATAGAACTGATTAATCCGGATGTGAAAAAAAACATTTTTAGAAGCCTAAAAAGGATTAAAAAAGAATACCTTCTTTGAATCTCAAAGTGTTAAGATCCTATAATATAGGCAATTATACGATTATTTACATAAACGAAATTGGAGATCCCCTTTCATTAATCCACACAATAGAGACTGAACCCTATGTTTCGGGTCTGGGAAGAGGTAGAATAAAATTTATCTCTCATGAAGGTCAAAATCTTGTGGTGAGACAATACCTACATGGGGGTTTATTAAGAGGTATCACAGGGGATCGATATATATCCTCAAAACGGGTAATTAACGAAATTTCTGTCCTTTTATACTTGAAAACGAAAGGTTTCCCTTGCCCTGAACCTTATTGCGCTTTAATTAAAAATGGGTTTGGATCAAAACGTCTTTTTCTCATCACAAAAAAAATAGATAATGCTGTGCCGTTCAGTCAGATTTTAAAAGAAACAAAAGGAAATAGAAGAGCAAGACAGATCTTAGCCCTGGCTTGTCTGGTAACGAGACTGTTTAAGCTTGGAGTTATTCATGCTGATCTTCATCTTTCAAACGTGCTTGTAGCAAACAATAACGAGTTATTCATTGTCGATTTTGACCGGGCAAAAATAAAAAATCGAATCAAAAAAAGAGATTTCTTAAAAATCCTTTTTAGGCTCTACCGTTATGCCAGAGCTTTGGAAAAAAAAGGTGAATTTCTATTGACAGACAAGGAAAAGCTCCTATTTCTGAGGGCTTGTAGCAGTATTCTCGGCTATGATATAATCGATCCTGTGATAAAAAGGATCAAAAAAGTGGAACTGATTCAAGAAATCGGTTGGTTTATCGAGTCAAAAATTTATGGAGGTAAAAAATGAAAAAATGCGTAAGTTTATTAATGACAGGGATGATGGTTTTGTTGTGCTCCTGTGAAACAGTAAGCAAACACGAAGGAGCGACAACTGGCGCAGCTTTAGGTGCAGGAGTAGGTGCTGTTGTGGGAGCAGTAGCCGCCCCTAAAGGGAAGACGGTAGAAGGAGCAATAATTGGGGGGCTTGCTGGTGCTTTGGTTGGTGGCACTATAGGTCACTACGCGTACGATGTAAAGAGAAACCAGGCAGAAACAAATAGAGTTTACAATTTTTCGGGTAGAGAGGCAACAGCAAGAATTGAAGAGGTCTCCATCTCTCCAAAGACTGTAAAGCCTGGAGAGAAAGTAGCTACCAAATTAACGTATGCCGTGCTTACAACTTCAAATTTACCTGTTAAAGTGAAAGAGGTAAGAGAAATTTACTTTATGGGAGAACTTTGGGGTAATCCGGAAGTAACTGTTGAGAGAACCGGGGGTACTTACGTTTCAGATCTTCCTATAATCCTGCCCAAAGATGCAAGAAAAGGAACTTACAAAGTAAAATTTACGGTACTGACGGAAATGTCAAAAGATACAAGGGAGGCAACCTTTACGGTTCAGTGAGACCCTTTTCCCCACTCGCATTTTTTTTGTACCAAGAACCTTTCTTAAGGGTGAGGGTTAATTTATAACTTCCGGTAATACCACACTTTTTGATATGGGTTTCTTATCTCCAAACAAGATTTACAGACTTCGAACGTCTCTCTGGTCAGCTAAAATTGTCAATATTTTTCTTGGACGGACGGGACTTATAACCGGCTTACCGTTTCCTTGTTTTGGATTTTATACTTTTAAGTTTTAACTCTAAGTTCATTCCCAATCGGTTCCCCCTTGCAAAGTACAAAACCGAAGGAATCACGCCCTTTACATTTATCACTTCTTTAGTCTTGCTTTCTAGTTTTGTTTGAATCCTTGTATCATGGTCATCCTGTTTTACGTTATACGTTAGATATATCTATGGTTCTTCTCTTTTTTAAAAGATATTAGGAGTAACATGCCTAAAGCCATTTCAATTCCTTTTTTGCTTTATCTGGAAACACAAAATTATAATCTTTTAGGGATAACTTGAGTATGACAAAAAAGATTTTTTCAGCAAGAAACATTTTCTGTATCGATTCTCTTTGCTTCATCTATGAGCATTATGGGTATGTCTTCTATAATCGGATAAAGAAGTTTACAGGCATCACATATTAAGCCTTCTTCACTTTCACACAGTTTTAATTCTCCCTTACACTTTGGACAGCAAAGAATTTCCAATAGTTCCTTGTTTATGGCCAATTCTCTCCCCTAATACGTGCTTTTCTTTTCAATCAAGATCCTTTAAACTTAAGGACATTTTTTTCGCTTTCTCATCAATACTTAGTACCCTTACCTTGACTTTTTCATCAATTTTAAACATATCGGATGGTTTTTTTCCCTTTAAATTTTCCATCTGGGAAATATGTACAAGTCCCTCTACGCCTTCTTCTACTTCTACGAAAATCCCAAAATCTACAATACTGGTTATATATCCCTCAAGAATATCCCCAGATTTATATCTATCAGATATCCCTGTCCAAGGGTCCTGCTTTAAAGCTCTCTTTATGCTCAGTGAAAACTTTTTTTGCTCCTTATCCACATTTAAGACAACTGCATTCACTGTCTGTCCTTTTTTAAACAATTCTGAGATTGGCAGTTTTCTTCTTGACCATGAGACCTCAGAAAGATGAACAAGGCCATCAACTCCTCCTTCAATACCAAGGAAAATCCCAAAATCTGTGAAATTTTTTACTTTTCCTGTAATAATGCTTCCAGGGGGATATTTTTTTTCCAGTACTTCCCATGGGTCAGGTAAAAGCTGTTTCATACCTAGAGAGATTCTTCTTTTTTCTTTATTCACCTCGAGAACCAAAAGCTCTACAGTCTTTCCCTTAGATAAAATCTTTCGGGGATTTTTGAAATCTTTGTCCCAACTCATCTCACTTACGTGTAACAATCCTTCAACTCCTTTTTCAAGTTCTATGAAAGCTCCATAATCTGTAATGCTTACTACCTTCCCAGTAACTTTTGCACCCTTTGGGTATTTCTCCTCAACTTTAAGCCATGGGTCGGGTCTCAGTTGCTTTATACTCAGTTTTACACTTTCTTTTTCCCTATCTAGGTCTATAATCTTTACCTTTACTTCGTCTCCTACTCTTAGGTACTCCCTCGGATGAGAAACCCTACCCCAGTTTACTTCCTCTACCGGCAAAAACCCGCTTGCTCCGTCAAGATCGATAATGGCACCATCATCGTTAATTTTCCTTACTATACCAAATGTCACGTCTCCTTCCCTGACATTTTTCCAAAATTCCTTCTTTTTTCTTTCCGCCTCCTCGATTAGATATAGTTTCCTAGAAAGGACCACATTGTTTTTCTTACCGTTGGCCTTTATTACCCTAAATTTCAATCTTCTTCCCAAAAAGGCTGATGGGTTTTTCACGGGCTTTCTGTCTGCATGCGCCATGGGAAGATAAGCCTTTATTCCTATGTCCACTAGAAAACCACCTTTTATCTCTGAAACAATCTCTCCCTCAATTGCTTCACCTTCGTTTAACGAACGGTGAATCTTTTCCCACAGTCTTATTTGGTCCACCCTTTGTTTAGAAAGAATAAGC
Organism: Deltaproteobacteria bacterium; assembly: GCA_026417175.1. Lineage (GTDB taxonomy): Bacteria > Desulfobacterota > Syntrophorhabdia > Syntrophorhabdales > JANXAF01 > JAOADT01. Next base: position 11,565 of record JAOADT010000019.1, on the reverse strand, counting down.
AAACCAAACTCTTTTTCCCTTCCAAGGATCATTACTTCAATGACATCTCCTATTGCTACTTTCGGTTTCCCATCTCTTCCTACGAATTCACTTATTGGAACCTTCCCTTCAGACTTCAAACCCACATCTACTATGACGCTATCCTCGCTTACATCGAGAACCTTTCCTTTTAGTATTCTTCCTTCATGCAAATTTTTCATGGAAGACTCGTAAAGCGCACTCATTTCTTCGTCAGTTCTGGCTTCTTTTACCGTTTCAACTATCTCCACCATCTTTTCCCCCACATAAGCTTTTTATGCCATAAAAGATTCTATCTATTAAAAAATCTGGAGTAGACGTCCCACCCGTTAGACCGACAACGTGTATCCCCTTAAACCAGGAAGGATTGAGTTCACATTCGTGTTCTATATGGTAGGACCGGGCTCTCACCTCTTTTATCGCCTTATAAAGCTTTTTGGTATTTGAACTTTCCTTCCCACCTACTACTATCATTGCATCAGCTATTTCCGCCATTTTTAAGGCTTCTCTTAGTCTCAATTCAACGGCTTCACAAATTGTGTTCACTATTCTAACCTCTTGTGGTCCCTCGAGAAGACGATCCACCACTTTTTTCAGCAATTCCCTACTCTGGGTGGTTTGACTAACTACTCCTATCTTTTTTCCTTTTACTTCCTGAGGGTCATCAATAACAATACCATCATTTTCTATGTAACTCAATATGCTTTTCACTTCTTGGTGATTTTTGTCACCCACAATCACTACCTTGTAACCATTCTTTCTTAATTTTACTGCTTCCTGTCTCACCTTTTTAACGAGAGGACATGTTGCATCTACGACTCTTAGTCTTTTACTTTTTAAATACTCCTCCTCTTCTTTTAGTATCCCATGGGTTCTGTAAACAACTGTTCCCTTTTTTATGGATCTAATGTCATCTACTGGAATCACACCTTTATCTTGGAGTAACGTGACAACCTCTCCATTGTGGATTATGGGACCTATTGTGTATATAGGACCGTCCTTTTCCTTTAACAATTTGTTTACCATATCTATGGCTCTTTTAACTCCAAAACAAAAACCTGAATGTTTCGCCTTTATTATCTCCATCTTTATTTTCTTGCCTTTATGTGATTTAAAAGCTTTTCAACAACCTCTTCAACCGTAAGGAATGTGGTATCCACGTATATCGCTCCCTCAGGGATAACAAGAGGCGCGATAGACCTCTCACTGTCCTGTCTGTCCCTCTTTTCCACCTCCTCTTTGACTTTCTCAAATTCCAGATCTTCTTTCTTTTCTTTCAGTTCTAGGAATCTCCTTTTTGCCCTTTCTTCAACCCTTGCGTCAAGGTAAAATTTCACATCAGCCTCAGGAAAAACAACGCTTCCCGTATCCCTTCCCTCTATCACTATTCCCCCCTCTCTTCCAGCCTGTCTTTGAAGATCCTTGAGGTACTCCCTTATTAAAGGGTTTTTCGAAAGCTCAGATGCTAGAAGAGAAATAGTAGGTTCCCGTATTTCATCTTTAAGTTGTTTTCCATCAAAAAATACTTTCGTTTCTTTTCCAAATTCAAACCTAACCTCCAAATCTTTAATAAATTCTCTCAATTCCTTTCCTTCTCCTTTTATTTTGTAAGCGTATGCTACAGCCCGGAACATGGCTCCTGTGTCGATGTAAGTGTAATTTAGCCTTTCTGCAAGAATCCTTGCCACTGTACTTTTACCTGCACCAGATGGACCATCGATCGTAATGATAAGCTTTTTCATTCCTTCTTTATAATTCTTTTGAGTGTATGTATAAACCTTACGTTTTCTTCTCTTTTTCCAACAGTAACTCTTATATATTCGGGAAGACCAAGAGGACCCATCCAGCGAACTACTATCTTTTCCAGAAAAAGTTTATCAGCTACTTCTTCGGCTTTTTTTCCTAACTTAACAAGGACAAAATTAGATTCACTTGGGACATAATCTAGTCCAATTTTTTCTAAATTTTCGTAAAGTGATCTCTTCTCTTTCAATATTGTGGTTATCATTTTTTTTACATAATCTGAGTCTCCTAAAGCGACTTTAGCCGCGACAAATGCTATTACATTTATGCTGAAGGGTTGTCTTACTCTCTCTAAGAAACTAGCTATTCTTTCATCAGTCAAGCCAAAACCTACTCTTAAGCCTGCAAGCCCGTATGCCTTAGAGAATGTTCGTAAACACACTATAGGCACATCTTTTATATATCGATAGGACAGTGGAAAATCCTTTGACTCCACGAATTCAAAGTAAGCCTCATCAACGACCAACAGAACCTCAGGCGGAAGTGCACCAAGGAATGATTCGAATTCTTTTCTCTTAACTATGGTTCCCGTGGGATTATTAGGATTAGATATAAAAATTAATCTGGTTCTTTCATCTATTTCATTCTTTATTCCTTCAAGATCTATATGGAAACGCCTCAAAGGAACTGACACCACCTCATATCCATATACCTTGGCGGCTATAGAATAAAAAGCAAAGGTTGGATCTGGAACAATCACCTTATTTCTTTTTTCCTCTTTTGATATTTTAAGAACAAGTTCTATAATTTCATTAGACCCGCATCCTAGTACTACATTTTCTTTCTTTAAGCCTATTTTCTCAGCTATTAGCTCTTTCAATTCCATTTCACCATCTGGATATCTGTTCAAAAAAAGGAGAGAATCCATAATTGCAGCCACAACCCTTGGTGAAGGTGAATAGGGATTTTCATTTGCCGAAAGTCTTATGAATCCCTCTTCATATCCATATGCTTTAGCTTTTGGATAAAAAGGGATTTTCTCGATCCTTTCATCTACACTGAAGTTCATAATTTCTTTTTTTTACCAACTCCTCCGCGTTTTTTTGCATATTATAAAAGTCATCTTCTAGAAGACCAGCCCCTATCACGACCTTTTTCGCAAAATTTTCATCTGCGAGATCCGAAGGACTGTGCGTATCACTTCCAAATATAAGTTTCGCCCCGTATTTCTTGGAAAGACTCGCAACCCTTCCATTCCCCAGCGAATGGCCTTTTCTTGCGCTAATTTCAAGGAGCACACCCTTTTCGGCAGCGAGCTTTACATCTTCCTCTTTTATCAAACCAGGATGGGCCAAAATGTCGCATTCTGCCTCTATCGCTGCCCTATTGGTCCCTTCCTCTACAGGTTCAGTAATAGTCTCTCCATGTACGATAACGTAACTTATACCCATTTTCCGTACTTTTTCTATAACCTTCTTTATCATACACGCAGGAACATGGGTAAGTTCTATCCCTGGAACTATTTTAATTCCCCAATACTCGTCTCTGGTTATTTTAAGAATAGAAGCCGCTACCCTTTCGAAGTTAGTCAGATCAGCATGATCAGATATACCTATGATATGGTAACCTTTGACATAGGCTCTTCTCGCAAGTTCTGATGGCACTAGTTCTCCGTCGCTTAGGAGAGAATGGGTGTGAAGATCTATCATGACTACATTTTGTATTTTCCGAAATCATCGGGAGAAAGACTTTCTAATATGTCCTCCCATTCCTTTGAATCCGTAACTACCTTGTCACCCTTCTTTTCAGCTTCAACCTTTGCAGATTTCTGAAGAACCTCTTCATCCACGTAAATAGGAGCCTCAACTCTTAAAGCTAACGCGATCGCGTCTGAGGGTCTTGAATCTATAACCAACCTCTTACCTTGAACATCAAGATGAATGAGCGCATAGTAAGTATTGTCTCTTAAATCGTTTATCTCTATCTTCATGATCTTAACACCAAGACTATCCAAAATGTTTCTCATGAGATCGTGGGTCATAGGTCTGGGCGTGGGAAGATGCTCCAAAGCCGTCGCAATACTACTTGCCTCTAGTAATCCTATCCAGATGGGAAGAACTTCGCGATCTTCAAGATCCTTAAGAATCACAATCGGCGTATTCGTAAATGGGTCAACCGTTATACCCGCAACCCTCATTTCTTTTAACATATGTTCCTCCTAGATTTTACTTTTATGCTGAATATTAGCCCCCCTTACGGAATTAGCATAACCTTTTACGATTAGAACTTCAACTGTTCTTCCAATTAATTCAAGAGGGCCACCAAAATTCACCACTATATTCGTTCTAGTGCGGCCAGTTAAATCTAAGCTTGACCTTTTACTTAACCCTTCAACCAGTACATCAACTCTTTTCCCTTCAAGTTCCTTATTCTTTTCAAGAGTTATTTTCCTCTGTTCTTCCTGTAACACCCTAAGCCTTGCTAACGCTTTCTCCCGCGGAACTTGATTAGGAAGAAGAAGGGCTCGGGTAAATTTTCTTGGAGAATAAGCAAATGAAAATACATTGTGGAATCTTACCTTTTGCAGAAGATCCATCGTTTCTTCAAAATCCCGGTCTTCCTCGCCTGGGAAACCTACTATGCAATCCGCGGTAATTGCAATCCCTGGACACACCTCTTTCAACATTTCTATTTTTTCTAAATACTCCTCCTTTGTATAGCCCCTATTCATCAGTTTTAGTATCTTGTTAGATCCTGACTGAAAAGGTAAATGTATATGTTCACACAGTTTTCTTAGTCTTCCGAAACATCTTATAAGTTCTTCCGACAAATCTTTTGGGTGCGAAGTGACAAATCTTATACGTTCTATACCTGGTATCTCGTTCACTTTCTCAAGTAATTGGGGAAAGGAGAGATCGTTTCTATCCTTATTATAAGAGTTAACATTCTGGCCTAGTAATGTAACTTCTTTTACGCCATTTTTAGCCAATTCTTCTATTTCATTTAATATCTCAAGGCTAGGTCTACTTATTTCTCTTCCCCTCGCGTAGGGTACAACACAGTAACTGCAGAAATTGTTACAACCTTTCATTATGGTAACGAAGGCTTTTATCTTCTTCGATGTCAAAGAGGGTTTAAGACATAGTGTTTCTTCTCCGTTTTCTGAAAAGTCTAGATATAGCTGACCTTTTTTTACAGTTTCAATAGCTTCTATTACTTTATGGATAGAAGAGGGACCGAGACAAAAATCTACGTGCGGAACTTTTCTTAAAAGGTTCTCTTTCTCCAGTTGGGCTATGCAGCCCACAACCCCTATTATCAAATTTTTTTTCTTTTTTAAATACTTCAATCTTCCCATATAACTAAGAAACTTTTCCTCTGCCTTCTTTCTCACACTACACGTATTCACAATTAAAATGTCTGCCTCTTGCGGGTCTTTAACTGCGTCAAATCCGTGCTCTAAGAGGAGGGATACCAGTTTTTCTGAATCATTTTCATTCATCTGGCATCCCATCGTTTCAATCATAAATTTCACGCACTCATCTCCTAATTCTAAACTTTGGCTCAAGTTTTTCCATTTTCTTAACAATACCTCCGTATTCCAGCTCTGAGTAAGGTAACATGGCAGCACCAGAAAATCCTTGCATTCTCATTTCTGTAGCTTTTCGAGCAACATTGTTTCTCACCCAATCCCAGTAAGGATGATCAAAGCAGTCAGCTGGCTCAGTAAGTTTTCCATTGTGAACACAGAAACCTATAGCACATACACAAGGTGGTCCGTCGAAGTAAGAAACGCTAGAATTCATCTTTACCGGCATAAGCGGTCCAGTATGACTCCCTCTCATGAATCCCGCAACGTAATGACCTATGCTAAAAGGAGCAAGGACTTCTCCCGTTGCTGGGAAAGGTCCTTGAACCCTAACGAGCATAACCGGGTCATCCTTTCCCGTGTATTTCCCAGCTATGTTGTGTAATCTGGTAGTACTCACACACGCTGCTACTTCTCCTGTCTCCCTTGAGTGGATGGATTCTATGACAAAGCGCTCATTATCCCTCAGAAGGGCTGCTATATCATATAAATCCTCAGGGGCATTAAGTTCTATAACTTTATCTCCTTCTGTGTAATTTACATCCATGATCGTAAATTTGAAACCTTTCGCCATGTTAGGAGAAAGTATGAGTCCAGAATTGTACATAGGATCAGCAAAAGCCAAATATAAAGGAAGGTTATACGCTCCAGGATCAGTCTTATCAGCGGCAAAGAACACAAAAGGCTCGTTCGGTCTCTCTTCAATTTCCATCTCACATACTGCTGGTCCCATACCTCTTACGTTTCCTGAGAATGCATCCTTTAAAAGATCCTGGCCCGCGCCATATAAACCCTGTTTCTTTGCTATTTCGGTCCCGGCAACAAAGGCGTCCCACGCAAGCTTATGAACTTTTTCGCTTCCCACACCTTGTCCGTGAGAAAAAAGGATCGCTATATCGTCTCCAGTAAAAGAAACAAAAAAATCGAAAATCAAATCCTTTCCGTTCTGCGAAATGTAATCTTTGACCCTTTGTAAGACTTCACTACTCGGCTTAAGATGGCCTCCTATACTCCCGATGTCTGCCTTAATAACTGATAGCGTCACCTTCATAACTACCTCCCGAATATTTTTTTAACTAAATCTTTTGACTTACTTTCTGATATGTGAGCTTCCAGCGGAGTGATCGAAACGTAACCTTTTTTTACTGCGTAAAAGTCTGTGCCTTTTTTCGGTTTAAAATCATCAACCGCTCCTCCTATCCAGTAATATTTCTTTCCCCTTGGATCCACCCTTTCAATGACCGTATCCTCATAAACTCTAACTCCGGGTTTGGTTACACAAAAGCCCTTTATCTTCCCGCATGGGAGATTTGGAATATTTACATTTAAAAAAATACCGTTAGGAAGAGGATTTCTCTCAATCTTCTTAATGATCCACAAAATAATTTTGGTTGCATCTTCATATAAGAAATTTTCCCTCGCATCAATCGAAACCGCTAAAGACTGTATACCTAAGAATGCCCCTTCCCTAGCTGCAGCGACAGTACCTGAATAAAATATGTCCTGGCCCATGTTAGGGCCTCCATTTATTCCGGAGATGACAAGCTGTGGCCGCTTATCTAGTATACACCTTATTCCTAATACAACACAATCTGCAGGCGTACCATTCGTTGAAAATATTCTGTCGGAATGTCTTATTATTCTAAGGGGTTTATGAAGCGTAATAGAATGGGCGGAACATGTTCTTTCTCTGTCGGGAGCTACAACGTAAACATCGTGTTCTAGGGAAAGACCCTCTTTTAGATACTTAACGCCTTCTGAATTGATCCCATCGTCGTTCGTGAGGAGGATTATCAAGACGACTCCTTGGGCTTACAAAATGAAATATCGGGGCGACGGGATTTGAACCTGCGACCTCTTGCACCCCAAGCAAGTGCGCTAAACCAGGCTGCGCCACGCCCCGATTGTATATTATTTTAAAAGATTTTATTTTCTTTGTCCACTCCCTGTAAAATTTACTCGCTAAGATCCTTTACAGCACAACTTATTTGTTTTATCATAGTAACGTTTGAAATGTATCCTTCTTTTCCACATTTTAAGGAGATTATGTTACAAGACAGAGAAAGGATAGCGGAGATTCTAATATCATACAGGCCTACGACTTCTGAATGGACATTTACAAATCTTTTTATGTGGAGAAAATCTTACGGACTTAAGTGGTCACTACTGGAAAATGTTCTTTTTATCATTTCAGAGCGAAATGAGACCGAAATTTATGGATTTCAACCCATAGGCTGCGAATCTAAGTATGATGTCATCACCCTTCTTGAATGGTTAAAGGAAGAAAAAAAACAGGTCATTCCCAGAATAGAAAGGGTAGATAAAAGATTCATCAGTCTTGCTTCTGAGATTCGTGGTATCTCTATTTCGCCCATGAGAGAGCATTTTGATTACGTATATTTGAGAGAAGATCTTGTTCAACTAAGGGGTAAGAGATATAGAGCACAGAGAAACCACATAAGCAAGGCGCTAAGATCCTACCCTTTCGAATTCCAAATCTTGAATAACGAACATATAAAGGGTTGCTTGGAAGTTCACAAGAAGTGGTGTGAGATAAAGGAATGTGATCAAAATGAAAGTCTACTTGCTGAACTTCGGGCAGTAAATGAAGTATTTACTTTTTATGACATCTTAAATTTGATAGGGGGAGTGATTACACTTTGGGGACAAGTGGTCGCTTTCACATTTGGGGAAATGTTAAATGATGAAACAATGGTTGTTCACGTAGAAAAGGCTGATCCGCGATTTCCCTACCTTTATAGCCTTATAAACCAAAAGTTCTGTGAAGTGTGTGCGAAAAACGCAATCTACATTAATAGAGAGCAGGATCTAGGGATACCAGGTCTCAGAAATGCAAAAATGTCTTATCATCCAAATCACATGGAAGAAAAGTACCTGGTGGAAGCTCGATGGTAGTAATTCTGATCCCGCTTGTCAGACTAAATCCCATGTGTTATAAAAAAGTCTGTGGAGAGATGTCCGAGCGGCCGAAGGAGCACGACTGGAAATCGTGTGTTCCGCTAAAAAGCGGGACCGAGGGTTCAAATCCCTCTCTCTCCGCCACCTGTCTTTTTTTCCCTGTTTCATGTTTTCTCATGTTTTCTTATAAGTCGTTGTCGTTCAAGGATTTTTTCGATATCGTTCATCTCTTAATGTCTCATTTTGTCTCTTGACAGCCTAAGTCTTTATACGGTAACTAATACGGTAACAACGACATATCGAATAAAATTTACATGACCAGTTACCGTAAAATTGCGGTCAGTTACAGAAAAAAGTGGAAGGAGGAAATATGCCTTTGACTGATATTTCTGTGCGAAATGCCAAACCTAAGGACAAACCATATAAACTCTATGACGAAAAGGGACTGTACCTTATCGTTTCTCCAAAGGGAGGAAAATGGTGGAGAATGGACTACAGTTTTCAGGGGAAGAGAAAAACGATAAGTTTAGGTACATACCCCTTAGTTAGCCTCAAAGAAGCAAGGGAAAAAAGGGATGAGATGAAAAAAATGCTCCTTTCAGGGATCGATCCTGCAAAAATCCAGAAGAAAGAAAAGGTAAAGACCTTTTCAGACCTCGCATGGGATTGGTTCAATGCGAAAAAACCATCATGGACAGAAAGACACGGAGAGACAGTAAGACAGAGGATAGAAAAACACATAGTACCAGTGTTTGGGGAAAGAGATCCAAAAGAGATAGAGACACCTGAGGTATATACGTTTCTCCTCTCAATCCAAGACAGAGGCTATATTGAGCTTGCCCACAGGATAAAGCAGATAATGAGCATGATCTTTAGATACGGAATAGCAAAGGGGATAGTTAAGTCAGACCCAGTCTCCTCTTTAGGAAGGGGCATGCTTGTAACACCAAGACCTTCACACTATCCTACGATTCTCGATCCAGAACGAATAGGTGCCTTAATGAGGGCAATAGAGGGATATGAGTTTCCCGTAGTTGGGTTTGCCTTAAAACTCCTTGCCCTTACTTTTGTGAGACCTGGTGAATTAAGGACTGCAGAATGGCAGGAGATAAATTTCAAAGAGAGAATATGGGAGATACCCGCTTCTAAAATGAAGATGAAAAAGGAGCATATAGTTCCTCTTTCGAGACAGGCACTCGAGGTCATCGGGAAAGTAAGACGATATACTGGGGATGGAAGATACCTTTTTCCATCAGCTAGAGGAAAGGATAGGCCCATATCTGATGTTACTCTAAATGCGGCCCTACGGAGGATGGGCTACGATACATCAAAAGACATAACCTCCCATGGGTTCAGGGCCATGGCAAGGACTATTCTACATGAGAAACTTGGATATCAACCAGACATAATAGAAATGCAGCTTGCCCATTCTGTACCCGACAGACTCGGCGAGGCTTATAACAGAACGAGATTCCTAGAAGCGAGAAGGAAAATGATGCAAGATTGGGCCGATTACCTTGAAGGTCTGATGAAGTCTACAAAGGGAAGCTGATTATCCCCATCCTGTCTCGATCTTTCAATTTCCCTAACTATCTTTTTCAGGGTCTCTTTATTCTCTTTCCTATATAAGGCAAGCATTATTCTATCCACCTCCGAGCTCAGCCAAAAGGACATGGAACCTATCTTTACAGGTTTCGGAAAGATACCTTCCTGGATGAGTCTGTAAAGAACCGCTCTACTTATCTTCATCTTCTGAATAACATGTTTTGGCCTGAGAAGTTCCATAAAAAACCTCCCTAAAAGTTTTCTTTAGGGAGTATTAGTTCCCGGGGTTTTTTTATTCTTCCCCCAATCCTCTTTATCCTGTCTATCTCAGCATCGAGTGCATCAAGGTGGGAAATTACAATACACTCGGGTATTCTTACCTTCTTTGTGTGTCTTGGTCTTTCATGGTGATAGGCGACAATGTTATAGAGGCGCTCGGCAAGTTCGTTGGGGAAGTTATCTATACCACTTACGGCCCTATTGACCATTATCAATCCAGCTTCAGGATGTCTTAGAAGAGGAATATTGTTTATAGCCCTGAAACACTCAGTCTTTCCTATATCGTGAAGAAAGGCTCCGGTAAAAAGAAGGTCTCTGTTAAGATAGAAAGGCTTGTGCAGTTCGATCATGAGAAGAGCCAGTTCCATGAGGGAGACTGTATGGTCTAGAAGGCCTCCTTCGGTCGTATGATGTCTTTCAAATCCAGCTCGAGAGGTAACGAAAGCTTCAAGGAAGTCTTTTCTTACCAAAAAGTAATTGATTAGGGCCCTCAAATGACAGTCTCTTATGAGGTCCAGGATCTCGAGTAACTTCCTCCACTTGATTCTCCTTTTCGCATCTAGTTTTTGGTCAATATGCTGGCTGACCATAAGAATTCTAAGACCTACTCCGTTTTTCGTTTCGACCCCCTTGGCTACAACATAGAGGTTGTCTCCTTCAGAGATCGATTTTAAAATCTCTCTATGTCCTTCCCAGACATAGGCGGTTTTCAAAGTGCTGTTGGAGCTTAAGGTTAGAACACCGTACTCATATCCGTCCCTGGTTTGGGTAGTGTACTTTTCAAGCACATAAAAGGCGTACTTCACTATTTGTCCAGGTACCAATAACATGGTTCCCGTCTTTTAACCTCCATTACGGATAAATGTTATTCTCAATGATATTTTACACTTTTTTTTGATATCCGTCCATGATCCTATCTCATCTTTATCAATTTTCTTGACATGATAACGTCTGCAATGACATATATCACCTTATGATAAAATGTCACCTTTCAAGAATGATGGGGGAAAGAAGGATTAAAATATCTGACCTATCAAGGGAACTTGGTGTGCACAGGAACTCAATAGCTTTACTTTATCACGAAAAGGCAAAAAGGGTTGAGCTTGATCTCCTTGATAAGCTCTGCAAGTACTTCGGATGTAAGGTGGGCGACATCCTGGAGTATAAAGAAGATTAAGTTCGCCTATTTCTTTTCCAAAAGCGAAGTTCCAAATTACCCTAACATTGCCAATTCCAAACATCGGAAGAGGTCTCTTCACATTAATGGAGTATTGCTATCAAACAAAAGTACTTCCGCCATCTAGGAATTTAAACCTGTAACTACGGAATCCTATGGGCAAAATGCATCCCTTGATTTTAAACTGTAAGAGGATACTTTATGGAAATTGCTTTATGGTTTATATGTTAAACCTTTCCGCTGCAAATCTTGAAGGTGTTCTAAAAACTACCCTAAAGTTTCAAAAACCCGCCTG